>CAWIJS010000012.1:0-94424 GCA_963836485.1 uncultured Conexibacteraceae bacterium | reverse complement strand
TTGCGGCGGGATTTCGGGCATGACGCAGATCTGTTGCGCCATCAGGTGATGGTGACCGTGCGCCATGAGCTGGCGCATCACATTGGGTTCGATGAGTTGGGCGTGCGTGACCTAGGGCTGTGAGCTGAGGGGCCCTCAGCTCTCAGCCTTGGGCTGCTGTTTGACAATTGTTCCGAACACCGGAACACTGTCCCGCTGTATGGCCGTCGCCCGCTCATCCCTGCCCGAGCAGGTCTTTCGTCAGCTTGTCGCCGCGGTGCTCGATGGTCGTTACGCGCCCGGCGACCGGCTGCCGCCGCAGCGCGCGCTCGCGGCGGACTTGGGGGTCAACATGGCCTCGCTGCGCGAGGGCATCAAGCGGCTGGAGCAGCTGCGGCTCGTCGACGTCAAGCATGGCGATGCGATGCGGGTGCAGGACTGGCGTGCGAAGTCTGGGCTTGACGTGCTGGCCTATGCGGTCACCGTCGACCCGGCGCTGACCGGCGCGCTGTTCGAGGCGCGGCGGCTGCTGCTGGTCGAGTCGGCGCGGCTGGCGGCCGAGCGTCGTGGCCGGGCGCACGAGCGGACGCTGCTCGAGCTCGCCGAAGCGTTCGCGACCGCTGAGGATGACGCCGCGGCGCAGCTGATCGACCTCGCGTTCATGGCGACCGTCATCGACGCGGCGGGCAACCTCGTCTTCACGTTGATCCTCAACTCGATCCGCGAGCTCTACCTCGGTCACCTCGAGCGCTTTCGTCCGATCGTCACCGGTCGTGAGGAGCTGGCGCCGCTGTATCGGCGTGCGGCGCGGGCGATCGCGGCAGGGGAGGGTGGGCGCGCCGCGTCGGCCGTCGAGCGGCTGGCGACGGCCCAGGAGCAGCGGATGCTCGACTCCCACGCAGAGGACGGCTCGGCGTGACGGTCCTCTCGCCGCGAGAGGCGTCGATCTTCGCCTGCGTCGCCGACACCCTGCTGGCGCCCGCGCCGCCGCTGCCGCCGATTGACAAGACCGACGCGGTCCGGGCCTTCGACACCTGGCTGGCCCTCGCTCCGCCGATCAACCGCATGGGGTTGCGCGCCGTGCTGCTCGCGCTGGAGATCGCACCGCGGCTCACAAAGGCCCGGACCCGTTGGCGTCGGCTCTCGCCGCCGGCACGCCTCGCCGTGCTGGAGCGCCTCGCGCATCGGCCCGGCGGCCGCACGCTGGTCGAGGCCCTGCGCGCCTCGGCGGCCGTGAGCTACTACGGCGACGCGCAGGTCTCGGCGTTGCTGGGCTATGTCCCGGGCTCGCGCGCCGCGCTGACCGCTTCACCGTGCTCGCTGCCGGAGGCCACGCCGTGAGCCTGCTCACCGAGCCCATCACCGGCGGCACCATCGACGGCGCGCGCATCAGCGGCGAGCGCCACGTGCGCGCGGATGTCTGCATCGTCGGCTCCGGTGCCGGTGGCGCGCCGGTGGCCCGAGCGCTGGCCGAGGCCGGGCAGCGCGTCGTCGTCATCGAAGACGGTCAGGCCTTCGCCCAGCACGAGCTCAACGCCCGCCCGCGCGACATGACCGCGCTGCTCTACCGCGACGCGGGCCAGAGCGCGACGGCGGGAACGCCGACAATCATGCTGCCCACCGGCCGGGCGGTCGGCGGCACGACGCTCGTCAACTCCGGCACCTGCTTTCGTGCGCCGGCCGCCGTGCAAGACCAGTGGGCGAGCGAGCTTGGTCTCGGCGCGCTGGGAGCCGGAACGCTCGACGATCTCTACGCCCGGGTCGAGGAGACCATCGGCGTCGCGCGCGTCACCGAGGCGCTCGCCGGTGCCAACGCACTGATCGCCAAGCGCGGTGCTGAGAAGCTCGGCTGGTCGGGTCACTTCCTGAACCGCAACGCGCGCGGCTGCGTCGGCTCCGGCGTCTGCGCCTTCGGCTGCCCGACGGGCGCCAAGCAGCACGCCGGCGAGGCCTACATGAAGGCGGCGCATGCTGCCGGCGCCACCACCTACACCTGCTCGCGCGCGCGGCGCGTCCTGTTCGACGACAACAAGACCGCGCGGGGCATCCTCGCCACCACCCGTGGCGGCGGCCGCCTCACCATCGACGCGCCCGTCGTCGTCCTCGCCGCCGGCACGCTGCACACACCTGGGCTGCTCGCCGCCAGCGGCATCACCAACCCGTGGCTTGGCCGCAATCTCTCGATCCATCCTGCCACCGCCGTCTGGGGTCTGATGGACGAGGTGGTGGACATGGCCCGGGGCGTCCCGCAGTCCTACGGCATCGACGAGTTCGCCGACGAGGGCATCATGTTGGAGGGGATCGCCGGACCGCCCGACTACCTCGCGATGGCCGTTCCGTTCTCAGGCCCCGCGCATCGCGAGCTGATGCTCGAGTACCGCAACATCGCCCAGTTCGGGATGATGATCCGCGACACCACCCGCGGACACATCCCCACCGGCAAGCTGGCCCGCCGCGCCGGCCGCCCGATCGTCCGTTATGACCTCAACGCGCAGGACACCGCGACCGTCGCCCGCGGGATCGAGCGGCTCGCGCAGTTGCTCTTCGCGGCCGGCGCACGCCGCGTCATCCTTCCCGTTGGCGCCGTGCCTGAGCTCCGCGACGGCGACCTCACGCCGCTCCAGCGCCACACCGTCACCGCGCGCGAGCTCAAGTTGATGGCCTTCCATCCGCTCGGCACCGCACGGATGGCCGCGCGCGCCGCCGACGGTGTCCTTGACGCCGACGGCGCCCCCCACGGAACGACCAACTTGTACGTCTGCGACGGCAGCGCCGTCCCGACCGCGCTGGGCGTCAACCCCCAGCTGACCATCATGGCTCTCGCCACCCGACTGGCCGACCGGCTGCTCGCGTGAGAGTCTTGCCACCGCGACACGGAGCACCCCGACGATGTCTTTCCTGATCGACCCACCCTGGTTGTACGCCAATGGCCGCGTCATTGCAGAAGCGGTGCCGCCCGAGCGTCAGCGCCCGCTCGCCCTCGCGACGATCGGCGTCTTCGTCGTCACGAGCATCTCGCTCTACCTCGACAAGGGCTGGACCAAGCCGATCTGGCGCCTCTGCCGCGCGCGCAGCGGCCGCGACTGGATGCTCAACTCCGGCGTCTTCAAGATGGACCCCGACCGCGCCGGCACGTCGACGCACGCCGTCAGCGCCGCGATCTTCGCCACCTATCCCTTCTGGCTGTGGCTCGGGCTGCGACACGGTCAGGACTGACCACCCGCTTCCCCTTCTTCGGGGAGGCCGGCGGCTACGAGTCCTTCTATGTGCGGGCGGTCGATCCCGAGCGCCCGCGCTCGGTGTGGTTGCGCCACACCGTCCACCAGGCTCCCGGCGAGGCGCCGGTGGGGTCGATCTGGCTGACGGTCTTCGACGCTGATCGGCCCGAGCCGCTGGCCTACAAGGAGTCGTCCGACGATCCGCAGGTCGACGGCTGGCTGCGCGTGGGGGAGAGCAGCTTCGGTCCTGACGGGGTGCACGGCGCCGCCGGGCCGGCCAAGTGGGATCTCACCTGGACCGGCAGCGAGCCACCGCTACGCCATCTGCCCAAGTCCTTCATGTACTCGGCGCCGCTGCCGAAGACCAAGCTGGAGAGCCCGCGGCCGCACGTGCACGTCAGCGGCACGGTGACCTTTGGCGGCGAGACCTTCGAGCTCGACGGATGGCCGGGGATGATCGGCCACAACTGGGGCGCCCAGCACGCCGAGCGCTGGATCTGGCTGCACGGCGTGCTCTTTGAGGATCGGCCCGACGACTGGCTCGACATCGCGCTCGGGCGCATCCGCGTCGGCCGCGTGCTCACGCCGTGGGTCGCCAACGGCGTCGTCTCGCTCAACGGCGAGCGGGTCCGGATCGGTGGGCTGGGCGCGCGGATGCACGCCAACGAAGGCCCATCACATCTCGATCTCAACCTCCACGGCCACGACGCACGCCTGCGGCTGACCGTCCACAGCAACCGCTCCCAGACCGTCGTGTGGCGCTACGCCGATCCGGACGGCGGCGAGCATCACGTCGCCAACTGCTCAATCGCCGAGCTCGAGGCTGTCGTGATCCCGCGCGACGGCACGGCGGCCACGCTGCGCACGGCCTACGGCGGGACCTATGAGTTGGGCGCGCGTGAGGTGCCGGTGAACCTGCCGGTCCAGCCGTTCCCGGACCCCTGACACGCGGCGATCACTGCGCTGCGCGCAGCCAGGCCAGGACCGCGAGCACCCGCAGGTTCCCGCCGGCTGCGGTGTGCAAGCCCAGCTTCCCGAAGATGTTCGTCACGTGCTTCTCGATCGCCCCGTCGGTGACGACCAGCCGCTGGGCGATCGCGGCGTTCGACAGCCCCTGGGCCATCAACTCGAGCACCTCGCGCTCGCGCGGGGTCAGCTCCTCCAGCGGGTCGTCGGCGCGGCGGCGGGCGAGCAACTGACGGACCACCTCCTGGTCGATCGCGGTTCCGCCCTCGGCCACACGGGTGACTTGGGCGACGAAGTCCGACGGGTCGGCGACACGGTCTTTCAGGAGGTAGCCGACGGCACCCGCGCCGTCCGCCAGCAGCTCAGCGGCATAAGACTCCTCGACGTACTGCGACAGCACGAGCACCGGCGTCCCCGGCACGAGCTGCCGCGCCTCCAGCGCTGCGCGCAGCCCTTCGTCGCGCTGCGACGGCGGCAGCCGCACGTCGACGATCGCGATGTCGGGCCGGTGCTCGTCGACTGCCGCCACCAGCGCCGGGCCGTCGCCGACCGCGGCGACCACCTCGTGGCCATGTGCGGTCAGCAGCCGCACGAGGCCGTCGCGCAGCAGGACGAGGTCTTCGGCGATCACGACGCGCATGGCAGCTCCGCTCGCAGCACGGTCCCGGCACCTGCCGGGCTGACGACTAACAGGCGCCCGTCAAGCGCCTCGACCCGACCGCGCAACCCGGCGATCCCGGTTCCCGCGGACTCGCGCAGGCCACCGCGGCCGTCGTCGGTCACCTCGACGGCCAAGATCATGTCCTTGACCTCGCCCGTGATCGCGCAGTGCGCCGCGCCGCTGTGCTTGGCCACGTTGGTCAGCGCCTCGGCGATCGTGAAGTAGGCCGCCGACTCGACCGCCGCCGGCAGCCGGTCCGGCAGGTCGATCGCGACCGTGCACGGCACCGGGCAGCGCGCCGCCAGCGCGCTCACCGCCGCGTCAAGACCGCGATCGGTGAGGATCGCAGGGTGGATGCCGCGCGCGAGGTCGCGCAGCTCGACCAGCGCGGTCTTGGCGTCCTCGTGCGCGCCGGCTAGCAGCGCGGCGGCGGCCTCGGGGTCGCGCTCCAGCTGCTCGCGCGCCATCCCGATCTCCATCGCCAGCGCGACCAGCCGCGCCTGGGCGCCGTCGTGCAGGTCGCGCTCGATCCGGCGCAGCTCGCCGGCCGCCGCGTCCACCGCGCCGGCGCGCGAGACCTGCAACTCGGTGATCCGCTCCTGCTCCTCACCTTCGAGCAGCGCCTGGGCCAGCTTGGCCTGGACGAGCGCGCTGCCGCGAAGGATCCAGGCGCCGAGCACCGCCGCCGGCGGCCCGGCGATCGCCGCGAAGAGGATCATCCAGCCGACCGAGCGGATCGTTGTGATGCCCACCTCGACGCCGTCGGGCAGCGACCACGCCCACAGCGGCAGCGTCAGGAAGCCGACGCCGACGCTGAACGCGGTGACCCCCGCGACAAACGACGCGGTGCCGACCGCGAACATGAGGATCAACCACACCAACTCGCGCCACGTCATCGGATCGGTAATCGCGTTGCGCACGCGCTGCACGATCGTCTCGCCACGCCAGCGCCGGCGCGACAGTGGGATCGGGACGCCGGCCAGCGCCCCGCGCATGCGCTCGCCGTTGGCCCACAGCTGTGTCAGCCACATGTCGAGCAGCAGCTTGGGGATCCCGATCAAGGTGATGATCAACAGGATCGACAGGAACGGGCCGACGAAGAAGAACGTCAGGGCGAAGATCCCGGACGCGAGGCCGAGCGAGATGTAGGCGAGGTCCTTCCACGGCGTAGCCGTCAGGGGGAGCTTGGCGATGCGCCAGAACACTGCCAGCAGGATGACCGGCGCGGCGGCGGCGCACAATCCAGGCCACCGCCCGGACAGCAGTGGGGGAATCCGCAGCGGTTCTCGCTCTACAGTGCGATACGCCCATGATGATCGTGATGAGCCCGCAGGCCACGCAGTCCGAGATCGACGCCGTCGTCGCGCGCCTGGAGACCACCGGCGTGCACGTGCGGGTGATGCCCGGCGAGCTGACGACCGCCATCGGGGCGATCGGCGATCCGGAGGGCGTCCGCGAGCTGGGCCTGGAGGGACTGGGCGGCGTCGACCGCGTCGTGCCGATCTCACGCCCCTACAAGCTGGCGTCCTCGGAGCTCAGCCACCACGAGGCGACGGTGCTCGACATCGCCGGCCGCAAGGTCGGCGGGGGCAAGACCTTCACCTTGATCGCCGGGCCTTGCACGGTCGAGACGCGCGAGCAGACGATGGCGGTGGCGCACGCCGTCAAGGCGGGTGGCGCGGCGATGCTGCGCGGCGGCGCGTTCAAGCCGCGCACGTCGCCGTTTGCCTTCAAGGGGCTCGGCGTGCCGGCGCTGGAGATCCTCGCGCAGGCGCGCGAGGAGACCGGGCTGCCGGTCGTCACCGAGCTGCTCGACAGCGCCCACGCCGACGCGATCGCCGAGCACGCCGACGTCGTGCAGATCGGCGCGCGCAACATGCAGAACTACGCGTTGCTCGAGGTCGCGGGCAAGCTCGGCAAGCCCGTCCTGCTCAAGCGCGGGTTGTCATCGTCCTTGGACGAGCTGCTGATGGCCGCCGACTACGTGCTCAAGGAAGGCAACGAGAACGTGATGCTCTGCGAGCGCGGCATCCGGACCTTCGAGACCGCGACGCGCTTCACGCTCGACCTCGGCGCGGTGGCTTGGCTCAAGCTGCACACGCACCTGCCGGTGATCGTCGACCCGTCGCACGCCGCCGGCGACCGTCGCCTGGTCGAGCCGCTCTCGCGCGCGGCCGCCGCGGTCGGGGCCGACGGCATCATCGTCGAAGTCCATCAAGATCCCGAGCACGCGCTCTGCGACGGGCCGCAGGCGATGTTCGCGTCGGGCTTCGAGGCGTACGCCCGCGACGTCGCGGCCCACGCCGCGCTGCTGGGCAAGGTCTTGGCCTAGGGCATGTCCGTCGCGCGGCGATGACCGAGCGCAAGTCCCTGACCCCGCGCGTCATCGAGGCCATCGAGGCGCGCCTGCGCCGGCAGCTCTCGCCGCGCATGCTGCGCCGGGCCTACCGGGCCGGGTACCTCGCGCTGCGCCCGTGGTGGTTCATCACGCGGCCACACACCATCGGGATGAAGGCCGTCGTCTGCTGCGGTGATGAGGTGCTGCTCGTCCGCCACACCTATGCGCGACGGAATCAGTGGGACATTCCCGGTGGCTACGTGCGCGCGGGCGAGGAGGCGTCGGTCACGCTGCGTCGCGAGCTCAAGGAGGAGTTGGGCATCGAGCCGCTGACGGTCGTCCCGATCGCCGAGGTGGCGTCGCGCTTCGATCGCAAGCGCGAGCGCATCCACGTCTTCGCCGTGGAGGTTGCCGCGGGCGTCGAGCTTCGACCCTCGGAAGCCGAGATCGCCAGCGTGCGCTGGGCACGCCACGACGCGCTGCCGCCCGACGCGACCGTCTTCGCCCGGCGGATGATCGCCCGCTCCTACTGGGAGATGTTCCGCTAGGGTTCGCGCCTGGTAATGGCCCGCCGGGCCACTACCATGTACTGCGTAGGCCCCGTGGTGTGCGACCGCCGGGGGATAAACCTGCCCGTGGTGTGCGACCGCCGGGCTTCATCTCCGAGAGGATCATTTTCAATGCCCGAAGCCGTCATCGTTGACGCCGTCCGGACGCCCGTCGGCCGAGCCTTCAAGGGCTCGCTCGCTTCTCTGCGTCCCGACGAGACCCTTGCGTTTGTGGTCGATCAGCTGCTCGAGCGCAACCCCGGTGTGGACCCGACCACGGTCGAGGAGCTCATCGCCGGCTGCGGCCTGCCCCAAGGCCTGCAGGCCAACAACATCGCCCGCATCGCGGTGCTGCTGAGCGACAAGCTCACGCAGACCACCAACGGCGTGACCGTCTCGCGCTACTGCGCGTCCGGCCTCGACGCCATCCGCGCCGCCGCCAACGCGGTCGTCGCGGGCCAGGGCGACGTGTACATCGCCGGCGGCGTCGAGTTCGTCTCGCGCTACAACGCCGCGCAGGAGGCCGCCCACCCCGAGGATCAGAACGAGAACCTCCAGGGCAACAACGGCCAGCCCAACGCCTACATCGCGATGGGCCTGACCGCCGAGAACGTCGCCGACAAGTACGGCGTCTCGCGTGAGGATCAGGACCGCTACGCCCAGCGCTCGCAGGAGCGTGCGGTCGCGGCCCAGGAGGCCGGCGTGTTCGACCGCGAGATCGTGCCTGTCACGCTCGCCGACGGCACGGTCGTCTCCAAGGACGACGGCCCGCGCGCCTCGTCGACCTACGAGAAGCTCGCCACGCTGGAGCCGGCCTTCAAGCCGGGCGGCACCGTGACGGCCGGTAACTCGTGCCCGCTCAACGACGGCGCGGCCGCCGCGCTGATCATGAGCGCCGAGAAGGCAGCGGAGCTGGGCCTCAAGCCCCGCGCCCGCATCATCACGGCCGCCACGTGGGGCAACGAGCCCGAGTACATGGGCGTTGCGCCGATCGGTGCCATCAAGAAGGCGCTGGACCGCGCCGGGATGACCGCATCGGATATCGACATCACCGAGCTCAACGAGGCGTTCGCGGCACAGGTGCTGCCGATCGCCTCCGAGGTCGGGATCGATCTCGACGACCTCAACCCGCACGGCGGCGCGATCGCGCTCGGCCACCCCTTCGGGATGACCGGCGTGCGCATCATGACGACGCTGCTCAACGACCTCGAGACGCTCGACAAGACGATCGGCCTCGAGACGATGTGCGTCGCCCAGGGTCAGGGCGAGGCGCTGATCGTCGAGCGCCTGAAGTAGAAGTCTGGTGATCTGGCGCTCATGACCTACACGTTGAAGCCCATCGACGACGCGTTCTTCGAGACCGCGCCGATCGTGATCCCCGCCACGGTGGAGCTCGCCGCTCCGGCCGAGCAGGTGTGGGAGGCCTTGGGCAGCGACGCGATGTGGTCGTGGGCGCCGATCATCGACCAGCTGGTGTGGACGACGGGCCGGCCGCAGACGGTCGGCGCTGTGCGGCGCCTGCGGCTGTTTCGGTCGGTGACGATCGAGGAGGAGTTCTACCGCTGGGACGTCGGGCGCCGGGCGACGTTCCGGGTCGTCTCGCAATCGCGCCGGATGTTCGATGGGCTGGCGGAGGACTTCTTGCTGGAGCCTGGTGTGGGTGGTGGCACGCGGTTGACGTGGACGATGGCGGTGGCGCCGCGGCTGCCGGGTGCGGCCTTCGTTGGCCGCTTGGCTCCTGTGTTGGCGCGGGGGAATGCGCTGGCTATCGGGGGGATCAAGAAGATCTTGTAGGTCTATGGGTTCTGTGGGGCGGTGGGTGGGGGTTCGGTGTGGGGTTGGCTGGTCGGCGTCTCCGTGATGTCGCCACCTCCGCTCCGCTCGCGCTCAGTTGATGGTGGCCTGCGGCGCTTGGTGAAAGTTGTGCACTGCCTGATGCGTTCGGTTCGTGTGGGCATCGAACACCGCGCTTCCGCTTTGCGTTCGGATGTCGACATCACGGATCGCCTCCTCGGTTCTACGCGCTCGCGCCGCCAACGCGCGCGATCCGGGTCGTTTTCGACGTCCATCTGACGTTCAATCCGACCCCGATCCGCGCACGGATCGCCCGCCCCGACGCCAGCGGACGACGAGCCTGCGCCCAGCGCCACCGATCCCGCCCACTCCCCTCGGTGCCAACAGACCACGCAGCGCACCCCGACCCCGGTCGAGCTGAACACCCAGACGCGGGCACTCGAGCGTTGTTGGTGGTGTCGCCACTCGAACAGCAACTCTCGAACATCGCAACGATTCTGCGCAATCGAGCGCCTCCGTCCACTCTCCCGGCTAGGCTCCGTCCTTCAACCAAATACATCACCCCCGCGCCGTTGGAGCGGCCGGGGGCATGACCCACAGGAGATAGAGCTCCCATGAGTACCCCGCAGCGTACCCACGCGCCGACGACGCTCGTCGTCGACCGCGAGACCGCAGACGTTCTGCGTGATGAGGCCAAGAAGGTCGCGATGTTCGAGCACGACCACTTCGAGGACTTGCTCGACCTGAGCCCCGACGCTCAGTGCGGTCTGTTTCAGCGCTACCGCGACGTGTTCGATCTCGTCGACGCCGTCGGCTGCAACCCCGACAACGTCGGTCCGGCCCAGGAGACCTTCGAGGTCCCGTTGACCGAGGATCTGATCAACCTCCTCGGTCTCCGTCGCTACGACTTGGCGATGAGCAACGCGGACCGCCTGCCCGAGCACAACGGCCCGATCTCGCCCGAGACGCTGGCTGAGATCACCCACGACCGCCTCGCGGCCCAGGCGCTGGACCGTCTCTTCAGCACCTACACGCGCGCTACCCGCGACGGATAGCCCGCCTCGATCCGGCGTGCTGCGCACGTGCGCAGCACGCCGGATCTTGCAAGCGTCGGGCACAGAGGTGGTGTGCCGAATGGCTCTGAGGCCGCCGGGAAGGATCCTCACCGCCCGGGGTCTTGCGCGGTATGGGGAACATGCTTGTGTCGGTATCCAGGGCCGCCGTCGTGCTGCTGGTCGCGTGGGGATGCGTGACGGGGACGGCGATGGCAGATGACCATGCGGTCACGTTCCCGCTTGGGGCCTTGCCTGCGCCCTACTCGCCGCCGGATACGACCGCCGCGGTGGGTGACACCGTCACGTTCAGCGGCGCGTTTGCGAGCCATCCGCTGGTCTGGACCAACGGTGATTTCCCCACGCAGTCCAGTGGCACGACCAACACCTACACATTCACCCACCCGGGGACCTACTCGTTCCACTGCGCGATCCACACGACGACGATGGTGGGCAGCGTGCACATCGCGGGCAACGCGTTCGCGACGCCCGACTTCAGTTGGGCGCCGACGAGCCCGAAGACGGGGCAGGCCGTGACGTTCACGCCGGGTCCGTTCACCGATCCGGATGGCACGGTCGTGCGCTACGAGTGGGATCTCAACGGCGACGGTGTCTTCGAGGCCACGGGCGCCGCGCCGTCGAAGACCTACACCTCGGTGGGGAGTTACAACGTCGGGCTGCGCTACGTCGACGACAGCCACGAGACCTCGCCCACGACGACCCATGTCGTGTCTGTCGCCCAGGGCCCGACGACCGGCGGTGGTGGCGGCACCGGGGGTGGGGGTACCGGCGGCGGTGGGACCGGCGGCGGCGGAACGGGTGGCGGTGCAACGACGCCGCCGACGCCACCCAAGCCCGGGAGCCCCTCGATGGGCTCCGGCTCGGGCGGCACCGGCGGGACGACCACCCCGTCGGGTGGTGGCGAGCAGGGCGCGGGTCCGAGCTCCGGCGCCACGACCGCGCTTCGTGTCCGCCTCGGTGCCCGCGCCCTCACCTTCCGCTCCGGTCACGCGACCGCGACCGTGGTCCTCAACCTCTCGGGGTCGGCGAAGGCGACGCTGCGCCTGGGCAAGACGGTGGTGGCGACCGGCAGCGCGACCCTGCGCGCCGGCACCCACCCCATCCGCCTGAAGCTCACCAAGGCCGGCACCCGCGCACTGCGTCGCGCGCACGGCGGCGTGCGCGCGACGCTCACCGTCTCCGTCCGGCGCCGCGCCGGCGCCAAGGCCACGACGGCGCGGCGGACATTGACGGTGAAGCTCGCCTAGCCTCCTCGTCAATCGCGTGGAAGCCGTGCATAGAGGCTGTCGGGTAAAGCTCGTGTGGCTGTGGTTGGTGTTGGGGCGGTGGGGTTGAGCAGGCCGGCGGCGGCCGTTAGGCCGTCGCCGGGGGGCTGCGGTAGAGCTTGAGGAGGTTGTGGGTGGTGGCGATGAGGTCGATCTCGGCCTGGACGGCGTGTTTGCCGCGTCTGAGGAGCCGGGTGATCTGGCGGTGGTGCTTGACGTGAGCGAAGACGGGCTCGACGATTTGCTGGCGGCGGCGGTAGGCACGCTTGCCGGGCTCGGTGGCTAGCGTGGCGATCATCGCGAGGGCCTCGGGCTGGCGGGCGGTTGGTCTGGGCGCCACGAGGACGTTGAGGCCTTGGTCTTTGAGCTGGCTGATCTGGCGGGCGTGCCAGTAGCCGGTGTCGGCCAGCACGGTGTCAAAGCACGGATCGACGTTGATCGCTCTCAGATTCTCGGCCGCGGCGTGCAGCGCCGGCGCAAGCTGTTGGCTGTCGGGTGACTGATTGGTCGCGGTGGCGGCCAGGATGATCTGCCCATCGGCGACCGCGGTCTGGATGTTGTAGCCCTGCAGCAGCATCCCGCGGTGGCGGACGATCCCCGAGTCGGGATCGGTGAGGTTGACCCTCAGCCGGGCCAGCGCGCGGCGGTCATCGACTGAGAGCCCCCGCGACGGCGGTTTACCCCCAAGCCTGCGGCCGGTCCGGGCGATCTTGTCGGCCTCACACTGAAGCTTTTGCTGACGGCCGTCGAGGATCTCTTGCTCGCGGGCCTCCAGGCCGGCCAGCAGCTCGTCGATGCGCTTGGCCCTGGTCGCTGGGTCAGCGAGCTCAGGCGGTAGCTCGTCGCCCCGGGCCGGGCCGTAGAGCTCGTCTTCGGTCGCATCGGTCTCGGCGGCCTCCTTCAGCGCGCGGCCCGCGAGCTCGCGTAGCGCCTTGAGGCCTCGGTTAGCGCCCAGCGAGGCATCGCCGGCGAGCTTGGTCGAGTCGACTGCGACCATCCCGACCCGGCCCATACCGGCCTGTTGACAGAGCGCCAGCACCTGCCCGAACAGGCCCGAGATCGCGTCCTGATGACGGGCACGGAACTCGGCGATCGTGGAGTGATCGGGCACCAGATTGACCGCGATCACCCGGCAAGCGACGTCCTCGACCAAACGACGCTCGACCTGCCGGCTGCTCCGGACCCCGACCGCGTAGTTATAGATCAACAGAGCGGTCATTATCGCCGGGTCATACGGCGGCCGGCCATGACCATCGGCGCGGTAGGCGCTCGTGATCGCCGACAGATCCAGCCGCTGCACCGTCTCGATCACAAACCACGCCAAATGACCGTCGGGCAGCCACTCACGCAAGCTCGGCGGCAGCAACAGCTCCTGATCACGATCACCACGAATAAACCGCTGACCCATCCACCAAGTCTCTTAACTTGACCGGACGGATTTACCCGACAGCCTCATATCGCGGGTTCCACGCGTGGCGTGAGATCGTCGGCGCGCGGCGGGTCCGGCCCCCGCGCGTTGTCGCCTCCTACCGTGGCGCCATCCGAATCGCCCCGTCCAACCGGATCGTCTCCCCGTTCAACATGGGGTTGACCACGATCTGCTCGGCGAGCTGCGCGTACTCCGACGGGCGGCCCAGGCGTGGGGGGAACGGGATCGTCTTGCCGAGCGACTCGCGGGCTTCTTCTGGCAGCGCCGCGAGCAGCTGCGTGTCGAACAGGCCGGGAGCGATCGTGTTGACGCGAATGCCGTACTGGGCCAGGTCGCGGGCGACCGGCAGCGTCATGCCGACGACGCCGCCCTTGGAGGCGGAGTAGGCGACCTGGCCGATCTGGCCGTCGAAGGCCGCCACCGACGCGGTGTTGATGAGGACGCCGCGCTCGCCGTCGGCGTTGGGCTCGTTGCCGATCATCGCGGCAGAGGCCAGCCGCAGCACGTTGAAGGTGCCGATCAAGTTGATGGCAATGATGATCTCGAAGGGTTGCAGCGGGTGCGGGCCGTTGGAGTTGGCAATCTTCTGCGCCCAGCCGGTGCCGGCGCAGGTGATCGCGATCCGCAGTCCGCCGTCGGCCGCCGCAGCCTGGTCGACCGCCGCCTGCACCTGCTCCTCCTCGCGCACGTCGACCTGGACGAACGTCGCGCCGAGCTCGTCGGCCACCGCCTGGCCCTTCTCGGCGTTGACGTCGGCGATCGTCAGCACGGCGCCGGCCTCGGCCAGCCGCCGCGTGGTCGCCTCACCAAGACCCGAGGCCCCGCCGACGACCAGTGCACCACTTCCGGAGATGTCCATCGCCGGAACCCTATTTACGTCAGCTCGTCGGCGTCGGCGCCCGGACGAGGCCGTCCTTGCCCGCCGCCTTTGACCCCCGCAGCGCCTTGTCGGCGCGCTCGAGCAGCTCGGCCGGGCCCTCGGGCTCGACCCACTCGGCGACGCCGCAGGACACGGTTATGCCTTCCTGGCCGCCGTCGGGGCGGGTGATGTGGATCTCGCGCAGGACGCGCAGGGCGCGTGCGGCGGCGATGTCGGCGCGGGGGCCGCGGACGTTGGGGAGGATCACGACGAACTCGTCGCCCCCGTAGCGTGCGACCTGGTCGAAGCTGCGGTACTCGGCGCGTAGCGCCTCGGCCACGTGGCGCAGCAGGACGTCGCCGGTCGGGTGGCCGTAGGTGTCGTTGACGCGCTTGAAGTCGTCGAGGTCGAGGATCGTCACCGCCAGCGGCGTGTTCTGGCGGCGGGCGCGTGCGATCTCCTCCGACAGGCGCTCGCGCATCGCGCCGTGGTTCAGACAGCCGGTCAGCGGGTCGATCGCGGCGGCCAGTCGCGCGTCGCGCAAGGCGATCGCCGTGCCGGCCAGGTCTGACAACGCGCTGGCGGTGTGCAGGTCGCCGGCCTCCCACGTCCGCGGCTCGCGCGAGCCGAGCAGGACCACGGCGCGCACGGTGTCGCCGGCCTGCAGCGGCAGGACCGCGGCCGAGCGCAACCCATAGGCCTTGACCAACTGCTGCGGCAGCGCGCCGTCGACGCTGGCGTCGGCGACCGTGGCGGCCTGGCCGGCGTCGGCGACCCAGCGCAGCGCGTCGGGCAGGTCGTCGGGGCGCAGGACGTACTCGTTGGAGCCCCCGTCGCGCATCACCACGATGCCGTGCGCCGGATGGCCGGCGTCGAGCACGATGACGTGCGCCTGGTCAACCCCGAGGATCGTGACGAGCTCCTCGCCCAGGGCGCGTTGGACCGCGGGCAGACCCGCGTCGCGTTGGGCGAGACGCGCAAGCCTCTCCACGCTCTGCAGGAGCCGCTGCATCCAGGTTCTGTTTCGCTCTCTTCCGGCCGCGGCGCTGATCTGCAGGTCATCCGTGCCTGGGCGCCGCCTGGCCGGGAGCGAACAGTCTAGAAGTGGAGCTTCGGTGTGGGAAGGGGAGGTTCCGCCCCTTCTGGCCAGGGTTCAGCCCTGGACGCGTGCGAGGTTCAGCGCGAAGAGTCCAGCTTGATCGGTGAGGCTCTCCACGAGCTCCATCCCGGCGGCGGCGAGGTCGCCACGGATGCGCTCGGGCGTGAACTTCGCGCTGATCTCGGTGCGCAGCTCCTCACCGGCGGCGAAGGTCAGCCGCAGCCCGAGCTTGCCGACCAGGATGCGCTGGGGGCGCCGCGCGCGTAGGCGCATCTCGATCCACTCGCGGTCGCGGTCAAAGAACGCGACGTGGTCGTAGGCGTCGGGCTCGAAGTTGGCGTCGAGCTCACGGTTGAGCACCGTCAAGACGTTGCGGTTGAACGCGGCGGTGACGCCGGCGGAGTCGTCGTAAGCCGCCTCGATGATCGCGGGGTCCTTGACGAGGTCGGTGCCGAAGAGCAGGAAGTCGTCGGGGCCGAGCAGCTGCGAGAGCGTGCGCAGGTAGCGTCGCCGGCTGCCGGGCGTGAAGTTGCCGATCGTCCCGCCGAGGAAGGCGACGATGCGGGGCTGGCCGTCGACGGGCTCTGGGACGTGCTCGAGGTGGCGCTCGAAGTCGCCGACGATGCCGTGCACGCGCAGCCCGTCGAACTCCTCCACCAGCCGCTGCGCGCTGGCGCGCACCATCGACTCGGTGACGTCGATCGGCACGTAGCGGTCCAGCGTGCCGGCCTCGTGCATCGCGGCCAGCAGCAGGCGCGTCTTGGCGGCGGTGCCGGAGCCGAGCTCGACCAGCTCGGCCGCGCCCGTGCGCGCCACGATCTCGGCCGAGCGCTGCTCGAGGATCTCTCGCTCGCAGCGCGTTGGGTAGTACTCGGGCAGCTCGCAGATCTGGTCAAACAGCTCGGCGCCGACCGCGTCGTAGAAGTGCTTGGGCGGCAGCTCCTTGAATGGGCGCGTGAGCCCGTCCAGCACGTCGTCGGCCAGCGTGCGGTGGTCGCCGCCGCCGAGGAACGACTCGACGACGATGCGCTGCTCGGCGGTGCAGGTCGCTGCGGTGATCGAGTCCATCAGGATGGGTCTCCGAGGTCGCGGGCCAGCCGCACACCGGCAAAGATCTGCCGTCGCTCGGGGAGGTCCCAATTGCGGAACGTGGCGGTCGCGACGCGGGGATGCGTCGCCCAGGATCCGCCGCGCAGAACGTGGTACCGGTCACCGAAGAAGACTTCGGAGTACTCGCGGTACGGGAAGGCTTCGAAGCCGGGGTAGCCGCCGAAGGTCGAGGCGGTCCACTCCCACACGTGTCCGACGCCGTCGAGGCGGGCTGAAGCTTTCTCCCACTCGGCCTCGGTGGGGAGCCGTGCTCCGCACCACCGGGCCAAGGCCTCTGCCTCGAAGTACGAGATGTGGCAGGCCGGAGCGTCAGGATCTCCGGCCGCCACGGAGGCGTGGTGCGTGATGTCGTACTCCTCCTTCCACGCCCAGCCCTCTGACGACCACCACTCCCGGCGCACGTAGCCGCCGCCCTCGGCGAAGTGCAGCCACGTGGCGTTGGTGACCGGCCGCCGCGCGATCGCGAAGCCCTCGACGGACACGGCGTGGCGTGGCCGCTCGTTGTCGTAGGCAAAGACATCGTCGCGCGCGCCGAGCGCGTGTGTGCCGGCGCCGACGTGCAGCCAGCCCTCGGGCGAGGTCAGCGCGGGCAGCCTCGGCTCACCGGGCGCCAGCAGGCCGGCGATGGCCATCGCCTGGCGCATCGTCTCGGTGTGCTGGAGCTCGTGCTGGAGGACCATCTCGTGCAGGACCGGATCCGGACCGGTGATCTCCAGCGCGGCAAGGGTGCGAGCCCGCACCTCGGCGAGGTAGCCCAGCGCGTCGTCGTAGCCGAGGATCTCCAGGTCGCCGCGCACGGCGCGCGGCGTCTCGAAGGCGTCGTAGAGCGCCGCGAGGTCGGGGCGCAGCAGCTCCATGCCCGCGTGACGATGGGCCAGCCAGAGGTCCTCGTAGGCCGCGATGTGACCGAGGTCCCAGACCAGCGGGCTCATGATCGGCGCGATCTGGCGCTCGAGGTCCTCGGTGGCGAGGTGCGAGACCAGCGCCAGCGTGCGCTGGCGCACGGCGGCGAGATCTTCGACCACGTTGGCGGTGTGGGTGACCGTCATGGCTTGGTCCGTCATGCCCGACCGGGCAGACGTTACAACGTCGGCTTCGGTCCTTCGACCAGGTTCCGGCGCGCGTGCGCTGCCTTGCGGTGTTAGCCCACGGGGTTCTGCCGCTCGTCGCGGATGACGTGCATCACCGCGTTGATGAGCGCCAGGTGCGTGAACGCCTGGGGGAAGTTGCCGAGGTGGCGGCCGGTGGAGGCCTCGAGCTCCTCGGCGTAGAGGTCGAGCGAGGAGGCCAGCGATAGGAGGCGCTCGCAGAGCTGGTGGCCCTGCTTGCGCTCGCCGATCTCGATCAGCGCGCTGACCAGCCAGAAGGAGCAGATGAGGAACGTGCCCTCCTCACCGCTGAGGCCGTCGTCGGTCTCGTCGGTGCGGTAGCGCAGGACGAGGCCGTTCTCGGTGAGCTCGTCGGCGATCGCCATGACGGTGTTGCGCACGCGCACGTCGTCGTGGGGCAGGAAGCGCACGAGTGGGATCAGCAGCAGCGAGGCGTCGAGGTTCTTGGAGCCGTAGTACTGCGTGAAGCGGCCGTTCTCGTCGATGCCGCGCTCCATGATCTCGGCATGGATCTCGTTGGCGACCAGGCGCCAGCGATCGGCGATCTCGTTCTTGCCGCGGCGTGCGGCGAGACGTGCGCCGCGGTCGAGCGCGACCCAGCACATCAACTTGCTCGAGACGTAGTGCTGGGGGTCGCCGCGCGACTCCCAGATGCCCTGGTCGGGCAGGCGCCAGGAGGCGATCGCCTGCTCGACCTGGTCGTGGATGACGGGCCACAGACGCGCCGAGTTGTGCCCGTACTCCTTGGCGTGCAGCCAGAAGGAGTCCAGGACGGCGCCGAAGACATCGTTCTGGCGCTGACGGTAGGCGTCGTTGCCGATCCGGACGGGCTGGGCGCCTTCGTAGCCGGTGAGGTGGTCGAGGGTCTGCTCCTCGAGCTCGCGCTCGCCGCCGATCCCGTACATGATCTGCAGCGCGCCGTCCTCGTTGCGGCCGAGGTCGGCGACGAACTGGATGAAGTCGTCGGCCTCCCAGTTCAGCCCGAGGGAGTGCAGGCCGCTGAGCGTGAAGGTCGCGTCGCGCATCCAGGTGAAGCGGTAGTCCCAGTTGCGCTCGCCGCCGGGCGTCTCGGGCAGCGAGGTGGTCGGCGCGGCGACCAGCGCGCCGGTCGGCGCGTAGGTCAGGCCCTTGAGCGTCAGCGCGCTGCGCTCAAGGTGGTTGCGCCAGCGGTGGTCGGGGAAGTCGGCGTCGGCCAGCCAGCCGCGCCAGTACTCGCTGGTCGCGGTCAGCGCGGCGGTGGCTTCGTCGGCGGTGCGCGGCCCGTCGAGTAGGCGCGACCAGGAGAGCGCGCAGAAGCGCGTCTCGCCCTTCTCGATGCGATGGCGCGCGCGGGCCAGGCCGCCCTCGATCCCCAGGTTGAGGTCCGACATCAGCCGCAGCGTGGGGCCGCCGTCGGTGGCGTCGAAGGCGTAGGAGTCGTTCGGGACAGTCGACCACGTCGCGGGCACGCGGCCGTAGTCGAACATCGGCTCGCAGAGCAACTCGATCTGGGCGTTGCCGTGGATGCAGGTGATCGTGCGGACGAGGACGTGATGGGCCTCGTAGTCGGCCGGCGGGCGGGTGTGCGCCGTCGTCGAGCCCTGGGTGCGCTCGCGCCACGGGCCGATGACGAGCGCGTCGCGGACGACGACCCAGCCCGTCGGCGTCATCCACGTGGTCTCGAGGATCATCGTGCCGGGCTCGTAGCGGCGGCCGGCGGGGACGCCCATCGCCGACGGCCCGAGGCGGAAGCCGCCGGCGGAGCGATCAAGGATCGCGCCGAAGACGCTGGGGGAGTCAAAGCGCGGCGGGCAGAGCCACTCGATCGTGCCGTCGGGTGCCACGAGCGCGCCGGTGTGGCAGTCGCTGAGGTAGCCGTAGTCGGCGATCGGCGGGAAGGCGGAGCGCACCGGGGTGCGCTCGACGAACGGGGTGGTGTCCCGGACCTCGACGAAGCCGGGGTCCATCGCGCCGGCGCGCGGCGGGGAGTCGTCGGTGTCCGGCGTGACGGGCGCGGTGGCGAGGTCGATGTGCGGATCCATGAGCTGGTTCTCTGGGTGATCGGCCGCGGGGGACAGGACCGCAGGTGATTGGTCGACCGCCCACAGTATCGGCGCGGGCGCCGAGTTCCTGCACGAAGACCTGCCCAACGGTCCAGCCCTGACAGACCCCTAAGGGTGGGGGTGGGGTTTCCCCCCGTCGCAGACGCCGGGCCCCCGCATGGTGCGGCGGGGCGGCTGCGGCGATGCTCCCGGCCATGACCTCCTCTCCTTCCACCAACGCGCAGTACTCCCCCTCGCTGGCCGCGCGCATCGGCCGCTGGAGCACCCGCAACCGCGGCAAGGCGATCGCCGGTTGGCTCGTCTTCGTCGCGCTCGCGCTCTTTATCGGCAGCGCCGTCGGCACCGTCACCCCCGCTGACGACAACAGCGGCCATGGCGACTCGGCCACGGCCGATCGCATCGTCGACAACGCTTATCCCGATCGTGCTGGTGAGACCGTCCTGGTCCAGGCACCGGCCAAGAGCGGCACGACCGCTCGCGATCCTGCCTTCCGCGCCACCGTCGATGACGTCGTCAAGGGCGTCTCGGGTCAGCCGGGCGTCGTCCACGTCAAGTCGCCGTACGGCGCCGGCAACACCGGTCAGATTTCTGCTGATGGTCGCTCGGCGCTCGTGACGTTCGACCTCAACGGCGACAGCGATCTCGCTGAGAAGCGCGTTGACGCCGTCGAGAACGCCGTCAAGGCCGCCGGTGACAAGCATCCGTCGATGTTCGTCGGCCAATTCGGTGACGCCAGCGCCGACAAGGCCCTCAACAAGGCCTTCGGCGACGACTTCCAGCAGGCCGGCATGCTGTCGATCCCGGTCACGCTGATCATCTTGGTGCTGACCTTCGGTGCGCTCGTCGCCGCCGGTGTGCCGCTGCTGCTCGGCGTCACCGCGGTGGTCGGGACGATCGGCCTGCTCGGCCCGATCAGCCACCTGGTGTCGCTCAACGACTTCATCAACGAAGTGGTGTTGTTGGTGGGGTTGGCGGTCGGCGTCGACTACTCGCTCTTCTACTTGCGCCGTGAGCGCGAGGAGAAAGCCCGCGGCCATTCGGCCAAGGACGCCGTGGCGATCGCCGCCGCGACGTCGGGCCGTGCCGTCCTGATCTCTGGCGTGACGGTCATCGTCGCGATGGCCGGCATGCTGCTGGCCGGCGACTCCACGTTCACCGCGTTGGGTATCGGCGCCATGTTGGTGGTCTTCGTCGCGATGATCGGCTCGGTCACCGTGATCCCGGCGCTGTTGTCGGGCTCGGGCAAGTGGATGGAGCGGGGCCGCATCCCGTTCCTGGGCAAGCGCATGAGCGCCGCCCGCATGCGCGACATCGACAGCGGCGGGCGCGCGTGGAACTTCGTGCTCGACCGTGTGCTGCGCCATCCCGTCGTCGCGGTCATCTCGGCGAGCGCGCTGCTGCTGGTGATGGCCTCGCCGGTGCTGCACATGCACACCGCCGACAGCGGCACCGAGGCGATCCCGCGCTCGCTGCCGATCATGAAGGTCTACGACAAGATGCAGGCCGCGTTCCCCGGCGGCGAGATCCCCGCCGAGGTTGTCATCAAGGCCAAGGACGTCACGTCGCCGAAGATCACGGCTGCGGTCAAGCAGCTCGAGAAGGACGCGATCGCGACCGGCCAGGTCAAGGAGCCCGTCGATGTGACGGTCTCGGCTGATAAGACCGTCATGCAGATCAGCCTGCCGATCCTGGGCACGGGCACCGACAAGGCGTCCAACGATGCGCTGGCGACGCTGCGCGGCGAGGTCGTGCCGAAGTTCGCCGATGCGGCCGGGACCAAGGCCTACGTAACGGGCATGACCGCCGGCTCCAAGGACTTCAACGACCTCATGAAGTCCCGCTGGCCGATCGTCTTCGGCTTCGTGCTGAGCCTCGCGTTCCTGCTGTTGATGATGACGTTCCGCTCGATCGTGATCCCGGTCAAGGCCATCGTGTTGAACCTGCTGTCGGTCGGCGCCGCCTACGGCGTGCTGACGTGGGTCTTCCAGGACGGCCACGGCGAGAAGCTGCTGGGCTTCCAGTCCACCGGCTCGGTCACCAGCTGGCTGCCGATGTTCCTGTTCGTGATCCTCTTCGGGTTGTCGATGGACTACCACGTGTTCATCCTCAGCCGGGTCCGCGAGGCGTTCGATCGCGGCATGAAGACCGAGGACGCGGTCGCGCACGGCATCAAGACGACGGCCGGCACGGTCACCAGCGCGGCGGTCGTGATGGTCGCGGTGTTCGGGATCTTCGCGACCCTGAGCTACCTGGACTTCAAGATGATGGGCGTAGGGCTGGCAACCGCCATCCTCGTCGACGCGACGCTCGTACGCGCCGTGCTGCTGCCCGCCACCATGAAGCTCCTGGGCGACTGGAACTGGTACCTGCCGCGCTGGCTGGAGTGGCTGCCATCGCTGGGCCATGAGCAGTCCGTCGCGGTCGCCGCGCCGGCATCGGCCGAGGAGTCCGAGGCCGAGCACGACAAGGACCGCGAGCTCATCCCGGCGTGAGTTAGCCGCAGGATCGAGTTACCAACGGCAATGGCGCCGCTGCCAGCGGCGCCATTGCCGGTTAAGCGCGATGCTCGACTTCGTCGCTTCGCGCGAGGTTCGCTTCGACCTGCTCGATCATCGCTCTGTCCTGAGGCGAGAGGTCGCCGCTGCCGGTGGGGTCGGCGATCGCACGAAGGAGCGGCACGATCTTGCTGATCGGAAAGACGGTGACATCGCGCTGGTTCACTGGGTCTGGGGCCACGGAATCACCTCCTGGAACGCGGCGAAGACGGCTGGATGAAGATACGCAGGTCGAAAGTAGCCGTCGGTGCGGACACGTCCGACGATCACCGAGTAGATGGTCGCCACGATCTCATCGAACACCTGGCTGGCCCGATAGCGACCCGGGTAGTCGATGGTCTGTCGTAGGCCCTCGGAGAGCAGCGTCAAGAGCTCCGGTCCGCGCTCGCGATGCTCGCGCGTCGCCCGCGTGAGGCTCAGAGCGTGTCCGTACTCGTGCCAGGCGATGCGCGCGACGATAGTGCGGCGCGAGGGTTCGTCGAGGTCCCGCGCCACGTGGAGCACCGCCGGTGCGTTGAAGGCCACCGTCCGCAGGCCGTTGAGCCACGTGCCTGCGGCTCCATCCAGTTCTTGCCGCGTCGGCGTCGGCTCGCGCAGCGTCGCGTACAGGTTGATGACCCCGTCGGGCCAGTCATCGATGGCGACCTCTTGCACGCCGAGCTGATCGAGCAGTTCACGGTGCTCGGCCGGCAACGCCGCTCTGGCGGCATGGATCTCCTTGAGGAGCCACTGGAGGTCGTCGTCGGCCATGCCGACGAAGCCTTGCAAATACTCAGCGCCCCGCGTAGTCCTCGTCTTCGCGGTGGCGCTGGGCGCCGGCCTCGGTCAGGAACCAGGTGCCGTCGTCGGTCGGCTCTGCCAGGCCGTCGGCGGCCAGCGAGGTGAGGTTGAGCGGTGTGCGCATGTCGGCGCGGCCGCGGCCGATGGCCTCGTCGAGCGCCGCGATGGTCACGGGGACGCCGGCTTCGCCGCCGGCCAGCTCGGCCAGCGCGGTGAGGACGTGGAGGAGGTCGCGGCGGCTCACGAGCACATGGTCGCAGCCGCACAACTAAGGGCCAGACCCCGCAACGACTTTGCGACGGCGGTCGGCCCACCGGGGCATGGGCGTACCACTTGCCGGAAGCTGGACGATCAGGGGGGCGAGGTGGTGAACGACGCTTTAGGGTCACCGCCGTGTCCATCCGTCGCACCATCGTCGCCCTGTCCATCTGCGCCGTCGCCGGCCTGTCGGCGCCCGTCGCGCATGGCACCGTCGCCGCCAAGCAGAAGTGCGACCACAACTACAAGGGCCGCTGCCTGAAGCCCAACGTCAGCGACTACGACTGCGCGGGCGGCAGTGGCAACGGGCCGTACTACGTGTCAGGGCCGTTCCGGTCGGTCGGCAACGACCACTACCGCCTCGACGCCGACCACGACGGCATCGCCTGCGAGCGGTAGTCCCGCCCGCGGCGGCGCGCTACGCCGCGACCAGCGTCGGCCGCGAGAAGCCAGCCGCGCCCGGGATGATCGGTGCTGAGTCGACGCCGTACCACTGCTCCAGCAGCGAGCAATAGACGCCGCGGAAGTCGCTGGTCACCATCAGGTTGCTCTGCTGGTCCAGCGACGTCAGGCCGGGGAACTCTCCGACCATCTGGCCTGCGACCTTGGTGCCGATGAGGAACGAGGCACCGGCCGCGCCGTGGTCGGTGCCGCCGGCGTTCTCCTGCGGGCGGCGGCCGAACTCGGTCCACACGTGGACCAGAACGCGGTCGGCGATGCCGCGCGCTTCGAGGTCGCGCTGGAAGGCCAGCAGCGTGTCGAAGGCGTTCTGAACGTCACGGCCGATCGTGTTGGCCTGGTCGGAGTGCGAGTCCCATGCGCCGGGCGCGTCGACGGCGACCGCGCGGACCGGCACGTTGGCCGCGAGCATCGAGGCCAAGACCTCCAACTTGCGTCCGAAGTCGTCGGTGCCGTAGCTGGTCGCGTGCGGCACGGCGTTGCCCTGGTAGGGCAGCAGCGAGGTGCGGATCGAGTCGACCTCGGTCGCCACCAGCCGCGCCTGGCCCACTGCCTGATCGCCGGTCGGCAGCGCCCCGAGCCCGCCGATCGTCTGGTACATCGGCCCGAGCACCGGGTTGCCGACGCCCGGCACGTAGAGGCCGAACTGATCAGGCCGGTAGACCGCGGCGACCGGCACCTGCGCCGCGGCCAGGCCGGGCGACAGATACGAGTTCATCGACAGGCCCTGCAGCGGGTTGTCGGGCGCGCCGTGCTGGTCGAGGAAGCGGCCGAGCCAGCCGAAGTTGCCGTCGACGCTCAACTCGCCGACCTCCCAGAAGTGGCGGCTGGTGAAGTGCGACTGGTTGGGGTGGTCGTAGCCGATCGCCGGCATCACGGTGACCTTGCCCTCGCCGTGCAGCGTGCGCAGCGAGTCCGCCGCGGCCGTCCACTGCAGGTTGGGGTCCTCGGCGAACGTGCGCGTCGCGTCGGGGTCGGTCTTCAGCGTCGGGCGCAGCGTCGCGTACTGCGCGTCGCCGACCGGGGCCAGCACGCTCAGCCCGTCCATCCCGCCGCCCAGGAAGACCGAGACGAGCACGCGGCTTGGGTCGCCCGCCGCGTTGGCGATGCCGGCCTCGAAGGCGTCGACGCCGAGCTTCGAGCCGCCGTAGACGGCCAGCGCGCCACCGAGCGTGCGCGACAGGAACGTGCGCCGGTTCAGCCCCGTGCCCGCGGGCGCGGGCATGCCCGCCTCGATCGCCGGCAGGCCGGCGCCGGCGCTGGCGGCCGAGCGCTGCAGGAAGCGCGCGCGGGTGAACTCGTTGCAGCAGTTGCGGGGAGCCATGGGAGTCGTCTCAGCAGGTCTGGGCGTCGGCGGAGGTCAGGATCAGCAGGCGCAGCGCGTTCTGGCGCATCGCCCGGTAGGTGCGCTTCTGGGTGGCGTTCATCGTGGCCGGCAGGACGGTGTCGGCGAAGGCCTGAACCTTGGTCGCGGTCTCGGCGCTCAGCGCCGGGTTGCCGACGGCGGCCAGGGCGGCGGCGACCGCCGCCGCGCCGTCCTCGGTGTCGGAGTAGGTGCTCGGCGCCGAGGTCTTGACCTGCGTCGGGGCCAGCGCGACGCCGGTCACGTGCCAGCGCCCGCGCCAGGTCGAGGTGTCCATCCAGCGCGTGTCGTCCCAGCCGCTGACGTTCGGCGGCTCGAAGAGCGTCTGGCCGGTCTCACCGCTGAGGTAGGCCCACTCATCGGTGTCGATCGGGCGACCGAGCGCGCGCAGCAGTCCGGCGTTGGCGACCACCGGCGGCTTGACCATCGCCGGCCCGTCGAGGAAGACGGGGTGGCGGAAGATCAGCTCCAGCACGGGTGTGACCTGGTAGCCGGAGTTGACGTAGGCCGCCTGCAGCGTGGCCTGCGTTGGCCCGTCGGGCGCCACCGGCACGAAGTAGGACCACAACTTGGTCACGAAGAACGACGGATGCAGCGGGTTCTGCAGGCAGAGGTTGCAGACGTCCTGCCACGAGAAGTTCCCCGAGTTGCCGAAGATCGACTTGGTGGTGTTGTCGTGCTGGGTCGGGTCGAAGCGGAAGTTCGTCAGGCCGACGCCGTCGACGTAGTCGGCGCGCCAGCCGGTCAGCGCCTTGGCGGCCTGGCGGATGTCGGTCTCGGTGTAGGCGCCGCGATCGGCGCCGAGCGTGAAGAGCTCCATGACCTCACGAGCGAAGTTCTCGTTCGGCGAGCCCTTGCGGTTGTCGATGCCGTCGAGGAAGGTCAACATCCCCGGGTCGACCGTCACGTCGCGCAGCAGGTTGGCGAACGAGCCCAGCGCCGAACGGCGAAAGAGCGCGTTCTGACCCAGCAACAGGTCGATCTGCACCTTGTCGCGGTTGCAGGCAAACCAGTCGTGCCAGACCAGCGCCATGCGCTCGACCAGCGGCTGGTCGCTGCGGACCATGCGGTCCAGCCACCAGAGGTGATCGTGGCCGTAGAGGTCGTAGGGCTGCAGCGCGCCGCCGTCGCCGTCGTTGGGCGCGGGGCCGACGAGCGTCGCCTCCCCGACCGGATGCACCAACTCGGCGATCGCCGCGTCCAGGCCCATCGCCGCGAAGCGGGCGACGTCGCCGGGCTTGGGGCCGAAGCCCGCGCGCCACAGCAGGCGCTCGGCCTGGCGAGCCGACATGGGGACCGGGGGCGGCGGGGTCCACGAACCCGCGGGGTCGGCCGGCGGGTTGGGGGAGGGGCCGGCGCCGGGATCGATCGGCGTCGACGGCGGGAAGGCGGGCGCGGTGGGCTTGTAGCCGATCGGGGTGTGCGCGGGCTTGCGCACCACCTTCTTCTTTTTGACCGACGTGCAGACCTTCACACGCTTCTTCTTGCCGTGCACCTTCTTGGTGACGGTTTTGCAGGTGCGCTTGGGGGCGGCCTTGTGCTTCTTTTTGACCGGCTTGCGCTTCTTGGCGTGGACGGCGGGCATGAGCGCGGCACAGTGTCCAGATGCGGACATCGGCCCTCATACGGACGTCCAGCGCGTGTTTCAGGCGGCGCTCAGACGTTCCAGGCGCGGATGGTGCGGACCTCGCGCTCGAAGCTCAGGCGACACAACGCACCGGTTCCTAGCGCGAGCCGTCCGGCAAAGCTCGCCGGCTGCTCGGTCCAGCGCGCGCCGATGACGCGCAGAACGTGGCCGTGGGCGACCAGCGCCACGTCGCCGTCGACCGCCAGCGCCTCGGCGATGATGCGGTCGGCGCGGGCGCCGACGTCGTCGGGCTGCTCGCCGCCGGGCACCCCGTCGCGCCACAGGTACCACCCCGGCCGCGCTTGGCGGATCTCGTCGGTGGTGATGCCCTCGTAGTCGCCGTAGTCGTACTCGAGCAGCTCGTCACGAGGATGCGCCGCATCGCCGAGGCCGGCCAGCGCGGCGGTCTCGCGCGCTCGTTGCAGTGGGCTGACGAAGACCGCGGCAAACCTCGTGTCCCCGAGCCGCTGACGCAGCGTTGCCGCGTGCGCGCGGCCCTCGTCGGTCAGCGGGATGTCGGTGCGGCCCGTGTGCAGCCCGGCCTTCGACCAGGCGGTCTCGGCGTGGCGGATCAGCCAGATCTCGGAGGCCATCGGCCTAGGCCGGCAGCGCGGCGTTGTCGGCCATCACCAACAACTTGGCGCGGTCCAGCAGCGACGCTGGGTAGGTGCGGTCGGGGCCGGCCATGACGCGCGCTAAGGCCTCCGACTTGCCCTCACCGGTGACCATCAACACGATCCGGCGCGACGCGTTGAGCTTGGGCAGCGTCAGCGTGATGCGCTGCGGTGGCGGCTTGGGTGAGTCGCTGATCCCGGCCGCGACGCCGTGGGCGCCCAGCAGCGGGTGGTTGGGAAAGAGCGAGGCGGTGTGGCCGTCGGGGCCCATGCCGAGGTGGGTGATGTCCAGGACGGTCTCGCCGAGCGCGCGGCTGTAGTCGATCGCTCCCTCCGACGGTCCGAGCGTCGCGGGCATCGGATGCCAGACCGCGCCACGCGCCCGCAGGCGCTCTTTGACCTGGCCGTGGTTGGACTCCGGGTCGTCGAAGGGCACGCAGCGCTCGTCGCCGTACCAGAGGTGCACCGCGCTCCAGTCGTCGAGCTGGCCGTCGAGCAGTTCGTAGCAGCGCATCGGCGACGTGCCGCCGGCCAGGCAGACGTGGGCGACGCCGCGCGCCTCGCGCGCATCCTGGATCGCGGCGACGAGATCCCTTGCGGCATGGCGGGCGAGGCTCTCAGCGTCGGGCGTGCGGACGAGTTGGACGGGCATGGAGACTCCTTCCTAGGCGCCCGCATCCAGCGGGTGCTGGGCGGTGGCGAGCTCCTGGTCGGCGCGGATCACGTGCATGACGGCGTTGATGAGCGCAAGGTGGGTGAAGGCCTGCGGGAAGTTGCCGAGATGGCGGCCCGAGCGCGGGTCGATCTCCTCGGCGTACAGCAGCAGGGGCGACGCATAGCTCAACAGCTTCTCGCACAGCTCGCGGGCTCTCCGCGTTTCTCCGATCTCGGCCAGCGCGCTGACCAGCCAGAACGAGCAGATCGTGAACGAGCCTTCCTCGCCGCTGAGGCCGTCGTCGGTCTCCTCGACGCGGTAGCGCAGCACCAGCCCGTCCTCGGTCAGCTCGTCGGCGATCGCGTTGACGGTCGCGACGATGCGCGGGTCGTCGGCGGCCAGGAAGCGCACGAGCGGCATCAGCAGGCACGAGGCGTCCAGCGCGTCGGTGTCGTAGTGCTGGACGAACACGCCGCGCTCGTCGGTGCCGCGGTCGATGACCTCGGCGCGGATCTCGTCGGCCGCGGCCTGCCAGCGGGCCGCGCGCTCGTGGTCCTCGCGCAGCCGTGCCAGCCGCGCGCCGCGGTCGCAGGCGACCCAGCACATCACCTTGGAGGAGACGAAGTGCTGAGGCTCGCCGCGGACCTCCCAGATGCCGCGGTCGGGCAGCCGCCAGTTCTCGATGGCCGCCTCGACCAGGCGGCAGAGCAGCGGCCAGACGGTCTCGGGCAGCGCGTCGCGCGACTTGGTGTGGAGGTAGATCGAGTCGAGGATCGCGCCCCAGACGTCGTGCTGCTGCTGGTCGAACGCGCCGTTGCCGATCCGCACCGGCTTGGCGCCCTCGTAGCCGTCGAGGTGGTCGAGCGTGCGCTCGGTCAGCTCCTTCTCGCCGCCGATCCCGTACATGATCTGCAGGTCGCCGGTCGCGCCTTCGCCGGCGACGTCGGCGATGAAGTAGAAGAAGTCGTTGGCCTCCCAGTCGAAGCCGAGCGTGTAGAGGCCCCAGAGCGCGAAGGTCGAGTCGCGGATCCAGGAGTAGCGGTAGTCCCAGTTGCGCTCGCCGCCGGGCGTCTCGGGCAGTGAGGTGGTCGACGCCGCGACGATCGCGCCGGTCGGCGCGTAGGAGAGCCCTTTCAGGGTGAGCGCGCTGCGCTGGAGATAGCCGCGCCACGGATGGTCGGGGAAGTCGCCGTGGGCGAGCCACTCGTGCCAGAAGTCGGCGGTGCGCACGAGGTGGCTGTAGGCCTCGTCGTAGGACTGCGGCGCGCCGTGGGTCGACCACGACAGCGCGACGTAGGCCGTGTCGCCGTCGCGCATCGTCGTGCGGGCGCGGGCGCGGTGGCCCTCGAAGCCGAGGCGCAGGTCGGTGGTCAGGTGCAGCTCGAGGCTGTTGCCGGGGGCCGTCGCCTTCGCGCGGTGATAGCCGTCGGCGGTGTACTCCCACGTGGGATGCGTCGCGCCGTAGTCGAAGACCGGCGAGCACTCGAGGTTCATCTCGACCGACCCGTTGACGCAGCGCAGCGTGCGCAGCAGGACGTGGTCGGCGTCGTTGTCGGTCGGGCTGCGGCGATGCGACTGGGAGCGGTCGTCCTCGTGGTGCCACGGGCCGATCAGCAGCACGTCGCGGACGATGACCCAGCCGGTGCGCGTGCCCCAGGTGGTCTCGACGATCATCGTGCCCGGCACGTAGCGTCGGCCGGCGGGCACCGTCTGGTCGACGGGGGAGAGGCGGAAGCTGCCCGCGTCGCGGTCGAGGATCGCGCCGAAGACCGACGGCCCGTCCATGCGCGGGAGGCACATCCACTCGATCGCGCCGCTGGGCGCGACCAGCGCGGTCGTCTCGCAATCGGAGAGGAAGGCGTACTCCGCGATGGGCGGGAAGGGGCTGCCGCCCAGGGGCACATCGCCGACGATCTGGCGCATTGCGCAGGGAACCTACTTGACGGTCCCGTCGGTTCCGTGTCCGTGCTGGACGAGTCCTGTCAGTACGGTGGCCTCCATGCAGCGCTGGATCGCCCTCTTCTCCCACTACGCCGCGCGGTCAGGTCCCATCGGCCGCGCCTGGGGCCGGATCCATGCGGGGACGCTGCGCCACACCCGCGGCCTGATCGGTGCGAAGTGGCTCGGGGCGCCCGTGCTCGTCCTGGTGACGATTGGGCGCAAGTCGGGCAAGGTCCGGCAAACGCCGTTGTTGTACGTGAAGGACGACGACCGCATCGTCCTGCTGGCCGCCAACGCCGGCAACGACCGCACGCCCGCCTGGTGGCTGAACCTGCGCGCGGCCGAGACGGTGGAGATCCTCATCCGCGGCCGTCGTCGGCGGCTGCGTTGGCGCGAGGCCAAGGGCGAGGAGTACGACCGCCTCTTCGCGGCGTTCGTGGACATCTACCCGCCGTCCGAGCACTACGCGGGCTTCACGGAGCGGCGGCTGCCGATCGTGGTGCTGGAGGACTGAAGGGTTGCATCTAGGTCAGATGTGACCTAGGCTTACGGGATGAGCGTGGGAGAGCTCCTCCGAGCTGCGCGGGAACGGCACGGTCTGTCGCAGAGTGCTCTGGCACGCAGGGCGTCCACCACGCCGCGGCAGATCGGGCGGATCGAGCGTGACGAGATCTCGCCGTCGATACGGACCCTCGAACGGTTGCTGCAGGTCATGGGGGAGCAGCTTGAGCTTGGTGCGGCCTCCGCCGAGGGCGGCAATCTGAGCGATGCCGAGCTGCGTGAGGCGCTGGCGCTGACGCGGGCTGAGCGGGTGCAGGAGGCGTTTGCGCTCAGCGAGACGCTCACGCACGTTGCGAGCCGGGCGCGATGAGCGACGCGGAGGCGAGGTTTCCCGTTGCGCGCTTACGCCCCGAGCCGTTGTTGCAGGCGCTGGTCGGCGGCGGCGTGGAGTTCGTGATCATCGGCGGTTTCTCGCTCGCGGCCCACGGGATCGTCCGCGCGACCAAGGACATTGACATCGTTCCTGATCCGGAGCCGGCCAACCTGTCGCGGTTGGTCGAGGCGTTGCGGTCGCTCGAAGCGGAACCGCTGCTGGCTGACGACTTCGATCCTGTCGAGATCGGCATCGTGCTCGATGAGGCGGGGCTTGCCCTGGGCGGCAACTGGGTCCTGCGAACGCGCTTCGGGCGATTGGACGTGATGCAGGATGTCGCGGGCGTCCGCAGTTACCGCGAGCTGCGCTCCCGGGCCGTGACCGAAGAGCTGCCCGACGTGGGGCATCTCGTGTTCGCGGGCATCGATGATCTCGTGGCGATGAAGTCCGCCGCCGACCGGCCGCAAGATCGCTTGGACATCGTCGACCTTGAGCGCGCCCGGCGCGCCGCTGGCTAAGGCAGCAGCGTCGCCGCCGCCTTGAGCGCCGGCGTGTAGGTCGGGTCGCGCAGCAAGGCCTGGCGGATGCCCTCGCCGAGGATGCCGGACTCGCCGCGGGATGCGCCGAGGATCGTCCACGAGCGTTCGGTGCCGCGCTTGTGGTGGTAGCGGGCGCGCAGGCCGCCGGGGCCGCGGTCCAGGGAGTAGGAGCGGCCCGAGGCGGTCTCGAGTGTCAGACCCGCGAGGCCGCGGACCTGCAGCGTCGGGTCGGGCTCCAGTCGGATCTTGATGTCCTGGCGGCGGGCGTGGGCCGAGCCTTCGAGCACGAGCCCACGGTGGGCCATCAGCGGCGTGGTCTGCCAGTCCAGACGCGATGCCAGCCAGCCAATCAGCAGCAGCGCCGCGGCCGCCGAGTCGGGGTGGTGGCGGATCGTCACCGAGGAGATCGTGCGCAGCTCGGGCCGCAGCGGATCCGGATCGAACGTCGCGGCGATGCGCTCGCGCCACGGCGTCGACCGCAGCCAGGCGAGGTCGACCACGTAGACCTTCTCCGACAGGTCGCGGCCGCGGCGTAGCGCGTCGGCGGGCTCGGGATCGTCGACGCTGTCGAGCAGCACGATCTGCGCGAGATCTAGCAGCGAGTCGACCGCCTCGTTGTGGCCGTGCGGCGCCCAGACGCAGGTGAGCAGGTCGGTGACGACGAGCGGGTCGACGATCCGGTCCAGATGCGGAAGGTGGCGCTCGCCGCACTCGACGACGATCGTCTCGCGCAAGAGGCCGATCTGCCCGTCGCCCACCTCCGACGGCGCGGCGATCGTCGCGACCGCGTCGAGCGTCGTGCGCCCGGGCTCGACCGAGCAGACGATCGTGCGCGACGGGTGGTAGCGGCCGACGCGGCGCAGCCGGTTGGCGATCTCGCCGCTGTACTCCTTGTTGACGACGCAGACGAGGTTGAGCACGCGCGCCGGCACGTAGCCGGCGTTGTCGCGGTGGATCTGCGAGAGCGACGAGCGCAGCGCGGCGTCGATGTCGCCGGGCTTCGTGTCGGTCGCGCGCCAGACGGTGTCGACGGTGGCCATCAGCGCAGGCCTAGATCGCGCGCCACTGCGCGCCGTGCTCGAGCAGCTTGTCGGCCTCGGCCGGGCCCTGCGTGCCGGCCTCGTAGGTCGGTAGCGGCCCCGGCGTCGCCTCCCACTTGGTGACGATCGGGTCGCAGATCTCCCACTGGGCCTCGACCTCGTCGTTGCGGGTAAAGAGCGTGGCGTCGCCGCGCATCGCGTCGAGGATCAGCCGCTCGTAGGCCTCCGGCGACTGCGACATGAACGACGTGCCGTACAAGAACTCCATGTTGACCGGGCGGATCCGCATGCGTGTGCCGGGGATCTTCGCGCCGAGCGAGAGCGACACGCCCTCGTTGGGCTGCATCGTGAGGATCAGCTGGTTGGGCTGCACGCCGACCGATCCCTCCTGGGCGAAGGCGAGATGCGGCACCGGCTTCAAGGTGATGGCGATCTCGGTCACCTTGCGCGCCAGCGACTTGCCGGTGCGCAGGTAGAACGGGACGCCGGCCCAGCGCCAGTTGTCGATCTCCAGACGGATGGCGGCGTAGGTCTCCGTGTTGGAGTCCGACGGGACGCCGTCCTCCTCGAGGTAGCCCTTGACCTGCTCGCCGCCGACTGTGCCCTTGGTGTACTGGGCGCGGACCGCGATGTCGTCGATGGTCTCGGGCGTCGGCTTGATGACCGAGCGCAGGACCTTGACCTTCTCGTCGCGGATCTCGTCGGCCTCGAAGTGCACCGGTGGCTCCATCGCCACGTTGCACAACAACTGCAACATGTGGTTCTGGACGAGGTCGCGCAGCGCGCCCGCGTGGTCGTAGTAGCCGGCGCGCGTCCCGATCGACAGATCCTCGGCGGCGGTGATCTCGACGCGGTCGATGTAGTTGCGGTTCCACACCGGCTCGAAGAGGCCGTTGGCGAACCGGAACGCCATGACGTTCTGGACGGTCTCTTTGCCGAGGTAGTGGTCGATGCGGAAGAGCTGGCGCTCCTTGAAGACCGACAGCACGTGGCGGTTGAGCGCCTTGGCCTCGGCCAGCGTCGTGCCGAACGGCTTCTCGATGATCGCCCGGACCTCGGCGCCCTCGTGGCGGTTGAGCTTGTGCTTTCCCAGCTGCCCGATGATGACCGGGAAGAACTCCGGAGCGGTCGAAAGGTAGAACGCGCGGTTGAGCGGCTGGCCGGCGTCCTTGTCATAGGCATCGAGATGCTCGCCCAACGCCTCATAGACCGAGTCCTCGTCGAACGTGCCGGCGACGTAGCGGACGTTGGAGAGCAGCTCCTTGAGCACCGTCTCGTCGGGCTCACGACGGCTGAACTGGCGGATCGCCTCGGCCGCCTGCTCGTTGAACTCGTCGTGGCTCATCTCGCTGCGCGAGCTGCCGACGAGGTTGAAGCGCTCCGGCAGCGCGCCCTCGTGGGCGAGGTTGTAGATCGCCGGCAGCAGCTTGCGCCGGGCCAGGTCGCCCGTCGCGCCGAAGATCACCAGCGTGGTGGGATGTACCGGGAGCCGCTCGAGGCCCTCGACGAGCGGGTTGTCGGGCGTCTCGCCCAGCTTGACGTCGGTTGCCATCGGTTCTTTAGCCGTCGGCCCGGCGCTGCACCGCATGGCCGCCGAACTGCGCTCGGAGCGCGGCGTTGACCTTGGCGGCGAAGTCGCCGCGGCTCTGGGTCTCGTAGCGCGTGAAGAGTGCCGCGGTGATCACCGGCAGCGGGATGCGCTTCTCGACCGCGTCTTCGACGGTCCAGCGGCCCTCGCCGGACTCGGCGACGACCGGCTCCAGCGCGGCAAGGTCATTGCCTTCCTGCTCGAAGGCGTTGGCGGCAAGCTCACAGAGCCAGGAGCGCACGACCGAGCCGCGCATCCAGAGGTGGGCGATCTTGGCGTTGTCGAGCTCGAACTCCGAAGCCTCGAAGAGACCGAAGCCCTCGGCGTAGGCCTGCATCATCCCGTACTCGATGCCGTTGTGCACCATCTTGACGTAGTGGCCGGAGCCGGTCGGGCCCATGTGGCCCCAGCCCGGGCCGTGCTCCTCATCAGGCGGCGGGGCGAGGATGTCGAGGAACGGGGCGAGCCGCTTGATCGCGACGTTGGGCCCGCCGACCATCATGCAGTAGCCGACCTCCAGGCCCCAGACGCCGCCGGAGGTCCCGACGTCGACGTAGTTGATGCCCTGCTTCTTGAGCACCTTGGCGCGGGCCATGTCGTCGGTCCACTTGGAGTTGCCGCCGTCGACGATCGTGTCGCCCTTGTCCAACAACTTGGCGAGCTTGTCGACCGTCTCCTGGGTCGGGTCGCCGGCCGGGACCATGATCCAGACCGTGCGCGGCGCGTCGAGCTTCTTGACGAGGTCGGCCAGCGACTTGGCGCCGACGGCGCCCTTCTTAGTGGCATTGCCAACGGCCTTGACGTCGAAGTCGAAGGCGACGACCTCGTGGTCGGAGTCGCGCTTGATGCGAGCGACCATGTTGCCGCCCATCCGGCCGAGGCCGATGAAGCCGATCTGCGCCATGGGTTAGAGGTTCTCCTTGATGGTGCGCAGCGCCGCGACCGGGTCGCCGCGGAGCACGATGCGCTCCGCCGGCAGGCCATGGTCGCGCAGGATGAGCAGGTCGCCGTCCGCCTGCGCGCGCTTGAGGGTCTCGAAGGTGGCGACTTTGCCGCCCGGAATGGTGACGTCGTCGTCGGCCTCGTGGATGAGCTGGAGGAACCGGCCTTCCGGTGGCCCGCCCTTGTGGAGCTGGCCGGTGGAGTGCAGGTAGCGCGGGCCGTAGCCGAAGGTGGTGGCCATGCTCGTGCGGTCGCGGATCAACGCGCGCAGCTCGGCGACCTCGCCGTCGAACTCGGGCGTGGGGGCGAGGTAGCCCTGGATCGCCAGGTAGGACGACGGGCCCGCGGTGAGCAGCGAGGTGAGCGCATCGGCGTCAGCTTCTTCGATCGCCGGCGGGGTGTCCATGGACAACACGTCGTTCGTCTTGTCCTTGGCGGCCTGCACGTTGGGCTGGTCGAAGGGGTTGATCTCCAGGACCCAGCCGGCCACCGCTGTGGCGAACTCGAAGAGCACCATGATGCGCCCGAGGTCGGCGGCGCCGTGGGTGCCGATCGTGATGACGGGCTGTTCGGCGGCGATGAGGCGGCGCAGGACATCGTCATGGTCGGAGGCCTCGCCGGGCGCGTGGGCCGCGTCGTCGTGCAGGTGCAGGAAGACGCGGTCGCCGCCGTAGGCCTCGGGCGCGCCGAGCGGCTCGTCGGCCACCGGTAGGACGCCCTTGCCGTGCTTGCCCGTCGACTCGGCGATCAGCTGCTCGACCCACAGCCCGTAGGACTCGATCGGCGGGTCGACGACGAAGGTCAGCTTGTCGCGGCGCCCGAGCGCCAGCTCGCCGATCGCGCAGCCGAGCCAGATACCGGGGTTGCTGGCAGGGTCGGCTTCGCGCAGCGACGCGCCGAGCTCTGCCGCACCGCCGAGCAGCGCGCCCAGGTCGGCGCCGAGCAGCGCGGCCGGGACGATGCCGAAGTACGACAGCGCGCTGTAGCGGCCGCCGATGTTGGGGTCGTTGAGGAAGATGCGGCGGAAGCCGTGCTCCTCGCCCAGGGCCGCGAGCCCCGAGCCCGGGTCGGTGATGGCCACGAACTGCGCGCCGTTGCCGCCGGTCTTCTCCCAGAAGTAGTGGAAGGCCGACAGCGTCTCGATCGTCCCGCCGGACTTCGAGGAGACGACAAACAGCGCCTTGGCGACGTCGATCTCGGCTTCGACGTCGCGCACGGCATCGGCGTCGGTCGAGTCCAGCACGTGCAGGATCAGCCCGTCGGCGTGCGTGCCGAACGAGCGCCGGAAGACCTCCGGCGCCAGCGACGAGCCGCCCATGCCGAGCACGACCGCCTCGGTCAGGCCATCGCTGTGGGCGGCCTGCGCAAAAGCTGCGAGGTCGTCGACCTCCTTCAGCAGGCGGTCGTGGACGTCCAGCCAGCCGAGGCGGTTGCTGACCTCCGCCTGGCCTGCGGGGCCCCAGAGCGTGTCGTCGTGGTCGAAGATCCGGCGGGCGACCTCCTCGGTGGCCGCGCGCGCGAGGCGCGCGTCGATCGCCGGTTGATACAGGCTCGGGATCGACGCGTCGATCCCGGCGGGGAGGTTGGTCACGCCACGGCCTTCTTCTTGGAGTCGATGCCGTCGAGCAGCTTCTCCATTGGCGTGACGAACGCGTCGACGCCGTCGCGCAGCAGCTTGTCGGTGACATCGTCGAGGTCGATGCCGGCGTCGGCCAGCGCCTTCAGCTCGGCGCTCGGGTCGATGGTCACCCGTGCCTCGGTGGCCTCGCTGTGGTCGGCGGCGGCCTCCAGCGTTGCGATCGGCATCGTGTTGACGGTCTCGGGCCCGGCCAGCTCGTCGACGTACATGACGTCGGAGTACTTGGGGTTCTTGACGCCGGTCGAGGCCCACAGCGGACGCTGGACGGGCGCGCCGGCCGCGCGCAGCTTCGCAAAGCGGTCGCCCTCGAAGACCTTCAGGTAGGACTGGTAGGCCCAGCGGGCGTTGGCGACGCCGGCCTTGCCGAAGAGCTCCGCGGGGGTGGGTGGGTCCGATTCCTCGAGGCGCTTGTCGACCTCGGTGTCGACGCGCGAGACAAAGAACGAGGCGACCGAGTGGAGGTTGTCGACCGGCTTGCCCTCGTCGACGCGCCGCTCCATCCCGCGCAGGAACGCGTCGATGACCTTCTCGTACTGCGACACCTTGAAGAGCAGCGTCACGTTGATGTTGATGCCCTCGTAGAGCGCCTGCTCGATCGCCGGCAGGCCCTCGTCGGTGCCTGGGATCTTGATCATCAGGTTGGGGCGGTCGACGCGGCCCCAGTACTCCTTGGCCTGCGTGATCGTCTTGTCGGTGTCGAACGCCAGGTCGGGGTCGACCTCCAGCGAGACATAGCCGTCGTAGCCACCGGTCTCGTCATAGACCGAGCGCAGGACGTCGGCGGCCTCCTGGACGTCCTGGATCGCGATCGCCTGGTAGATCGAGCGCGAGTCGGCACCGCCGTGAAAGAGCTCGGCGATCTGCTCGTCGTACTCGTCGCCGCCGAGGATCGCCTTCTCGAAGATCGCGGGGTTCGATGTCATTCCCCGTAGGCATTCCTCGTCGACGAGACGGCGCAGCTCACCACCCTGTGTCAGCGATCGCTGGATCTGGTCAAGCCAGATGCTGGTGCCCAACTGGGTCAGGCGCGCGAGGCGCTCGTTGACGGATGCGGCGCTGCTCATGGTGTTGCCTCCTCAAGGTCTCTGCACTCGATCCTACGACCGATCACGAAGTGCAACCCGGCAATTCACGAGTTGAGCACTTCCTGGCCGGCCAGCAGGGCTGCTCCACGGACGCCGGCCCGTGGTCCATACCGGGCGAGGCGGATCTCGGTGCGCGTTCCCACGCCCGGCAACACGAACTTCCGGGCGACCGCGCGCGCGGGCTCCAGCAGCAGCTCGCCGGCGGCGCTGACGCCGCCACCGATCACGACCTGCTCTGGGTCAAAGACGTTGATGGCGTTGGCGATGCCGACGCCGAGTCGCTCACCGAGGATGTGGATCGCCTCCAGGGCCGAGGCATCCCCGGCGCGCGCCGCGGTCACCACGGCCGGTCCGTCGTCGAACCCGCGCTCGCGGCCCAGGGCGTCCAGCGCGCGACCGGCGGCCAGACGCTCCAGCGAGCCGGGCTGCGGCGCTTCGTCGGTGTGCGGCGGCGCGCCGGCCGACAGGTCGGCGCCGATCAGCTGATGGCCGAGCTCGGCCGCGCCGCCGGTCGCGCCACGGTAGATCCGGCCGCCGAGGACGATCCCGCCGCCGACGCCGGTGCCGATCGTGAACAGGATCAGGCTCTGGGCGATCTGGCTGAGATCGTCGTCGTGGGCCTCGGCCAGCGCGGCGACCGTCGCGTCGTTGTCGACGAAGACCGGAAGCTTGAGGCGCTCGGTGAGGATGCGGCGCAGCGGCACGTCCTGGAGCGGGACGTTGACCGAATGGCGCGCGGTGCCGGTCGCGAAGTCGATGACCGACGGCACGCCGATGCCGACGGCGTCAGCGGGCCCGGCGGCCTCGATCAGCTGCGCGAGCTGGTCGATCAACCCCTCCGAGCTGTCGAGCACGGTCGGGCGCAGGGTCGGCTCGGAGAGCTCCGTGCCCTCCAGCACCGCGACGGAGACCTTCGTCCCGCCGACGTCGACCCCGATGAATCGCTGCGCCATCGCTTCGGCACCTTCTCACGCCGGGCGATCGGGCCGCGTGGAGGGGCTATTGTCGCGACCGATGCCGCCCCGCTCGCCCGTCGACGACCTGGAGCTGGTCGAGCGTGCACGCGGTGGGGATGAGGAGGCGTTTGCGCTGCTCGTGCGCCGCTACTCGCCGATGCTGCTGCGCCTCGCGCGGATGTACGTGCCGACCGACGCGCTGGCCGAGGACGTCGTGCAGGAGACGTGGGTCGCGGTCGTCCGGGGTCTGGAGCGCTTCGAGGGGCGGTCGTCCTTCAAGACGTGGCTCTTCCGGATCCTGACCAACCGCGCGAAGACGCGCGGGGTGCGCGAGCACCGCTCGATTCCGTTCGCTTCAATCGGATCCCACCCACCCAGCGACGAGGACGGCGACGAAGGGCCTTCAGTCGACCCGGCGCGCTTCACCTCCGAGGGCGCCTGGACCTCGGCGCCGGCCGACTGGCGCGACGATCCAGAGACCGCGCTGGACTCGGCCGAAGCGCTGCGGGTCGCCCGCGAGGCGATCGCCGAACTGCCCGAGCGCCAGAAGATCGTGATCACGCTGCGCGACCTTGAAGGGCTGTCGTCAGACGAGGTGCGCAACGTCTTGGACGTCACGGAGACCAACCAGCGAGTCCTCCTGCATCGCGCGCGCACCAAAGTGCGCAAGGCGCTCGAGGACTGGATCGCCTCATGACCCCGAACCGATGGCTTCCCTGGCGCAAGCGACCGGCGGCTTCCCCGCCCGGTGATCTCGCCTGCCGCGAGCTGGTCGAGCTGGTCACCGCGTATCTCGAGGACGGCTTGGACGCACGCGACCGCGCGCGCTTCGAGGCCCACATCACCGCCTGTGAGCACTGCAGCGCCTACTTGGAGCAGATGCGCGTGACGCTGCGCGTCGTTGGACACATCGACCCCGATGAGCTGCAGCCCGAGGTCGAGCGCGAGCTGCTCGACGCGTTCCGGGCGTGGAAGGCCGGAGGGTGATGAGCGAAGTTCGCGAGGTCGATGTGGTGGTCCTGGGTGGCGGGCCGGCGGGCGAGGTGATCGCCGGCCGGCTGGGCGCGCGTGACCTGGAGGTGGCGCTCGTCGAGGACCGGCTGGTCGGCGGGGAGTGCTCCTACTGGGCGTGCATGCCGTCCAAGGCGTTGCTGCGGCCGGCACAGGCGCTGGCCGAGGTGCGGCGCGTGCCGGGGGCGGCCGAAGCGGTGACGGGCTCTTTGGATGTCGCGGCGGCGTTGGAGCGGCGCACCGAGGTCGTCCACGGGTGGGAGGACAGCGGCCAGCTGCCGTGGCTCGACGAGCGCGGCGTGCTGCTCGCGCGCGGCCACGGGCACCTCGCGGGCAAGCTCGTCGTGCACGTGGGGGAGACGATCCTGCGCGCCCGCCGCGCGGTCGTCGTGGCCGTCGGGACGGCGCCGCTGATCCCGCCGATCGACGGGCTGGCCGAGGCCGAGCCGTGGACCAACCGCCAGGCGTCGCAGGTGCGCGATGTGCCGGCCTCGCTGATCGTCATCGGCGGCGGGCCGGTCGGCGCAGAGCTGGCCCAGGCGTTCGCCACGCTGGGCTCCGACGTGACGCTGCTGGAGCGCGAGTCCCACATCCTGGAGCGCGACGAGCCGTTCGCGGCCGAGCAGGTGGCGGCGGGGTTGCGGGCCGATGGCGTTGACGTGCTGACCGATGTGCGAGCGGAATCGGTGGTGCGCGGCGAGGACGGACGCGTGACGGTGAAGACCACCACGCACGGCACGCTGGAGGCCGACGAGATCTTGGTGGCCTCGGGGCGCCGGCATCTGACCGAGGACCTCGGCCTGGAGGCCGTGGGGCTGGACGGGTCGGCCAAGCCGATCGAGGTCGGCGACGACCTGCGCGTCGCGGGCCACGAGTGGCTCTATGTGATCGGCGACGCCAACGGCAAGTCCTTGCTGACGCACGAGGGCAAGTACCAGGCGCGCGCGGCGGCCGACCAGATCTGCGGCAACGCGGATGCGCGGATCCGCGAGAACGTGGGCCCGCCCCCGCGCGTGACGTTCACCGAGCCGCAGGTCGCGGCCGTGGGCCACACGCTCGACAGCGCGATCGCGGCCGGCCTGCGGGTGCGCGCCGTCGACGTTGCGACCGACGCCACCGCGGGTGCGTCCTTCCACGGCAGGGGCACGGGCGGGACGTCGCGGATTGTCGTCGATGAGGACCGCGGCGTGATCGTCGGTGCCACGTTCGTCGGCGTCGACGTCGCCGAGTGGCTGCACGCGGCGACGATCGCCGTCGTGGCGGCCGTCCCGCTCACCGACCTGTGGCACGCGGTGCCGGCGTTCCCGACGCGCAGCGAGGTCTGGCTGAAGTTGTTGGAGGCCTACGGCTTGTAGGACTTGCCGGTCGCGGGCAGTGTCCGGTACCGTTCGTCGCGGATGCAGTTTCGTCGAGTAGCGATCGCCAGCGCCCCTTAGCGGCCCGTGACAGCGGGTCCGGCGACTGGTCGTCCCTACCCGCACTCGCATCCCGGAGGTACCTCGCATCATGGAATCGCTCGCCGACGAGCTGCGGACCGCGCCGACCACGTTCCGGCCGTTCCGTCCCGATCCCGTCCAGCCTGCCGCCCTGCGCGCGGCGCTCGAACGGGCGCGCCTGGCGTCCTGGCGCCTGCTGACCGTCACCGACCGCACGACGCGCACCGCGATCCGCGACGCGCACCTGCCGCACTGGCGCGCGTATCTGGCCGAGAGCGGCGGCGCGCGGATCATCGCCGCCGACGCGCCGGCCCGGCAGGCCCACGAGCTGCGCGTGGCCGACGCGTTTGCGCGTGAGCTGCACGAGGCGCCGGTGCACCTCGTCCTGCTCGGCCGCCGCGGCGGCTGCCTGCGCACGACCGCGCTGGCGGATCTCGCCGACGGCCTGCGCAACGAGGGCATGGACGCGGCGCCGGTCCCGCTCGCCGCGCGCGCCGACGCCGAGCTGCGCGAGCTCCTGGCGCTGGACGAGCACCTGACCGTGGATGGGATCCTTGTCGCGAGGCCCATGCGATGAACCACCCGCAGATCTCCACCGCCCCGCCGCCGCTGGCCGCCCGCCTGCGCGACGTCGCCAGCTCACCGGTCCGCGAGATCCTTGCGTTGACCCAGCAGCCCGGCGTCATCTCGTTTGCCGGCGGCCTGCCCGCGCCCGAGCTCTTCGATGCGGTCGGGCTGCGCGCGGCGTTCGCGGCCGCGCTGGCCGACGAGCGCTACGGCCGCACGCTGCAGTACTCGACGACCGAAGGCGATCCGGCGCTGCGCGCGGCGATCGCGCGGCGCATGACCGCGCGCGGCCTGCCCACCGAGGCCGACGAGATCCTCGTGACCAGCGGCTCGCAGCAGGCGCTGACGCTGATCGCCGCCGTCCTGCTCGAGCCGGGCGACACGGTGTTGGTCGAGGAGCCGTCCTACCTCGCGGCGCTGCAGTGCTTTCGGATGGCCGGCGCGCGCGTCGTCCCGGTGCCGTGTGACGACGACGGGCTGGATCCCGAGGCGCTGGCCGCGCTCGTCCGCCGCGAGCGACCCAAGTTGTTGTACACGGTCCCGACCTTCCACAACCCGACCGGCCGGACGCTGCCGCTCGAGCGGCGCGTCGCGCTGGCCCAGGCCGCCGCGCGCCTGGGCCTGTGGATCGTTGAGGACGATCCGTACGGTGAGCTGCGCTACCGCGGCGAGCCGATCGCGCCCGTCGCGTCCTTGGACGGTGCGCAGGACCGAACGATCGCGCTGTCGACGTTGTCGAAGGTGTTGGTCCCGGGGCTGCGCATCGGCTGGCTGCGGGCGCCCGCCGCGCTGCACCGCGCGCTGGTCGTCGCCAAGCAGGCTGCCGACCTCCACACGTCCACGATCGACCAGGCTGCCGCCGCGCACTGGCTCCAGCACTGCGACCTCGACGTGCACGTCGCCGGCCTGTGCGCCGCCTACGGCCCGCGCCGCGACGCGCTCGTTGAGGGCCTGCCCGAGACGCTGCCGGAGGGCTCGCGCTGGACGCGCCCCGACGGCGGCATGTTCGTCTGGGTGACGCTGCCCGACGGCTGGGACGCCGACGCGCTGCTGCAGGACGCGCTGGCCCGCGAGGTCGCGTTCGTCCCCGGCTGGCCGTTCTTCCCCGGGCCGCCGGATCGCGCGACGCTGCGCCTCTCGTTCACGACCCACACCGTGCCCGAGATCGCCGACGGCCTGGACCGGCTGCGCGCCGCCGTCGCCAGCCGCCGGTAGGTCCGTCACCCTTCACGGGCGATGGAGGAACAGCTGGACGGCATCGCCGACGCCGACGCACACCTGGGGCGTCCGATGCCCCTGCCGCAGGTGGTCCTGCCGCTGCCGCGCTGGGTCGAGGTCTGCGCGGTCGGTTCGCAGGCCATCGAGATCTCCTGGAACCTCGACGACTCGCGCGCCGGCCAGCCCGGCCGCGTCGCGCTCTATGCCGGTGTCGAGCCGCCGCCCGCGCACGACCTGATCGATGCGACGGCGCCCGCCGCGGTCGCCGATGGCGTCCTGTACCGCGAGGCGCCGCTGACCGAGGCACAGCCGTCGTTGCGGCCGGTCCACGAGCTCAGCTGGCAGCGCGACGGTCTCCACCTCCGGCTCACCGCGCAAGGCCCGTGGGCGATTGACGCACTGCTGTCAATCGCCCAAAGCGTCGCCGCGGAATCCTCGCCTGGCGGCTCGGATTCCGAGCGCGAACTCGCCTAGCGGCTCGCTCGCGCGGCCATCGTGGCGGCCAGGTGCATAGGCTGCGCGCCATGGCCCAGACGACCGGACCGGACCGCAACCTCGCGCTGGAGCTCGTGCGCACGACCGAGGCCGCCGCGCTGGCCGCCGCGCGGATGGTCGGCCTCGGCGACAAGATCGCCGCCGACCAGGCCGCCGTCGACGCGATGCGCCTGGTGCTCGGCACCGTGAGCATGGACGGCATTGTCGTCATCGGCGAGGGCGAGAAGGACGAGGCGCCGATGCTCTACAACGGCGAGCAGATCGGCGATGGCTCGCCGCCGCAGGTCGACATCGCCGTCGACCCGCTGGAGGGCACGACGCTGGCCGCCAAGGGCATGCCGAGCGCACTGGCCGTGATCGCCCTGTCGGAGCGTGGGACGATGTTCAACCCAGGCCCGATCGTCTACATGGAGAAGCTCGCCGGCGCCGACGACATCGCCGACCTGCTCGACCTCGACCGCCCGCTGACCAAGACCATCGAGTTGGTCGCCGAGCGCCGCGGCGTCGAGATCGGCGACATCATGATCGTGTCGCTGGAGCGCGACCGCCACACCGAGACGCTCAACGCCGTCCGTGAGCTCGGCGCCCGCGTGCGCCTGATCCAGCACGGCGACGTCAGCGCCGCGATGCTCGCGGTCTCTGAGCGCTCACCGGTCGACCTGCTGTGGGGCATCGGCGGCACGCCCGAGGGCGTCATCTCCGCCGCGGCGATCAAGTCGCTGGGCGGCGGCCTGGTCGGCAAGCTGTGGCCGCGCGATGACCAGGAACGCGACACCGCTATCGCCGAGGGCTACGACCTCGACCGGCAGCTGACCCAGGACGACCTCGTCAAGGGCGATGACTGCTTCTTCGCTGCCACCGGCGTCACCGACGGCGACATGCTCCAGGGCGTGCGCTACCAGGGCGCGCGCAGCGCGACGACCGAGTCGCTGGTCATGCGCTCGCGCTCGGGCACGGTCCGGCGGATCCACGCGCGGCACGACCGCACCAAGCTGCGCGCGCTCGTCTCCGGCCGCTACGGCTGAGCTACTCGCGCTCGCGCGATGGCGCGGGCGTGTCGCGCGCGGCGGGCACGCGGTACTTGCCCGTCACCGACTTCTCGAGGTCGCGGCGCGCCAGCCGGCGCAGGAAGCCGTGCGTGACGATCACGTGGATCCGCGACTGCGTGTTGGAGTACAAGAAGCGTCCGAGGCGTGAGGCGATCGCCGGGTAGAAGTTGGCGACCTCGACCTCGACGTGAATCCGCTCCTGGCCCGGGACGTCGCAGTCCAGCCGCCGCACGTCGATCTCCAGGTAGCCGTCGCGGCCGCGACCGGTGGCGGCGACGAGCACGCCCTTGTCGATCCGCCAGCGCACGATGCCGCGGTCGGCGTCGGTCTCGTACTCGGGCGCCTGGAAGGTCAGCAGCTTGAAGGGCTTGAAGAGCAGGCAGACGTAGCGCTCGTCGTCGGTGTAGTACACGCGGATGATGCCGAGCGTCGCGTGGCTCAGAAACGACCAGTAGGTGCGCGCGAGACGCTCCAGCGTCGCGGTCGACCACAGCTCGCCGAAGAGCTCGTCGGAGAGGACGATCTCGGCGCCCTGGATCGAGCGGACCGCGCCGTCGGCGTCGATCTTGGTGTCGTCGGTCGGCGTGCGGACCGTGACGCCCTGGATGCGATGGGGGCCATCGAGCAGCTGGCGCACGAGCGCGAACGCCGCGGCCGCGAGCACGACGGCGAGGACGACCAGAGGGATCATCGTCGGCTCAAGTTACCCGTCGAGGGCGGCGCGCACGGCCTCGTCGAAGCCCAGCGGCGCGTCGTTGAGGCCGGGCGGCGGGGGCTCGCGGACGACGGTCTCGGTGCTCAGGCCCTCGACCAGCGGCTTGACGAGGCTCAGCTGCACCGGCGTGACCAGCGCGACCCAGTAAGACGACAGCCGCGGCGTGAAGAGCGGGACCGGCAGCAGCAGCGGCTGGCGGCGGTCCTGCACGGCGGCGAAGCGGCGCAGCATCTCGCGGTAGGTGAGGACGTCGGCACCGCCGAGCTGGACCTCGGCGGGCGCGTCGTCACGGACGGCGAGCGCGGCGAGTGTTTCGACGACGTCGGCGATCGCCACCGGCTGGCTGCGGGTCTCCAGCCACTTGGGCGTGATCATCACCGGTAGGTGCTCCACCAATCCGCGGAGCATCTGAAACGACGCGCTGTCGGCGCCGACGATCATCGCGGCACGCACGTGGACGAGCTCGGGCACCGTCTCGCCCAGCACCTCGGCGACCTCGAGGCGGCTGCGGAGGTGCTCTGAGCCGTCGTCGCCTGAGCCCTCCAGGCCACCGAGGTAGATCGTGCGCGCCACGCCGGCGCGGGCCATCGCCTCGCCGAAGGTGCGCGCGGCGCGCCGGTCGCGGGCGGCGAAGTCGTCGCCGTCGTCGGAGCCGCCCATCGAGTGCACGAGGTAGTAGGCGACGTCGGCGCCGGCCGCGGCCTCGTCGAGGCCGTCGCCGCTCAGGACGTCGCCTTGGATGACCTGTGCACCGTCGGGGAGGTCGGCGTGATCGGGGCTGCGGACGACGCAGCGGACCTCGTGGCCGGCGTCGAGGAGCCGTGGCAGGAGCTGGCCGCCGACGTAGCCGGTGGCGCCGGTCAGGACGATGGTCTTCGGCTGGACGGGGGGTGGGGACGAGTTCGGTGGGGGAGCGGGCACGCGACGGGTACGGGCGCCGATCACCGAGTCGATGAACTCGTCGCCTTCGGCTTTCGTACCCATCCGTGGTGCAGGGAACACTCAACGGCGCGTTGAACCTGCATTGCGGATGCTGATTAAGGACCGCGCAAGACCATGAGCACCGAGCTGGCCATCAAGGACGTCGCGGAGCGCACCGGCATCGCCGCCGGGACGATTCGCATGTGGGAGCAGCGCTACGGCTTCCCGGCTCCCGAACGCACCTCCTCGGGCTACCGCCGCTACACCGAGAACGACGTCGACGCGTTGCGCAAGGTGCTCGCGCTGCGCCATCGCGGGCTGTCGGTGCCGGCGGCGATCTCGCGCGCGCAGGACACCGGCGGCGCGTCGGACCATCCGTCGATCTACGCGGCGGTCGCCGCGCAGGATCCCGCCGCCAGACCCCTGATCCTCAAGAAGGCGACGCTCATCGCGCTGTCGAAGGCGATCGAGCACGAGGCGCTGGCCCTGGCCGCGGCGCCGATCGTCTTCGCGGCCTTCCAGCAGGAGCGCTTCTACCGGCGCGTCGAGCGCCGCTACCGGCGGCTGGCGCTTCACGCCGATGCGGCCGCGGTCTTCGCCGATTTCCCCGATGGCGTGCGCCATCCCGACGGCGCACCGGCCGAGATCCCGATCAGCAGCGACGACGCGCTGGGCAACGAGTGGGCCGTGATTATCGATGCGCCCGGCTACGCGGCCTGCCTGCTGGCCTGGGAACAGCCCGGCATCACCGAGCCCGGCGGCCCCGACGACCACGACCGCCGCTTCGAGGCGATCTGGTCGATCGACCCGGACGCCACCCGGCGTGCCGCGCAGGTCGCCGCGCGGTTGGTGGGCCGCGTCGACGCGCCCTTTGGTGAGCGGCTGCAGGAGCTGCTCACTGATCGACCGCTGGCGCTGGAAGAGCCGGCGCCGGCGTTGACGGCGCTGACGAATCGCATGGTGGCCTACCTCGAGGCCGCCGACGGCGCCTAGACGGGTTCGAGGACGACCTCGGTCCCGGCTGGGAGCGCGCCGTCGCCGCGCGGCACGATCGCCAGCGCATCCGCGGCCAGCAGCGACGACAGCACGTGCGACCCCTGCGGGCCCGTCGGCTCGACCGAGCCGTCGGCGCGCCGGCGAACGCGGACGCACTCGTCGCGATCCGGATGGCGTTCGATGTCGACGGCCAGCGGCGCGCGAGTCCTCGGCACGGTGGCGTCCGCGCCCTGCAGGGCGTTCAGCGCCGGCCGGGCGAAGAGCAGGAACGTGACGTAGGCCGAGACCGGGTTGCCCGGCAGGCCGAAGACGAGCTTGCCGTCGCGCTCGCCCAGCCATGTGGGTTTGCCGGGCCGTAGCGCGACGCGCCAGAGCAGCTCGCGCACGCCGAGGTCGGCGAGCGCGGGCTTGACGTGGTCGTGCGGGCCGACCGAGACGCCGCCCGCGAGGACGAGGACATCGGCGGCCTCGAGCGCCTCGCCGAGCACGGCGCGGGTGGCCTCCGGATCGTCGATGGCGTGGCCGCGGCCGATCACCTCGGCCCCGGCGCGTGCGGCCAGCGCAGCGAGCGTCGGGCCGTTGGAGTCGTGGATCTGGCCAGGCTGCAGCTGTGCGCCCGGCTCGACCAGCTCGTCGCCGGTGGTCACGACCGCCAGCCGCGGGCGCGGCGCAGCAAGCACCGCCATGCGGCCGGCACCGATCGCGACGCCGAGCTCCGCGGGGCCGATCCGCGTGCCGGCCCGCAGGACGATCGCGCCGGCGCTCAGGTCGTCGCCGGGGTCGCGCACGTTGCGTCCGGGCGCGACGGCCTCGGACAGCACGACCGCGTCGCCCTCGACCTCGACCAGCTCGATCGGCAGGACGCCGTCGGCGCCCGCGGGCAGTGCCGCGCCGGTCGAGATCCTGATCGCCTCGCCGTCGACGATCGTGCCGGCGTACGGCGCGCCCGCGCGGGACTCGCCGGCGATCCGCAGCCGTTGGTTGGCCAGTCCGGCGCGGACCGCGAAGCCGTCCATCGCGCTGTTGGCGAAGGCCGGCACATCGTGAGCGGCCGTGACGTCCTCGGCCAGCACGAGGCCGAGCGCGTCGGGCACGTTGACGTTGGTCGGCGGCAGCGGACGGACGGCGGCGAGCAGGATCGCGCGGGCCTCGTCGATCGACGGGAGAGGGGGCACGGGGCCATTGTGCCCCGCCGACCGTTCAGTCTTCTCTTGGACACAACCGAAACGTCGGGTACGGGTGCAAAGATGCCCGCTCCATGGATGGAGTTGGACACCACGGTCGCCGGCCGCGACCGGTCGCGGACGCCCCTGGCGTCGATGCGACGGCTGTCGCGAAAGCGTGGCTGCTGGCCCTCGTGGCCGACGCCCCGCTCGCGCAGGCCGGTGCCGTGCCCGCAGCCGAGCTGGCCCGTGGCGGCCCCGCGCTGTGTTCCGGGATCCTGGTCGCGCTGGGCTCCGACACAGAGCTCGAGCGCTTGGTGTCCGGTGCTGACGGCCGCGCCCCGCTGGGCGCCGCGGCCGCGCGCCTGACCGGTGCCCGCACCGCCGCCGGCCTGGCCGCGGGCGTCGAGGCGCTGCGGGCGGCCACGTGGCGCGCGCTGCGCGCCGAGCTGCGCGATCCGGTGCCCGAACTGGTCGCCGACCTCGCCGACCGCCTCGCCTACGTCTGCGCGCGGGTCACCGAGGCATCGCTGTCCACGCCGCTGGCCGATGCGCCTGGCCGCGACGGTCCGCTGGCCGACGCGCTGTCCTCAGCCCCGGCTGCGGCGCCGCCACGCGCCGAGCCGGCGTCACCGCGCTACGAGGGCATCCGCGCGTTCGCGCCGTCGCCGCCGTCGCGCGACGGCGGGCGTGTCGTCGAGCCGCTACGCGAGGCGGCGGAGCGCGCTGCCGCGGGCGCAGAGCGCGCGGTCCCCGACTCCCCGGAGCCAGAGGCCGACGCGCCGCAGCCCGACGACCTGCTCGCCCCACCGCCGGCTGGCGTGCAGGTCGTCGACCTCCCGGCGCCGCCGGCCGACCTCGATCCGCTGACCTCGCTGGCCGAGGAGCTGGCTGCGGCGCCGCCGACCGGCGTCGCCGGCACGCCGTCACACGACGCGATGTACGCGCCGGCCGCCGATGCCCCGACCGTCACCCGCCTGCGTCGTGTCGATACCAGCTGGGAGGACGTCGCCGACGCCGGCCCGCCGTGGCTCGCCGCGATCTCCCGCCGGCTTGAGCGCCGCGTGGCGGACGGGCGGCCGTTTGCCGTCTTTGTCGTCGAGGTCGATGACCTCGACCGCCTGCTTGCATCGCAGACTGGGCGTGAGGTCGCCTTTGCGCTGGAGACCGCCGAGCGCGGCCTGACCGCTGAGCTGGCGCCAGCCGATTTGGTCGTGCGTGAGCGTCTCGGCCGCTGGTGGCTGACGAGCCCTGACCGCGATCCGGGCGCTGCCCGGGATTTGGGCGAGCGGGTTGCCGCGGCGATCGCGCGGGCAGAGCTGGGCAGCGCGCCGCTGTCGGTCTCGATTGGTGTTGCGGTGTGCCCGATGGATGGGGAGGCGCTGGAGACGCTGGCGGGGCGGGCGGATGAGGGGATGTTCGCGGCGCGGGCGGCGGGCGTGGCGCTGGCGTAGTTGTTCGGGCGCCGGCGTTTGTGGCGTTCAGCGCGCGGCGTTCGTCGAGGTTTTGCTGCGTGGTTTGTTGGCACCGAGGGGAGTGAGCGGGGATTGTGGCTCGGTGCGCGGGCTCGTCGTCCGCTGTCGAAGACGTCCCGCACCGTGGGCGTGAGGGATCCGGGTCGTTTCGTGGTGAATAGTTCACCATGAACCGCCCTGGATCGAGGGTTCGGCACCGAATCGCAGGTGCGGGTCGTCTCACCCCCTCATGTGCAGGGGCAGAACGCCCCGGACCGGTCCGGGGGCGGTTTGGGCTCCATAGAGGTCCGAAACGACCCGGATCTCCAGCCCCGAGGCCTGCGGACGACGAGCCCCCGCACCGAACCGCAATCCCCGCCTCACTCCCCTCGGTGCCAACAGACTCCGTTGCGCACCACGACCACGTCTGAACGGAACGCCACCAGCGCAACGAAGCGAGACCGAAGCGACGAGCGCTAACCCGCAGCAGCCGCCGCAACCACCGGCGCCGGCGCCGACCGCACAGCCCCGATCGTCGTCGTCGCCGTCACCCCGATCGCCCGCGCCGTCGCGGCCGTCAAGTCAAAGCTCGTCCCAGGCCGAAACGGCCCGCGATCAACAACCGGCACCGTCACCGTGCGACCGTTGTTATAGAGGTCGACCAGCGTCCCGCACGGCAGTGACTTGTGCGCCACGCCGAGCAACCCGCGAGTCATTCGCCGCCCGCAGGCGGTGCGGTGGCCGTAGAAGCCCGGGCCGTACCAGGTGACCCGCGCGCGGCGGTAGAGCGTGATCGTGCGGCCCTGGACCGCGGTCGTCGCGGTCGCGGCGCGGGTGGCCGTCGTCGCCGGTGCGGCGAGGATCGCGCGGACCGTCGTCTTGCCGGCGTGGTCGACCTGCCAGACGGCGTCGTAGCTGCCGTTGGCCGCGACCGTCGTCGTCGTGGCCGTCACCCAGCCGGCGAGCGGATCGAGCCGCTGGACGGCGACCGCGTCGCCGGGGTGCGAGCCTGCCAGGACACCGTGGACCGAGACCGTCGCGCCGACCAGTTGGCCAAGCGGGGCGGTGAGCGTCGAGCCGTCGGCGAAGACCGTCGGCGCCGACGGATCGTCGTAGCTCATCCCGCCGGGAGAAGGGGCGACTGTCGCGGAGGCATCCGCGCTCGGAGCGCCGGCTGCGACCGCCATGGCGGGAGCGGCGAATGCGAGGCCGCACAGGGCGGCGCCCAGCTTCAGAAGGTTCGTCTTCAACAACGTCTGTAGGTCCTCATCCACGGCCTACGGGGTGAGCTGACGGGCTCGCGCCGGATGACGGCGCTACAGGCCAGAAGGCCCGATTCGCCCCGGTGGAGCGCGACAACGCCGCGCGCCACAGGTGGTTCCCCCGCTCCGCACACCTGAGGAGGCATGCGAACTCGGCTGACGGCGCGGGAGCATAACAACGTCAGGGCCATCAACGAACCCTTGTTCGCAGGAGTTCTCGCTCCGAGCGCGAATCACAGGCGCTGCAGAACGCCGGCGATGCGGCGTTTCCGGTGCGATACGACCCCCTTTTCCGGAGGACCATGTTCAAGCAGGCAGGGACGGCCGTCGCCTTGGCGACAGCCATCGCGTTCAGTGCGACCGGCGCGACGAGCGCCGACACCTACACCGTGCGCGGCTGTGCGGCGGGCTGGGAGGCCCACGCCGACCAGGGCGCCGCGGCGACCGATGCGTGCGCGACCGGCGGCGGGCTCACCGCCCAGCTCGTCGGCCCCGGGCCGTGGGACGGCGGCACGTTTGCCTTCCACCGCTTCACCGCGCCGGCGGGCACGCGGATCGCGCGCGTCACGCTTGGGCGCGTCACCCAGGGCATGCCGGTCGGCTCGGTCCGCTCGTTCTCCTACACCTTGAGCGCCGACGGCAAGACGATCGAGGCCTGCGCCCCCGGCCCGACCGACACCTGCACCGGCGACCTCACCGGGCCGCTGGACGCGGTCGGCCTTGATGCTGCCGCCGTCCTGTTCTCCTTCGGCTGTGGCGCCGACGACCCCAACGTCTGCACCGTCGTCAACGGCAGCGTGCCGCAGGCGACGATCACCAACCCGCAGGTCGTCCTGCGCGACCCCGCGCCGCCGACCGTGACGGCGAAGACGATCACCGACAACGGCGAGAAGACCGGGCGGCTGAAGCTCTCCTATGCCGCCAGTGACGTTGGCGGTGGCGTCTATCGCACGGTCGTGCGCGTGGACGGCAAGATCGCGGCGTCTGACCCGATCGGCGGCGCGTGTGCCGACAGCGATCCCGCAGACGCCGACGACTACGAGTTCGGCACCCCGGCGCCATGCCCGGCCAGCGCGACGCGCGCGGTCGACTTCAACGTCCTCAAGCTGCCGCTCGCCGAGCACGCGGTCGAGGTCGCCGTCGAGGACGCGGCCGGCAACAGCACCACGGTCTACGGCCCGGTCGTGCTCCCCCACCGCAACGGCGACGTCGCCGGCGACGACGGCACGCCGGGCACCGGCGTGGGCGGCGCGAGCACGACACCGGCGAGCGGGAAGCACGCCAAGCTCGACGCCTGGTTTGTCCCCAACCGCAAGCGCGCGTTCACCAACCGCTACGGCCGCCGCGTGGTCGTGCGCGGCATCCTGCGCACGAAGACCAAGAAGCCCGTCGGCGGTGCGCGCCTGGACGTCTACCACGAGGTCGGCGGCAAGCTGCGCAAGCTCGGCAAGACGGGCCTGAAGACCCGCCCCGACGGCCGCCTCACGCTGATCCTGCCGCTCAACCTCGACACGCGCCGGATTGTGCTGGCCTACCGCGCCTTCCGGCCGGGTCCGATCACGAGCCAGATCGGGCTGAAGCTGACGGTCTATGACCGCAACGGCAAGCTCGTGCGGCGGGTCTCGTAGGCGAAGGGCTTAGGGCTTCGGCAGGCGCTGCAGCGCCTGCCTGAGCGCCTGGCCGCCGAAGGTCAGGCCGATCTGGGCGAGCTCGCCGACGGCCTGGACGGTGGTGGCGAGGAGATCGCCGCTGCCCGTCCCCGAAGCCGAGCTGGGCGTCGCCCAGCCGGCCGCCGGCGGGGGCGGGGAGGACGGCGTCGCGGATTGCTTGGCGGCGGCAGCCACCTTTGGCTGCGCCGTAGCGGCCTTGGGCTTGGCCGCGGCGCGCGGCTTTGCGGCGGCCTTCGTCTTCGTCTTCGCGCCCGCCGCCGCGCTCTTTGGGGGCTTCTTGGCCGCTGTCTTGGGCTTTGTCGCCGTCTTCGACTTCGCCGCAGCCTTCGCGGGTGCCTGCTTCGCAGCCGCCTTCTTGGCCGGCTGCGCGCCGTTGACGGCCGGCCCAGCCGCGGCCGTGCTCGCGCGCTTGGCGCTGCGTCGCGTCGGCCGCGCGCGGGGCAGGCTCGTCAGGACGTCGCGATCCGCGGGGCTCATGCACGAATGCTCCCACGCCGACGTGCAGGTCGGCGCGCCGCAGGGCAAGTTCCGCGCTCATTGCGCGTTTGAGATGTCGCTGGCGGGGGTTCAGGAGGCAGCCCGCACAGCCGATGCTCATCCCGACACCCCAAACCCAGAAACGTATGAGGACCTGAGGCGTAGGTGCTCCAGGAGCCTGTCGAAGCGTCCGCACTGTCCCGCGAATGTGTGACGGCGATCACACAGCGTTGCTGCGACCGAAAACAGCCACTACCCTGGTGCCTATGTTCGGACAGTAGCGTCGCTATTGCTGACGCCCGGCTGATTCCTGAACCGTCCTCCGTACCCCGATAACCCCCTGCCGGCGACGCCACGCCGGTGAACTTGAACGGACGTCGATGTCAGTAGTTGAACTGCAGGAACTCGAGGAGATCAAGGGCCTTCTGGCGCGCGGGCAGGTCACGGGCGTCCTGACGTTCGCCGAGATCGCCACGGCCGTCTCCGAGCTGGATCTGGACGAGTCAGACGTCGAGGACCTGCACGGCTTCTTCGAGAAGAGCGAGATCGAGCTCGTCGAGGAGATCGACCCCGCGTCGACGGCCGCCAACGAGGTCGAGCGCGCGCCCGACAAGCGCACGCGGCGCAAGTCGACCAAGGCGCTGGACCTCCGTCCGGACATGACGACCGACAGCCTTCAGCTCTTCCTGAAGGACATCGGCAAGGTCCGGCTGCTCACCGCCCAGGAGGAGGTCGACCTCGCCAAGCGCATCGAGCGCGGCGACCTCGACGCCAAGCAGAAGATGGTCGAGTCCAACCTGCGCCTCGTCGTCTCGATCGCCAAGAACTACCGCAACCAAGGCCTGCCGTTCCTGGACCTGATCCAGGAGGGGACGCTCGGCCTGGTCCGCGCCGCCGAGAAGTTCGACTACCGCAAGGGCTTCAAGTTCTCGACGTACGCGACCTGGTGGATCCGCCAGGCGATCGCCCGCGCCCTGGCCGACAAGGCCCGCACGATCCGCATCCCCGTCCACGTCGTCGAGAAGCTCAACAAGATCGGCCGCGCCGAGCGCAAGCTCGTCACCGAGCTCGGTCGTGAGCCCACCGCGGAGGAGATCGCCGAGGTCACCGGCATCGATCCCGAGGAGGTCGACTCGATCAAGCGCTCCGCCCAGGCCCCGGTCTCGCTGGAGAAGCCGGTCGGCGACGAAGAGGAGTCGGAGTTCGGCCAGTTCATCGCCGACGAACGCGCGGAGTCCCCGTACGAGCGCGCCGCGGAGATCCTGACCAAGGAAGCGCTGCGCGAGGCGCTGGAGAACCTCTCCTACCGCGAGCGTCGCGTGCTGGAGCTGCGCTACGGCCTCGGCGGCGAGCACCCCCGCACGCTGGACGAGGTCGGCCGTACGTTCAACGTGACGCGCGAGCGCATCCGCCAGATCGAGAACCAGTCGCTCAAGAAGCTGCAGTCCCTCGCGGAGGCCCAGAAGCTCCGCGACGTCGCATAACGCGACAACCGCGCCCGAACACACCGCTGCAAACGGAAGACCCGCCCACTCGGCGGGTCTTCCGCGTTCTCGGCCACCCGTCCAGAGCTACTCAAGACGCCTTCACCCAATCGAGGGATGACCGATCAACCGGATGTGTCCTTCGATCTTCACCGTGCTCTGGCGCGGCTCATTGAGCTGAACGGCTCCGACCTGCACCTCAAGGTCCCGTCTCAGCCGCTCTGTCGCGTCGACGGCGACCTCGTGCCCATCCCCGGTGCCGAGCCCCTGTCTGCTGAGGACACCGATAGCGCCGTCCGGCTGATGCTCGGCGACGACTCGGTCAAGCTCAACGAGTTCGACAGCGACGGCGAGGTCGACTTCGCCTACGCGGTCGCCGGCCTCGCGCGCTTCCGCGTCAACGCCTTCCGCCAGCGCGGCTCGGTCTCCATCGTCATGCGTGCGATCCCTTACGGGATCAAGACGATCGAGGAGCTCGACCTCCCGCCGGTCATCCGCGACCTCGCCGAGGAAGAGCGCGGCATCGTCCTGTTGACCGGTACGACCGGTTCGGGCAAGTCGACGACGCTCGCGTCGATGATCGACCACATCAACTCGACCAAGGCCCGTCACGTCGTGACGGTCGAGGATCCGATCGAGTTCCTCCACGTCGACAAGCGCTCGGTGATCAACCAGCGCGAGGTCGGCATGGACACCCAGAACTTCAAGAGCGCGCTGCGCCGCGTTCTGCGCCAGGACCCTGACGTCATCCTGATCGGCGAGATGCGCGACGAGGAGACCGTCCAGACGGCGCTGAGCGCGGCGGAGACCGGCCACCTCGTCTTCTCCACCGTCCACACGGTGGACGCCTCGGAGACGATCAACCGCCTGATCGAGTTCTTCCCGCCGCACATGCACAACCAGGTGCGCGCGATGATCGCCGGCACGCTGAAGGGCGCGGTCTCCCAGCGCCTGGTCCCGACGTCTGACGGTAAGGGCCGCGTCGCCGTGTGCGAGGTGCTGCGCATGACCGGCCGCGTCAAGGACATGATCATGGACCCGCAGCAGACGGGCCGCCTGCCCGAGGTCATCGCCGACGGTGGCTACTACGGCATGCAGACCTTCGACCAGGCGTTGTTCCATCACTTGAAGGCCGGGCGGATCTCGATGGACGAGGCGATGCAGTTCGCGTCCTCGCCGCACGACTTCAAGCTGCTGGTCGCCGCCGACGGTCGCAAGGGCACCACGATGGACGACCTCACCCAGGCTGAGGACCAGCGCGGCGAGCCCCAGCAGGGCTCGGTCCTGCGCTAAGCCGTCTGGGCGGTCAGCCCCACTGGCAGGGCCACTTCAGTCGGTATAGTTATGGGCGCATGCCCGTAGATCCCACATGTCCGGTCTGCCAGACGGCGGACATCATCTGCGGGAAGTGGACGCTGTTGCTGATCCGCGATCTCGCAGAGGGACACTCGCGCTTCTGCGAGCTCGAGCGGTCGCTGGCCGGCATCTCGCCGCGCACGCTGTCGCTGCGCTTGCGCGCGCTTGAGGACGAAGGCATCGTCGCGCGGCAGACCTTCGGCGAGGTCCCGCCGCGGGTCGAGTACGCGCTGACGCCGAAGGGCGAGGCGTTGCTGCCGATCATCGAGGACATGCGCTCCTACGGGACGCGCTGGCTCGGTGGCGAGTGCGGTGCCGCTGACGACGCGCCCGTCGTCGTCGCGGCCGCGTTGGCCTGATCAAACAGAGCGCGGGCGGCGGGATTTCGCCCGCCGCCCTCTTGCTCTTTCCAGGCGCGTACCCCGTGCGTCCTGTGTCGAGAAGGTCACAAGCTGTAACGCCCTTGAGTCCCGGAACTTGCGGTCTCATTCGCAACATTGATGAGATCGCTGGGTTGGTGGACCGATGGGTCCCTGCGCCGTGCAGCACGGAAGCCTGCAGGCCTTGCGAGCGCGCAGGGCGTGGCTACTGTGAAGCGCTTGGACGCCCCGTCGCTCACGCGGCGGCGTGCCCTCGCGCTGGGTGCCGCCGCCGGCCTGTCCTCCTTGTTCTCCCGTGCCGTCCCGTCGGCGTGGGCGCGTGGCGCTGCCGGCCCGCGCTCGTTCGGGCTGGCCGTCGGGCGCGCCGACTTCGACGCGCGCGGCCGGACCGCGGTGCTGGTCGCGCCGGCGCGCTTTGACCTGCTCGGCGTACGGGGTGAGGGCCGCGCGGCCCTGGGGCTGGAGGTCCGCGTGCGGCCGCGGCGAGGCGCGTGGAGTCCGTGGGTCCCGCTCGGCGCCGGCCATCACCACCGGCCCGACACCGGCACCGGCGCGCACGCCTCCGACCCGGTCTGGGCGGGCGGCGCCGACGAGCTGCAACTGCGTGCGGCGCAGCGGCCGCGCGGCGAGCTGCAGGTGCACTTCGTCGCCGTGCCCGCGGCCGCCAAGCGCCGTGGGGCGCGGGCCTCGACCGCCAAGGCGCACGCCGCGCAGGCGGGCGCGCAGCCGGCGATCATCCCGCGCTCGGCGTGGGGCGGAGACACGGTCAAGCCGCGTGCCGCGCCGAGCTACGGCGACGTGCAGGTCGCCTTCGTCCACCACACGGTCTCGGCCAACGATTACGGCCCGCAGGACTCCGCCGGCATCGTGCTGGCGATGGCCAAGTACCACCGCGACACCAACGGCTGGAACGACTTGGGCTACAACTTCGTCGTCGATAAGTACGGCCAGATCTTCGAGGGCCGAGCCGGCGGGATCGACCAGGCGGTCATCGGCGCGCAGGCCCAGGGCTACAACAGCCACTCGACCGGCGTCGCCAACATCGGCACCTTCATCGACGTGGGCCAGACCGACGTCGCGCTCGACGCGCTCGCGCGGTTGATCGCGTGGAAGCTGCCGCTGCACGGCGCGCCGGTGACCGGGCAGATCGTCCTGACCTCGGGCGGGGGCGAGCTCAACCGCTACAAGTCGGGCACGCCGGTGACGCTGGAGCGCATCTGCGGCCATCGTGACGGCGACGCGACCGAGTGCCCGGGCACCGCGCTCTACGGCCAGCTGCCGGAGCTGCGCACGCGCGCGGCGGCCATCGCGCCGGCGACGCCGGTCGCCACCGTCGGGCTGACGATGGATCCGCCGGCGGCGACGTCGGTCGTCTACGGCGAGGCGCTCGCGCTGACCGGCGCGCTTAAGCGCGGCGACGGCAGCCCGATCGCCGGCCAGCGCGTCCTGGTCCAGAAGCAGGGCAAAAGCGGATGGGTGACGGTCGCGCGGACGCAGACCGGCGACGACGGCGCGTGGAGCGCGTCGGTCGCCTGGCGCGCGGCGGGTCGGGTCCGGGCGCGGGCGGCGGTGATCGGCTCGGTCGCCGCAGCGACCGAGGGCGTCCAAGTCGGCTGCACGCCGGCCCTGTCGGCCAAGGCCCGGACGACGCGCGTCAAGGCCGGCCGCTCGCTCGCGGTCTCGGGCACCGTCCGGCCGCTGGCGCCCGTCCTCGTGACCGTCGAGAAGCAGGGCAGCGACGGCAAGTGGCGCAAGGTCGCCACGACGACGATCCGCCCGCGCCGCGCGCGGTTCACGGCGGCGGTCGCGCTCAAGCGCCCCGGCCTCTATCGCCTCACGCCGCGGACCGGCAGCGGGACCGCGAAGGCCTCGGCCGCCGCGCTTTACGTGCGGGCGGTGCGCAAGGGCTCGGCGGTCACCGGCGGCAGCGCCGCAGGCGCCTGAGCAGCGGCTTAGAGCCCGGCCGGGTGCCGGACCTTGAAGCCGCGGTTGCTGCGCGGCGCGGCCTGCCAGCGGGTGCTGGCCTTCTTCTGACCGCTGGTGTCGAAGCGCAGGCCCGCGACGATGAGGTAGGTGTGGACCTTGTTGGCGTAGATCGTGATCCACGTTCCCGGACCCGCCTGACCCCAGTGGCTGAGGCCGGTGGAGTCGAGCGTCGTGTCGAGCAGGCCGGCGCCGTGCAGTGCGAAGGAGACCGAGCCCGAGCAGTCATAGGCGCTGTCGTCGAAGGACTTGTGGCCGCCGCCGTACTTGTAGGGCAACGACGCGATGGCGTTGCCGGCCGCGATCAGGGCGACGATTTGGGCGGGCGCGCCGGCGGGGGCCACGGCGAGGCCGTCGGCGCCGACCGTCGCCGCGGGCGTGACGGTTGTCGCCGGGGCGGTGGTGCTCGCTGGCGCGGTGGAGGTCGCGGTCGGCACAGGCGCCTCGGAGGACGCCTGTGCCTGTGCCGCGGTGCCGCCGTGTGGTGAGCTGGGGTAGAACGTCCCGCCGGTCGTCGTTGCCTGGGCGCGGGCTGGCAGGACCACGAGAAGTGCGGCCAGGACAAACGCGACGGCAGTACGGCGGGACATCAGCTGACCCGGTCTTCGGCGTCGCCCCTGCTCGTTCCTGATGTGAACGCGGCTCTGCACGGCCTCGGCGCGCGAAAGCTGCAGAAGCGTGCACGGCGCCCGGACGGGCTGCAAGGCATCCTGCGCCATGGAGGACAGCTGTGGCCTGGCACGAACCCGACCGGCATGCGCAACCGCCAGCTGCATGCCGCGCTTGCCGCCTTCGCCGAGGAGGCCGCCTTCCAGCTCGCCTCCGACACGGCCGATGGCGCCGAGGTCCCGTTCGAGGTCGTCGAGCTCGGGGGCAGTCGTCGCGAAGCACCGCTGTACTGCTACCGCCCGCTGACCGCGAGCTTCATCGACGAGCGCCTCTCGATCCTCGGGCGCCTGGCCTCCTACGCTCCGGCCGTGCACGCGCTGGCGGCGTGCGGCGGGCTGGACGCCTACCTGGTCGCACGCGGCGAGTCGCAGTTCCCCGCCCAGCCCCGCGCGCGCGCCGAAGAGGCCCTGCGCCACTTCCTGACGCGGACCTTCGAGGACTGCGGCGACTTCGCCCTCTCCGCAGACCGGCTGGCGCGCGCCTACGAGGAGCTCGAGGGGCTGGTCATGGACGGCCGCGCGCTGACCGAGGTCGTCGCGCCGATTATGGGCCTGGCGCTGATGTCGGACGAGATCGTCCTCGGCGACGGCCTGACGCTCGTGCGCGCCGACGCCTGCGAGGGCGCGCCTGCCGACGCGCGCCGCGAGCGCGAGGACGGCCACCAGACCGTGCTCGCCCGCCTGACCTGGGAGGCCGCGCCCGGCGACGAGGCGCCGCTGCGCCACGCGCAGGTCCGGCTGCGCCGCCTGCTCACTGCCCTGCGTCTCTATGACGCCGCCGGCATCGTGCTGGCGCGGACGGCCTGGACGCGGACTGGCGGCAGCGCCTGGCAGCCGTTCGCGATCGCCGCGGGCGCCGAGCCGCGGGGCGTCTGCGTGATTCCCGTCCAGCAGGAGGACGAGCTGCGCGCATTCCTGTCGCTGATCGGCCGCCGCACGCCGCGCAGCGGTGAGCTGGCGTGGGCGCTGGGGCGCTTCGAGCTGGCCAACGACCGGCCGCGGCCGTCCGAGGCGTTGACCGACATCTTGCTGGCCCTGCGCGCGCTGCTGGAGCCCGAAGGCCCGCAGACCGGCCGCCTGGCCGGCCGCGTCGCCGCGCTCTGCGCGCTGCCCGAGTCCCGTGCACAGGTGACCGAGCGGATTGCGCACCTGGTGGCGCTCGAGCGCTCCGTCGTCGCCGGCGTCGCCCCTGAGGACCAGGCGCTCGTCCACCTCGTCGACGAGCTCACCGGCTGGCTGCGCGCGCTGCTGCGCGACGTCCTCTGCGGCCATCTCGACTCCGACCTGCGCGCGGTCGCCGATGAGATGTTGGCCGAAGAGGACCACCGCCAGCGCACGGTGGTCTAGCGCGGGCCTAGCGCTGGGCGAGCGCGCGCTCGGCGATCCGGCGCGCGATGGTGCGCGCGGCGGCGAGGATCGCGCTGTCGTCGTCGGCCGTCGGCTCGTAGGCGGTGAGCGCTGCGGCGAGCACGGTTGCGTGGTCGAACGTGGTGTCGATGGCGGCCAGGACGGTCTCCAGCGAGGGGCCGCCGGGCGCGGCGAAGCGGTTGGCGTGACCGACCGAGGTGTCGAGGACGTCGAGGTCGACGTGGAGGTAGAGCCGTTGCGGGAGCGCGGTGATCGCGGCCGTCGCGGCCCAACCGTCAAACGCGCCTGGCACGGTGCGCAGCGCGCTGGCCGCGAGGCGGTCGCGCTGGTAGTCGGCGAGGTCGCGGACGCCCAGCAGCGCGACGCGCTCCTCAGCGAGCGCGACCGCGTTGGCGATCGTCGCGTGCTGGGCCGGCCAGGCGGAGCCGCACAGGATCGACAGCGCCATGACGTCCATCGACCCACTCACGTTGTCGTCGGGCGTGTCGAAGTCGGCGTGGGCGTCGAGCCAGACGGCGCCGTGCGCATCGCAGCCCGCCACGGTGCCCGTCGCGCTGATGCACCCGCCGGCCAGAACTAGCGGGAAGGCGCCGCGGCCACGCGCCTCGCGCACCGCCGCCTCTTGGGCTCGCAGCAGATCGAAGATCCGCGTGACCTCACCGACAGCCGGGTCGGCCGCCAGGATCCGCTGGACCGTCGGCGCCCAGCCGGCGTCGCTCAGCGCCGCGTGCAGCGGCGCGTCGCCGGCCAGCAGCGCCGCGCCGGCGCCCATCCCGACGTCCGGCGTTCCGTGCTCGAACGGCCACGCGATGATCGCGAGCGGCGGCCCAATGCTCAAAATGCCGCCTCGCTCAGCAGCGCGTTTCGCTCAGCACCCTCCGCAAATAGGTGGCGGTGCACCAGCACCAGCCCGTCGACATCATGCACATCGCCGTCGAGGTGCGGAACGATGATCGGATCCTGGTCGCCGATCTCGCGCCGCAGCCGCTCCACGGCGCGCGCGTCGCGGTGGGCGAGCACGCGGAACTCCCGCAGCGTCCGCGCGACCTTGCGCGCCAGCGCCGCGTCGCCGCCCAACTCGGCGGCGATCGCCGCCTCGTCGACCTCCTCCTCGTCGGCGGCCAGCGGGTGCACGCGGTTGACGACCAGCCCGCCGAACGGCATTCCCGCTTCGCGCAGCTTGCCGCCGAAGAAGATCGCCTCCTCGACCGGCTCGCGCTCGGGCGAGGTCACGATCATGAAGGCCGTGGCGCCATCGGCCAGCAGCGCCTTAACGCCCGCCGCCCGCTCGCGGAAACCGTCGAGCACGGTGCTCAGCGCGGCGAAGAAGACGCTGAGGTCGTTCATCAGGTCGACGCCGGTCACGCGGCGCAGCACGCCGAAGACGACGCTTGTCCCGCGCCCAACGACCTTCGCGGCCAGCCCCGACGGCGCCAGGAACAGCCGCAAGGCCCGGCCTTCCAGGAAGCCCGTCAGCCGGTCGGGCGCGTCGAGGAAGTCCAGCGCGTTACGCGACGGCGGCGTGTCGAGCACGATCACGTCGAACTGGCCAGAGCGCTCCAGGTCATACAACTTGGCCACCGCCGTGAACTCCTGCGACCCGGCCACGGCGCCCGACAGCTCGCGGTAGATCCGATTGGCCAGGATCTCATCGCGCGTCTTCTCATCGGGCGCCAGCCGCTCGATTAGCTCGTCGAAGGTGCGCTTGGGGTCGAGCATCATCGCCCACAGCTCGCCCTCGATCGTGATGCCATGGCCGGCGAAGCGCTCGTCGTCGACGCGCCGCGGCTCGGAGCCCAACTGCTCGATCCCCAGCGCGTCGGCCAGCCGCCGCGCCGGGTCGATCGTCACGACGCAGACGCGGGCGCCGCGCGCCGCCAGCCCCATCGCGATCGCCGCCGACGTCGTCGTCTTGCCCACGCCGCCCGAGCCCGCGCAGACCACGACCCGTATGCCTTTCAGCCGCGCCACGAGGTCGCTCACCGGACCAACTCCTCGCCCAGCCGCGCCAGCGCGTCGCCACCGAGGCCGTCGTGATCGAAGACGAACGGCAGCGTGCGCAGCTCGACGCCGGAGACGCCGCGTCGCAGCCGGGCGACCTGCGCGCGATGGGCCCGGGCACGCGCCGCCTCGGTCCGCGCGGCGCGCACCGCGCGCGAGCCACCGGCGCCCACGGCCTCGAGCGCCGCCACGTCCGCGCGCCGAAAGCGCGTCGGCAGCACGCCGTTGACGACGACTGCCGCAAAGCGCTGGCCCAGCCCGTCGGCCAGCGCGTCGCGCAACGCCAAGGTCTCGTTGACCGGCATCTCCTCGGCGGTGGCCACCGCGACAATCCCCGTCTGTTCCGGGTCGGCGAGCATCCCGTGGATGATGGCGCCCTGGCGCGCGATCGGTCCCATCCGTGCGGCGTCGGAGAAGGTCCCGGGCGCTGTCAGCACGGCGACGCCGTGGCCGGTGGCGGGCGCGTCGAGGATCACGAGGTCATAGGGATGGGCGCCCGGCGTGCGCCGGTCGGGCTGTGCGAGCTCCCAGACCTTGCCGACGGTCAGCAGCTCCCGCAGGCCCGGCGTCGCCGCCACGAGATAGGAGAACATCCGAGACGCGGAGAGAACGTGGGCGACCCCTTTCGGTAACTGATCCATGACGTACTCCTCCAGCGCGGACTCGGGGTCAATCGAGATGTGGTGCAGCCCGGCGCCGAGGTCGCGTTCGACGAACGTCTCGCCCGCCGGCATGTCGTCGCGCAGCGTCCGCGAGATGTCGTCGCGCGCGGCCACCTCGGCCACGATCGTCCGCCGTCCGCGGGCGGCTGCCGCCATGCCCAGCGCGGCTGCGACGGTCGACTTGCCGACCCCGCCCTTCCCGGTCACGACGAGCAGCGGCTTGGTCAGGAGCTCGCGCATCTCGCCCGCAGGACCCTACTGGCGTCCAGAATCGGCTGGACGCGCTCAAGGTGACGAGCAGGAGGTCGATGGCGCTCTGACCATGTCCGTTTCGCCCAGCACCCCGCATGGAGCACCGTCGCTGGCCGAAGTCCTGATCACCCGGACCTTCGCCAAGCCCACGAACCCGTTCGTCGACGGCGAGTTCCTCAAAGCGCTCGAACACGCCGACGACGGTGAGTCCAAGGCGGCGATCGCATCCGCCAAGCCGGGCTCCGGTGCGGGTTCGGCGCCCCAGGACGACACGGCCGGCGAGGCCGCCAGGCATCAGCCCGCACGGACGAGCGCCCGGATCGACGTCCGGGTCTGAAGACCTAAGCGTCGGTCTCCGTGAAGGTGGTGGGGTCTCGTTCGAGGTCTCGGGCGATGTCGGTGACCTTGCGGGAGAGACGCTGATGCTCGGGGAGGCGCGTGAAGCCGTCGCGAGACGGGGCAGCAGGATCGCGGGGATGCTGGCGGTCCGCGACCGATCCGCCCAGGAACCTCAGCTCGACGGACGACGTGAGGTGCAAGGGCGAAGCGAGTAGCTCTGAGCAGCCATTACCTCATCAGCGAGCCGCGAGCTCGTCGATGAGCGACTGTACGAACTCGACCGCTTGGTAGACGTCTTCGATGGCGAAGGCTTGATCGATGGCCAGAGCGCGATATTCCTCTGGCCATGATGGCTCGACGGTGAGCCGCGGAGGCCAGGGGTGCTTCGCACGCTCGCCGAAGATCTCTCGGCATGCTTCGGCGACGCGCCCGAGATCGGGTTCAAGCTCGCGGAGCAGCAGCAGGTCGATGAGGTCGCGGAAGCGATCGTTCTCACGATCGGGGAATCGCTCGGTGACCGCGTGCAGCTTGGTCGCCATTTGGTAGCGCAGCGATTGGCAGATGACTTGCTCGGGTCCGTCGAGACCAAGCGGCGTGAGGCGAAACGCGCTGATGGCTCGGGCTCTGCGGCGCCTGCTTGCGGCGGCGAGGCCTCGAGCCGAAGCGTCGCCCACGCCTTGTTCTTGTAGGTCATCTTCACATCCATGGCTTGCGCCGGCGTGTCACCGATCCCGCGCACATTCGCCAGCCGGAAGGCAAAGTCCAGGTAGGGCTCTGCGAGGGTGTCGCGCAACGCGTCGACGATGCTGACGCCGGCCGCCGGGACGACGATGACGTCCGTGTCCTTGGTGGCACGGGCTTGCAGGTGAAGTCGTAGCTCCATGGCGACGCCGCCCTTGAGCAGGAAGCGATGCTCGTCGTCGCTCATGCGCTCGAGTGCGCCGAGCAGGACCATCGTGCTGACCCACCGCCGCATCCGATCGGCCGCGACCCCTTGCTCCTGGCTCATCGTCCGGACTAGACGCTCGAGATGCGAACGGTTGCCCGGAGCGCGGCCGGGCACCTTCGGCGTCACCGCTTCGTCCCGCCCAGGATCTCGGCACGCAGCTCATCGGCTTGGCTGCTGCGCAGCCAACCGCCGCGTACGCCGTCGTCGATGGCCTGCTCAAGCAGCGAGCGGCGCACGTGCTGGGCGTGGGCCTGACGGACGGCCTTCGCCGGAGAGACGACCGGGATGCCCTCGAAGTTGGCCTCGTCCGCCTCGTCGAGATCCTCGTAGTGCAGGACGTACATCGCGGGGACATGGCGGTGCGTCCGGTAGGAGGCCGGCACGGTGACATGGATCTTCGCCGGGTTGGCATCGCTCATGTCAAAGAGCCCCAGCGCAGACTCATGGGAGATACGCCCCTGCCCGCCCGGCCAGAGCGTCGCCAACATGTACTCATCCAGAGGAGAGGACGGAATCAGCGGCACGCGGTAAATCCCGTGCGCGACGTGCTCCAGCTGTCCGCGACGCGCAAGCGCATTCAGGGTCCCGATAGGCACACCAAGCCCGCGCGCATCTTCGCCACTGACGTAGCCATAGTTCTCGGCCGCGTGCTGTGCGAGTTGGATATAGCGAAGACCGGGCATCGTACGAACAGCGACATTTTGTCGCCTTTCGTACGCCGAGTCAAACGAACGCCCAAGCAGCCTCGCCATCCGCCGGCGATGCGCACTGCGCGAGCAAGCGGGAGGAATAGCCCGGCCCGCTGCGAATACCGCCCCGATGGGTCCCGAACCGACCACGACGGAGCCTTCCGTGAACTGGGAGATCGCAGCATGAAGGTCATTGCCTTCGCCAACCAGAAGGGCGGCGTCGCCAAGACGACGACGACGCTCAACCTCGCCGTCGCGTTCGCCGAGAAGGGCAACCGCGTCCTGTGCATCGACATGGACCCTCAGGGCAACCTGACCATGTCGCAGGGCATTGATCCCGACACGGTCGAGCGGTCGATGTACGACGTGCTCGTGCATCAGACGTCGATCCGTGAGGTCGTCCGCAAGCGCGAGATCGACATCGCCTGCGCCTCGATCGACCTCGCCGGCGCCGAGATCGCCATGTCAACCCAGATTGGCCGCGAGCGCTCGCTCCAGAAGGCGCTCAAGCTCGTCGAGGACGACTACGACTTCGTCTGCATCGACACGCCGCCGAGCCTCGGGCTGCTCACGATCAACGCCTTGACGGCGGCCGACAAAGTGATCGTCCCCGTGCAGTGCGAGTATCTCTCCATGCGCGGGCTCATCCAGCTGCAGAACACGATGCAGATGATCCGGGAGAACCTGAACCCGGAGATCCAGATCGAGGGCATCCTGCCCACCTTGATGGACACGCGCACCGTCCACGCCAAAGAGGCCATCCAGATCCTGGAGGAGAACTTCGGCGACCGAGTCTTCGCATCGCGGATCAAGAAGACGATCCGCTTCGCCGAGGCGCCCGTCAGGGGCATGTCGGTCCTGAAGTACGAACCCGACGGGGTGGCCGCTCAGTCCTATCGCGATCTCGCGACGGAGGTTCTCGCCAATGGCCAGCGGTAAGCGTGCGAGCATGAGGGAGGGCCCGTTGGCGGCCCTCTTCCGCCGTACCGACGAAGACGCGCCCGAGGGCGCCGAGAGCACGCCGCAGGCGAGCGCGCCGGAGGAGAAGGCGACGCCGCAGGCCGCGGCTGCCGCTTCGCCGGCCGAGGCCATCGTGCCGCCGGCCACGCCGGCCGCCGCCGCGCGCCGTCGCGAGCCAGACCCGCTGCGCGACGAGGGCCCCGCGGCCACCACGCCGCCGCACCCGCGCGAGACGGGCTACCCGCATCCGTCACTGGGCGCCGATCCGGAGCCGCAGGCTGTCGACACGCCCCGCGCCCCGTCGGCCCAGGAGCGCCTGCGCAACGCGTTCAGCTCCGAGCTGCCCGATGACATTTTGGCTCCGCCGGCCGCCGAGCCCGCTCGGGCGCCGCGTGCCGCGGCGCCCGCTGCGCCTGCGCCTGCGGCTGACCCCTACGCCCGCAGCGCGCCGAGCTACGACGAGTCGCCCTGGGGCGCCAAGGTCGCCGGCTCGCCGGTCATCCGCGTCGTCGGCGTTGGTGGTGCCGGCGTCAACGCGGTCAACCGCATGGTCGAGGCCGAGGTCCAGGGCGTCGAGTTCCTGGCCATCAACACCGACCTGCAGTCGCTGCAGCAGTCGACCGCCGACATCACGCTGCACATCGGCCCGCAGGTCACGCGCGGGCTCGGCGCCGGCTCCAACCCCGATCTCGGCCGCCAGGCCGCGATGGAGGAGTACGACCGCATCAAGTCCCTGATGAAGGGCAGCGACATGGTGTTCATCGCCGCCGGCTCCGGAGGCGGCACGGGCACCGGCGCCGCACCGATCGTCGCCCGCATCGCGCGGGAGATCGGTGCGCTGACCGTCGGCATCGTCACCAAGCCGTTCGGCTTCGAGGGCTCACGCCGTGCCCAGCAGGCCGACGTCGGCATCGAGGCGCTGCACGCCGAGGTCGACACCCTCATCGTCGTCCCCAACAACCGTCTGCTCAGCGTGCTGGACAAGCACACGTCGATGGTCGACGCCTTCCGCGTTGCCGACGACGTGCTGCGCCAGGGCGTCCAGGGCGTGTCGGACCTGGTGACGCTGCCGGGCATCATCAACCTCGACTTCGCCGACGTGCGGACGATCATGTCCGAGGCCGGCGCGGCGCTGCTGGGCATCGGCATGGGCGTGGGCGACAAGCGCGCGTTGGAGGCGGCCGAGCAGGCCGTGTCCTCACCGCTGCTGGAGACGAGCATGGAGGGCGCCCGCTCGATCCTGCTGTCGATCACCGGTGGCAAGGACCTGTCGCTGTGGGAGGTCAACGAGGCGGCCAAGGCCGTCGCGGCCGCCGCCCACCCGGATGCCAACATCATCTTCGGCGCGATGGTGGATGAGAAGCTCGAGGACCAGGTCTGGGTGACCGTCGTGGCCACGCGCTACGGCAACGCGCCTAAGCGCCGGTCTGAGCCGCGGATCGAGGAGCCCAAGGGCGCCGGCGAGCCGCGGATCGAGCGCAGGACCCCCTCGCCCGTGGCTTCGCAGCGCGAGCCGATCTCGGTCCGCCGCGGTGGCGTCGTCTCCGACCTCGACGTCCCGGAGTTCTTGCCGCGTCGTTAGGGGACGACCGCGGTTCGCAGCACCTCGAGGGCCCGCGCCGATCGTGGGCCCTCGGTCGTTCTACGCCGCCGAGCTTGCGGCGCGCTCGATCAACCAGTCGTCGAAGCTCGCGGCCGTCATCGGGCGGCCCAGCTCGAAGCCCTGGGCGATGTCACACCCCGCGTCGCGCACCGCGTAGTAGGCCTGTTGCGAGGAGACGCCCTCGGCGACGACCGTGAGATCGAGCGCGTGGGCGAGCGCCACGATCGAGGCGACGATCGCGGCGTCCTCATAGGAGTCGGCCATGTCGCGCACGAACGAGCCGTCGATCTTCAAGGCGTCGACCGCCAGGTGCTTGAGGTAGGTCAGCGACGAGTAGCCGGTGCCGAAGTCGTCGAGGGAGAGGCGGACGCCGAGCTCCTTGAGCTCGTGCAGCACGCCGATCGGGCCGACCGCGTCGGCCATGACGATGTCCTCGGTGATCTCCAGCTCGAGGTGGTGCGCTTCCAAACCGCTCTGACGCAGCAGCGCCGCGACTTCGGCCGGCAGGTCCGGATCCATCAGGTTGGTGACCGACAGGTTGACCGCGACCGTGAGCCGGTGGCCGGCGGCGCGCCACTGCGCGCAGCGTTCGATCGCGTCTGCGAGCACGAAGAGCGCCAGCGGGCCCATCAGCCCGGCGCGCTCGGCGAGCCCCAGGAACGCGGCGGGCGGCATCAGCCCGTGCTGGGGGTGGCGCCAGCGCACCAGTGCCTCGGCACCGCGCACGATGCCGCTGTAGGTGTCGATCTGCGGCTGGAAGTGGACCTCCAGCTGCTCATCGGCCAACGCGGCGTGCAGGTCGTTGGTGAGCGTCAGGCGCGTGGGGGAGTGGAGGTCGCGCTCGGGCGCGTAGACCTCGATGCTCGTGCGTTGGGCCTTGGCGAGGTGCATCGCGACGTCGGCGCGGCGCGCAAGGCCGGTCGCGTCGGTCGCGTGGCGTGGCGCCATCGCGATGCCGATGTTCGTGCCGAGGCGGATGCCGAGCCCGGCAACCTCCAGCGGCGTCTCCAGCAGCGTGCGCAACCGGCGCCCGACCGCCGCGGCGTCGTCGGCCTGGCTGCCGGTCAGCAGGACGGCGAACTCGTCGCTGCCGATGCGGGCCAGCAGGTCAGCCTCGATGGCGACGTGCTCCAGCCGCAGGCCGACCTGCCGCAGGACGGCGTCGCCGGCCTCGTGGCCGAGCGTGTCGTTGACGTCCCGGAAGGCGTCAATGTCGAGGAGCAGCAGCGCGGCGCGGGCGTCGGGCTCGGCCAGGGCCGCTTCCAAGCGGCGGTGCAGGGCGCGGCGGTTGGCCAGGCCGGTGAGGTCGTCGATGAGTGCGCCGTGCCCTGCGACATCGAGCTGACGCAGGGAAGTCGAAGAGGATGACGGAGCGGTAGCGGATGCTTTGTGGGTGCGACGGCGGGCGCGGGGAGAAAGCGCGGTGAGCCGACGCCAGGGTCTGGGGCGTTCGGAGGAGGACATGCACGAATGCTCACCGGCGGTCGCCGTCGTGACCATCGGGAGAGCAGGCGGTTCGCCGCCGCACACCGACCTCCACCGATCGGAGGAGGGTGAGGGTCAGTCGATCGGGAGGCGGACCGCGACGGTCGTCCCTCGTCCGCCCGGCGGGCCGCCAAGGTCCAGGCTGCCGCCGACGGCCTCGACGCGCTGGGTGAGCGAGGCGAGCCCGATGTGCCCGTGCAGCGGCGCTGCGGCGACGTCGGCGGCGTCGATGCCGCGGCCGTCGTCAGCCACCTCGAGCAGGACGTCGCCGTTCTCGCTCGCGACGCTGACCCGAACGGTGTGGGCCTGTGCGTGCTTGGCGCAGTTGGTCAGCAGCTCGCGCGCGAGCGACATGACCAGCTCGTCGCGCAAGCCGGTCGCGGCCGCATCGACGGTGACCTCGGCGCGGAAGTTGCCCTGGCGGGCCGCCTGGTCGGCGGCCGCCTGCATCGCCGCCGCCAGCCCGCCGTGCTGGAGCACCACGGGGTGCAGGGCGTGGACCGCCTCCCGCAGCAGCGCGACGGCGCGCTCGACGCCTTCGCGGGCATAGCTGAGCATCTCCTCCCGCGCCGTGGCCTCATCGGTCGCAGCCGCCTCGACGAGATCCTGTCGGGCGGCGAGCAGATCCTGCAGCGCGCCATCGTGCAGCGCCTCGGAGATGCGCTGGCGCACGCGCTCCTCGGCCTCGAGGTTCTCGGCGACCAGCCGCCCGCGCAGCGTCGCCAGTCCGGCGATCTCGGCCTCGTGGCGCAGCCGGTCGATCGCGGTGGCCAGAAACGAGGCGAGCGCGTCGAGGAAGGCGACGTTCTGCTCCTGGGCGGCGACGCCGGGCGTCCGCGCGTGCGTGGTGAGCACGCCGAACGGGCCGTTGCGGCCGCGGATCGGCAGCACGACGGAGCAGCGCACACCGGCATCGCGCAGCGGGGGCGAGTACGGAAAGCGCGTCTCGGCCAGCCAGTCGGCGACGATCAGCGGCTCGTCGGCGCCCAGCGCGTGGTGGACGATCGAGTCGGTGGCCGGCGGGATCGCGGTGCCCGAGACCTCGCCGAAGCCGACGCTCGCGCAGAACACCATGCTCCCGTCCTCCTGCAGGGCCAGGATCGTGGCCATGTCGGTGCCAAGCAGGTCCAGCGCCACGCGACAGACCTCGTCGAAGAGCTGCTGGAGGTCGGAGCCCGCCAGTGCGAGCTGGCCGAGGCGCGCGATCTCCTGCTGCTGACGGGTGATCAGGCGCAGCTCGGTCACGTCCTGGGTGGTGCCGCGGATCAGGTTCGGGGTTCCGTCGGGGTCGCGGACGATCTCGACGGTCGTCCGGGTAATCCGCTCGTGGGGATCGCAGACGCGCAGCTCGACCTCGGTGACGCCAGGGTTGGCGTAGGCCCGCGCGAGCGTCGCGTCGATCCGGTGGCGGTGCTCGGGGGCGACGGCGGCCATCAGCTCCTTCATGCCCCACGGCTCGTCGACATCCGGATCGCGGCCCTGGAGGGCGAACATCTCGCGCGTGTAGAACCGCTCACCGGTCTTGAGATCGACCTCCCAGCTGCCGACGCGGGCGACCCGCTGAGCGTCCTCCATGCGTCGCATCGACGCCTGGACGTCATCGCTGATGCGCCGCTGCGTCGTGACGTCGCGCGCCACGCCGTAGAAGTAGCCGTCGCGCTCGTCGCGCGCCGTCGTCCAGCGCAGCCAGACCCAGTGGCCGTCGGCGTGGCGGTAGCGGTTCTCGACCTGCGCCGACGGGTCCTGGTCGGCGATCGCCTCGATCGCCTTGGCCGTGCAGTCGGTGTCGCCGGGGTGCAGCAGCTCGGAGACCACGCGACCGATCAGCTGCTCGGAGCGGTAGCCGAGCACGCGCTCCCAGCTCGGGTTGACGCTGACGATGCGGCGGTCGGGATCGACGACGATCAGCAGGTCCCGGCTCAACGTGAACAGCTGCTGGGCGTGGCGGTTCTCGATGCCGCTCATTCCAGGAGCCCTGCCCGCATTGCGGCAGCGACTGCCGCCGCACGGTCTGAGACGCCGAGCTTCTCGTAGAGCGACTGCAGGTGCGTCTTGACCGTCGACGGGCTGAGGTGCAGCTGGCGGGCGATCTCCGGCGCCGAGCCGCCCTCGGCGATCAGCCGCAGCACCTCCTGCTCGCGCGGGCTGAGGACCGGGCGGCTCTCGGTCTCGCGCAGTTGGATCTGGGCGGCCAGGCCCGATTGGATCTCGGGGGAGAGGACGGTCTGGCCGCGGGCCACGGCGGCGACCGCGTCGAAGATCGTCGCGCGATCGGCCTCCTTGGAGAGGTAGGCCGCGGCGCCGAGCGCCACCGCGCGGTAGACCAGCTCGGACTCGACGTGGGCTGACAGGAAGACGACGCGCGTGGCGATCCGCTCGCGCGCGATCGCGTTGAGCACCTCGGTGCCGGTCAGGCCCGGCATCCGGACGTCGAGCACCGCGACGTCGGGGGTGAGGCGGCGGATCTCGGGCAGCGCGGTGCGCCCGTCGGCGCACTCGCCGACCAGCTCGAGGTCGGGGCGTTCCTTGATCGCCCGGACCAGCCCCTCCCGGTACATGGGGTGGTCGTCGGCGACGAACACCCGCACACGGCTCATGCCGCCTTATAACTGCTCAACGCAGAGCGAGCAAGCGACGGCAGATGTCGTCGCGGGCCAGGTCCTTGCTCAGCAGCGCCTGCACGCCCGCGGCGTCGGCCGCGGCGGCCAGCTCATCGGTGGAGCTGCCGGTCAGCAGGACGACCGTCGTTCCGCCGAGCTCGCGCAGCCGCCGGGCGACCTCGAGGCCGTCGAGGCCGGGCATCCGGACGTCGAGCAGGGCGATGTCCGGCGAGGCCTCGCGGATGAGCGCCAGCGCCTGGGTGCCGTCGGCGGCCTCGCCCACGAGCTCGAGCGTGCCGAAGCGCCGGATGGCCCGTGCCAGGCCCCGGCGGTAGGTCTCGTGGTCGTCGGCGATCACGACGCGCAGGAGCACACCTCCCATTTCGCACCGAAGTGGTGCACCGGGCCATCCACCGATCGGATGGTCAAGCGGTGGAGGATCGCCGGACGCCGGCAGAACGACCGGGAATCCGGGCTTGATGTCAGGATCTGGGGCAGATGGAGGGGATCGTCGCTGCCGGGCACCCGGTGTCCGCCGAGGCGGGCGCTGCCGTGCTGCGCGCCGGCGGCAACGCGGTCGACGCAGCGATCGCGGCGTGCCTGGCGTCGTGGACGGCCGAGCCGCTGCTGACGGGCCCGGGCGCGGGCGGCTACCTGCTGGTCGCCGGACCCGGCCAAGAGCCGACGCTGCTGGACTTCTTCGTCGCCGCGCCGTCGGACGGCGAGCGCGCGCCGCTGCTGCCCATCGACGTCTCGTTCGGGGACGCGATGCAGACCTTCCACGTCGGCGCCGCGTCGTGCGGCGTGCCGGGGACGCCGGCCGGTCTGCAGGAGGCGGCGCGGCGCTGGGGGACGCTGCCGTTGGCCGACCTCGCCGCCCCGGCCGCGGCGCTGGCGCGCGAGGGCGTCGTGCTCAACGAGGCGCAGGCCTACGTCTTCGAGATCCTCGAGGGGATCCTGCTCTCCACGCCCGAGGCCGCCGCGCTCTTCGCGCCGGACGGCCGCGCGCTGCGCGCCGGCGAGCGCTTCCGCTCGGCCGAGCTGGCCGACACGATCCTGCGCTTCGGCGCCGAGGGCGCCGCGCCGTTCGTGGACGGCGATCTCGCCACGGCCGCTGTGGACTGCGTCGCGCGCCAAGGCGGAACGCTGACGGCAACCGACATCACTGGCTACGCGCCGATCGCGCGGGCGCCGGCGCAGGTCGCCTACCGCGACCGCACGGTGGTCACCAACCCGCCACCGTCGGCCGGGGGGACGCTGCTGGCGATCGCGCTGGCGCGGCTTGACGGCCAGGACGTCACGCCCGCGTCGCTGCTGGACGCGATGGCGTGCGCGCAGGCCGCGCGGACGCCGGAGTTCGACTCGCGCCTGGGCTCGACGACGCACGTGTCGGTGCTTGACGGCGACGGCGGCGCGTGCGCGGTGACGTGCACCAACGGCGAGGGCTCCGGCCTCGTCGTCGCAGGCACGGGCATCCACCTCAACAACGTGATGGGCGAGGAGGACCTCAGCCCGCTGGGCTTCTTCACCGCGCCGCCGGGCCGGCGGATGCCGTCGATGATGGCGCCGACCGTCGTCCTCGGCGCGGGTGGCGAGGTCGAGCTGGTGCTCGGCAGCGCGGGCTCCAACCGGATCCGCTCGGCGATCCTGCAGACGATTGTTGGCGTCGTCGACCACGGCCTCGACGCCCGCGCCGCGGTCGAGGCGCCGCGGCTGCACCTTGAGGGCGACACGGTCTACGCCGAGCCGGGGATCGACCTCACCGGGTTGGACGCCGGCGGCCGCACGCTCGCGCCGTTTCGTGCCCGCAACCTCTTCTTCGGGGGTGCCCAGGCCGTCGAGCGCGACCGTGCGACCGGCCGCCTGTCGGGCGCCGGTGACCCGCGCCGCGGCGGGGCGTCGGCGCGGGCGTGACGCCGCTGCGACAGGATGGCCGCTGCATGCCGTCCCGCCGCCTCGTCGTTCTCCTCGCCGCCGTCGCCGCCGCCACGCTGGCCGGCTGCAGCGGGCCAGCGCCCGTCGACCTCTTCCTCGTCCAGCGCACCGGCTCGATCGCCGGCGCGCGGCTGACGCTGCGCGTTAGCGACGACGGTGGGGCCTACTGCAACGGCGGCAAGCGCCGGGAGATCACCTCCGCGCAGCTGATCACCGCCCGCGAGATCCGCCGCGAGCTCGACGGCGACAAGAACGACGACGAGAACAAGATCGGCCTCGCAGCCAAGCACATCAACTTGCCGCCAGGCGACATCACGACGCTGAGCTACCGCGTGCGCAGCGAGAAGGGCACGGTCGTCTTCAGCGACACCTCGGCCCACCAGCCGCAGACGTTCTACCGCTTGGCGCAGCTGACGCGCGGTGTCGCCCGCGGCGCCTGCGGCCTGCCGCGGTAGGCGACCTGCCATCAGCCCCGCTGATGGCAACGGCAAGACATCATCATCTTCGCTGGCGCGGGGACGTGGCACACTCGATCGGTGACCCCGCGCGCTTGGCTCTCGCTCTCGTTCACCGCCGCGCTGTGGGGCGCCTCGTACATGTTCATCAAGGTGGCCTTGGACGGCGGGCTGTCGGAGGGCTTCATCATCTGCGCGCGGACGATCCTCGGCGCAGCGGTGCTGTTGCCGCTGGCGATCCGCTCCGGCGCGGTGCCGATGATCATGGCCCGCCGCGGCTGGGCGCTGGCCCTGGCCGCCGCGCAGGTCATCGTCCCGTTCGGGTTGATCACCTTCGGCGAGAACCACGTGCCCTCGGCGCTGGCCGGCATTCTCGTGGCGACCGCACCGCTGTTCGTCGCGCTGCTGGCCGTGAAGTTCGACCCGGCCGAGCGGTCACACGGCTGGGGCTTGTTCGGCGTCGTCCTCGGGATGGTCGGCGTCGTGCTGCTCTTCGGCGTCGACCTCAGCGGCGATGCCGAGACGCTGCTCGGCGGACTGATGGTCGTCGGCGCGGGTGCGTGTTACGCCGTCGCGGTCCTGATCGTCAAGCGTGGCTTCACCGGCGTGCCGCCGGTTGGCGTCGCGGCCTCCAACCTCGTCATCAGCGCGATCGCCTGGCTGCCGGTTGCCGTGCTCTCGCTGCCGACCCACAGCCCGGGTGCCAACGCGATCCTGTCGATGCTCGCGCTCGGCGCGGGCGGCACCGGCCTGGCGTTCCTGTTCTTCTACACCTCGATTGCGGAGGTCGGCCCGGCGCGCGCGTCGGTCGTCGCCTACGTCGCGCCCGCGTTCGCGGTCATCTACGGCGTTGTCCTGCTCGGCGAGGATCTGACGTTCGGCACGATCGGTGGGCTCGTGCTGATCCTCGCGGGCTCGTGGCTGGCGGCCTCGGGGCGCCTACCGGGCCGGCCGGAGGCCGTCGCCGAGGCCGAGGTGCTCAGCCGAAGCGAACCTTCCCGTTCGACTTCGCCCGCGCCTGCGCGCGCTCGATGAAGTCCAGCCGCTTGACCGCGGCGCGAAAGAGACGGGTGAGCAGCGCCAGGCGCGCGTTTTCAGAGCGCAGGTCGAGCAGCCCCTGCTTGGCGTCGGGCCCGAAGTCGACGGTCGCGGCCATCTCATAAGCGGTCAGCGGCTCGAGCAGCTCGGGCTCCAGGATCTGGTCGGTGGCCTCTTCGACCAGGCTGCCGTAGGCCTCATGCGCGGCCTCGACGATCGGCGCGTCAGTCGGCTCGGGGAGGTCGTCGAGGAACTCGATCGCCCCGGCGGGATAGACGTGGTCGAAGTGCTCCTCGAGGATCCGGAAGGGGCGCGTTCCGCGCGTGAGGATGTCCAGCCCGCCGTCCTCGTGGCGTTCCAGCACCTCGGTGACCTCCATCGCGCAGCCGTTGGCCTTCAGCCCGTCGTCGGCGTCCCAGACGATCCCGAACTCGCGTCCGCCGTCGAGGCACTCGTCGATCATCGCCTTGTAGCGCTCCTCGAAGATGTGCAGAGGCACGATCTCGTGCGGCACCGCGACGATGCCTAGCGGGAAGAGCGGGAAATCCGGTTGTTGCTCGCCCATGTGCCGATTGTAGGTTGAGCCGCGTGCGGCGGTGCGCCGTATGAGCGGGTAGTGAGCGCTACCGCCATCGTCTGGTTTCGCCGCGATCTGCGGCTGCACGACCACCCGGCGCTGGTCGCGGCGCTGGCCGACCACGAGCGCACGGTCCCGCTCTACGTCATCGACGACAAGCTCCTGCACGGGCGCTACGCCAGCCCGGCGCGGGCGCGCTTCCTGCTCGGCTGCCTGTGCGCGCTCGATGAGGATCTGCGCGCGCTCGGCTCCGGGCTGGTGATCCGCCACGGCGTGCCGGAGGACGAGATCGTCGCGGTGGCGCGGGAGACCGGCGCCCGGACCGTGCTCTGGACCAGCGACGTCGCGCCCTATGCGCGGCGGCGCGACCGTCGCGTCACCGAGGCGTTGCGCGACGCCGGGATCGAGGCCCAGCCGCACGGCGGCGGCTACCTCGTCGATCCCTCGCGGCCGCGGACCCAGGGCGGCAAGCCCTATGCGGTCTTCACGCCGTTCTGGCGCGCGATCGCTGAGGTGGAGCGTCGGCCCGTGCACCGCGCGCCGACCGCGCTCCCGCCGCTGCCGTCGTCGTTGCGCAAGGGCCGGCTGCCCTCGGCCGACGCCTTGAACATCAACAACTCCGACGTTCCTGAACCGGTCGTCGAGCCCGGCGAGGCCGCGGCCCGTGCGGCGCTGGAGCGCTGGTTACGCAGCGACCTCGACCGCTACGCCGAGCGCCACGACGCGCTCTCGGATCCCGGCACGTCGGTGCTCTCGCCCTACCTGCGTTGGGGCTGCCTGTCGGCGCGCGAGTGCGAGGAGCGCTCCCAGCGCCACGGCGGCGCCGGCGCCGCGGCCTTCACCCGCCAGCTCGCCTGGCGCGACTTCTACGCCCACCAGCTGCTCATGTACCCCAAGAACGTCGCGCAGGAGTTCCAGGAGCGCTACCGCGGCAGCCTGCGCTGGGCCGACGACGCCGAGGCGCTCGCAGCCTGGAAGGCGGGGGAGACCGGCTATCCGCTGGTCGACGCCGGGATGCGCCAGCTGGCGCGCACCGGCTGGATGCACAACCGCGCGCGATTGGTCGTCGGCTCATTTCTGACCAAGGACCTGCACATCGACTGGCGGGAGGGCGAGCGCCACTTCGCGCGCCTGCTGCTCGACGGCGAGCCCGCGCAGAACAACGGCAACTGGCAGTGGATCGCCTCGGTCGGCGCCGACCCCGCGCCGTACTTCCGGCGTCTGTTCAACCCGATGCTCCAGCAGCGCAAGTTCGACCCCGACGGTCGCTACGTCCGCACCTGGGTGCCCGAACTGGCGGGCGTGCCCGACGGCAAGCTCGCCGAGCCGTGGACAATGAGCGACGAGGAGCAGGCCCAGGCGGGCTGCCTGATCGGCACCGACTACCCGGCACCGATCGTCGACCACGCCCACGAGCGCGAGGTTGCCAAGCAGCGCTACGGCGCGGCGGCCGGACGCTGAGCGCGCCGCGGCGCCGCGCTACTTCTGCGCTGTGATCATCAAGTTGTAGAAGATCGCCGACGGCAGCCGCGGCTCGAGCAGCACGCGGTCGACCTGCTGGAGACCGACGTAGCCACGGAAGGCGTACATCTTCCACGCCCACGGCACCGTCTCGGGATCCGCGGTCGCCTCCAGCGCGCGGTTGGCCCAGCCGAACCAGTTGGCCAGCAGCTCCTCGCCGCGCACGCGGACGTCGGCAAAGGCGGCGGCACGCGGGGCGGCGGCCAGCTGATCGGGCGTGAAGGCGTGGACGTCGACCATCGACTCCAGCTGGTGGTTCTCGGCGCCGCCGTCGAGGTTGCCTTCCGACGCCGGCCGCGCGCGCATCGCCCGCCGCCACGCCGGGGCGACGCGCGAGGCTGCGCGCTTGGGCACGTTGGCGATGCGGTCGCCGTAATGCGATGGCTCGCCGGCGAAGACCGCGACACCGCCGGGCGCCAGCACGCGGTGGATCTCCCGCCACGCCTGGTCGAGATCGGGCAGGTGGTGCAGGACGGCATGGCCGAGCACCAGATCGAAGCTCGCATCCTCGAACGGCAGCGCTTCGGCGTCGGCGATGCGCGCGTCGACGTCCAGGCCCAGCGCGGTCGCGTTGCGCTCTAGCGCGTCGACCATCCCCTGGGAGATGTCGGTGCAGGTCGCGTCGGTGATCACGCCCGCCTGCAGCAGGTTGAGCGAGAAGTAGCCGGTGCCTGCGCCGAGCTCCAGGCTGCGGTCAAACGAGCGCAGGTCGCCGCCCAGTGCCTTGCGTAGCTTGCCCAGCACCTGCGTCCGCCCGATCTCGCCGAAGTCGATGCCCCACTTGGCGTCGTAGTCGGCCGCGGCGCCGTCGTGGTAGCGGGTGTTGACGTCGCGGATCTCCTCCGCGGTGGCAGGGGCGGGGCTCATAGGCCGCGGCATGCTAGCGACGGGCCGTCGTTGGCGGGGTGTCCAGAGAACGTCCAGACCTCGGAGCTTGAGGGACTTGAGACCCACCGGACGAATGGACGATGGAGAGAACGCGGTCCGTGCTCCACCGTGTTGGCCGGGACAGGGAACCGCCGCGGCACGGACGTCCGCGGCGCTCAGCACGACAGCAGGGGATTCGATGTCAGGGAAGATCCGCGCGGCGTTCGCCGTCGCGCTGGCCGCTGCCGGCCTCACGGGCTGCGCCGGCCTCAACGGCTACTCGGTGCGCGATGAGCACGCCGCACAGCAGGACGTCATCGGCGACGTCGTGCACGTTGGCGCCGCGCTCTGCCTCGACGACGACGTCGATGCGATCACGGGCGCTGGCGACTCGTTTCGCCGCAGCCTCGCCATCCCCGCCAACGGCGACGGCGTCTGCGACTCCCGGCCCCACCAGGCCGGCTTCACCCAGGGCTTCGCCGACAACGGCGGCGTCCAGTTCTTCGGCGCCTTCCTCGTGCCCGACAGCGCCAAGGCGCCGGTCACGGCGACGGCGACGCTGCCCTCCGGCTTTGACGCCACCACCGTCACGCTGACGCGCAAGCCCAGCCTCGACGAGACGCTGGAGCACACGCGCCCGGCACCCGCCGGCCAGCAATGGGTGGGCTACATCTCGCCGGTCGTCGGCCAGGCGGCCGAGCCCAGCGAGGACCTGCCGGAGCTCGCGGCCGGCCTCGCGCGCATGGCCGAGAGCGACACGCCCCCAGCGATCGACGGCAACGGCGACTGGTCGGTCGCCGCCGACTTCACGCCCGCCCGCGGCGACGGCGGCCTGCCGGCCCCCGCGAGCTTTACCCACGCGGTGCTCGGCGGCATGCGCATGGCCTACCCGGAGTCGCTCTATGACGGCGTCGATCCGCACGGGCTCGACGCGACCGGGAGCGAGAGCTTCGGCCTGCAACTGCTCGACTCGCGTCCGGTCGACTGCCAGGAGTACCGGGGCTTCCCGTACGACCAGTTCTACGGCGTCAACCTCGACGGCCTCGAAACCAACGACCACGGACTGCCGCTCGTGCCGACCACGCTCTGTGGGCGCACGTCGCCTGGCGGCGCGCTGGCGCTGAAGGACCTGCGCGGCTCCGGTGGCGAGGCGAGCGTCGCGGCCGGCGAGCAGGCCAAGGTGCCGTTCACGCTGCGCTACGTCGGTGACGCCGGCCCGTCGTTCGCGCTCAGCGCGAGCACCGGGATGCCCGGCGCGGCGGTTTCGCCGTCGCCGGCGGTGCTGACGCCGGCGGCGCCCGGCTTCCAGGACGCGACCGTTACGGTCGCCGTGCCGTCCGCGACGGCGCCCGGCGCCTATGCCGTGACGCTGACCGCCACCGTCGGCGGCCAGGTGCGCACCGCGCAGGGGACCGTGAACGTGACCGCGCCGACCAGCGCGAAGGCCACGCCGGACGCCGGGCAGGACGTCGACGTCGACGCTGACGTCGCGGGCACCGGTGCCACGACCGCGGCGTCGGTGCGCCAGCGGATGCTGGAGTTCCGTGGCTTTGACCGCAGCGGCGTTGGCCCCGACGGCAAGTCCATCAATTTGGGCGACGTCCTCTGCCACAAGACCGAGGGCTCCTGCGGCTGGGCCACCGTCCAGCTGACCGTGCGCTGGGAGCAGCTGCACGCAGCCGCTGAGGCCGCCCGCGCTGCCGCCCGCTCTCGCGTGCGGATGGTCACTATCGGCACCGCGAGCCTGAACGTCCCGGCCCAGGGCCGCCGGCGCGTGACCGTCACGCTGACCCCCGGTGTCGTGAAGCTGCTCAACAGCGGCGTGATCCTGCACGCGGTCGCCGCGGTCCGCCCGGCGCGCAACCGCGTGCCGATGGTGCACCGCATCGCGCTGCGCCGCGGCTGAAGCCGGTGGCGAGGCGGGCACCTGTAGCGTGCCCGCCTCGTCCATGCCTGACCAGACTTCCGAGCCGACCACGCCCCAGCTCTACCTCCAGCGCGACCAGCCCGATGGCGTTCCGCCGCTGGCGCTCACCGGCGAGCGCACGCTGCCCGACGTGCCCGAGGAGAACTACTGGTACCAGCGCCACCTGATCGTCTACGAGTGGATTCGCGATCGGGTCGGAGGCCTGAAGGTCATCGACATGGCCTGCGGCGAGGGCTACGGCAGCAGCGTGCTGGCGGGTCGGGCGGCGGAGGTCGTCGGCGTCGACGCCAACCCGGAGGCCCACGAGCATGCGCGCCTGCGCTACTCGTCGCCGGCGGTGCGCTTCGCGCGCGATCTCGTCGAGACCTTCGCCGAGCCGGCCGACGCCGTCGTCTTCCTGCAGACGATCGAGCACGTCCAGAATCCGGACGAGATCCTGGAGCGCTTCAAGGCGCTGACGGCCGACAGCGGCGCGCCCGCGGTGTACGTGTCGACGCCCAACGTGCTGACGCTTGCGCCCGAGGGCGCCGAGAAGTCCGGCAACCCGTGGCACGTCAAGGAGTACCGCCCCGAGGAGTTCCACGCGCTCTGCGCCGCGCACTTCTCGTCGGTCGAGGTGTACGGGTTGTTCCACGCCCGCAAGCTGGCGGTCCACGAGTTCGCCATCAAGAAGCTGCGCTGGGATGACATCCACAAGGGCCTGCGCATCACCAAGCCCTTCTACAACTGGTTTACGCCGGCGATCTCGGTGGCGGACTTCACGCTCACGGCCGACCGGCCGCTGGAGCGTGCGCTGGACTTCGTGGCCGTCTGCCGTCCATGAGCGGCGGGGGGAGCGGTCGCCTTGCGATCGTCCTGCACTCGCACATGCCCTACGTCGAGGGCTTCGGGACGTGGCCGTTCGGGGAGGAATGGCTCTTTGAGGCGGCGGCGACGGTCTACGTCCCGTTGTTGGCGTTGTTGGAATCGCGCCACGCGCCGCTCACCCTCTCGGTAACGCCGGTGCTCGCCGACCAGCTCGCCGCGCCCGGCGTCCACGAGCGCCTGCTCAGCTTCTTGCGCGACCTGCGCGTCACCACCCACGCGCTTGACGCCGACGGCTGCCGCGCCGGCGGCGAGCCTGCGCTGGCCGCCGAGATCGAACGCGCCGGCGCCGACTACGCGCACGCAGCCGACCGCCTCGACACGCTCGGCGACGGCGGCCTGGCCCGCGGCCTGGCGCGCCACGCCGCCTGGACGTCGAGCGCGACGCACGCCGTCCTGCCGCTGATCGCGACCGACGGCGGCGTCCGGCTCCAGCTGCGGGCTGGGATCGAGGCCCACCGCGCGCGGGGCGCCGCGGCAGGCGCGCCGCCCTGGCGCGGCGGTCTCTGGCTGCCCGAGTGTGGCCACGCGCCGTGGCTGCATCCGCTGCTGGAGGAGGCCGGCGTGCACGCGACCTGCGTCGACCTCACCGACGTCCTGCCCGGTGTGCTGACGCCGCTGGCCACCAGCGACGGCCCGTTGCTGGTCCCGATCGACCGCACCGCGATCGAGTTGGTGTGGAGCGATGGCGGCTACCCGGCCGCCGCCGCTTACCGCGACTCGCACCGCAAGAGCGTCCACCACCACCATCCGTGGGCCAACGACGGCGCCGTCTATGACCGTGACCGCGCGCGGGAGCAGGCGACGATCGACGCCCAGGACTTCGTCACGCGGGTCGCCGAGCGGGTCGCCGGCGGCGGCCTCTCGGTCTGCGCGCTGGACACCGAGCTGCTCGGCCACCACTGGTACGAGGGGCTGGACTGGCTGGCCGCGGTGCTCGATGCGGCACCCCGTGTCGGCTTGGAGATCATCGGCCTCGACGATGCGCTGCACGACACGCCCGTGGCGGCCGCGCCCGACGCGCTGCCAACCACGAGCTGGGGCACGCCGCGGACGCTGTGGACGTGGGATGGCCCGCAGGTCGCCGACCTGGCCTTCGCGGCGCGGGCGGCGGAGTTGCGCACGGTCGCCGCGGCCGTCCGCGACGGCGTCGATGCCCGTGCGATCCGTGAGCTTCTGGCGCTGCAATCCAGTGACTGGGCCTTCCTGGTTACCCGGGACATCTCTGGCCCATATCCGCGCGAACGCGCCGCCGGACACCTCGCGGCGCTGCAGGCCGCGCTCGCCGCGCCTAGCACCCAGAATCCGGCGCTACGAGGTCTCGCACCCTTTGCAGACGCTTCGATGCTGCTCGTTCCGTGAAAATTCGTTCGGGCACGAGTGACATTTCACGTCGTTCTGTCCGCGCGATGACGATGATGTGCGGATGGCCGGCGTGCATGCGCAGCCCATCCCGCTCGCGGTCGACGAGCGGCAAACTCTCGCGTCGCTCGCCGAGCACGCGCTAGAGCCCGCTGGGGAGCGGCTCGTCCTTGCTGCGCGCCACGGTGGCTCCGGGCGCGGCGCAGCAGACTGCCTACGCGACGTCATCGAGGAGGCCGAGGCGCTCGCCCGGATCTTCGAGGCCGCCCAAGAGGGCTCCATCGACGTCGCCGATCCGCTCGTCCGGACCTGGCTCGGTCGCCGCCGCGACGCGCTGCTGGCCCTGCTGCGTGACGACCGTGCGGCCCTCTACGACTCGCTCGCGGCCCGCCACGCGACTGCCGAGGCCAGCGTCGAGCCGGCCATCGCGCAGCGCTGGCGCCTGGTCGACGAGGATCTCGAAGAGTTGGCGCTGGTCGCGCGCCTGTTGAGCGACGCGCTGGACGAGGACTAGGCCCAGCGCAGCGACGCGGGCGTCTCGCGCCTGCGCAGCACCCGCGCCGGCGCGCCGGCGACGACGGCGTCGGCGGGGATGTCCTTGGTGATGACGGTGTTGGTGCCGATCACGCAGTTGTCGCCGACCGTCGCGCCGCGCAGGAAGCAGGCGCCGTAGCCAACCCAGACGTTGTGGCCGACGCGTACATCGCGCTTGTAGATGCCCTGCACCCGGATCGGCCGCTCGACCTCGACGACGCCGTGGTCGAAGTCGATCAACATCACGCGGTCGGCGATGATGCACTCGCGGCCGATCGACACGTGCTGGAAGGCCGAGACGGTGCACTCCTGGCCCATCACGGTCTTGGCGCCGATGTGGCACTCGCCCTCGTGGACGCGGATCTTGCAGCCGTGGCCCAGCCACGACCAGCGACCCAGATGCAGCACCGCGTCCGGGCCCACCTCCAGCGAGACGCCGGGGCAGACGAACGCGAGGCCGTCGAGCTGCAGCCGCCCGCGCAGCCGCAGCTTCCAATACGCCAGCCGCAGGACCAGCCGGGCGTACTTGCGGTTGAACATGCCGTTGCGCCGGGCGAAGCGCAGCAGCGCGAGCGGGCCACCGGACAGCGGCGGCGGATCGCCCCGGTAGTGCAGCGGCGGGGCAGGCGGAGACGCGATCATGGGCGGGGACAAGACCGGTTCCACGCCCGCGGAGGCTAGCGCGCAGGGCCATGCGCGCGCAGGCTCAGGACGGCAGCGCGTCGGCGAAACGCTCCAGCGCATCGGTGTCGCGCCAGGGGCGGCCGTGGCCGAAGACGGTCAGCGCCGGGCGCAGCGCCGCGACGCGGCGGATCGAGGCGCGGTTGCGCTCCGGATCCAGCGTGAACTCGCGCGGCGGCTCGTGCAGACCCTGGCGACCGGTCGTCGGATGGCGGCCGAAGAGCACGTCGCCGGCGATCAGGACGCGATCGGCCTCGCGCCAGAACGAGAGGTGCCCGGGGGAGTGGCCGGGCGTCTCCAGCGCGACGAAGCCGGCGTCCAGCTCGTCGCCCTCGCGCAGCTCGCGGTCGACCGCGACGCCGGGTCCGGCCCAGTGCTTGAGCTGCCAGCGGGTGATGACGTTGGACGGTGCGAGCGGGCCGACGGCGCCGCTGCGCAACGCGTCGACCTCGCCGGCGGGTCCCCAGAACGGCGTGTCGAGCGCGGCGACCAGCGCGGCGCTCGCCCCCTGGTGGTCGCAGTGGCCGTGGGTCACCGCGTGGGCCTTGACGGACAGGTTGGTGGTGTTGACCGCCCGCAGGATGCGCCGCGACGCGTAACGCGTGCCGGCGTCGACGATCACCCCACCCGCGAGGTAGACGTTGAACGCGAACGGCGGGAAGCCGGGAACGTGGCGCAGATCGGGAGCGAGCTCGTACATGTCTGCCATACGCTGCCGTATGGCGACGCGCTTGTCAATACGGTCCCGTATGGTGGGCGGTCAGATGACGCCCGAGAACCTCGATCGCGAGCGCTGGGAGCAGGCCGCGCTCGATGCGCTGGAGCGCGGCGGCCTAGCTGCCGTGGCCGTCGAGCCGCTGGCCCGCGAGCTCGGCGTCACCAAGGGCAGCTTCTACTGGCACTTCCGCACGCGCCAGGAGCTGATTGCCGCGACCGTCGCGCGCTGGGAGCGCCTGCACGTCGACGGCCCGCTCGAGCAGGTGGCGCAGATCGACGATCCGCGTGAGCGGCTGCTCGCGCTGCTGGGCAAGGCGTCGGCCAAGCCGCCGTCGATCTTCATGCGGATGCTGGAGGCGAGCGCCGACGACCCGGCCGTCCACGCCGCCGTCGTGCACGCCGCCGAGCGGCGTGTCGCGTTTATGGCCAAGGCCTTTGGCGAGCTCGGCCTCAGCCGCGCGCGGGCCCGCCGCCAGGCCCTGCTGGCCTACAGCACCTACGTCGGGCGCGCCCACCTCAGCCGCGACGCGCCCGAGCTGGTGGGCGACCCGCAAGCGCTGGCTAAGCACGCCGCCGAGCAGCTCATCCCGTGAGTCCGCCATCATGCGCGGTCCATGTCGCAGGCCCAGCAGACCCTCGCCCAGCGCCTTCTCGACGGTGACAAGCGCGCCCTGGCGCGCGCCATCACGCTCGTCGAGAGCGACGACCCTGCGGGCTGGGAGCTCGTCCGCGAGGTCTACCCGCACACGGGCAACGCGTCGATCGTTGGGCTGACCGGCGCACCGGGCGCCGGCAAGTCCACGCTGATCGGCGCGCTGACCAAGCTGCGCCGCGAACAGGGCCGCGAGATCGCCGTGCTGTCGATCGACCCGTCCTCGCCCTTCACCCACGGCGCGCTGCTCGGCGACCGCATCCGGCTGACCGAGCACTTCCTCGATCCCGGCGTCTTCATCCGCTCGATGGCCAACCGCGGCGCGCTCGGCGGCCTGAGCGAGGCGGCGCTGCAGGCGGCGCTGCTGATGGACGCCGCCGGCAAGGACGATGTGTTCCTGGAGACGGTCGGCGTCGGCCAGGCCGAGGTCGACATCATCGACCACGCCGACACCATCGTGTTGGTCCTGATGCCCGGCTCGGGCGACTCGATCCAGGCACTGAAGGCCGGCGTCATGGAGATCCCCGACATCATCGTCGTCAACAAGGCCGACCACCCGCTGACCGACACGATGGTCCGCGAGATCCGCGGCGTGCTGTCGCTGGCGCCGCAGCACGGCTGGCGCGTGCCGATCATCAAAACCGAGGCCCACAAGGGCGCCGGCGTCGCCGAGCTGGTCGCCAAGCTCGACGAGCACCGCGCGTTCATCGAGGCCGAGGGCACGCTCTCGGAGCGCCGCAAGCGCAACCTGCGTAGCGAGGTCGTCGCGATCTGCACCTTCCGCCTGCGCCGCCGCCTGGAGGAGCAACTCGACGAGGACGACACGTTCGCCGAACTGCTCGACGAGGTCGTCGCCCGCCGCCTCGATCCCGCCACGGCGGCGAGCCGCATCCTCGAGCGCCTCGACGCGGCCGCCGCCTCCCGCCCAGCCTGACCAGGGAGCGTCGAGGGACGACTGAACCACCGAGAGCGTGGTTCAGTCGTCCCTCGACGCCGCGGTTGGGGTGGATCAGAGGTGGGTGGCGAGGAGGGCGATGCTGGCCGCCAGCGTGATGGCCGCGAGCGCGATCCCGGTGCGCGGCACGAAGCGCCAGGCCCAGGCGCTGAGCGCGGCGAGCGCAGGGAGGGCCGGCACCATGTGGCGGGCGTGAGCCCACACGCGGGCGCCGCCGTCCAGCGACGGCGCGGCAAACGTCGCGGTCAGCGCCACGGCGGCCACGATCAGCGCCAGGAACGCCGCGGTGACTTCCACATCAACCTGATCGAAGACCGCGACCGCCAGACGCTCGCGGCGCGAGCGCCACAGCCGCCACAGCGCGACGAAGGCCAGCAAGCAGAACGGCGACCACACCAACAACCCGGCCTGCGGGTCCAGCCACGCGGTCGCCAGCCGCGGCACGCGCGCCAGGTGATCGACGACACCCGACGCGCCGGTGGCGCCACCGCGCGCCACGTCGTGCGGCGTCAGCCCACCGAACAGCCGATCGCTCACCGTGAGATAGATCACCGCCGAGGTGAGCGTGACCTCCAGCGCAATGAAGCCCGCCAGCCCGCGCTGGCGGCGCCGCAGCCAGCGCGCCATCGCCACGGCGACCACCGCCGCCGGCGCGATCAACTCGGTCGCCAGCCACGGCAGCGCCGCCACCAGGCCCGCGCCCCAGAACGCCCACGACCGGCGCGGCTCCTCGCGCACGCGCAGCGCCAGCAGCGCGGCGCCGGCCAAACAGGTTGCGCCCGCCATGGCAGGAGCGACCGCGGTCGCCGCGCCCAGCGCCGGCGGCGAGAGCCCGACGACCAGCGCGGCGCGCGTCGCCCACGGCTCCGGCACCAGCGCCCGCCCCAGCGCGGCCGCCAGACAGAAACCGAGCGCGGCGATGAGCGCCAGCCAGATCCGCACGCCGGTCGGCCCCGCGACCGCGTAGGCCGGCGCGATCAGCAGCGTGAAGCCCAGGCCGACCGGCTCGACCAGCCGCCCGTCGGTCGGCTCGGCGGCGGGCCCCAGCGGCCCGGAGTACCAGTGGCGCCAGGCGTGCGTGGCGTACTCGTCGCGCAGGTCGACGTCGCCGTCGGAGACCACCGACTCGGCGGCCAGCAGCCGATGCGCCTCGGGGGCGCTGAGCGTCTGGCCGCCCGGCCCGCCGGGTACGGCCAGCGTCAGCCCGTAAGCGGCGACCAGGACGAGCCACAGCGGCAGGGCTCGCCGCATCGCGGTCACCGCTGCGCGGCGTCCGCGCTCGCCCGCTCGGCCAGCGCGACCAGCGTGCGGACCATCACGCCGGTCCCGCCCTTCGGCGCGTACGCGCGCCCCGAATCCCACGCCGTTCCACAGATGTCCAGATGCGCCCACGGCACGCCGCCGGTGAAGCGATGCAGGAACTCCGCCGCCGTGCAGGCCGCGCCGGTGCGCAGCGGCGACTGGTTAGCGACGTCGGCCGTCGCGCCCTTGACCAGTTCGGCGTAGCGCTCGTGCAACGGCATCCGCCAGATCAGCTCGCCGGCCTCCTCGGCCGCGCCCGCAACCTCCGCCGCCCACACCTCGTCGTCGGCCCAAAAGCCCGAGTAGACCCGGCCCAGGGTGCTCATGATCGCGCCGGTGAGCGTCGCGACGTCCACCAGCCGCTCGGCGCCCAGCCCGATCGCGTGGTGCAGGCAGTCGGCCAGGACGAGGCGGCCCTCGGCGTCGGTGTTGTCGATCTGGACGGTCAGTCCGGACGCCGAGGTCACGACGTCGCTGGGCTTCATCGCGCTGCCGCTGAGCAGGTTCTCGGTCGCGCCGACCACACCAACAACCCGGACCGGCAGGCTCAGCGCGGCGATCGCGCCGAGTGCCTCGATCACCGCGGCGCCGCCGGTCATGTCGTACTTCATGTCCGCCATCGACCCGGCCGGCTTGATCGAGATCCCACCGGAGTCAAACGTCACGCCCTTGCCGACGAGGCCCAGAACGGGGCCGACAGCATCCTCCGGCTCGTAGCGCAGGGTGATCAGCGCGGGCTCCTCATCAGAGCCGGCGGCGACCGCGGCAAACGCGCCCATTGAACGCGCCACGATCTCCTCGCGGCCCACCACCTCGCAGCTCAGCGCACCATGTTCGGCCGCGATCGCCTGCGCCCGTGCCCCCAGCGCCGTCGGCGTCATGTGGTTGGCCGGCGTGTTCTGCAGGTCGCGCGCCGCGTTGACGGCCTCGGCGACGACCGCCGTCCGCGCGACCTCGTCAGCCTGATCGACATGGTCGCTCACGATTAACTCGACGATCCCGCCCGCGCCGTCGCCGTCGCCCGACTTGAACGCCGTGAAGCGATAGGCCGCCAGCAGCGTGCCCTCGACGACCGCCCGCGCCGGCTGGTGCTCGCGCGCCTTGTGCGGCAGCTCCCAGCAGACGGTCGCGGCACCGAGATCCCGCGCGCGACCGTGCGCGGCGGCCGCCGCAAGCCGCAGGCCTTCGGCGCTTAGCTGCTCGCGCGCGCCCAGCCCAACCAGGATCCAGCGCTTGCCGCCGGCATGGGCCACTGCCAATGAGCAAGGGCTCGTCTTGGCCTCGCCCGCGTCCACGAGCGCCTGCAACGCGCCGCCCTCGACGTCGTGGGGAACGCCCTCACCCTCGACCAGGCCGACGACGACGGTGTCGGCCGCGGTCGACGCCGCGGCCTCGGTGGTGGCGGTCACACGCATGGCGCGCGACCCTACTCGTTACCGTTCCCCTCCCAAACCGTCCTGACCCGACTCCAGAGACCGAGACATCTTCATGCCCAAGACCGTCATCCTCGGCACCGCCCGCACCCCGATCGGGAAGCTCGGCGGCGGCCTGTCCTCCATCGACGCGACCGACCTCGGCGCGGCCGCCATCACCGCCGCGCTCGAGCGCGCCGACGTCGCGCCCGACCAGGTCGATCACGTCGTCATGGGCCAGGTCATCCAGGCCGGCCAGGGGCAGGTGCCCTCGCGTCAGGCCCAGATCAAGGCCGGCATCCCCAAGGGCGTCTCCAGCGAGACCATCAACAAGGTCTGTGCCTCCGGCCTGCGCGCGACCGTGATCCTCGACCAGGCGATCCGCGCCGGCGACGTCGAGGTCGGTGTCGGCGGCGGCATGGAGTCGATGTCGGGCGCCCCGTATCTGCTGCCCCAGGCCCGGTTCGGCTACCGCATGGGCGACGCCAAGGCGCTGGACTCGATGGTCCACGACGGCCTCACCAACCCCTTCAGCGGCAAGCAGATGTTCGTCGAGGCCACCGAGGTCGGCGACGAGCTCGAGCTGACGCGCCCCGACCTCGACCGCTGGGCGCTGCGCTCCCATGAGCTGGCGCTGAAGGCGATCGACGAGGGCCGCATGGCCGACGAGATCGTCCCGTTCACCGTCAAGGGTCGCAAGGGCGACACCGTTGTCGAGGTTGACGAGGGCCCGCGTCGCGGCTCGTCGCTGGAGGCGCTGAGCAAGCTCCCCGGCCTCACCGGCAAGGAGGGCTCGCACACCGCCGGCAACTCCCCGGGCGTCAACGACGGCGGCGGCGCGCTGGTCGTCGCCTCCGACGAGTGGGCTGCGGCCAACGGCAAGGCCGTGCTGGCCGAGGTCGTCGGCCACGCGCAGTTCGCCAACGACTTCGCCTACCTCGCCACGACGCCGGCCGGCGCCGCGCGCAAGGCGCTGGACAAGGCGGGCCTGCAGCCGGGCGACATCGACCTGTGGGAGATCAACGAGGCCTTCGCCTCCGTGACGCTCCAGTCGATCCGCGAGCTCGGCATCGAGGAGGACCGCGTCAACGTCAACGGCGGCGCGGTCGCGCTCGGCCACCCGATCGGCGCCTCGGGCGCCCGCATCCTCGGCGTGCTCGTCCATGAGCTGCGCCGGCGCGGCGGCGGCCTCGGCGTCGCGGCGATCTGCTCGGGCGGCGGTCAGGGCGACGCCGTCATCCTGAGGGTGCATGGCAACGGCGCCTAAGAGCGCTGCTTTTTTCGACCTGGACCGGACCCTGATGTCAGGGTCCTCCGGGTTCTTCTGGGCCAGGGCCGCCGCGAGGGCGGGCATGATCTCGCGGCGGCGCCTGGCGCTCGACGCGTGGGAGAACGTCAAGTTCCGCCTGCGCGGCTCCACCGACGCCAGCACCGATCGTGTAATGGCGCGCGTCGGCGCGATGCTCGAAGGCCGTCGCGCGCGGGACTTCCAGCGCCTCGGCCCGCAGGTGCTGGCCGGTGTCCTGCCGCGGTTGTACCCGCAGATGCTCGACATCGCCTGGGGCCACCAGGACGCGGGCCGGCCGGTGTACATCGTGACCGCCGCAACGCAGGACACGGCCGAGATGATTGCCAAGGTCCTGGGCTTCGACGGCGGGCTGGGCACGCCGCTGGAGGAGGACGCTGAGGGCCGCTACACCGGCAAGCTCGCCGGGCCGTTCGCCTATCGGGAGGGCAAGCCGATGGTAATGCGCACGCTGGCCGACGCCGAGGGGATCGCGCTGAGCGAGTCCTATGCCTACTCGGACTCGGAGTCCGACCTGCCGATGCTGCGCGCGGTCGGCCATCCCGTCGCCGTCAACCCCGACGGGCCGCTGGCGCGGGTCGCGCGCGAGGAGGGCTGGGATGTTCTGCGCTTTGACCGCCTCGGCGGCCGGCTGAAGATGCTCGGTGGCCTGGGCGCCGCGACGCTGCTGGGCGCCGCGGGCAGCGTGGCGCGACGCAGGGTGGTGTCCAAGTGAGTCTTCATGAGCTTTCCGATGAGCAGCGCGAGATCCGCGATCTCGCCCGGCGCTTTGCCGACGAGGAGATCGCACCGCACGCCGCGGGCTGGGACCGCGACCACCAGTTCCCGCGCGCGCTCTTCGGCGCGCTGGGCGAGTTGGGGTTGATGGGCACCTGCGTGCCCGTCGAGCACGGCGGCGCGGGCGCCGACTTCCTGTCCTACATCTTGGTCTTGGAGGAGCTGTCGCGCGCCGACGCTGGCGTGGGGGTGACCGTCGCGGTGCACACCAGCGCGGGGACGTTGCCGATCCTGGCCAACGGGACGCCCGAGCAAATCGAGCGCCTCGTGCCGCCGCTGGCCCAAGGTCATGAACTTGCTGCCTTCGCGCTGACCGAGTCGGGGAGCGGGTCGGACGCCGGCGCGATGCGCACGCGCGCGCTCGACAGCAAGCTGACCGGCACCAAGCAGTGGATCACCAACGGCTCCTACGCGCACACCTTCATCGCGTTCGCCAAGGACCCGGACAAGCCGTCGGGCTTCATCGTGCGCCGCGGCGCGCCCGGCTTCGCGGTCACCCGCGAGGAGGAGAAGATGGGCCTCAACTCTTCCTCCACCGCCGACCTCGCCTTCACCGACACCCCCGGCGAGCCGCTCGGCCCGACCGGCGGCGGCATGCGCATCGCGCTCTCGACGCTTGACGGCGGCCGCATCGGCATCGCCGCCCAGGCCGTCGGCATCGCCCAGGCCGCGCTCGAGTTGGCCACCAACTACGCCAACGAGCGCCACGCCTTCGGCCGGCCCATCGGCGGCTTCGGCGCGATCCAGCAGAAGCTCGCCGACATGCAGACCGAGATCGAGGCCGCCCGCGCCCTGGTCTGGCGCGCCGCGCGCCTCAAGCAGACCGGCAAGCCGCACACGGTCGAAGGCGCCCAGGCCAAGTTGTACGCCTCGCGCGTCGCCCGGCACTGGACCGGCGAGGCGATCCAGATCCTCGGTGGCTACGGCTACACCAAGGAGTTCCCGGCCGAGCGCTACTACCGCGACGCCAAGGTCACCGAGATCTACGAGGGCACGAGCGAGATCCAGCGCCTGGTCATCGCCCGCGCGCTGCTCGGCGAAGCCGCCCGCTAGCCATGGCGCCGCTGCGGATCGACCCCGTCGCCGAGGCGCGCCGCCACTGGGAAGAGCATTGGGGCGCCGAGCCGTCGCGCCCGATGGCCGCCGTCACCTCGATTATGCGCGCCCAGCAGGTGCTGATGGCGCGCCTCAACGAGATCGTCAAGCCCCACGGCCTGACCTTTCCGCGTTACGAGGCGCTGGTGCTGCTCTCCTACACGCGCTCAGGCGAGCTGCCGATCGGCAAGCTCGGCGAGCGCCTGCAGGTCCATCGCACCTCGGCCTCCTCGATCGTCGCCGCGCTCGCCGACGACGGCCTCGTCACCCGCGTGGCCTCTGAGCGCGACGGCCGGGCGACGCTTGCCGTCATCACCGACGCGGGGCGCGCCGCCGCCCGCGCCGCGACCGAGGCGCTCAACGCCGCCGAGTTCGGCCTGGGCGCGCTCGCGCCCGACGAGCAGGAAGGCCTGACCACCGTGCTGCGCACCCTGCGTCTCGACGCCGGCGACTTCGTGGCGTAACATCCCGCCTCCACGAGATATGAGGAAGTCCTCCTAAATGGCCACCCAGCAGCGCCCCGCCGTCCCCACCACCCACGAGGAGTGGCTGGCCGCCTACGGCGCCACGCCGGAGCGCGACGCCGAGTTCCTCACGCTCTCGGGCGAGGAGATCAAGCCGCTCTACACGGCCGACGACGTGGTGGCGACAAGCGCCGACGGCGAGGACCGCATCGGCCAACCCGGCGGCTTCCCGTTCACGCGCGGCGTCTACCCGTCGATGTACCGCGGCCGCCTCTGGACGATGCGCCAGTTCGCCGGCTTCGGCACCGCCGAGGAGACCAACGAGCGCTTCCACTACCTCCTCGACCACGGCCAGACCGGGCTGAGCACCGCCTTCGACATGCCCTCGCTGATGGGCCACGACTCCGACCACGCGATGTCGCTGGGCGAGGTCGGGCGCGAGGGCGTCGCCGTCGACACCGCCGTCGACATGGCCGACCTCTTCAAGGGCATCGACCTCGGCGAGGTCAGCGTCTCGATGACGATCAACGCGCCCGCGGCGATCATGCTGGCCTTCTACGTCGTGGCTGCGGAAGAGCAGGGCGTTCCTACCGAGCGGCTCGGCGGCACGATCCAGGCCGACATCCTCAAGGAGTACATCGCCCAGAAGGAGTGGTGCTTCCCGGTCGACCCGGCGATGCGCCTGATGGGCGACATGGTGCAGTGGTGCACCGAGACGATGCCGCGCTGGCATCCGGTCTCCATCTCGGGCTACCACATCCGCGAGGCCGGCTCGACCGCCCAGCAAGAGCTCGCCTTCACGCTCAAGGACGGGCTGACCTACGTCCAGCAGGCCGTCGACCGCGGCCTCGACGTGGACGACTTCGCCCCGCGGCTCAGCTTCTTCTTCAACGCGCAGATCGACTTCTTCGAGGAGATCGCCAAGTACCGCGCTGCCCGCCGCATCTGGGCCCGCGAGCTGCGCGACACCTTCGGCGCCAAGAACCCCAAGTCGTGGCTGATGCGCTTCCACACGCAGACGGCCGGCGTCAGCCTCACCGCGCAGCAGCCCCTCAACAACATCACCCGCACGGCGATCGAGGCGCTGGCCGGCGTGCTCGGCGGCACGCAGTCGCTGCACACCAACTCCTACGACGAGGCGCTCGCGCTGCCGACCGAGGAGGCGGTGCGGATCGCCTTGCGCACCCAGCAGATCATCGCCCACGAGACCGGCGTGACCTCCACGATCGACCCGCTCGGCGGCAGCTACTTCGTCGAGACGCTGACCGACCGGATGGAGGAGGCGGCCTACGACTACTTCCGCCGCATCGACGAGCTCGGCGGGATGGTCGAGGCCGTCAAGCAGAACTTCTGCCAGCGCGAGATCGCCGACGCCTCCTACGAGCTCCAGGGCCGCATCGACCACCGCGACCGCGTCGTGGTGGGCGTCAATCACTATGCCACCCCACCCGCCGACGACTCCCAGACGCCGCTGCTGCGCATCGACCCCGCGCTGGAGCGCAAGCAACTCGACCGCGTCGCCGCCGTCAAGGGCCGCCGCGCCTCGGAGCCCGTGCAGCAGACGCTGACCGCGCTCAAGGAGGCTGCCGCGCGCGAGGACGTCAACCTCATGCCGCATCTCCTGGACGCCGCGCGGGTTCACGCGACCGAAGGTGAGATCATCGGAGCCTTGCAGGAGGTGTTCGGCTCCTACACCGAGACCCCGGTGTTCTGAGCCGTCGCCCCGCCACACCAGGAGGAGACCCGTCCCATGAAGAAGCTCATCGCCGCCGCTGCCGTAACGGCGCTCGCCGCCGGCACGCTGGCCATCCCGGCCCTTGCCGCCACCAAGACCGTCCAGGTCAAGGACAACAAGTTCGTCGCCAACAAGCTCACCGTGTCGAAGGGCACGACGGTCAAGTGGGTGTGGAAGGGCAAGGCCCCGCACAACGTCACCGTCACCAAGGGCCCGGCGAAGTTCAAGTCCACGACCCAGGTCAAGGGCAGCTTCTCCAAGAAGCTGACCAAGAAGGGGACCTACACCATCCTGTGCACCATCCATGCCCCCGGCATGAAGATGACCATCAAGGTCAAGTAGCGCGCTACTCGAGGTCGAGCTTGAGCTGGCCGCTGGGCCGGAGCCGCTTTACCCGCGGCTCCGAGTCCGGCGCGCCGGCACGCTTGTACACCGTCACGACATCGCGCGGCGCGAGCGGCGCCGAGGGCCGTCCGTCACAGCGCTCGATGGCCAGGCGGCCGAGGCGGACGCCGGCCACGACGGCATGGAAGCGCCCGGTCGCACCGCGCGCCAGGATCACGTCGCCGACTTCGATCTCCGCCATCGCGCCGCGCAGCCTATCCGTCTGGAAGCGCGATCCTGCGCCTG
>CAWIJS010000011.1:0-214202 GCA_963836485.1 uncultured Conexibacteraceae bacterium | reverse complement strand
TAGTCGCCGAGCGAGAAGTTGCCGAGCATCTCGAAGAACGTGAGGTGGCGCGTCGTCGTGCCGACGACGTCGATGTCCGGCGTGCGAAAGCACTTCTGGCAGCTCGTCAACCGATGGTGCGGCGGCGTCTCGAGGCCCTGGAAGTACGGCTTGAGCGGGTGCATGCCCGCGGTGGTCAGCAGGACCGACGGATCGTAGGAGGCAGGCACCAGCGATGCGCTCGCCAAGCGCTTGTGGTCGCGCTGCTCGAAGTACGACAGGAAGGACTCGCGGATCTCGTCAGACGTCACGCTCCGATCGTCGCACATCCGATGACGACATCCCCCGCCAGCAGCACGGCCGTCTGGCCCGGTGCGGGGGCCGAGAACGGCTCCGACAACAGCACGGTGCCGTCGTCCTGCAGACGGCAGGGCAGGATCTTCGCGTGGTAGCGCAGACGGACGCCGTCGACCTCGGTGCTGTCGCGGTGCAGGCGCACGCCGCGCAGCGCGACGCGGTCGACATCGAGCGCCGTCTTCGGGCCGACGGTGACGGTGTTGGAGCGCGCGTCGGTCTGTAACACGTACAGCGGCTCGGTGGCCGCGACCTCCAGGCCGCGGCGCTGGCCCACCGTGTAGTGGAAGTGGCCGCGGTGGCGGCCCAACTCGCGGCCGGCACGGTCGACGATCGCCCCCGGGCGCTCGCGCAGGCCACCGTGGCGGGCCAGGAAGCGCTCGCGGCCGGTGCCCGCCAGGAAGCAGAGATCCTGGGAGTCGGGCTTGCTCGCGACCGGCAGGTCGTGCTCGCGCGCGAGCGCGCGAACCTCGGGCTTGGTCAGCTCGCCGAGCGGGAAGCGCAGCCGCTGCAGCGTCGCGCGGCTCAGCGCGGCCAACATGTAGGTCTGGTCCTTGGCGTCGTCGGCGGCGGCGCGCAGCAGCCCGTCGGGCGCGCGGCGCGCGTAGTGGCCGGTGGCCAGCGTCGCGGCACCGAGACGATCGGCGAAGTCGACCATCGCGTCGAGGCGGACCTCGCCGTTGCAGCGCACGCACGGGTTGGGCGTCAGGCCCTCGGCGTGCTCGGCCAGCCACGGGTCGACGACGCCGGCGCGGAAGCCGGCGCGCAGATCCAGCGTGAAGTGCGGGAGGCCCATCCGATGGGCGATCGTCCGCGCCGAGCGCACGGCGCTGGCCGAGCAGCACGAGGCCTCGGCGTCGTTCTCGGGGTCGCGCCAGAGCTCCAGCGTGACGGCGACGACCTCGTCGTGGGTGGCGGCGAGCAGGACGGCGGCGACCGTGCTGTCGACCCCGCCCGACATCGCGATCAGCGTGCGGCGGGCCGACGGCGTCGCAGCGGCCTCCTGGGCGACCGCGGCGCCGAGCGCCTGGTGCAGCGCGTCGGCGGCGAGGTCGGCGGCGTGGAGCTTGCCGACGCTGAGGCCGCCCAGCTCCTGCGCGATCACCGCCGTCCCCACGCGCGCGGCGTCGAAGATCGAGGCGCCGCAGACCAGCTCGACCGCGGCGCTGCCGGCCGCCAGCGCCGCGCCGCAGCCCGAGGCCTCGAAGCCCGCGTCGATCACGCGCTCGCCCGAGACCGTCAGGCGGATCGTCACGAGATCGCCGCAGGCGGCCCCGCCGGCCGCGCCCGCATAGGCGCCCGCGGGCGCGTGGCCCCGGCCGACCGGGTGGTTCAGATGCTCTGCGAAGCGCTCATCGGGCACGTCGCGGTTGAGTCTAGGGCGGCCAGTCGGCGTCCAGAACGGCCGGACCGGCTCAACTTCGAGGGGGTGCCGGTCGACAACGCGGGTGTGGACCAGGTCAGTCGCCCCATGCAGATCGCCCTCGTGGCCGTTGTGCTGCTCGCCGGCATGTGGTTCACGGTGCTCAGGCCAAAGCCCGCCGCCGATACGGCCGCGCCGACGCCCGCCGCCGTGACCCCCGCTCCGACCAAGTCGGAGCCCGTGGCGCCTGGCGTCAAGGGCCTCACGAGCGCCATCGACAAGGCCAAGGGCGCGTCAGCGACGTCTGACGCGACCAACGCGAAGATCCAGAAGGCCAGCGGTGGCGCCCCGACCATCACCGGGACGCCCGCCGCTGCGGCGCCCGCTGCAGCCGCCAAGCCCGCGGTCGCCAAGGCGACGCCGGCTGCGAGCAAGCCCGCCAAGAGCACGGCCCCGGCGAAGGCCAAGTCGACCGCCGCCGTCAAGACCGGCACCAAGGTCGCCGCGCCCGCCGCGGTCACGGCGAAGCCCGCCGCCGCCAAGAAGGCCGCCGACGTCGACCCGTCTGACCGTCTGCTCAAGTACCTCACCAAGGGCAAGACGCTCGTCATCCTCTTCCACGGTGCCGGCGCGGATGACCGCGCGGCCCGTAAGGCCGTCCACCGCGCCGCGCTGGCCGACCCCAAGCACATCGTCTCGGCCTACATCCCGATCGGGGACGTCGGCAAGTACGAGGCGATCACCACCGACGTGCAGGTCCTCTCGGCCCCGTCGATCCTCGTGATCGGCACCAACGGCAAGGCGACGCTGCTCACCGGCTACGTCGACGCCGCCGTCGTCCGCCAGACCGTCGGCGACGCCCGCCGCGAGTCCGCGGCCGACGCCAAGTCCGCCAAGACCACCAAGTAGCTCACCCGCGGGGCCCGGCTAACGGCGCGCGCCGTCAGCCTTGGGGCACCGGCGGTGGCGCCGTGCTCGCGACGAACAGCTCGCGCAACTGCTTGTCGTCTACCGGCGCGGGCGCACCGGTCAGCGGATCGCCGCCTGAGGCGGTCTTCGGGAACGCGATGACGTCGCGGATCGAGTCACGCCCAGCGAGGATCGCCACGATCCGGTCGATGCCCATCGCGATGCCGCCGTGCGGCGGCGCGCCCTGCTTGAGCGCGTCGAGCAGGAAGCCGAAGCGGCGGTTGGCCTCCTCCTCGCCCATGCCGAGCACCGCGAAGACCTGCTCCTGGATGGCCTGCTCGTGGATGCGGATCGAGCCGCCGCCGATCTCGACGCCGTCGAGGACGAGGTCGTAGCCGCGCGAGCCGAGCGCGCCGGGGTCGGAGAAGTCGGTGCCGGTCGGCGCCGTGAACGGGTGGTGGATGGCCGTCCAGCCGTCGTCGGTCTTCTCGAACATCGGCGGCTCGGTGATCCAGAGGACGTCATGCCGCCCTTCGGGGATCAACCCGAAGCGCTCGCCGAGCTCCAGGCGCAGCGCGCCGGCGGCAGCCGCGGCCGTCGGCTCGGCGTCGGCGACGAAGAGCAGCAGGTCGCCATCGGACGCCTCCAGCTCCGCGTTGACCGCGCCGATCTGCTCGGCGGTGAAGAACTTCGCCAGGTTGCCCTGCCAGCCGGCCTCTCCGCCCGCGACGATGGGCGCCACAGCCTTCGCGCCGTAGCGCTGGACGATCTCGTTGAGGCCATCGAGCTCGGAGCGCGACATTTCCCGCACGCCCGCGTTGAACGCGCGGATCACGCCACCGCGCCCCAGGACACCCTCGAAGACCTTGAACTCCGAGCCGCGCAACAGCTCGCCGACGTCGTGGATTTCCAGGCCGAAGCGCGTGTCGGGCTTGTCGTTGCCGTACTTCAGCATCGACTCGGCGTAGGTCATGTGCGGCCACGGCGCGGGCGCCACCGCGAAGCCGTCGACCAAGGCGAAGATCTTGGTCATCACCTCTTCCATGACCTCGATGACGTCAGCCTCCTCGACGAAGGACATCTCGAGGTCGAGTTGCGTGAACTCGGGCTGGCGGAAGCCGCGCAGGTCCTCGTCGCGGAAGCAGCGGGCGATCTGGAAGTAGCGCTCGTAGCCGGCGATCATCAGCAGCTGCTTGAACAGCTGCGGGGACTGCGGCAGCGCGTACCAGCCGCCTGGCTGCAGGCGTGAGGGCACCAGGAAGTCGCGCGCGCCTTCGGGCGTCGAGCGCGTGAGGATCGGCGTCTCGATCTCCAGGAAGTCGCGCTCGTCGAGGACGTCGCGCATCGTCTTGACGATCGCGTGGCGCAGCTCCAGGGTGCGCTGCATGACGTCGCGGCGCAGGTCGACGGCGCGGTTGGTCAGCCGCAGCGTCTCGTCGACCTCGATGTCCTCGTCGACGGGGAACGGCGGGGTCTCGGCCTCGGCCAGCGTGTCCATCGCCGTGACGGAGATCTCGACGTCGCCGGTCGGGATGTTGGGGTTCTTGTTCTGCGGCTCGCGCTCGACGACGGTGCCCAGCGCGGAGATCACGTGCTCGGAGCGCAGGCGCTCGGCGGCGGCGAAGGCGGCGCCGCTCGTGTCCGGGTGAAAGACGAGTTGGACGATCCCGCTGCGGTCGCGGACGTCGATGAAGATCAGCCCGCCGTGGTCGCGGCGGCGGTGGACCCATCCGGCGACGCGGACCTCGCGGGGGTGGGCGGGATCGGCATCAGACCCGCGCAGATCACCGGTCCACGTGTCGCGGAACCCGTTGGCCTTCGGCGGCTGCCTCATCCGATGTGCCTCCCGCGCAGGACGCGGGCGACGATCGCGTCGGCCGCCAGCACCTCCTGCTCTCCGCTCTCCAAGTCCTTCAAGATGGTCCCTTCGTCTTCGCTGAAGATGGCGACATGGCGCGCGCCGGATCGGTCGGCCTGCTTGAGCTGGCCCTTGCGCGACCGCCCCGCGAGCTCGAGCTGCACGTTGAGCCCGGCGCGGCGCGCCTCGGCCGCCAGGGTGAACGCGGCGACCGACGTGCCCGCCACGTAGAGGTCGCAGACGGCCTCTGGCCGCGGTTTGTGATCCCCCGCCAACAGCAGCCGCTCGACGCCCGCTGCCCAGCCGATGCCCGGCGTCGGGTTGAGCCCGAGTACCTCGGCCAGCCCGTCGTAGCGCCCGCCGCCGCCGACGCCCGACTGCGCACCGAGCGCGTCGGAGGTGAACTCGAAGAGCGTCCGCGTGTAGTAGTCGATGCCGCGCACGAGCGTCGGGTCGATCACGTACGCCACGCCGGCGGCATCGAGGCGCGCGCGCACCTCGGCGAAGTGCTCGGCGTCCTCGGGCGTCAGGTGGTCGAGCAGCAGCGGCGCCGACGCCATCACGTTGCGCGTGCCCGGGTGGTCGGCGTCGAAGGCACGCAGCGGGTTGAGGTCGATCCGGGCACGGACGTCCTCAGACAGCTCGGCCTCATGGGCGCGCAGGTGCGCGATCAACTTGTCGCGGTACTCCGCGCGCGTCTCCGGCGTGCCGAGCGAGCCGAGCCGCAGCGTGACGCTCTCGATCCCCAGCTCGTAGATGAGCGTCTGCAACAGCAGGATCGTCTCAGCGTCGACCGCCGGGTCGTCCGAGCCGATCGCCTCGGCGCCCACCTGCCAGAACTGCCGGAAGCGCCCGGCCTGGGGCTTTTCCTGGCGAAAGAACGGGCCGAAGTACCACAACTTCACCGGCTGGGGCAGCTTGTGCATGCCGTGCTCGGCGTAGGCGCGCATGACCGGCGCGGTGCCCTCCGGACGCAACGTCAGCGACCGGTCGCCGGCGTCGGTGAAGGTGTACATCTCCTTCTGGACGATGTCGGTCGACGCGCCGACGCCGCGGGCAAAGAGCTCGGTGTGCTCGAAGATCGGGGTCTCGATCCGGCGGTAGCCGGAGCCGCCGAGGATGTCGCGCGCGGCGTGCTCGACCGCGGCGCGCGCGGCGTCCTGCTCGGGCAGCACGTCGTACGTGCCGCGCGGCGCCTGGGACTTCTCGGCCATCAGGTCTGCGAGAGCTCGGTGAGGAACGGGTTGTGCGCGCGCTCGGCGCCGAGCGTCGTCAGGCCCATGTGGCCCGGATGGACGATGGTGTCGTCATCGAAGCGCTCCAGCAGCGTGGCGATCGACGCCAGCAGGGTGGCGTGGTCGCCGCCGGGCAGGTCGGTGCGACCGATCGAGGACTGAAAGAGGACGTCGCCGGAGAAGAGCGCGGTCGGCCCGCCCTCGGCCTCATCGGCAATCGCGTAGGTCACGTGGCCCGGGCTGTGGCCGGGCGTGAAGAGGACGTCGATGTCGTAGCCCGCGAGCTGCAGGCGCTCGCCACCGACGACGGTCTGCTCCGGGTCCCAGGACTCGAACGGGCCGAAGCCCGGCCACGGCACGTAGGCCATGATGTCCTGGAGAAGCGGCACCTCGATCTCGGGGCAGTACACGGGCGCGCCGGTCGCCTTGGCCACCGGCGCCACCGCGCCGGTGTGGTCGAAGTGGCAGTGGGTGAGCAGGATCGCGTCCAGCGTGACGCCGAGCGCCTCGATGGCGCCCAGCAGCTTGGGCGCCTCCTCACCGGGATCGACCAGGAGCGCCCGATCGCCGCCGTCGCGCCGCAGCAGGAAGGCGTTCTCCTGGACCGGCCCCACGGTGAACATTCGGACGTCCATGACCTACAACTTCCCCGCGGCCTTCTTGGCCTGGCGCTTCTCGTAGATGCGCTTGTCGGTGTAGAACCCGAGCGCGGTGTAGGCGGGGAACATGAGCAGGCCGATGACCAGCGCCGACGGGAGGTTGTGCTGCAGCAGCGTGATGACGACCACGAACAGCACCGTCGCGATCGCCGATCGGTTGGCCGCCGAGCGCCACGTCGGTGGCCGGTCGAGACGGTCGAGACGCACCGAGCCGCCCTTGCCTTTTCCACCCTTGGCGGGTTCGACCTGCCGGCCCGTCCGTCCCCGCACCTCGACCGACCCCGCGGCGTTGCCGCGATGCTTGGACCGGCGCTTGCGCTTCGTCTGGGCCATGGGCCTGGACGATAGCTCCTCAGGGGCTCTCGCCGAGCGCCTCCTCGACCGTGCGGCGGCCCCTGATCGGCATGCTGTCGGGGAAGCCGTCGAAGGCAGCCGCCGGCGCGAGGCCGACCAGCTCACACGCGGCGACCGGCGCGTGCCGGGCGACGGCGGCGACCAGGGCCGCCAGCGGCACCGCACGGTGGTCCTCGACGTTGGTCGAGACCTGCGCGACCGCACCCTGCGCGGTCAGCTCCAGACCGAGCGCGCGGACGCCCGGCAAGCCCTCGGCGCCGCCCTCGCGAACAAGCGCCGCGATCGCCCGCGCATCGGCCAGCGTGGCCGGCGGCGCCAGCTCCAGGTTGAAGGCGACCAGCGGCGGGCGCGCCGCGACGAGCACCGCGCCGGCGGTGGCGTGCGGTCGCACCGGACCGAAGTCGGGCACCAGCTCGCCGGCGGCGATCCGCCGTGTGAGCTCGGGCAGGCCGCCGCGGCGCAGGAAGGCGCGGGTCCGGCCTTCGGCCAGCAACCCGTATAAGAAGACGGGCAGCCCGACCTCGTCGCCAAGCCGCTCCGCCACGGTGAGCGCCTCGGCGCACGCCGCGCCGCGGCGGGCCTCGTCGAGGAAGACGACCGGCGCGACGTCCAGCGCGCCGATGTGTGGGTGGATGCCGCGCTCGGTGCGGAGGTCGATCCGCGCCACCGCGGTGTGCGCGCCCTCGACCAGCGCCTCGGCCAGCACACCTGGCCGGGCCGCGAGCGTGTGGACCGAGCGATGGTGGTCGCGGTCGGTGTGGGTATCGAGCAGCCGCGCACCCCCGCGCAGGTAGGCGGCGCCGATCGCGGCGACCGCGGCGGGGTCACGGCCCTCGGAGACGTTGGGAACAGCAAGGAGCACGGGCGGGCGCGGAGGTTACTTCGCATCCACTCGCGCGTTTGACGCGATTGTCTGGGGTGCGCGGCTCATCCGCCGTCCAGCGCTTCCTGCAGTTCGCCGCGCTGACCGAGCACTTCGAGTACGTCGCCGAGCCGGCGGACGCGCTGCCCGCCGGCCGCCGCTAAGACACGAAGCGCTTGACGAACGCCAGCGCGGTGTCGCAGACCTCGCGCCAGCCGGAGTCGATCGTCAGCGCGTGGCCGCGGCCTCCGATCTCAACGATCTCGGTCACGCCCTCGTTGCGCTTCTGCTTCTTGTAGGAGGCGTTGGCGATCGCCCACGGCACCGTGTGGTCCTTCTCCCCGGAGACGATCAGCAGCGGCCCGCGCTCGGGGTTGCGGCTGTTGACCTTGACCTCGGTCCAGGGGTTGAAGTTCGCCGTCGCCGCCTGAAAGAGCGGGACGCCGGCGGCCGGGACGGCGTAGGTGTCGTACAGCTCCTTGGCCTCGTCCTCGCTGACGGCGTTGGCGAAGGCATAGCGGAACTGCTCGTAGGTCAGCGGCACCGCGCGGCTGCGGTTGGCCGGGTTGCCGAGCACCGGGCTGGCGGACTTCAGCGCCGAGACCGGCAGCGGCAGGACGCCGCGAAACGGCGCGGGGTCGATCGCGACCGAGACGGCAGACAGGCCGCGGCCGGCGACGATCTGCGTCATCAGGCCGCCGAAGGAGTGCCCGACCACGGCCGGCTTCTTGTTCAACTTGCCGACGAGCTCGCTGAGGTGGTCGGCGACCTGGCCCACCGTCTTGCCGGCAAACACCTCCGGATGGGCGTTGGCCTCGTCGACCGTCTCTGGGTCGTCGGGCCAGCCGGGCAGGACCGGGAAGTAGCCGGCTTGGGCGAAGACCTCCGCCCAGCGATCCCAGCTGCTGGGCAAGAGCCAGAGTCCGTGGATGAAGACCGCCGGCGTCAGGCCCGAGGCGTTGGCCTGGTCGATCTGCTGCTCGTCATGGGAGAGGGTCGTGGCGGCCATGGCTGCGACCTTACGCCGAACAGCGAGGTTCGTCATGGTCCAGCGCGGCCAAGGACCGCGTGGGACGAAACGTGGGACCGAGTGTCGATCGCGACGGGACGAGCGACCGCGTACGGTGGAGCTCTCTTGGACGACGACTTCAGGCCGCTGGCCCTCGCCGTGGGGTGCACGTTCGGCTTCTCCACGCCCCAGCCCGTCCCGTCGGTCTTCCAGGTCGCGCCGACCGGCGGCGCCGTCCAGCTCGACGGCGAGCGCTGGGAGACCGGCGTCGCGACCCACCACACCTACCGCGACTTCTACGGCAACCGCTGCGAGCGGCTGACGATCCCGGCCGGCGAGTCGCGCGTGGTCTATGACGCCGAGGTCGTGGTCGCGGCGCCGCACGACCGCCTCTCCCCCGGCGCGGTCGAGACGCCCGTCTTCGCGCTGCCCGACGAGCACCTGCACTTCCTGATGCCGAGCCGCTTCTGCCTGCCCGACGAGCTCGGGCACGAGGCGTGGCAGCGCTTCGGCTCGCTCGAGCCGGGCTGGGAGCGCGTCCAGGCGATCGTCGACTTCGTCCACGGCCACCTCGAGTGGGTCGAGGGCGCGTCGAACCCGTGGACGACGGCCGCCGACGCCTACCGCGCCGGCCAGGGCGTCTGCCGCGACTTCGCCCACCTCGCGATCACGTTCTGCCGCGCGCTGAACATCCCGGCCCGCTACGTCTTCGGCTACATCCCGGCGATCGACGTCCCGCTGCCGGTCGAGCCGATGGACTTCGCCGCCTGGTTCGAGGTCTACCTCGACGGCACCTGGCACACCTTCGACGCCCGCAACAACCGCAAGCGCGTCGGCCGCGTGGTCGTCGGCCGCGGCCGCGACGCCGTCGACGTGGCGCTCGTCACCTCCTTCGGCCCGGTGACGCTGACCGCGTTCGAAGTCCGGGCAGCAGAGCCCGACGCGCCAGCTTCTAATTAGTCCTTGCTTATATAAGCCACGAGCGATACAGTGCTCGGCATGCACGCGTTCGACATCCTGGGCGATCCGGTCCGGCGGCGCATCGTGGAGGTGCTTGCCGGCGGTGAGCAGGCCGCGGGCGACGTCGGTGCGGTGATCCAGCGAGAGTTCGGCATCTCCCAGCCGGCGGTCTCGCAGCATCTGAAGGTGCTGCGCGAGAACGGCTTCGCGACGGTCCGCGCCGATGGCGTGCGACGGCTGTACGCGGTCGACACCGCACCGCTACAGGAGGTCGACCGCTGGCTGGAGCCCTACCGGCACTTCTGGAACCAGAAGCTCGATGCCCTGGCCACCGAGGTGGCGCGCGGCAAGCGCGCCCGGCGTGCGACACCCACCCATCCCGAGCAGGAAGGCGGTAGGACATGACCATCGAGACGAGCACCTACACCGAGCCGGCACCCGAGCTGCGCCACCGGACGATCGACGCCGGCGAGGCCCGCGTCGCGGTGTTGACGCGAACCTACGAGACCAGCGTCGAGGATCTCTGGGACGCGTGCACCGACCCCGAGCGCCTCGCGCGCTGGTATACGACCGTCACCGGTGAGCTCCGTGTCGGCGGTGCGTTCGAGCAGGTCAACATGGGCGGCGGCACCATCGCCGTCTGCGACGCGCCGCATCACCTCAAGGTCGTCCTCGGCCAGGGCGGCGTGGACGAGATCGAGGTCCGCATCTCCCCCGGCCCCCGCGACGGGACTGCGACGCTCGAGCTTCAGCACGCGACGACACTCGACACCCATGAGATCGGCGGCCAGATGTATGACGCGGTCTTCTGCATGGGCGGTGGCTACTACCCGCGCCTGCTGGCCCTGGACCTCCACCTGCGCGGCACGCTGCCCGCCGACTACGACGCCACGGCGTTTCACCTCAACCCCGAGATGCGCCCGGCGATCGACCGTGGCAGCGCGGCGATGGCGGCGCTCGTCGAGGCCGACAAGCAGGCATAGCTCCTATCGTGGATCGAGCGTGAGCGACGATCGGCCCGACATCCAGACCCGTGAGGACTGCGAGCGGCTCGTCCGTGCCTTCTACGGCCGGGCGTTGCACGACCCGCTGATCGGCTGGATCTTCACCGACGTCGCCAAGCTCGATCTCGAGGAGCACGTGCCGACCATCACCTCCTTCTGGGAGACGATGCTGCTCGGCGCCCGCAGCTACGGCGGGGGCGCCTTTGCGCCGCACGTCGCCATCCACTACCGCGCCGGCGGCCTGCGCCAACCGCACTTCGAGCGCTGGCTGATCCTCTGGCACACGACCGTCGACGAGCTCTTCGCCGGCCCGCGCGCCGAGGAGGCCAAGGCGCACGCGCTGCGGGTGGGCGCGGCGTTCCACAGCCGTCTGCAGACGCTGCCGACGATCGAGGATGGCGAGGTGCACGGGCACGCGCCGACCGCCGGGCTGACCATCACCCAGCACGGCGCTCCGCCCAGCGGCGTCTGACACGCCGAGACGCCATGCGCCAGCACGCGCCGCGCAACGCGATGGACGACCCCGACGAGATCGCGCGCTTCCGCGACCGCTGCAGCGCCTTCATGGGCGCGCTGCTCGACGAGCTGGCCACGACGCCCGACCGGCCACGGACGTTCCCCGAGGTTGAGGACGCGCTGGGCTGGCCGCGACGCCGGCTGGCGTCCGTGCTGGGCGGTGTGTCGCATTTGCGCCACACCGAGTTCGGCGGGCGCCGGCCGTATCGCTTCTACGGCGATCGCGACTCAGCGTCAGGACGCTGGGAGATCTGGGTGGACGCGCGCCAGGCGGCGGCGATCGCGTCCGACTGAGCTGGAGCTACGGCCGCCGGCCGGCGGCGAGCTCGGCAGCGCTGAACGGATCGACATAGCGATCCAGGTGCGACAGGTCCTCGACCTCAGCCTCGGCGACGTCGGGCTCGTCGTCCTTACGCGTGTCCTTGCGGTGCTGCTTTTCCATCTTGCGCTCACGGAGCCGCTGTTCGCGGTTGAGCTTCGCCATCGTGGTCTTGCGCTTGCCACTGGAGGCCATGGTCTTCTTCCCTTCGGTCTTGCACGACCCGGGAGCCGACTGGCGGCTCCCGGGGTGCGACGTGTAAGCGGGTGGTGCTTAGAGCGTGACGACGTTGGCGGCGGCGGGGCCCTTGGGGCCCTGCTCGGCGTCGTAGCTCACCTTCGCGCCCTCGGCCAACGACTTGAAGCCGCTGCCCTGGATCGCGTTGTGATGCACGAACAGATCCTTGCCCGCGTCATCGGGCGTGATGAAGCCGAAGCCCTTGTCGTCGTTGAACCACTTCACGGTTCCTGTAGCCATGGTGTTGCCCCTCCGGGGTATGTGTACTGCGGAAACGCGGAGGGAGCTCGAAGGCAACGACTGCGAAGACGCGGGACACTGCGGCGCCGGGCGTCTGCCCGACCTGTACAGGAAGTCTAGCGCCCTTGGCGGCGGCGACTACTCGGCGTCGCGCAGCGCGGCAACGCCGAGCCCCGCTGCCGCAACGGCAGCACCGGTCACGAGGAAGCTCGTGACCTTGGGCAGATAGCCGCCACGCGCGCCCGCGACGCCGGCCACCGCGTCGGCCACATCGCAGGCCGCGCCGATCGCCAGCCACTGCCGGCGCGTCTCGCCCGTCGTGGAGAGAATGCCGTAGCCGAGCATGAAGTCCCGCACGCCGAAGAGCCGCGCGAGGTAGGGCGACTGCGGGTTGGCAGCGGCGTCGAGTCCGAAGGTCTTGCCGGCGAGGCGCGGCGTCACCCACGAGGCGGTGCCGATGGCCAGCCGGAGGCCCGCGAGGGTGGTCAGCGTGTTCGAGCGGCTCATGGGCGCGAGCCTATCGGCTCCGGGTCGCGCCAGAGTCGTCAGTCCCTGCCGAGGTGGCAGCGGAGAAACGCGAGCTGGTCGGCGACCACGGCCTCGTGTGCTGGGCCGTCGTAGATGTCGAAGTGGTCGACGCCGGGGTAGGTGCACAGCTCGCCGTGGGGCGCACGCCGCGCCGCGGTGATCGCCGGACCGGGCTTTGCGACTTGGTCAGCCTCGCCAACGCAGACCAGCCACGGGCAATGCAGCGTCGCCGCGTGGCGCGCCGGGATGAAGGGACGGCCGAGCAGCCAGCGCGCCGAGACGCGATCGCGCCAGCGCGAGTCCTCACCGGTCTCGACGACCCGGCGCCAGCCGGCCTCGGCGTCGGGGGCGTTGATGAACGCGGCTTCGCCGGGTTGGCCGACCGCGGGCAGATGGCCACCACGGATCGCCGTGAGCAGCACGCGAGCGGCGACGCGTGGCGACGAGCGATGCGCCTGGCGCAGCATGTCGAGGAACGGGACCTGGCTGATCGCGGCGGCCACGCGCGGATCCGCGGCCGCCGCGGCCAGCGCGTTGCCGCCGCCCATCGATGATCCGAAGGTCACGACGCGCTCGGCGTCGACGCCTGGCAGCGCGCGAGCGCAGGCGATCGCGGCAGCCCAGTCCTCCAGCTGGCGCGCCGGCTCGAAGAGGTCCGGCTCGCCGCCGCTGTCGCCGAAGCCGCGATGGTCGAACACGAGCGCCACGTACCCCGCCTGTGCGAACCGTTCCGCGAACGGGCCGAGCCGGTCGCGCCGCGTGCCCGAGAGGCCGTGGGCCATGACGACCACGGACGTTGACGTTGCTCCATCGGGCCGATACAGCCACGCCGCGCAGTGGTCGTCGCCGGATGGGAACGTGATCTCCGCTCTGCTCATGCGCCCACAAACGTCGGGGATGCGACAAACGTGAGATCGAGCAGCCACGCCGCCCGATTTCGGCCCGCTGCCATCATGGGACGCGTGAGCCAACGGCCGACCCTCGTCGCCGAGACCGGGCCGGCGCGGCCCGGCGCCGACCTTCCCGAGGACGTCGATCCGCGCAGGCTGGCGCGCCGGGCGTTGGAGGTCATCATCCTGCTCGGCGTCCTGGTCCTGGTCGCCCTGCTGGCACCCGGGCTCGGCGAGGTGCGCGACCGGCTCAAGGACGCCTCGCCGGGGTGGTTGGCGATCGCCGTCGTCTTCGAGGTCCTGTCGGCGTTGTCCTACGTGTTGATGTTCCGGCCGGTCTTCTGCTCGATCATGCCGTGGCGCTCGGCGGCCGAGGTCGGCCTCTCGGAGGTCGGGACCGGTTCGATCATCCCGGCCTCAGGCGCCGGCGGGATCGCGTTAGGCGCGTGGGTGCTCTCGCGCGCGGGGATGAAGGCGGAGACGATCGCGCGCCGGTCGGTCGCGTTCCTGTTGTTGAAGAGCTCGGTCAACTTCGCCGCCGTGGCTGTTGTTGGGGTGTTGGTCTTCCTCGGGATCCTCGGGCCACCGCAGTCGGTCTGGCTGACGCTGCTGCCCGCGGTGCTGTCGGTCCTGGCCATCGCCGGCGTGGCGCTGATCGGCCGGGTGCCGGCAGGACCGCCGCCGAGCGAGCAAGACGGTCGGCTGCGCCGTCTCTGGGCCCACTCCCGCACGGCGCTGGTCGGGGGCGTCGCCGAAGCCGGGATGCTGCTGCGCCGCCACGACCCCTTGCTGATCCTCGGGATCGTCGGCTACTGGGCCTGGGACAACCTCGCGCTGTGGGCGACGTTTCACGCGGTCGGCTACTCCCCCGGCCCCAGCGTGATCCTGTTGGCCTACTTGATCGGCCAGCTCGGTGGCCTGCTGCCGATCCCGGGCGGCATTGGCGGGATCGATGGTGGCCTTATCGGCACCTTCATCGTCTTCGGCGCGCCAGCCTCGGCAGCGACCGCCGCGGTCCTGGCCTACCGCATCATCTTGTTCTGGGTCCCCTTGATTCTGGGTGCGGTCGCCTTCGCATCCCTGCGCCGCAGCATGGCGCAACCGGCAGGGTTCATCCCCTGCGCGGAGTGAGTCAGTCTGGCCAGCCGAAGTCCCAGAAGCCCTTCCACAGCGTGGCGTGCTCGTCGGGCGCGCCGTTGATCAGAGCCCGGGCGACCGCGGCATAGTCGCTCCCGTCGTTGTCGGGCGCAAAGGCATCCTGCTCGGCGGCCAGCGTGAGCGCCTGGTTGGCTGAGCGCGGCGCGTCGGAGACGGCGAAGCCGAGCCCGCCCGGGCTGACGGAGGCGAGCACCGCGCCGAAGCGCTCCTCCCACGAGCGCGCGACCGCGGTGAGCCGCGCGTCGGACATGATCTCGGTCCGGACGAAGCCGAGCATGGTGATGGCGTCGGCCGGCCGGTTGACCGGGACCAAGATCAACACCCAGCCGGCATCCGCAGGCGACTCCAGGACCTTGGAGATGGCGAGCGTGCCGAAGGCGTCGACCGGCGCGGCGCCAGCCTTCCGAGATCCTGGGGCGATGCCCGGAAACGGCACGCCGTCGTTGCGCTGGGTCTCCCAGATGTGGCGGAGCACGGCGCCGCCGTCGAGACGGTCGGCGGCGCGTGGGTCGCCGGAAGAGAGGGCGTAGTCCTCCGGGGTCTCCTCCCAGTCCCAGATCACCGGCCACAGGCCGGTCTGGGGGAAGACAGCGGCGAGGCGGCGCGCGAGCTCCAGCGCGGCAGGGGTTGGCTTGTCGGAGGCCCAGTAGTGCGGGCAGCGGCTGCCGCGCGGCAGCTGGATGCCCGCGATCTTGGGGGCGCCGTTGGCCGGCAGGTGGCCGGCGCGCGGCGCGAAGTACGGCGTGCGCGGATCCGGTGCGGCGACGCGACGGTGGCTGATCGGCGCGATGTGCTGGTCGTCATCCGGGATGCGGCAGCCCGCCGATGACACGGCGATCCGCGGCGGCCCGGCCGGCACCTTGTGCAGGTTGTGACACGCCTCCTCGGTGGCCGCCGCGACTTTGTCGGCCGAGAGCTCGGGATGCTCGCGCACAAGCTGCTTGTCGGCGTGGCGCATCCCGGCACACAGCGCCGTCCGCTGAGCGGCCGAGATGTCGTCCTTCGACGATCCATCCCCACAGCCGGCAGCGATCATCGCGGCCGCTGCAAGCGCAGCCGTCATCCCCTGAGTCCTCACGACTCCATCATCCGGAGCTTTGCAGCGCACGCAACCGATCGGTCGTCGATCTGGACGAATCGCCGATCCGGCGTGTCCGCTGACGCTGCGATGACCTGCGCGGACGTCGGAGGCGCGCGTAAGGTCGCGCCATGCGTCGTCCACTCGCACTCACCTTCACGCTGCTGGCCTTCGCCGCCGCGCCGGCGCTCGCCAGCGCCGCCGCCCCACCAACGCCCGGCGCCGCCGGCGTCGGCGACCGGCTCTTCCCGCAGCTCGGTAACGGCGGCTACGACGCCCTGCACTACGACGTCAACCTGCGCTACGCCACCAGTGCCCCGTCGCAGCCGATGCAGGGCACGGTGACGCTGCTGGCGAAGGCGACCCAAGCGCTGTCGAGCTTCGACCTCGACTTCTCCGGCCAGTCAATCGGCACCGTCGCCGTCAACGGCCGGCCCGCGGCCTGGCGGCGCGATGGCGAGGACGTCGTGATCACGCCGCGCCAGCCGCTACGCGCCGGGTTGCCGTTCCTGGTGAGCGTCTCGAACTTCACCGCCGTGCCCACGGTCGCCGATTCCGCCGACGAGAGCACGACCGCGTTCTTCCAGCACTCGGTCGGCTCGGCCACCGCCGGCCAGCCGAACTGGACCCACTCCTTCCTGCCGTCCAACGACCATCCGAGCGACAAGGCGACGTTCGACATCCGGTTCGACGTGCCCGCCGGCGAGACCGCGGTCGCCAACGGTGTGCTCGCGGCGAAGTGGACCGGCGGCGGCCGCTCACACTACGTCTACATCCAGCGCCAGCCGATGGCCACCGAGCTGATCCAACTCGCCGTCGGCGACTACGACATCACCTCGCTCGGCGTGCACTCCGGCGTCTATCTCCGCGACGTGACGGCCAAGCCGATCACCGCGCAGATCGCGCCGCTGATCGGCGGCGTCACCCCGTCGCAGATGGACTGGATGCAGCAGCGCGTCGGCGGCTACCCCTTCGACCCGTACGGGTCGCTCGTGGTCCAGGCCGACATCGGCTTCGCGCTCGAGTCCCAGACGCTCGAGCTCATGGACACCAGCTGGTTTGACGACTTCGGCCAGGGCGTCTGGGAGCCGACGCTGCTGCACGAGCTGTCGCACATGTGGTTCGGCGACAGCGTCTCGCCCAAGTCCTGGAGCGACCTCTGGCTCAACGAGGGCCACGCCAGCTGGTACGAGTTCCTCTACGCGCAGGAGAAGGGTGAGCTCGCCGAGGACACCGAGGGCTACCCGGATGACAATGGCTATGCCAACGTCGACGACCTCATGAAGGCCGTCTACGCCCACGGCGACCAGTGGCGCGCCGACGACGGCCCGGTTGCGCTGCCGACCAGCGCCGACACGCTCTTCAGCTTCCAGGTCTACCACGGTGGCGCGCTCGTGTTGTACGCCTTGCGTCAGGTGGTGGGCGCGGCGACGTTCCAGCGCATCGAGCAGAGCTGGCTGCGGACCTACGAGGGGAGGTCGGCGAGCACCGACGACTTCATCGCACTCGCGTCGCGGGTCTCGGGCCGCGACCTCGGTGACTTCCTGCGCGCCTGGGTCTATGGCACCAAGACGCCGCCGATGCCCGGGCACCCGGACTGGACGGTCGATCCGGTCCAGGCTGCGGCGCCGCTGGCGCGCCTCACGGCCCCACAGGCGCGGGCGCAGGCACGGAGGAAGTAGGAACGCGGGGCTCTGTCAGCCCGGCGCGACCGGGCTGTAGAACCCGAACTGCACGCCGCCATAGGCCTTGCTGCGGACCCGCTCGAAGTGCTCGAGCGCCAGGTCCTCGTCCTCTTTGGGGTCGTGCTGGGCGACGATGAGCCCCTCCTCGGCGAGCCAGCCCGGGCGCCCGTCGAGCATGGCCATCGTCTTGGTCCACAGCCCCTGCCACTGGGGCGGCGCGACGAAGATGATGTCGAACGGCGACGGCGGCCGATCGAGGAAGGCGAACGCGTCGCCGTGGATCACCGTCGCCCGGTCCGCGAGGCGCGTCTTGTCCAGGTTGAAGCGGAGGTCCTCCACGACCGCCGCCGTGAGCTCCACGAAGGTCGCGTGGTCGGCGCCACGGCTCAGCGCCTCGATGCCAGCACCGCCAACGCCCCCGAACAGATCCAGGAACGTGCAGCCGGGTAGCCGCGGGTACAGGATGCTGAACAGCGCCTCCTTGCCCCGGTCGGAGATCGGCCGCGTACCGTCAGCGCTCGGCGACCGCAGCGGCACACCCCGCGCGCTGCCGGCGATCACCCGCACCGGACGACGACCTTCCTACGCCTACAGCGCGCGGCTGTACTCCGTGAACAGGCGATCGAGTGCCTGAGAGGCGAGCCGGTCGGTCTCGATCTCCGCGCGCAGCGCCGCGGCCTCCGCGTCGTCGCCGGCGGCCTTGAACGCCTCGAGGCGCTCGAGGTTCGCCGCGCCGAGGTCGTAGCGGCGGCGGTAGAGCTGCTCCATGTGGCCGGCGGTCAGCGGAACCTCGACGGGACCGCTGTCGGCGTCCGGGTCCCAGCCGATGGCTTCGAGAACGTCGACGGCCTCGCGAAAGATCATCGCGCGTGCGTACTGCTCATCGGGGGTGAGCTCCAGCATGCGCTTGAAGTGACGCTGGTTGTACTTGATGACCAGGAGGGTCTGACGGCGCAAGACCTTGGCGAGCCAGGGCTCGACGGTAATCGTGCACGCGTGGTCGTCGTGCGGCTCGTGCGGCGTGCTCATGGGCTCAGGACGACGGCTGGGAGGCCGCCCACTCCGCCAACCGCCCGGTCAACTCCGGCGCAGCCGCGCCGCTGACCTCGACGACCTCGTCTGCCGGCACGTTCGCGCGCCGCGCAGCGGCGATGATCGCGTCCGGCGAGGGTGCCTCGTACAGGCAGTAGGTCCGGCGCCGATCGGCGCTGAGGAAGGAGAACACCCAACGGACGTCCTCGTCGGCGTTGATCTCGTCGATCAACATGACGTCCTCGCCCGTGAGGTCCAACTCGACTGCGAAGTTTCGCTCGATGACGTAGAGGGGCATCGTGGACCGATCGTACAGGGCCCGTCAGGCCTCAGCGAGACCGTGACGGTGGGCGTAGGTGGCCGCCTGTGTGCGGTTCGCACAACCGGTTTTGCGCAAAATGCTGCGCATGTGGTTGGCGGCCGTGTGCTCGCTGATCATCAGCGCGGCGCCCACCTCGCGGTTGCTGAGGCCGCGGGCGACGAGGCGGAGGATCTCGACCTCACGCGATGACAGGCCGTCGGGCAGCGCCTCCGGGGCCGCGGGCGGTTCGGGGCCGATCGAACGGATGCGCGCCAGCAGAGCGCGCTGGCCGTTGGCCTCGGCGATCGCGGCCGCCTCGCTCAATAACGGGACGGCCCCCGCGGCGTCGCCACGGGCGATCCGCGCACGGGCGTATTGATGCAGGGTGTGGCTGAGCCACGTGAGCATGCCCGTGCTTCGGTTGAGCGCCGTGGCGTGTTCGAAGTGCTCGTCGGCGCGGTCCCACTCGCCGAGGGTCGCCGCGAGCATGCCGAGATAGCGATCGGCCGCGCCGTAGCACGCCACGAGATGGCCGACCATCACGTTGGTGCCGGCCAACGGCTCGAGCTCGGGATAGACGAGCGCGGCCGTGACCTCGTCGCCCAGCGCCGCGCAGGCGTCGGTCAGATACGTGAGCGAAGCCAGCCAGAGCGACTCCCGCAGGCTGTCCAGCCCGTCGGTGCGCACCTGCTCGAGCTCGTGACGCGCCGCGGTATCCATGCCCAGCTCCACGAGCACAGAGACCAGCCCCGGCCGCCACGGCCCACTGCTTCCGGGCTGCCCGGCCAGCAGCCGGATCACCGGCGCGAGCTCGGCCAGACGGCCCTGCTCGCGGCGGATGCCGAACATCTGGATGCCATGGACGCCCGATGCCTCACGGCCGGTCAGCAGCCTGCTCCAATCATGAGAGCGGTTCGCCAATGCCTCGGCCTCGTCGAGGCGGCCGTCAGACAGCGCCATCGCCGCGCCGCAATGCGCAGCGACGTGGAGCATGAACGGTTGGGCGGTGCGCTCGGCCGTCTCCAGGAGTGCCACCACCTCGCGACGCGCAGCCTCAATCTCGCCGAGCGCCACGAGCGTCGGCACCTGCCAGGACATCGCCTCCGCACGGATCTCCGTGTTGCCCAGCTCCTCGCCGATCACCGCCGCCTCGGTCAGCATGGAGAGGATCTCTTCCAGCGAGTTCTTGCCGCGCGACCAATAGGCACGCATCAGCACGGTCGCTAGGCCGGCACGATCACCCGACCGCTGCGCCATGCCGATGGCGCTCGCGCGGACGATCGCCGCGCGTTCGTGATCGCCTTGAAAGTCCAGTGCGCGTGCAAGACCGCTGAGGAGGCCAACGCGGAGTTCGGAGCTCGCTTCCCCGACCGCCGCCGTGGCCTCCTCGAGCAGCTCGACCGCCCCCTGATCGGCCATGCCCGGGCGCCAGCAGGCGTCCTCGTAGCCGATCGCAGCCCGGCCGAGAAGATCCGGATCGTCCAGCTCGCGCGCGATCTGCGCAGCATCCCTCAGCGCATCCAGTGCGTCGAGTGCACTGCCGGCGCGGTGGTTGGCGATCCCAAGCTCGATCAGGACCTCCGCACGACCCTGCGGGCTCTCGATCTGCAGGTCAAGCGCGGTACGCAGCCGCGCGACGGCCTCGTCGAACGCGAGCGCGCCGGTAGCCGCGCGCGCGGCCAGCACGTTGTACTCCACCCCACGCTGCGCGCCACCCAGCGGGGCCGCCAGCGCGAAGTGGTGCGCGAGGTCGGCGAGCGCGCGGCCGGAGCGTGCCTCAGCGCTCTCCAGCGCCTCGCCGACGCGCAAATGCAGTTCGGCCCGCCGCACGCCGGTGAGCCGGTCATACAGCGCCCGCCGCACGAGCTCATGGGCAAAGCGATAGGTCAACGTCCGCGACGGCAGCTCGTCGATCATCCCGCTGCGCACCGCCTCGTCGAGGCGCTCGAGCAGGTCGGCATCCGGGACGCCGGCCGCGCGCCGGACTACGTCGAGACCGAACTCGCCGCCCGCCGTCGCCGCGAGCTCCAGCAGCTCGACGGTCCCGTCGGCCAGGCGCGCGAGCCGCTGGCTGACAACCTCGCGCACGCTCTCGGGCGTGCCGAGGTCGGTCGTCGCACGGGTCAGGCGGACGGTCCCGTCGACGAGCTCGACCATCCCGGTCTCGACGAGATCGCGCCACAGCTCGCAGACGAGGAAGGCGTTGCCGCCGGTGAGGTCGCCGATCGCCTTGGCGAGCCAGGGCGGCCCGGCGCCGACCTCGCCACCGGCAGCGCAGCGGATGAACTCGGTGACCTCTTCGCCGGAGAAGCCGGGGACCCGCATCCGGACGACGGTGTCGGAACGGCGCAGGTCGGCGAGCGTCTCGGCCAGCGTGCCGGGGACGTCGGCTTCGGCGTCGCGGAACGTGGTCAACAGGAGCAGCCGAGCGCTGCCCGCCGCGCGTGCCAGGTAGCGCAGGAGCAGCAGCGTCGGCGCGTCGGCCCAGTGGCCGTCCTCGATGACGAGCAGCACCGGGCGGGGGCGGCTGATGGCGGTGAGCAGCGTGGCCACCGTCGTGTGCAGCCGGTGGCGCTCGGTGTCCGGGTCGGCGGCGACCGGTGCCGCGAGCTCACCGATGCGGGCCGGAAGGTCGGGCAGCAGGCGGGTGAGCTCGCCGCCGGTGGCACCAAGCGCGGTGCGCAACTCGTCCGGGTCGATGGTCCGTGCGAGCTGATCGAGCGCTTCGACGAACGGCCCGTAGGGCGTGCGCACGACCGCGTCGCAGGCGCCGGTCAGGACGAGCACGCCGTCGCTCGCCGCCTCGGATGCCAGCTCACCGACCAAGCGGCTCTTGCCCGAGCCGGGCTCGCCGCCCAGGAGCACGACGCGACCGCCCTCGCTTTCAGCCAGCGGCAGGAGTGTGCGGAGCTTCCTGAGCTCCGCCGAGCGCCCGACGAACGGGAACGTCGACGTCAGGCGAAGCGAGCTGGGTGAGTCGGGCATGAGCGCGATCGCAGACGACGATAGTCAGGTCTGATCATCCGTGCCGGATTTCAGGGCAGGTTGCGCGCCGGCAAAGTGGGTCAGCTCAGGTCATGACAGCCGCCCACGGCGGGCGTACGGTCGTTCCACATTCGCTCAAAGACCCAACAGGAGCACCACATGAGCACCGTCATGACCCCTGCGGCAACCGCACGCCGTGAACTCCCCCGCTTCGCCGGCCAGTTGATCGGACCCGGCGACGCCGACTACGACGAGGTCCGCAAGGTCTACAACGCGATGATCGACCGCCGGCCCGCGCTGATCGCCCAGTGCGCCGGTCCCGACGACGTCGCGCAGATCGTCAGCTTCGCGCAGGCCCACAGCCTGCCGCTGGCCGTGCGCGGCGGCGGCCACAACGGCGCCGGCCTCGGCACGGTCGACGAGGGCGTCGTGATCGACCTCTCCCTGCTGCGCGACATCGAGGTCGACCCGCAGGCCCGCACCGTGCGCGTCGGCGGCGGCTGCACGTGGGGCGAGGTCGACCGCGCCACGGGCGAGCACGGGCTCGCGACGCCGAGCGGGATCATCTCGACGACGGGCGTCGGCGGCCTCACGCTCGGAGGTGGCCTCGGCCATCTGACGCGCAAGTTCGGGTTGGCCGTCGACAACCTGCTCGAGGCCGAGGTCGTGCTGGCCAGCGGCGAGTGCGTGCGCGCGAGCGCCGACGAGCGGCCCGAGTTGTTCTGGGCGCTGCGCGGCGGCGGCGGCAACTTCGGCGTCGTGACGTCGTTCACGTTCCGGCTGCACGAGGTCGGCACCGTGGTCGCAGGGCCGACGCTGTGGTCGCTGGACGACGCCGCCGAGGTGCTGAAGGCCTACCGCGAGTTCATCGGGAACGCGCCACGCGAGCTCAACGGCTTCTTCGCGTTCATGAGCGTGCCGCCCGGCGATCCGTTCCCCGAGGAGCTGCACCTGCGCAAGGTCTGCGGCATCGTCTGGTGCTACGTCGGTGACGAGGCCGACGCCGCAGCCGCGATGGCGCCGCTGCTCGACGCTGTTCCCGCGCCGTTGCTGCACGGGGCCGCACCGGTGCCGCACGCCGACTTCCAGGGTGCGTTTGACGGCGTCTACCCGGCCGGACACCAGTGGTACTGGCGGGCGGACTTCGTCAACGAGATGTCCGACGAGGCGGTCGAGGCGCACGTCAAGTGGGGCAAGGCGATGCCGACCTGGCAGTCGTCGATGCACCTCTACCCCATCGACGGCGCCGTCCACGACGTGGCCTCCGAGGACACCGCGTGGAGCTATCGCGACGCGCAGTGGGCCTCGGTCTTCGTGGGCGTCGACCCGGCGGCCGAGAACGCCGGCACCATCAAGGACTGGACCGTCGGCTACTTCGACGCACTGCACCCCCACTCGGCGGGCGGCGCGTACGTGAACATGATGATGGACGAGGGCCAGGAGCGGGTGAAGGCCAGCTACCGCGACAACTACGAGCGGCTGGCGCGCATCAAGGCGACGTATGACCCCAACAATGTGTTCCGGGTGAATCAGAACATCGAGCCGGCGGCGTAGGCGGCCTGCGCAGTGTGAGGGCGGCCTCGTGCCGCCCTCTCCGCCTGGTGCTAGATGTCAATGCTCAACTCCGCACGGCCGAGCAGCTCGCTGGCGGGGACCATCGTGACGTCGTGAATGAGGACAGTCACCTGGTAGTCCCCGTTCTTGGTGCGCTGATCGATGGCGGCTGACAGTCGCTTGCGCAACCCGTTGATCTCCTGCTCACCGGCCTTGACCGCCGCGCGTTTGCGCACGTCGCACAGCAAGAGAAGCGAGACGTAGGACTTGCCCGGCGTGTACTGCAGTCCGTAGTAGATGACCGCCTCGAAGAGCTTGCGATGCGCAGGGCTCTTGCGGACCTTCTTGACGGCCTCGTAGATCGGATCGATGACTTGGCGTTGGATGTCATCGGCAAACGGCTCGCGCCCGAAGCGTCGGCCGGCGAACCTACGCAACTGCTCGCGCTTGGCCTCAGTCAGCGGGCACGCCAGCCGCGCGAGGTGCGGCGACAGCAGCGCTGTCTTCTCCAACGAGGACACCTGGCGGACATCCACGACCAGACGCCGCTTGCCCTCGTGACCAGCGACCTCCGGGTAGGCGAAATACCTTGAGCTCAGGCCGTGCTCGGCGTCGGCGTACGTGGTCTCGTCCACCGATGTCAACGGGGCGATCACGAGGTAGGGCTCGAGATCAGGCCAGCGCCTGAGGTCACAGTCTTGGCTGAGAACCACCGAGAGGCCGCTGGGCAGCCGCACCTCACTCGTCATGACCGGCGACTCGTGCGGGACTGCCGCGACCTCGTCGGGATAGGACGGCGCGTCGGGCGAGAACAATGAGGTCGCGATCGCGACGTCGACAACGTCGCCCTGCTTGAGGTCGGCGATTAACTGCCCGAGACGCTGGAGCTCCAGCCCATCGGGCAGCTCGGATTCGGGCATGGCGGACTAGACGCGCGCCGCGCCAACCACAAACCGGCTGGAACCTGGCTCGCCGACCATGGGGATCGACAGCCGCCGGGCAACCTCGGAGCCCATGGCGTCACGGAGATCTGCCTCGATGGTCGTCTGCCAGCTGCGGACGCGCGTGAACGTCGCCGGGGGTGTGTCGGTCAGCCGTGGTGCTTCGTCATCCGACAATGCCGGGAGATCGACGGGGCGGACCAGTGCCAGGGCGGCGCGGACGTCACCGAGATCAAAACGGCGATGGCCACCGGGCGTCTCGCTGAAGGGGATCAGCCGCTCACGCGCGTACAACCGGATCGTGGACGCGGAGATGTTGAGCTGATCGGCGAGTTGTTTGCTGGTAAGCATCAGAACGGGCGTTGCGCAGCGGCGACGCTCGTCAGGATACACGCTGTTGACGGATTTCACGGTTTGCACGGATCGATCGGTTTGGCTCGGAACGCCCGCACTCAGCCGAGACGTTGCGAACCCTCTCGCCACGCTACCTGCGCCCTCGACATCTGCCGTCGATGTGCGCCTCTCGACGCATCCACACCTCAGAAGCGTTGCAACCGCAACACGGTTGCTACGGCGCGACGTTCGCGCACACGGCGTAGGCGTAGAGCGTCCAGTCTTCGCCGGTGGCCGTGGGCTCGATCGCTTCGACGTACCAAGAGGTCGGATTGGGGACCGCGCCGGGAGCGCTGACGGTGACCCTGGCGTTCGTCTCGCCGGCGATGACAGAGCCGCCGCCGGTGACCTTCTTGCCCGCGGGGCAGTGCGCCTCGCTGGACTTGACGGTGAAGGCCCCGCCCACGCTGGCGGCGTAGATCACTTCCAGGCCGCTGACACCACCTGCGGATCCGGCAGGACCCTGGGGACCGGTCGGCCCGGCGGGGCCTACTGGTCCGGCGGGACCCTTCGGCCCCCGTTGTCCGGCCGGAAGCTGGCCCGCCTTGAAGTCCGCCGCAAGCAGCGAGCCGTCCAAGACCTTGGGCGAGGTCACCGCGTTGCTTTGGAGCTGGGCCGTGCCCACGCTGTTGGCCGGCAGCTTGATCGCTGCATAAGCACTTCCGCTGAGCGCCACGAACAGCGCGAGCGACGCCGTGACGTTGGCATACGTCAGATGGGTCCTAACGATCTTCATTGCTCTAGCTCCTCGACGTGGCGGGACGCGGGCTCGCCAAGGGCAATCCGCGGGATGTGGAGACGCCGTTCCTGGGCATCTCCCGGCAAGCGCGACCCTACAGGCGCTCCGGAAAGGAGGACAGCTGGTACCGCACTGGTACCGTAATGGGATGAGCAAGCAGATCGCTGTCCGGCTGCCGGACGAGCTGGTGGCATTTGTCGACGAGTTGGTGGACTCCGGCGCCGAGCGCAGCCGGGCAGCCGTGGTGTCCCGAGCCTTGACGCGTGAACGCCGGCGGGCGATCGCAGCACGCGATGCGGAGATCCTCTCTCGCACCGGTCCAGATCCCGAGCTGCAGGGCTTGGCCGAGCACGCGGTTGGGCTGCCCTCCGACCTGGCCTGATGCGCCCGATCCACCTTGCCCGGCTCGACACGACGCGACCGGTGTTGGTCCTAACGCGCGAGCTCGTCCGCCCGCACCTCACAACGGTCACCGTGGCGCCGATCACGACAACGATCCGGGGCCTCTCGACCGAGGTGGCCGTCGATGCCGCGAACGGGCTCACCGGACCGTCCGTCGTCAGCTGCGACAACATCACGACGATCCCTAAGCGTGCTCTCGGAGAACACGTCGGGATGCTGCTCGACGATCAAGAACAGATACTGAGCGACGCCATCCAAGCGGCGTTCGATCTCGACTGACCGAAGGCCGGGACACCCTCAGCTGATCTTTTCTGCCAGTTCGACGATGATCCCTGCGGGGCCGCGGACGTAGCAGAGCTTGTAGCTGTTTTCGTAGTTGACCAGATCGCCGACCAGTTCGCCGCCGTGCGCTCGCAGGGCGGCGAGGGATGCCTCGATGTCGTCAACGGCGAAGAGGATGTGGCGGATACCCGGGGTATTGGCCGGCGCCGGCCCGGTGTCGCCTGCGTGTGCGGGCGTGCGGTACTTGGCCAGCTCGACCTTGCCGTTGCCATCCGGGGTCCGGAGGATCACGATGTCGGCCCGCACACCCTCAAGCCCGTTGATGCGGTCCACCATGTCGCCCTCGACGCTCGTCTGGCCCTCCACTTCGAGCCCGAGGGCGACGAAGAACGTGGTCGCCGCCGCGAGGTCCTCCACGACGATGCCGATGTGCTCCAGGCGCAGGACGGTCATGAGCTTGATCTCCTAGTGTCGTGGCCGCGCCGCTCGCGGCCCTCTCACATGATGAGCGGAGCCGGTCGGCCCTTCTCGACATGGCCCCGAAGTTCGTTGTGCTTGAGGATGTGTTGTGCGTTCTACCGACGTGGTGATCATCGGCGCAGGTGCCGCCGGACTGATGTGTGCCCTGACCGCCGCCGCAACGCGGCCGCCAAGTGCTGCTCATCGACCACTCCAACAAGGCCGGCAAGAAGATCCTCATGTCCGGCGGCGGCCGCTGCAACTTCACCAACACCTACACCGACCCGGCCAACTTCGCCTCGCAGAACCCGCACTTCTGCAAGTCGGCCCTGGCCCGCTACACCCCATGGGACTTCATCGCCATGGTCGACCGGCACGGCGTGCCCTACCACGAGAAAAAGCTCGGCCAACTGTTCTGCGACAACAAGTCCAAGGACATCCTCAACATGCTCTTGGAAGAATGCCGACAGGCTGGCGTCGACCTGCACCTGAACACCACGGTGGAGCAGATCGAGAAGACCGAGGCCGGATACCGGTTGAACACCGACTTGGGCCCCATCGCCTCGCCGTCGCTGGTGATCGCCACCGGCGGCCTGTCGATCCCGACGCTGGGCGCCACCGGCTTTGGCTACGAGATCGCCCGCCAGTTCGGCCACACCGTCCTGCCCACCCGCGCCGGCCTCGTGCCGTTCACCACCGACGGCCAGCTCAAGGACCTGTGCACCGAGCTGTCGGGCACGTCGGTGGCCTGCCAGGTCAGCTGCAACGGCCAGAGCTTCCGCGAGAACATCCTGTTCACCCACCGCGGCCTCAGCGGCCCGGCGATCCTGCAGATCTCCTCCTTCTGGCACCCCGGCGATGCCGTGCAGATCAACCTGCTGCCCGACCACGACGCCCTGGAGTGGCTGCAAGGCCAGCAGTCCGCGCGCCCCAACAGCGAGCTGAAGACCCTGCTGGGCGAGCTCTTCACCAAGAAGATGGCGACGCTGCTGGCCGACAGCTGGTTTCGCGTCCAAGCCGATGAAGCAGTACACCCCGGCCGAGCTGCGCGACATCGCCGACAAGCTCGGCGCCTGGCAGGTGGTGCCCGCCGGCACCGAGGGCTACCGCACCGCCGAAGTTACCCTCGGCGGCGTCGACACCCGCGACGTGTCGTCCAAGACCATGGAATCGCTGAAGAGCCCGGGCCTGTACTTCATCGGCGAGGTGCTCGACGTCACCGGCCACCTCGGCGGCTTCAACTTCCAATGGGCCTGGGCGTCAGGCCACGCAGCAGCACAATACGTATGACATCGACCGACGCGTCGATCAGCTGAGCTGTGTCGGTGTGGTGAGGCGCGGGAGGACGTCGTCACGGAATCGGCGGAGTTGGACGACGTCGGTCTCGAAGATGAGCAGGAGGTAGGCCACGCCGGCTTCCCGGAGCGCAGCGAGACCCTCTGCGATCTGATCAGGTGTGCCATACAGGGCGTGGGCGTCGGCCGCGCCAGGATGCTGATAGGCGAGCACATGGGAGCCGGTCGTGGGGTGCTCGGGGTCGCGGGCCACGCCGAGGATTCGTTGGGTGCCGGCGGCAAGCCGTCGGTGCGCGGCGGCGGTCTCGGCTTCGGAGTCGGCTACATGGACGTGGCGGGCCACGGCGACGTTCATCGGGTCAAACGGGCGGGATGTCAGCTGGTCGCGGTAGGCGGCGATGCGATCGGCGATCTGGCCCGGCGGGGCGTACTGGTCCAGCATCAGGTTGTATCCAGCCGCTGCCGCCCGCGCGACCGACGAGTCGCTGCCCGCCGCCATCCACAGCGGCGGGTGGGGTGATTGCGCGGGTTTGGGTTCGACCACGATGTCGTTGAAGCACCAATGCGTGCCGGCATGCGAGAACCGCGAGGCGCTCGTCCAGGCGCGCGTCATCACCTCGACGGCCTCGTCGAACCGGCGCTGACCGTCCTCGGGAGCAATGCCGAACCCGGCGAACTCGGCATGCCGGTAGCCCTTCCCGATGCCCAGATCCAGCCGACCGCCGGACACGAGGTCCACGGTCGCGGCCTGCTCGGCCAGCAGCACGGGGTTGTGCCACGGAAGGGCGAGCACGCCGGAGCCCAGACGCAGCGTGCTGGTGCGCATGGCAAGACAGGCCAGCATCGTCAGCGTGGCCGAGACCTGATCCCAGCCCGTGAAGTGGTGCTCGACCAGGAAGGTCGAGTAGAAGCCGAGACGTTCTGCTTCCTCGTTGAACTCGAGCCAGTCGCGCAGGCCCTGACCGGGGAGCGCCGACTCTGCGTCGCTGGTCGTCTGGGCGGAACACAGCAGACCGAACCGCATTGCCGCGCTCAGAGCTCCCTACGTGGCCTTGGCGATGATTGCGCGCAGGACCGATTCGACGTGTTGACGACCGGTCTCGGCGAGCGGTAGATCGCCGACACGTTCGAGAAGCACATCGCCATCGACGACGCCCGCAGCCAGCGCTTCGCGCGCGTAGTCCCAATCGCGCGGCCGACCCGCCGCGCACTTGGACAACACGAGATCGGCGACATCCAGGCACCACGCGACCGGAGCTCTGTCAGAGCCCACCCACGGCGGCACAGCAACCCGCACCAGTCGCTGCTCCCACCCAGTCGGGGCCTTGGCCGTCTCGGGAGCGACGCCGTGAGCGTAGTAGCCGAAGGTCGCGTGGAACTGCGACCCGTCGCCAAGCGCGCCGTCGATCTCATCGACGAGGTCGGGCCGATCGCGCGGATAGATGTCGACCTCCAAAGACATCAACATCGTCTCCGGTGCTTCCGGATGTGTTCCGAGGATCGCCTGGCTGCCGATGACGATGAACTCGTCCTGACCGGTCACGTTCGCTGCGGCGGCAATCACGTGCTCGAACTCTGCACGCTGCACTAGCGCACCTCGCTAATGATGCGCCGCCGCTCGGCCTCGCTGAGCGCGCCGGCAAATGGCGAGTTCTGACGGAGGTCATCAGCCTCTGAACTCTCCTCGACCAGCGTACGACGGATCGCTGGCACCGACTGATCCAGCACGTCGGCCCATTGGTCGGCATAGTGCGCGTCGATCCGGCCCTGCTCCCGCCAGCGATAGAGGACGTGTCGGGCCTCGTCGACCATCGGGCGACGTAGCCGCCGGGCTACCACGCGGTGATAGGCCAAGCTGCGAGCGCTCGCGCGACCGTGACCGCTGCTGTGCTCTGGGCCCTTGAGGTCATCGATGCGCATGCGCTCGGCGGCCGTGCGATTGCGGCTCATTGTCGGCGCCAGTGCATACCGACGAGGTCGGTCCACGCGGTCCGTGTCAACAGACTCCCGGAGCTCGATCAACGCCGGCACGGGGATCTCGATGCGACCCGCGGCCGACAGGACGACGGGCAGGTCGCCCGAGGCGATCCACCGCCCAAGCGCGGTGTGACTGACACCCAGGACCCGCGCCGCCATGCGACGCGAGACCGTCTCGCCAAGCTCGCGCTCCAGGCTGAGGCGAACCGCCGAGATGTCGTCGTTTCCGGGCACCTCGCGGCCAACACGGCGCAGCCGGACGATGTGCTCGAACAATTCCTGCTTGCGGTCGACGACCCCCATGGCAGAAGAGCAGGCTAGCACGAGTTGCCGAAAAACAACTAAATCGGTAGTTCGTCACAAAAACCTCGAAGAGAGCATTACAACAATTCCGTTGGGTTGGCGGGTAGACTGAACGCTATGATCCCTGACTTCGGCGAGAGCGGAAATTTCCCGCCCGGGATTCACGAGGCGACGCGGGACGAGGTCATCGAGCGGTACGGCGGCAACACGCGGAGGGAGCGGCTCTTGCAGGGGTTGAAGCTCGCGCTCGACGACTTGCGCGCCGCGGGGTGCCAGACGGTCTACCTGGACGGCAGCTTCGTCACCGAGAAGGAACTTCCTGGCGACTTCGATGCGTGCTGGGTGCCGGACGGCGTCAGCAGCGACGACCTCCACCCCTCGCTGCTCAAGCTCACGATCCCGCGCAGCGCGCAGAAGCGGCGCTATGGCGGTGAGCTCGTGATCTCCGACGGGCTGAGCGAGCCGTTCGGCCCCCGTTATCTCCAGTTCTTCCAGCAGGACGGCCGCACCGGCCAGGTCAAGGGCATCATCAAGCTCGATCTCAAGGAGCTTCCATGATTACCAACGAGCGGCAGTACCTGAACACGCGCGCGGAAGCCGAGAAGTTCGAGTGCGCGATCGAGGAGGCCAGGCGCGCGGGCCCGCAGCCCCGCGTTGACGCGCGCGTCCATGCAGCCATGCTGGAAGGCATGGAGTCTGAGCTCGGGGAACTGCGTCGCCGAGTGCGCCGATACGAGCGTTTGAGAGCCGGCAAGGTCAAGACGCACAAGGTGTCGCGGATCTCCGAGTTGCCCGACGCCCTCATCGAGGCGCGGATCGCGCGCAACTGGACACAAAAGGATCTTGCTTCGCAGCTCGGGGTCGCTGAGCAGCAGGTGCAGCGCTACGAGAACGAGCGCTACGGCCGGACCAGCCTGGATCGGCTGGCTCGGATCGCCGACGTCCTCGGGGTGCGGATGGCGGGCGAGGTGAAGCTGCCTGCGGGTCCCGCGCAGCGCGCGACCGGCGGCGCTGTGAAGGCCAAGGCGGGCGTCGCACGCCGCGCTCGCTCCGCAGCGACGGTGTCGAGTGGGCGCGCTGCGCCTAGGACGAGCAAGGCGGCAGCCAGCACCGTCGCCAAACACGCGGACTCCGGGAGGATCGGCCCGAAGTCGGAAAAGAAGGCTGGCTAGGCTCGACGCCGAGCGGGTGACCTGTCGTCGATCTCGCAGGGAGCTCGAGTCACAGAACGGCCTGAAGCGTGGCGGGACGTCCCCCTCCACGTCTATGTCTGCATACCCGTTGGCACGATCGGCGGATCGGTGACCGGGCGCGGTGGCAGCTTCGGCACCACGCGCTTCGGGAACGGCTCGTTGCGCGGCAAGAACACGCACAAGACCGCACTCCCCGGGCGTGCGGCGCTCGGCGCGACGAGTCCCGCCCACCCCTCCGATAGGAGTCGTTTGCCGACCGCCTGAAACGGCGCCCATGTCCCTCGACCGGGTCCCGGTACGGCGAGGCCAACGCGAGCGAGCCGGTCGGCGTTGCTCAGGTCAGCCACCACCAGGCGTTTTACCGCATACCGCCAGACCTCGCGCGGCAATCCCCGGCCTGGCGAGAGGCCGCTTTCGGCCAGGTGTCGGTACCACTCCGCCCACATCCCGTGCTCGTCGCCTGCCAGGTACAGCGCGTCAGTGACCCGGCCGAGCTGCCAGCGACCATCGGGTGCGACGAGCGGTCGGCCACACGGATCGAGTCCGCGCGGCATGTGACGCAGCCAGACGCCGCCGACCGTGCGCGCTTCGACGTCCAGCGCCAAGGTGACTCAGACCGCGACCGGATACTCAAGCGAGGAGATCAGCTGAGCCAGCGGCCGGATCCGCCCAGAAGCGAGCAACTCCAGCGGCCGTCGATCGTCGAGCGCCTGGATCGGCCGGTTGAACCACAGCGGAATGTAGTCATGGTCCATCAAGCGCATGAGACGATCGACCATCTCCACGAGCACCGCGACGCGTTCAGCTCTCACGCCCGTCGGGCTGGTCCGCTGCGCGAGCCAATCACGCACGGTGCTCGGTGCAACGCCAACGGCCTCCGCGATCATCCGGTCGGTGAGATCGGCCTCACGGTGAATCCGGCGCAACTCGTCGGTGAAGGCTGAGCGACCACCGCCAGCGCTCGCCGCCGACCTGCGAAGGCCCGATCCTCGGTGACCCGTCGGCTGCGGTCGACGCGTCTCAACGACCGTGAACTTCCCGAACGTCCGCGCCGGTATGGCGTCACCCTTGCGCAACGACGCCTCGACCGTGTCGATCAACGCATCTACGGCCTTACGTGCATCGGCGTTGCTGAGCCCGGCATCCGCGGCTACTGCCTTGACGAGGTCCGCTTTGTTCATCGTGGCAAGCTTAGCTCCGTCGTGATTCCGTCGCAAGTCCGTTCTCAATCGGGAGCGCCTGGGCGCGGGTGGTTCGATCGAATCGTGCCGCGGCGGGACGCGGCCAGAACCAATGACCGCCTCGATCAGGCCCATGCTGACCGGACTGCCGCCGGCTCCTAAAGCGGGAGCTTGATCGACAACGCCCGCATCCGGTCAGCAGTCGGGGACGACCGGGTCGACGAACGGCGTCCCGTGCAGGCTGCCCGAGGTCTGACCGTTGTTGTAGAACGCGTCGGCCGAGACGTAGTACTGGTTGCTCCACGGCGCTTGGAGGATGCGATACCACCAGGTGTTGCCGTCCGCGACCTTGAACCCGGGAAGCTTGCAGGAAATCGCGACCGTCGTGAACGCGGGAATCAACGGGCCCTCGGAGCCTCCCGCGTTGGTGTAATTGGTCCATGTGTGCGCGTCGCCGCCGACGGTCTCGTTGAACCCTGGCACGGGCGGCGGCGGTACAGGCGGCGTGTCGGGCTCGGTCGGCGGCTCGCCGCTGCCGGCCCCAGCCCCGCCGGGCCCGCAGTTGACCCACTGGCCGTTGAGATCCGGGTATTCGTCGAGCCGCTGCGCCGGGAGCACATCCGGGCCGGGCACGCCGAGACTCTTGAGGCAGTAGAAGATCGCACTCGTCGGGATCCAGCGACGCTTGCCGTCCTGGCCGACGAGCCACGCCGTCTTCTGCTTCTTGGTGTCGCCGTCCCACTGGACGATGTGGCTGACGAACGCGCCCGGCTGTGTTCCTGGTTGGTAGATGAACATGATGCTGTCGGTCACCGTGTGCGAGTGCTCGAAGTAGTGGCCGAACTCGTTGGTGTGCGCATCGGTGCCGGGGATGAATCGGTTGCCGCCGTTCATCTCGTTGGCGACGAACGTGGTCGGGCCGGTCACGGCCGTGACCACGCCGACGTGACCGTAACCGCCGCTGTTGCTGACGAAAACGGCGCCGACCCGCGGCTCCTTGCCAATCGGCAGCCCGTTGCGCTGAGCGTTGATGGCCCAGTACTTGGCGTCGTTCTGACCCGGCGGGCCGTAGACAGCCGACCCGAGCCACTTGGCGAGGTTCCACGCGCCCCAGGTGCAGTAGCCCGCCTCGCCGGGGTTGCCGTCAGCCCCCGCGCCTTTCGAGCCGTTGGGGTCGATCGCGATCGTCTGCGATGTCGGCTTGTGCAGGTAGCGACCGGCGAGCACCGCCAGCGAACCCGGGAACATCAACCCGGCCCGCTCGCCCAGGCGCGAGGCCTTCACCTTGGTTAACGCGGACGCCCGCGAGACGTGGCCGTGATGCGTGCACAAGCCTTTGAGCCGCCACGTCCCCGTCGGAGCGCCTGCGGGAACCTCCCAGCGCCATGTCGCCCGGCGGCGCGACGTTACGAGGGTCGGCAGTCGCAACGTTCGCTCTCCGTTGGCATGCACGCTGACGTCGCACTGTGACCGGGAAACGGTCACCGCGGTCACCCGCACCTGTGCCTCGGAGGCACCGACACGCGTCGCGTTCGCACGCAGGCGCATGGCCTGCGCCGGGCTGGACACCACCGCCACGAGCACAACCAGGGCAAAGGCGACTGCAAGGCGAGGCAAGCGAATCCTCCAGATCCGAAGTGATCACGATCGCAACGCGAGCGTGGCCCCACCATAACCGACCAGAACCCAGTGCACCAGGAGCCGGTGTAAGCTGCTCAGCGGTCGTCGGCCGGTCGTCTGCGATGTGTATGCTGTCTCGTGCAGTCTCGTGCACGCCCGTATGTGACCTCCCGTAATGGAGGCGCTTTCGGGGACAAGAACTACGAGAGGCTTTTAATGCCATCGTCCAAGGCCGAGCAGGCCCTTTACAACGACCTCCTGTCGATTTACGCCCGAGCGGGCGCGGAGGTCACCTACGAGACCGACTCTGGCGAGACCAGGCCTTACTGGGCTAAGCGCTTCCTGCAGGCGGTCAAGCGCGCCGAGAAGAACGACGAGCTGTTCGAGTTCGTCCACCGCCTCATCCGCCAGCGCGAGGTGTCCCGCGGCTTCTTGATCCTCAAGAAGGCCGGCCGCCTCGATCTGACGGCGGAGGCGCTCGTCGTGAACCAGAAGAAGCCCTATCACGGCGAGTTCGACTTCGACGTGGTGCAGATCAGCAGGCAGCGCCTCGCGGACCACGGCCACGACGTCCAGGTTCCTTCCGCGCCGACGACGCCGCATGTCAAGTCCGAGCCCGCTGAGCTCGAGACGGACATCGCCGGTGTGGCCTCGCCTGAGCTTACGCTCGCGCCGGGTGCGTCGTTCGATGTCCGCGTCACCGTGGGTCACGATGGCGCCTTGTCACTCGCTCTGATCTAGACGGGATCGAGAAGCCCTCGTTCGGCGACGCTTGGGCTCGGCCTGAGCGTCGCCGAGCCTGGTGTGCAACGGTCACCTTTTATGCAACGGGCAGTGCCTTGCCTCGCGCAAAGCGAGCCGTGCTCGACTACGTCACGTGCACCAAGGGGCGCGAATAGGGTTCTTGTAGCCAGCGGCGGCGAACGTCACAGGCGGCGACTCAGCCGATATAGCTGGGCCGGGACTCGAACCCCGGACCTCACGATTATGAGGGGCTCCTGAGTGTTTCGGTGTTGTTGGTGGTTGTCGGAAAGCGCCTGGTACTTGGCGGTTTCCTGACGTAACCGGACGGGGCGGGTTTCGGCTCGTCTCGACGGGTTGCGTTTGCGGATGTTTGCACGCTCGCCACCTAGAAGCGCCCGGTCGCTGACGTACTCCCTCTGACGCGGCGGGTTCCGCTTCTCGCAAAGCGACCTCGCGGTGCTCGGGGCAACCAGCTCACGCATCCACGCAGCACGGACGCGTCGACGCCGCTCGATCGGCTGGTGCCTGGCGGTCACACCGGACGGGTCAAAGTTTGCGCCAACCGATCGGTGTCGCAGTTAGCGAGGTAGCCATGGACGCGAGAAAGGTGCCGTCGGTCGACCAGCGTTCGTACCGGTCGTCGCGCCCAGTGCGGTCATGCTTCTGGATGGCTGCGAGGGCGTAAGGCCTCCACGAGAAAGACGCCGTGCGCCAGTACCCGTCTGCGACGGCGAAGTCGTCTGTTGCCGCTAAGCGACCCCAGGCCAGCAACGCACGAGCACGTACCACCGGGTGCTCGTCTTGCAGTGCATGTAGCCCAAAAGCGTCCGCGAGGCTGGCTACGGTGCCCTCAGGCATCCGCAGCGCCGCAGCGCATACCTGCAGCCGCTCGAGTTCCCGTAGGTAGGGCCACCGCTCAAAGACTGCGGTGAAAGCCCGACCGGCGGCGTCGGCGTGGCGCTTGGCGACCGAGCAGGTAAATGCGAGAACGTCGGCGGTAGCACTCGGCACGCGTTCAACAAACGTCGGCACCGCGTCGACCGGCGCGTCCGCGTTGAGTGCCACCAGCTCCCGAAAGGTGGCGATAGCGTCCGCCTCGAACTGCTTCGGCAGTTCCTCGTCTGTCACGCTTGCTGACAGCCGGTTGAAGACCTCAACAACGGCCTCCTGGTTTAGTTCTTTCTGCGTTCGCTTCTGGCCGTCGCCCGGCGGGTAATCGGTCCAGGCCGTCGCCTCTCGCAGCCAGTCGTCGTAGTCGGCGCGACGCTCGCTCTTGATGCGTTGCAGACGATCGTCAGCCGTCTCCGTTGTGCGATAGGCGCCGTCGTAGCGGCGGATCTTCGTCTTCTCCGCAGTGAGACTCATACCGACCGGGTACAGGGCAGCCTCGAGCGCATCTAGAACCCTGCGGGCATCGTGGTAGCTGGGCGTAGCGACGACGAAGTCATCCATCCAGCGGACGTATGGCAGAGCGAGAGAGGCGAGCGTTTCATCCAACGGCCGCAGGTACAAGTTGCCGAGCGGGCCTGACGGCGGGAGGCCCTGCGGAAGCCCTCGGACGCCGAGGCCCTCCCACGCACGCAGCAGCGCGCACAGGTCGCGGACCACGAGGGCGCGAGAGCTAACTTCCAGGAGCAGTCGCTCGAGTTCGTCGATGTCCACGCTGGTGTAGTAGCCCGCGATGTCACCAACGATCGCGTAACGATCGGAGAACCCCCAATCGACGATGTGCCGCAGTCGCTCGGTATATGCCTCCCGTCCGGGAGTACCGGCGAACGGGTCGGCGCCCGGCTCGACGCTCTGGCGATAGCCAAAGACAACATCTTTGGCGGGCAGCGCCTTTTCTATGTCCGCGGCAAGCGCATCGACCAAAGCCTGGTAAACGATCAAGTCCGTGGCACTGACCCGGGTGAACATCCGCGCCAGCCCGCTGCGCTTTGACCCGCGGACCAGATTGACCGGGAATAAGTGGTGGTCACGCCCGGGTGGCGGAGGACCGCTGTCACCGAACAGGCGGTGAATGAGCTCTGCCGGCAGGCGATCTGGAATGTCGGGATGTCCATCCTGCTGCCAGTCCCGCACACGCCGCCAAGCAGTGGGCCAGTCGAGGCTGTCGATGCTTCGGAACTCCACCTCGGCAGTATCTCGCCCACGGCGGTCCGAACCGCGCTGATGCCGCTCCTGCGCGCCGCGAGCGGCGGCCGGTGCGACCACCTTTGCTGATCTTCCTGCGCGACAAGCACGGCAGCGGATCGCTCTCGCTTCTCGCGCAAATCAGGGTCGGCGCCGCGAAGCCGCTTCGTGCCATGCAGCATCGCTGGACCGCCGTGGGCCTCCGGCCTGATTGCTCGCGGGCGCCAAGTGATGAGTCTCTTACGCCGGACGTACTTCACCCGGATGCTCCGCGCGAAACGCCGGGTAGCTCACTAGCCTGCGCGCCATGACCGTTGAACCCGACGACGCTGATCAGCCCGAGCGCGACGACGGCGAGCTATCCGATCCCGGCGAAGAGTTGGTTGATGATTCGATCTTCATCCGCCCTGGTGACCCTGATGAGTTTGATGAGGAGCTCACCGCCGATCTCGCGGACCCGGACAGCCCCGGCGACATAAGCATTCCGCCGGGCTTGCTGCGACGCGTTCTTGCCGATCCAACTCACATTCCCGAACTGCTCGCGGCCCGAGCGGTCGAGCAGTTCGCGACTCGCGCAGAGCGCGATGCGCGCCTGTTGCGGGAGCGGAATCCTCATGCCACAGATCGCCAATTAGCTCTCTACTTCAAGCGCAAGTACAGTCGCGCCGCGCGTTGGGAAGGCGCAGGAACGGGAACGGCCGGTCTGCTCGGGCTTCCCGTTGACCTTGTCCTTCTCGCGTGGGTACAGAACCGCTTGGTTCTGTCGGTGGCCGCAGCCTACGGGCACGACATGGACGATCACTTGGATCGGGCGACGGACATGCTGATGATTCAGGGTGTCCACAACTCCCGCGAAGTCGCGAAGAAGACGGTGATCGCCGCTACCCAGAAGCATCTCAACAAGATCATCCTCAAGCACCTGCGTAAGGAGGCGCTCGTAGCGGTCAAGCAGCTATTCAACGTCGTGAACATCAAGTTCACCCGGAAAGCGCTGCTCGAAAAGGGGGTGCCTCTCGTTGCGATCCCAATCTCGGCTGGCGTCAACGAAGTCTCGACCCGCCTGGTCGCGAACCAGGCCATCAAGTTCTACGACACCGCGATCAGCTAGGCGTACCTCAATGCGCCACGAGTCTGCCGTGCCCTAAGGCCGCTCGCTCGCATTCCGGGTCGGCGTATGGGTGCAGCGAGCGCCGGGGCGCACGCGCGCCGGCGTTCCGGGCCCTTTCCATGCCAAGCGGAAGCAGAGGACCACTGCCGCTTCTCGCGCAAAGCCACAATCGGTTCCTCACTTCCGCTTCTCGTCCATTGCGATAGCGCGGCCCGGTGACCCGAAGGCGAAGCTCGTTCTTGCAGGAGAAGCCGCGCGGCAGAGTCATCTGCGCCCCTAACCAAAGCCGTGCAGCGCAGACTACCCGGACGAAGCAAGTCGACGATTCGCCTCGTGCAGGAACCAATAGGGCCTCACTCGAAGCCCGGCCCGTACCTCCTCGCGGAAGTTTGCTTCACGCGCCAGCGCTGACAGAGCAGCGCCCGAGAGGACTCCGGAGGCCAGTATGCCTGCCAGGTCAGGTAGGCCCGCGCTCGCGCCTGCGACGACCGAGATCGAACTCGCGGCAGCGGCTACGGTCGGTCGGTCCGCTGAGACGCGCTTCAACATTCGGCGCATGCTCAACGAGTCGAGGGTGACCCGGATCTCATCCAACGCAGGCTCGATCTCATCAAGGCGCAATGCTGATGCGAGATGCTCGACGTTCACGGGCTCTTGGGTCCCGACGAGCCTCTCCGCTGCGGCTGACATCGCGGCACGGAAGTGGGAACGCGGTCCCGACAGGCTTTCCCTGACCTCGAGGATCGCGCCAAGCGGTGCATCCGGAAACGCGTCCAGTTCGCCTAGAACCGTGAGGGCGAGCATCCCCTCCATCCATTGCTTGGGCGAGGGTGGCTGACTGTGACGGAGTGCGACCTCGGCGGCAACTGTTGCCAGGTCCTCGTCCTTTTCGGACAGCACGGTGCTGCTCCGCCGTGTCGACGGCTCGCCTGAAGTCACCAGTACGGTGCCCGGGTCCGGGAGCGCCGCGACCCTCGCGGCCTCTACCAGCAGTCGCCCTAGGACGTTCTCAAGCGTGACGTCTGGAACTACGAGTCGGGGCGACGAAATGACGAGGACGCCGGCCCCATGAGCAAGTCGCAACTCAGCAAGCGCCGGTTTGAGCCGATCGGCTTCGGCTGGAGCTATGTCGACCTCGTGCTCATATCCGAGCAACTCCTCGGTGAGCCACACCTCTGGCATCGTCGCCTTCGCCGGACGGAATACCTCGGCGTATCTCCTGGTTACGTCCGCCTTAAGAGCAAAGGCAGAGAGCACACCTATCTCTACGACGTCTGCGTAAAGTGCGGCAGCTCGCAGTAACCGACGTTCGGCAACGAAGGCGTCAGGAGATCCGGGACCCAACGAGACTACGTGCGCGCGTAAGGGGTTGACTCGAAGAGGTGGCGTGATAGGACACAGTCTGGCGATCCTGCGTTGGGAGCGTACGCGCGGGCTCGCGGCTCGCCACCGCGGGCTGTTTCTTGCGCCTGGCTGGAGCAGCCCGCCAGCACGCGCCTGGCGCTACTCCTATCCATGCAAAGCGGATGACGCCGGACCACTCTCGCTTCTCGCGCCAACCCGCAATCGACTTCGCGTGGGGACGAGCTATTCCAGCCGGATGGGCTCGGAGTCCATTCCTGAGTCATTGATCGGGCGATCAAGGCCGTAGCGGTGGGCAACGCTGCGAACCAGGGCTTTGAACCACGGGGCGCTTCCCGGAGCAAGAAGCGCGTAGTTGACCAGCCGTTGAAGGTCGACGGGGACTGATAGTCCATTCTGGGGTTCGATGTCCGGTCGCCAGCAGACCAAGCGCGCCTCATTTTCGTGGGCGAAACTCATTCGCTTGGTCGAGATCGAAAAGAAGAAGTTGGTCTTGCCGTCCGTCATGTCGGCTTCGAAGTCGACGTAGCGAACGATGCCGCCCTGTATTCCGTTCGGGCCGCCCGGCCATCCCAAGCTAGACGTTAGGTCCCGCGACGTCGAGCGAATGACGAGTCCCTCGGTGCTCGATGTGAGATAGAGGCGCCACATCGCCGCCGACTCCGTGTCGTTCATGTGCCAGCAGTTCACGTACATCAACTCAAGAAGCTGCCGAAACTTCAGTCCGCGGTCTTCGATGGGCTCCGAGAACGCCAGCATTCGTTCCATTCGCTTAACGTTGGCCCGCGTCCATGCTCCCTCCCATGGGTCGCCGAGATGCTGCGGCGGGCTGAACCACAGCGCCTGGGTTTCCAGCAAGGACACAAATTTAGTAAAGGTGAGATAGCGCCATACGACCTGATCGGGATCGGGCTGGTCGAAGCTCTCATGAACCTGGAAGACGTCGGGCACGGCGCGGGCAACCTTAGCCCGCCGCGAGGACGGCGGTGAGCGTCTGACTCAGGGCGCGCGGCGTCCCAAGTCAAGGACTGCCAGATCGGGCGACTAACCCCGACCACCAACGCCCCATCGAACGCGCGTAGAGCGGCCGAATGTTGGGACTCGGAGGCGCGCCAACCTCACACACGTGCGCGCCGATCGCAGAAGACTACCGGTGCTGCCGGGCGGCGCCAACTTCTGGACCTACCGTCACAATTCGCTCGACCGGCACCGCGGAACACCCCATTTGCGGCTTGGCTGCCCGACACTGATCATGCGGAGTGGTAGCCCATCGCCGGCTGGGCTGGCCGTCAGTGAGAGGCCCGTCCGGTGACGCCGGATGCGCTCTCGCCGTGCGCGCAGCGGCAGCGCCCGGGCGTGCTCAATCGCGTGGTCGGAGACCCCTCCGAGACGGCTCGCGCTCTGTCCGTTGGGCATCTCAGCTGAAGAGGCGCCATGACCCGCGTGTCGCCGCCCGATACGACGTACGTTCGGCGGTCGCCGGGCCTACGTCCTCACGCGGCCGCTGGGCAGCGGTTCTGAATCCCAGAACTTGTCCCAGCGACGCTTAACCACGATCTTCGTCCGCGGCGCAGGCCGACGTCCGGCGCTGATGCCCGCCAACGCAGAGGAAGCAGACGAGACTGCGACGCCGCTGACATAGGGCGAATCGATCGATCGGAACAGCCTCGCAAGTGAGCCTGGGATTCTTGACGGGTCGGGGATGCGCAGTCGATCGTCATCAGCATCGATAGGCCACGCGCCAATCCTCCGCTCGCCCATCAGCAACATCTTCAGGTCGAGATGCGTTGCGCCGAGATGATCGAGCCAATCGAGGACATGCTCAGCAAGTCGGATCACGCCGAGGTAGTCGAGTCGGGCGAGGAAGCTGTGGACCTGGAAGATCGAGAGCTCTCGATCGAGATGTGCCCCGACCTTGTCCCGACCCCACTTGATATATCGCCTGGTCTCCAACGGGATCGAGTCGGCTAGGCGCTGAAGCTCCGCGGCCGCTTCCGTTGGGCGCCCGTAGCGACACATTTCAAGCAAAGACGCACGCCTCCGATCCACCGGCTCGTCCGCACGCCCGATGCTCAAATCGAGCAGAGCTGCCAGCTCGACCAAGAGCGATGAGCGAACGAGCCAGTCGTAAGGCAGTACCCCGTCTAGTACCGGCGCGATGCGCAACATCGCATCGACGCTCAATGCAATGTCATTGATTTGCGCAATCAGCCGACCCAGTTCGCCGCCCTGAGCGGCGGGCAGCGTATGTGGGCGAAAGTCGGCACCGGTGTCCGTGGCGATATACCAGTAGGAGTCCCGTTTGGGGAGCGCAGCTCGCACGAGATCCTGCGTCGCAAACGGCAGGCTGATCTCGTCCAGGATCGGCCCGGCGGGGTCGTCGATTGCGACTATCCCGTCGTAGAGCGCGGCCGCGGCAATCCACAGCTCATTGACCGCCTTCGGATGGATCTGCAGCCACATCAGCGCCGTGGCCTCCATATCAGCGGCACGGGACTGAGCCAAAGGTTGACGCTTGGCCACGAGGTAGTCCCGAACGCCATCGGCACGACTCAACAGCGTGGCGAACTCAGCAACCGGACCCTTCATCCGGGAGGCGTGCTTCTGCCGCAAGCGATCGGTAGACCGAGCCATCTCATTGCGCCACCATCGACACCACGCAAGCAGCGAATCTGCCCAAAGAAACGTGTACCGCGCCAATGTGGTCGCCTGTGCCGGCTCGGGCGCATTGCCAGCCAGCACAGGTGCAGCAAGCATCATCAGTGTGCAATGGCGAGCTTTGGCACCGGCGTCGACGATGCAGGCACGCTAGCGCCGCGAGGTCGATCTTGGTGGGCCCGTGCGTAACGCGAGACCGCGCGAAACGATGCCCAGCTTCAATTCACGTAGCTGCTCTTCGTTGGACGCGCATGCAACTGTGGCCTTCGCGTGCATGCCGAAGTAGCAGCGGCCGCGCTTACTCATGCAGGTCTGGCCCACAGCGGCCGTCAGCGGCGCTGCGGGCGGATCGTCACGACACCACCAGTTTCGTCAGCGGTCGCAACGACGACCGCGCGCTGGCCGCCAAGAGTGGTTTCGCCATATGCGTAGGCAACATCATCGAGTTGGCGGGCTGTCATCTCGATGGTGGGCACCTCCTCGACCGCCACCTCCGCGATGACCAACACCTCCGCGATCCGCTGCATCTCGGGCGGGTCGGACGTCTCCCAACGCGCGTAGATGTCATCCACGGCGATCCCGCCCGGCAGGTTCCAACACGGATGGAGTCGGGCCTGAAGCTCCGTGGCACTACCAGGCTGTTCCGGCAGCGCCTTCTGGAACGCCGCTTCATTGGCCTCGCGCTCGGCCTCGAAGAGCGGGTAGAGCATCGTGAGGTACTGGCCATCTCTCGAGTAGACATTCATATTGAGAGGCACCCTCACTTGGACCTGCTGGCCGTTCGGGCGCTGCGCAACCATGACCATGTGCTGGACCTCCAGTGACACGGCCCGCAGGCCCAGGGAATGGATTGCATCCAGCAGCTGGCGGCCAGGATGATCACCAGCCAGGTCCGCCGGCGACACCGCTATCGCCCCTTTCACCTCGGCATGTCGCTTTGCCGGGCGCGTGAAGCCGCTCTCGGAGACCAGTACCAGCTGTGACGTGGGGAGGTCGGCGTGCTTGGCTACCATCGATTCCACCCACGGCAAGTCGGCCTTCCGCGTAGTCGCTCGCGCCTCGATACTGACGATCACCTCGTGGGGACCGACCTTCGACCGGAGCACCACGTCCACCTCGCGCTCCACGCCGGTGGTCGGCTGCCAAAGCATCGCCGACTCTTCCACCGTCGCATCGCCGGCCAGGTGGCGGTGCACGATGGCGATTGTGTCCTGGAAGGGGTTGCTGCGCGGCGGCATGACGGCGCCGAGGAGTCTGCCATGAGACCGGACTGATCGAGCCTCATGCGGAGGCCCTGGGACTTCCGTACCGGCGAACGCACGCCGCTTGGTCCGGCTGGCGAGGTAGCCCAGCGATCAGCCCGGCTGGTCAGCCCGCGCGAGGTCGTGGATCGAGAACGTTCGTCGCGGACGTCGTAGGCCAAAGCAGCGGTCGAGCGGGCGCCCGCTACCGCAAGGACAGCGGCCGTCGCCGTCGGCATGCGCTGGCTCGTGGATGGTCAACGAACAGATCGGCGCCCGCACGTACGGCGCGGGCGTATCTAGCACGAGGTGACGCCGAACCGTGTCGCCGAGTTCCCAAGCGATCTGGCGCACATGCGCGAGCGCTAGGGAGTTGTCCAAGGGGTTGCCCTCCGCGCGGGCCGGCGCCAGCCCATCCGCTGAGACCGCGATACCAAAGCAGAGCCCCACGGTGTTGGGCTCTCTCCCTGTGGCCTGGGTGACACCGATGGAGTTGTCGCGCGTCAGCGCGGTGTAGTCGGCTGGCAACTTCGCATCCACGTGCGCTCCGCCATCCTTGTTGGCGACCCCCAAGACAAGGGCGCGACGAGAGAACTGAGTGCCGTCGGCGTCGGTCAACACTGCGTCGTGCCACCAGTCGACGAATGCCGCTCCAGGGTGGAACCGCTCAGGCGGTAGGTTCCCGAGCGGCGCGGCGAAGCGCGACCGACCCGTAGCTGCGTCCATTTGTGTGAAGCAAAGCCCAGAGCCGAGCGCCAGCACGGCCTCGCGCACGATGCCCGCAGCCGTGTCGGTCCAAGGCAGCCGATCCCGCACTCCGAGGTGGCACAGCAGGGAGCGAGCAGGGGGTCGGCCATCATGAACCAGCACGCGAATGGTCGTTGCCAGCCGCTTGGCCTCACTTTCGATGCCATCGTCATACGCCCTGGCTGAGGCATCGAGGAACGCCAGTTGTTCGACGAGGTGGGCCCCAAAGTCCTGCGCGTTGTTGTGGACGACGTTAGCCACGCTCACATGGTGACGCAGGACCCGGCGGCCACGATCGAGATCATCGCCGCTGCGCATCCCCGGACCTCCATGCCGGCAAGCAACCACCCGACCTGGTGTTGCGTCGCGCGCCGGTGGCTGACTGGCCGGGCAAGCGGGTCGGCGGCGCGGGCGACGAGGGTACCGCCCGCTGAGCCGCGTTGCGTCTACGCCGTATTCGCGCTGTAGTCGGTGAACAACTGCTCTAGCGTTTCTGTAGCGCGGTGGGTGGTGGTGATCTCGGCGTCGATCGCGGCGGCTTGCTCGTCGGTCTCGGCTCCTTCGAGGTCAGAGAGGAGGTCGCGGATGAACGCGTCGACCTACTCGTTGCGGGGCTCCTCAGCACCCCTTCATACGGCTGGGTGCGTCGCCGGGCGACGCGTATGAGCGCCAGCGCGACACGGTCGTGGCGGTCGAGACGACGCCTTAGCTTCCCGCGTCGGCCCGGCGCCTATTGGCCGGGAGGCGGCTGTTGATCTTCTAGGTAGCGGTTCTCAAGAACGTGCGCGCAGAACGGGCCTGACCCGGCGCCGCAGACGTTGTCGCTGCTGTCGCTTTGGGCGAAGCGTGCGGCGGGGGTGTCGCGCGAGCGGACGTCGTTGGCGGTGACGTGCCCTTTGCAGCCGTCGAGTTGGGCATGGGAGACCGAGCCGTAGGCGCAGTAGTCGCTGACGAGCCGGTTGGAGGTCTGGAACTCGGTAATGATCGAGTAGGTGAGAAACCCGAGGACGACGGTGGCCGCGATGGCGAAGCGGAACGCGGGCGGTCGCTCGCGGTGGAACGGGTGGCGCTGGGAGAGGACCCAGGTGGTGCCTGCCGCGGCGGCGGTCAGCACGACGGCGAGGAAGACGACGGCGTCGCCGGCGCTGCCGCCGACCAGCGGTTGGATGATGGAGTCCTGCGCGCTCATAAAGAGCCACAGACCGCCGACGATCGCCAGCACCCACAGGACGATCTGGCCGAGCGTCTTGGCCCAGTCTCCCGACTGGGCCTCGCGCTGGTCCGCCTCGGGGCTGGGCACGCTGGCGTAGGCGTCTTCCTTGCGGGGACGGGTGAGCTCGTCGACGAACCGCCCGCCGCGCTCGTAGGCCTCAAACGGCAGCCACCACCAGCCGCGACCCCAGGCGGCGAGGCGGTCGGCGTGCAGGACCACGCCCGCGCCCCAGATCGGTAGCAGCACGATCCCAATGAGGAAATACAGGGCGACGATCAGCAGCGCGGCGACAAACAGCCAGCCGAGCACGTCGAAGAACAACCCGTTGCTGGAGGCCAGGATCGGTGCCGTCATCGAAGATCGGTGAGCACCGTAACCCAAACCGGTGCAGTAGTGGAACGGGTCTTCCGTCCACCGCGCACCTCCCTGCTGAAGATGGCCAATGCGAGCTGCTGTCAGCCCAAGTGGACTAGGGTCCAGACGCGACGGCAGCTGAACCGGGCCATCCCCATGCCACTCCGAGAGGAGGATCTGTGAGGATATGGACCGTCAGTGCAGATCCGTCAGTACGCGGAGGCACGATGATTTCGAGCCCGCCGGCCAGACCTCCATCTCCCAGCGGCGCCTCATGCGGCTCGAGCGTTCGTATGGCAGCGCCCTCACCTACAACGATTGGGCCCCCGTGCCGTTCAGCGCGGCTCTCTCCTGCGAGAACCGACGTAACCGACCACCAATCGTCTACAAGCTTCCCGACAACGAGCGGGCCGTCACAAAGGTCCGGCCTTGGAAGGCTAACCACGAGCACGTCTTCGGAGACGGTCGGTTGACGACTGTCGTAAGGGGAGACTGCGCTCCGAGCCACAGAGCGGACAGTCTCGGTCAGCACCTGAGCCACCGCCCGAGGAGAATCCCGACCGCTCTTGGCGAGACGCTCAACCGCCCGCTGGACAGCTGCCAACTCGTCTTCCCGAACCACCTGTCCCAACGGATAGACCGCAGAAGCCCGGCCCGGCGAGATATCGATCTGTCCGATGCTGAAGCTCGGCCCGACTTGCAGCGCGGGCAGTCGTGGATCAAAATTTGAGATCGCCGTGATCCGCGGAATAGCGCTGGAGTCACCCGGCACCCAGCCGCACAACACAACAGCCAGCGGCCGGCCGACGAACCGGCTGGATTGACACACGGCGGCCAGAGCGTTGGTGAGGGCGACCACGCCGCCGTCGGGTTCGGTGACGTGGGCACTCAACCGACGCGCTATCCACTTAGCGGTGTCGCGCCCAAGGCTGGCAACTCCTGTGTATGTACATGCGAATCGTGGCGTGACGACGGCTTTCACGAAACCGTCCTTGTACGATCCGTCGTCCCACGTCAAGCGGCGATCACTCACCTGAACCACTACGCGCGAAGTCAGAGCGGTCAGCAGCAAGGTCATTGCGTATTACTGTTTCGGCGTCGCACCGTTGATGTAGGGCACCACCACGGGGCACAGCCCGCCGCGATCACCGAAGCTTCTCGTCTGGCTCAGACGGGAGTCGGGCAAGCATCTGGTCGATGTCGTCGGTACCGAATACTTGAGTTCCGCTCCCCAAGCCATGCGTCGCGATATGGGTTTGCAGACGCGACATGAGCAGGCCACCAATAGCCTGCACGTCAAAGCCGTTCGCGATCGTGGGAATCGCGGACGAGTCGGCCTCACGCTCGACGCCTGTGTAGAACTGATGGCCCCCACCGGACGCATCCGTCCACGACCCCGGTCTACCGCGCCACGCCACGATGCAGTTCGGGCTAACGGTCCCGTCCCCGATTCTTTGGAATGTCTCATAGTTGAGCCGCGCGAGTTCATCTGCGACGAGCTGATCGGACACCTTCCGCCGATCATGCGCCTTCACGAGGGACAACAAAGCGCGCTGCCACGTGTGCCGCCTTCGCGCCAGATAGAGACCACCCGTTCCTCCGGCGCCTATGCGAGCGCTAGGCGCTCCGGGAAGCCCTATCCGTTGATGGCTGGTGTACCGGAACCAGTGTTCCCTGGTTCGCCGGTCGACCACGTTGTCGATGGTGTATAGCCGCGGGCCAACACCGTCGATAAAGGCGGGAACGATGATCGAATGAGCGCTCACGGAATCGGGGCGGCCAGGAGTGCGTACTAGATGCCTTGGAAGTTCCTTGTTCGCCACTGCTGAGAGCACGCCTAGTGCCTGCTCGAAAGTGAGCCCTGCACGACCGCGGAGCACGGCGCTCATCCAGTCAGACGGCTGCATACCGCGTGGCGTGGCACCGAGGCCCGCGTAGGCGAGCAGACCGACGCCGTCGATGGTCTCGAGGTTCATGACCTTCACTGCCGTGTCCCTGGGCGGCCGACGACGCCCGTAGGAGAGTCGCCGATCGACGACCACCCACGCGGTGTTTCGACTCTGGACGCTGAACACGAGGGTCATAGCGTCATGCTGCCATGCCGTGCTGCGCGCGTGCGGGTGTCGCTTTCGCGTGATTGGAGAACCCGCCGAAACGACACCGTTGTATCGCAACACGGCCGGGGACCGACGTTGTGTGGCGCCTGAGGGCGGCCGAAGCTCGCGGGTAGCCGCGGCGGTCGATAGCGCATTCGCATCGCACCGCCAACGGGATGGCGCTCAGCTCGCTGCCGGGTTGCCTGGCGGAAGGTGGTCCGGGGCAGCGAGGGAGAGGGGCGATGCCGGCGCCATCCATCTCCCGCGGCCGCGATGGGAGACGAACGACGAGTTACGGTCTGTGGAACCTCGCGTGGTTGGCGCTGCTGGCGGAACTGGCGTTCACCGTGGGGGTTGTATCGGTGCTCTACCCGTTCAGCACGGGTCTGTCTACCCGTTCCGCAACCCGTTCCGCCGTGGAACGGGTTGGGCTGCCGCTCGCCCCGCAGCCAATGGGTTTCCAGGCCCTCCGCGTGCTCGACCACCCGCACCCACCATTGACTTCGTCTGAATGGCGCGTGCGGGTGGTCGAGCCCACTCCGGGTCAGGTGTCCCAAAGCTGCGGGGCGAGCGGCAGCCCAACGGAACGTGGCTGCGATGTGACGAAGGGTTCGGAGAGATGCGACGGAGGGAGTGGTGTTGCATCGTTCGCCGGTGGCTGTCGCATCGGGTCGGCCGTGCAGGCGGCGAAGGGTGCCGCCCGCTGAGCCGAGTTGCGTCTATGTCGCGATCGCGTGGGTGTAGTCGGTGAACAATTGGTCGAGGGTTTCTGTGGCGAGGTGGGTGGTGGTGATCTCGGCGTCGATCGCGGCGGCCTGTTCGTCGGTCTCGGTGTGTTCGAGGTCATGGAGGAGGTCGCAGATGAACGCGTCGAGGTCCTCGCGGCGTTTGCGCAGCTGCTCGATGTGGCCGGCGGTCAACGGGATCTCGAACTGCTCGGCGCCGTCTGGCGCTGGTGTCCAGCCGACGGCTTTGATGACCGCGATGGCGTCGCTGAAGATGTCGGCCAGTGCTTCTTGGCCAAGCGTGGTGAAGTCCGAGAAGTCCTCGAACGTCTCGTGGTTGAAGACCAAGACCAGCTTGGACTCCTTACGGAGCACGTCGGCCGTCTGGCGGTCGACGGTGATACGGCAGGCGTAGCTACCCTGTCGGGCACTCATGGGAGACCTACTCTCCTTGGGTCATGCCCCCGGGCCGTTGACGCGGTCGCGGGGGTCTTTCTTGTTAAGGATGTCGCTCAGCATGATATCGGATGGGGCGGCGGATTTGTCAAGCTCGCTGACTAGCACGCGAGCTAGCTAGCAACGTGTACGCCTAGCTTGCGAGCAAGTCATCGAAGAAGTCCGCCTCCCCCATGCCGGCGTCGACCAGGTGCACGTACTGGTGGAGCGTGAACGCCGCCGAGTGGTGGCCGAGCCAGGTCTGAACCTGCTTTACGTTCTTGCCTCCGCCCCCGCGGTCGGCCGGTGCGAAGAGCAGCGAGGCGCAGGTGTGGCGGAACGTGTGGAGGGTTACCCACGGCAGACCGGCGCGCTTTGCCGCCGGTCCGAGAACGTTGTTGTAGATGTTGCGCCGGTCCACGCGAGTGCCGACGCTGCTGGTGAACACCAGCTCGCCGTCGACCGGCTCGCCGCCCGCGGCAGCCACGAGCCGCGCCACCAAGCGCGGCGACATCGGAATATCCCGCTTGCCGTATCGCGTCTTGGGCTCGCGTACCTGGCCGTCGGCGAACTGCCACCGCACCCGCAGCACGGGCTCGTCGCCGACGACGAGGTCCCGGCCCCATCGCACCTCGATCATCTCCCCGATGCGCAGCCCGGTGTGGGCCATGAACTCGAAGAACAGCCGCCACTCCGGCGGGACCTCCTCCAACAGTGCCCGGAGCTGGACGACGGTCATTGCCTTCTTGCCCTCGACCAGCGGCCGGCCCGTGCCCTCCCCCTCTGGCACCGAGACGCGAACGCCGCTCGCCGGATTCGAGCGGATGACGTCCTCCTCGGTCGCATCGGCCAGCAGGGCACGGAGCACTGCGACGTGGTGGCGGATCGACTCCTTCGCGAGCTTGCGCCCCGGACGGCGTGGGTCCTCCTGCTCCAGCAGCCACACGATGAACGCCTTGACGTCACGCGGGCGGATGTCGCCGAGGCAGATCCGGCGCGAGTCGAAGTACGGAATGATCCGCTGCTCCAGCACCTGGCGGTACCAGCGGCGCGTCGACTCACGGAATCCGCTGGATGTGCGGCCCTGGTAGGTCAGGATCCAGTGCCGGGCGTAGTCGCCGAACTTGATGTTCTCGACGTCCACGATGAGCCCTCGGTCGGCGTCGGCCTCTGCCTGGCGCTTCGCCTTCCGGGCCGCGGCCAGTGTCGGCGCGCTACCCCACTTCTGCCGCCCTTCGACGCGGTAGACGTAGGCATACACCTTGCCTCGTCGGTAGACGCCCGGCGTGTCGGTGCGGACCAGCGTCGTCATGCTCTTAGCCATCTCGATCTCCTGGGTTGGAGTCGAGACGAGCCGAAGGTGCCTCATCGGCGCGGCGGCGCGAGCCATGCGTCGATCTCAGACAACCGGAACAACAGCCGCGTGCCGTCCTTGCGAAACGGGATGGCGTCGCGACCGCGTCGGGAGACGAGGTCGTAGATCCGCTGCCGCCGGCACCCGAGGTGCGCGGCGACCGCTTCGACGCCGACCCAGGGCTCAGCCGCCGGTCGAGCGAGTCGTTCGGCGACGCGCTCCACCAACTCTTCAACCAGCGCGTCGGGCACGGCGATGACCAGACCATCGGGAGCAGGCATGTGCTCCATCCGGCGCGGCACGTCGCGGTGTCCGGCAGGCACGTCGTGTTTGCACCCCCGTTAGCAGCGGGGCAAAATCGGGCTTGACGAGACGCCTCGAAAAGCGTTAAAAGCCCTGCAAACGAGCTATATAGCTGGGCGGGGACTCGAACCCCGGACCTCACGATTATGAGTCGTGCGCTCTAACCAGCTGAGCTACCCAGCCGAGGGTGGCGGATTCTAGCGGCCGGTGATGGTGGGCACGCGGCAGGCCCGGCGTGATCAGATCGGCGGACCCGTGCCTCGGTCACGCCGCGCAGCCTCGTCGGCCGCCCGCTGACGATCCTCGGACTGCCCCACCGCATAGAACGCCGCCGAGATCACGCCGACGAGGCCGATGCCGCCGACCGTGATGCCGATGGAGTCCAACCACGTCGTCGTCCCGAGCCAGGCGATCAGGCAGCCGAGCACGATCGCGCCGGCGGAGGTGATCGCGATCTGCTTGGGCGTCATCGCCGCGGAGCTTACGCGCGCGAGACGGATGCGATCGCCGGGTAGCGTCCTGGAGGTGACCGCCGACGCGTTGGACCTCTCCCTGCAGCGCCTGCGCGCTGACGGTGCCGGCGAGTCGGTCCTCGCCGCCTTCGCGCGTCGCTTCGCGCAGTTGCAGAACCCCGAGGCGGGCCTGCTCCCCGGCGATGCGCTCGAGCCGGTGACCGACGTCGCGGCACTCGAGGAGCTTGAAGGTGGCGATGACCCGACCGCCATCCTCGACCGCCTCGCGGTCATCAAGCTCAACGGCGGGCTCGGCACATCCATGGGCCTGCACGGTCCCAAGTCGCTGATCGAGGTCAAGCCCGGCCACACGTTCCTCGACGTGATCGCCCGCCAGGTACTCGCGCTGCAAGCACGCCACGCCGCTCGCCTGCCCCTCGTCCTCCTCGACTCCTTCTCCACGCGCGCGCGAACCCTGGAGGCGCTGCCCGCGTCACTCGCGGTCCCCGGCATCCCGCCGGACTTCCTGCAGTCCCGCGAGCCCAAGCTCCGCGCCGACACGCTCGCGCCCATCGACTGGCCGGCCGACCCCGAGCTGGAGTGGTGCCCGCCCGGCCACGGCGACCTGTACGTGTCGCTGCACGCCTCCGGCATGCTCGCGACGCTGCTCGACGCCGGCATCGACTGGGTGTTCGTGAGCAACAGCGACAACTTGGGTGCCGAAGCCGACGCGCGCATACCGGCCTGGGCTGAGGCCCACGGCGTCCCGTTCGTAATGGAGGTCGTGCGCGGGACGGCCGCCGATCGCAAGGGCGGCCATATCGCTCGCCGCGACGGACGCCTCGTCCTGCGTGAGACCGCCCAGGCGCCGCCCGGCGACGCGTCGTTCACCGACGTCGACCGCTGGCGCTTCTACAACACCAACAACCTCTGGGTCGATCTGCGGGCCCTGCAGCCGCTCCTCGAGCGGGACCCCGCAGGCCCGGCGCTCCCGCTGATCGTCAACCGCAAGACCGTCGACCCGCGCGATGCTTCGAGCCCTCCCGTGCTCCAGCTCGAGACCGCGATGGGCGCCGCGATCGGCGTGATCGAGGACGCCCGCGCCGTGCTCGTGCCGCGCACGCGCTTTGCACCGGTCAAGACGACCGACGACCTGCTGCTCATCCGTTCCGACGCCTATGCCTTGGACGACGACGGCCACGTCTCCCCCACCTTTGACGGGCCGCCGCCGGTGGTCGCACTCGACCCCAAGCACTACAAGTCGCTCGCGGATCTCGAACGGCGCTTCCCCAGTGGCGCGCCCTCGCTGCGCGCCGCGCGCAGCCTCACCGTGCACGGCGACGTCACGTTCGGCGCGAACGTGCAAATTGTTGGTGACGGAAGTGTCACAGGGCCAGCGATCGTGCCGGACGGCTGCATCATCGAGCCATGACCCGCATCTCCGCCTTCGGCCCCGGCCGCGTGAACCTCATCGGTGAGCACACCGACTACAACGGCGGCCTCAGCCTGCCGTTTGCCATCGAGGACGGCGTCATGGTCACCGCCACCGCGATCGCCGGCGACCGCATCGAGGCGATCGCCTATGACATCGACGACGGTGCTCAGGACGCCTTCCCCATGGCCCATCCGCCGCGCGATGGCGACGACGGCTGGCGCGCGTTCGTCCGCGGGGTCGTCGCCGAGCTGACCGCGGCCGGGCACACGCTCGTCCCCGCCCGCTTGGAGATCGCCGGCACGCTGGCGCAGGGCTCGGGCCTGTCGTCGTCGGCTGCGCTGGAGGTTGCGCTCGCGCTCGCGCTGCTCGGTCTCGCCGGCGAGACCGAGCCTGATCGGCTCGCGCTGGCCCGCCTGTGCTCGAAGGTCGAGAACGACTGGGTCGGGGCCCAGACCGGCTTGCTCGACCAGACAGCCTCGCTGCTGGGGAGCGACGGCAATGCGCTGCGGATCGACTTCGCCACGATGGCCACGACGTCTGTCCCGCTCGATCTCGGCGAATGGCGCCTTGCGACCGTGGACTCCGGCGAGACGCACTCGCTCGCCGCTAGCGGCTACAACCAGCGTCGCTCGGAGTGTGACGAGGCCGCATGGCGGCTCGACGTCCATCGACTCAGCGAGGCGACGCCCGAGCAAGTTGCAACGCTTCCGGACCTCCTGCGGCGTCGCGCCGAGCATGTGCTGTCTGAGAACGCACGGGTGGATGCGATGGTGGCGGCGTTGCGTGCCCAAGACCCCGAGAAGGTCGGGCGTCTGCTCGACGCGTCGCACGCCAGCCTGCGTGACTGCTACGACGCCTCGACGAAAGCCGTGGAGCGCACGGTCCGCCGGTGCCTGGACGCGGGCGCGGTTGGGGCGCGGATGGTCGGCGGCGGCTTCGGCGGACACGTGCTCGCGCTCTTTCCGCCGGAGATGAGGTTGCCCAAGGGCGCCTATGAGGTCGCGCCTTCGGCGGGCGCGATGCTGGTGAACGAGTAGGGCGACGCAGGCCTAGGAGCCGCCCCGCTGCGCCCGCTTGCGCTCTTCCTCCTGGAGCTGCTTGCCCAGCGGACGCAGCAGCGCCCAGGCGATGAAGAAGACCCCCAGCGCCAGCATTCCCAGTCCGGCGATTAGGTTGATGTGGACGCCTGCGGCCTTGGCGATCTCTTCGTCGGAGTCGCCGAGGCCGACGATCGTCAGCACGATGCCGTAGAGCACGAACAACCCGCCGATGATCCGGCGCAGGTCAAAGAGGTTGGCCGCTTGGGCCTCGCGCGTGCCGGTGCCCTGCTCCGGCGTCTCGCCCGCTCGCTGATCGCTCATCGCGCCACGCCCCTAGAAGAAGATGATGGTCAGGATGATGCCCAGGGCAATCGCCCCGAACCCCAGCAGCTTGGGCGACTCCCACCACTTGTCATGGGCCGTCGCCGTCGAGGCGTCCTCCTCGTTGGCCATGCCCCACACCAGCCCCTGCAGCTCCTCGACCGGTTTCGGCTTGGTCACCAAGGTCACCGCGACGGTGACGACCGCGTCAATGACGAACGCCGCGCCCGCGCCCCAGAACGACTCGTCAAGGTCGGAGCCGAACGTGAACCACCCGGCCCACTTGTACCCCACGTAGGTCACCAGCGCCGCGATCGTCCCGGCCACCAGACCCCACAGGCCCGCCGCCGACGTCATCCGCTTCCAGAACATCCCGATGATGAACGTGGCAAACAGCGGCGCGTTGAAGATCGAGAAGAGCGCCTGCAGGTAGTTCATCAAGTTCTGGTAGCCCGACGCGATCAGCGCCGTGCCGATCGCCACCACGATGCCGACGACCGTCACGTAGCGGCCAACCTTGATGTAGAAGGCGTCGTCGCGATCCTTGGCGATGTAGGGCTCGATGATGTCGGTCGTCACCACCGTGTTGAACGCGCTGACGTTCGCCGCCACGCCGGCCATGAACGACGCCATCAACCCGGTCAGCGCGATGCCCAGCATGCCGTTGGGTAGGTACTCGTTCATCAACAGCGGGATCGCGTTGTTGTAGGCCAGGTCCGCGTCACCGCCACCCAGGTTCGGGATCTTCCACAGCGCGATCATCCCCGGGATCACGACGACCGCCGGGATCAGCAGCTTCGGATAGGCGCCGATCAGCGGCGTGCGCTGCCCGGCGCTTAGGTCGCGCGCCGACAGCGCGCGCTGGACCTCGGCGAAGTTCGTCGTCCAGTAGCCGAAGGACAGGATGAACCCGAGCCCGAAGACAATGCCGATCCACGTCGCGCCGATCGGGTTGGTCACATGCCCGGGGTCGGTCCCCTGGAGCGCATGCAGCCCGGCCTCGCCGAGTTTGCTCTGGCCGATCTTGTCCTTCAACCCGCCCCAGCCGCCGGCGTCGTGCAGGCCCACGATCGTCAGCGGGATCAGCGCGGCCATGATCACGAAGAACTGCAAGACCTCGTTGTAGATCGCCGAGGAAAGGCCGCCGAGCGTGATGTAGGCCAGCACGATCCCGGCCGCGATCACGATCCCGAGCAGGATCGGCCAGCCGAGCAGCAGCTTCAATACCAAGGCCAACGCGAACAGGTTCACGCCCGCGATCAGCACCGTCGCCAGCGCGAAGGTCCACGAGTTGAACAGGTGCGAGCGCTTGTCGAAGCGCATCAGCAGGTACTCGGGCACCGACCGCACGCGCGCGCCGTAGTAGAACGGCATCATCACCAGGCCGAGGAAGACCATCGCCGGCACGGCGCCGATCCAGTAGTAGTTGACCGTCGCGACCCCGTACTGCGCGCCGTTGGCGCCCATGCCCAGGATCTCGGTCGCGCCGAGGTTGGCCGACACGAACGCCAGGCCCGTGATCCAGGCCGGCAGCGTCCGACCACTCAGGAAGTAGTCCAGGCTCGTCTTGACGTAGCGGCGGGCGATGAAGCCGACGCCGAGCACGACGACGAAATAGACGCCGAGGATCGCGAAGTCCAGAGCGTTCGTGTCCAGGCGCACCTCGGAGGCGGCGAGCATGGCCCGATCAGTTCCCGGGCAACGCATGGCCTAAGCATCGGTAGCTTGCGGAGGGTGACCGACGCGCCCGGCCGCCTGCACGCCCGGATCGCCGAGCTGGCGACCTATAACGACGATCCCGCCGCGGGCGGGATCACGCGCGAGATCTACACGCGGACCTACGCCGCCGCGCTCGACCGCGTCATGGCCTGGATGCGCGAAGCCGGGCTCGAGCCGCGACTCGACGCCGTCGGCAACCTCTTCGGGACATGGGCGGGAACGGAGGTCGACGCACCCCGAGTGCTCACGGGTTCCCACGTCGACACCACGCTGAACGCCGGCGCCTACGACGGTGTCCTGGGCGTGCTCGGCGCCATCGCGGCAGTCGCGTCGCTGCGCGCCTCCGGGTTCGAGCCACGCCGCACCATCGAGGTCGTCGCCTGGGCCGGCGAGGAGCCGCGCTTCGGGACCGGCTGCGTGGGCTCACGCGCCGCGGCCGGCGAGCTGGCCCGCGCCGACCTCGACCGGCTGATCGATCGCGACGGCGTCTCGATGGCCTCGGCGCTGCGGCTGGCGGGCTTCGAGCCCGACCGGCTCGCAGAAGCGACCATCGACCCGGCCGGCGTGCATGCACTCATCGAGCTCCACATCGAGCAGGCGATCGTGCTCGAGACCCACGGCGAGCCGATCGGCATCGTCGAGGCGATCGCCGCGCCCCACGACTTCCGGCTGACCTTCGACGGCGCCGCGACGCACGCGGGCGCGACCCCGATGGCCCTGCGCCACGACGCGCTGGTCGGCGCGGCCGAGGCGATCGTCGCCATCGAGCGGCTCGCGACCGGCTCACCGAGCGGCACGACCGTTGGCACCGTCGGCGTGGTGCGCGCGTGGCCGGGCGCGATCAACGTCGTGCCGGGCACGGTGACGCTCGACGTCGACGTGCGCGACAGCGACGCGCACGCCCGCGAAGCGATTGTCGGCGACATCGTCGCGACCGCGCAGGCGATCGCCGCCGCCCGCGGCCTCACGGTCGCCGTCGACGAGATCGTCGTCGACACACCCGTGGCCTGCGACCCCACCATCATCGACGCCTCGGTCGCCGCCTGCGAGACGCTCGACCTCCCCTTCCGCCGCATGATCTCCGGCGCCTACCACGATGCCATGATCATGGGCCGCCGCATCCCCGTCGGGATGATCTTCGTCCCCTCGCGCGACGGCGTCAGCCACCATCCCGACGAGTACACCTCGCCAGAAGATCTCGACCGCGGCGTCGCCGTGCTGGCGGAAACGCTGGAGCGGCTGGCGCGCTGAGGTACCTAGCCCAGGTAGTCCTCGACGGTCCCTTCGGAACGCAGCTGCGCGGTGTCGGGATCCTCCCCGGCGCGGCGCTTGGCCTCGCGCTGGCGCAGGAGGTCCCAGAGCTGGTCGAGCTCGACCTTGATCGCGGCCAGCCGCTCGGCGTCGCGCGCGATGAGGTCGTCGTGTCCGGTCTCGGCGGCCGCGCCCTCTTCGGCGCGGAGCTTGCGCTCCTCGGTCTCGAGGGCCTCGATGCGGGTACGGATCTGATCGTCGTCCATGGCTCCGAGCCTATCCAGAGACGCAAGAGCCTCAGAAGCCGTCGCGCCAGGTGTCCTTGTACAACAGGTACTCGGCCGGCCCGTCGGCGCTTGCCGTGAAGCCCTGCGGGCAGTACGGCGCCATGTAGATGAAGTCCTCGGCGCGGACCTCGTGCTCGTCGGCGCCGAGCACGTACGTCCCAGCGCCTTCGGTCATCCAGAGGCCGTGCTCCTCGTCGTGGACCTCGATCTTGTCGAGGCCGACGCCGGCGTCAAAGCGCAGCAAGGACATGGCGAAGTCAAAGGACGGATCGTCGACGGGCAGCAACTCCCGACGGGTGAAGCCGGGCACGGCCGTCTCGGCAAACGGCTCGTCGTCACGGTGACCAGACAGCGCCGCCGGCGCGTCATGGGCCGCATGGCTCTCGTAGATGCGCTTGACGATCAGCAGCCGCGCCGGGCCACCGTCGCCGGCCTGCAACTCATAGGCCATGTCCGATGGCAGATAGGCGAAGCCGCCCGGGCGCAACACCCGCCGCTCGCTCGCCGCGGTGCTCAACGTGACCGTGCCTTCCAAGATGTAGAAGAAGCGCTCGTAGCCGGCGCCGACGCGGCGTGTCGTCCCGCCGCCGGCATCCAACACCACCAAGTACTCCCCGATCCTCGACGGCGTGAGCCGCGGCGTGACGAGCTTGACGACCGGCTGGTCACCGAACTCCGGCAGCCGGCTCGGGTAGTGGTTGGCCGGTGTCACCACCGTGTAGCCGCGGCCCAGCGTGCCCCGCGAACGCTTGGTCATCGCGCCTCCTCCTCATGGACGACAAGATCCTCCGGACGCACCGGCGCCCGCGTCAGCGCATGGCCCGTAGCCGCCCGCAGCGCGGCGAGGATCGCCGGCGTCGAGGAGATCGATGGCAGCTCCCCCACCCCGCGCAGCCCGTACGGCGTGGCCGGATCACCGAGCTCCAGCACGATCGACGGCACCGGCGCGGCGTCGACGATCGTCGGGATCCGATAGCTGCCAAACGACCGTGTCTGCACGAGCCCATCCTCGCCGAGCAGCAGCTCCTCGCTCAGGGCAAGGCCAAGTCCTTGGATCGACCCGCCCTCCAGCTGCCCCTCCAAGGCCATCGGGTTGACCACCTTGCCGACGTCCTGCGCACAGGTCAGCTCGACCACGCGTGCGAGCCCAAGCTCAACGTCAACATCAACCACCGCCCGATGCGCGACGAAGGCAAAGCCGGCATGCGAGTCGCCTTGGCCGGTCTCGGGATCGAGCGCCTCGGTCAGCCCATGGCGATAGGTGCGGGTGCACGTGATCGGCTCGCCACCAACCACCGCAACGAGCTCCAACACGCGATCGTCGCCCGACCAGATCGCGCCGTCGCGCAACGTCAGCGCCGTCTCGCGATCGCCAAGCACCGCCGCCGCGCGCTCTAACACCGCGGTCTGCACCGCCGCGCACGCGAGCTTGACCGCGCCACCGATCATCCACGTCAGGCGCGAGGCCGAGGCCGAGCCGGCGGACGCGATCGCCGTGTCGGCGGGCAGAACCACAACCTCCTCGACGCCCAGCTCGGTGCGCGCGATCTGCTCCTGGACGCCGAGCACGCCCTGACCGACCTCGGCGGCCGCGGTGAAGACCTCGGCCAGCACGCGGCCGTCGTGCACGAGCAGCCGGACGCGCGCGGTGGCGGGGTCATCGACGCCCTCCGAGAAGGCGATGTTCTTGAAGCCGGCCGCGTAGCCGACGCCGCGGCGCACCCCCTCCCCGAGCGTCGCGCTGAAGGTGCTGCCCGGCAGATCGCGCACGTCGGCCACCGGCCCGGGCAGGGGCCGTGTCTCCAGCGCGTCGAGTAGCGCCACCGTCGCGACGGGCCCGCGCACCGCCTGCCCCGTCGGCAGCGTCCCGCCCTCCGGCAGCGCGTTCAGCCGCCGCACCTCCAGCGGGTCACGCCCGACCGCCGCCGCCAGCCGGTCCATCTGGGCCTCGTAGGCCACCGCGACCTGCACGGCGCCGAAGCCCCGCATCGCTCCGCTCGGGGTGTTGTTGGTGTAGGCGACGATCCCGAGGAGATCGGCGTTGTCGACCGCGTAGGGGCCGACGGCCAAGGTGGTGGCGTTGGCGATGACCGCCGGCGAGGTGGAGGCATAGGCGCCCCCGTCCAGCCAGATCCGCGCGCGCACGGCGATCAGCCGCCCATCGTGACCGGCGTGGTGCTCGTACTCCATCCAGGCGGGATGGCGATGGACATGACCACCCGCAAACGACTCCTCGCGCCAGTAAGCCATCTTCACCGGCGCGCCGCAGCGCAGCGCGAGCATGCAGGCGTGCAGCTGCATCGAGAGATCCTCGCGGGCGCCGAACGCGCCACCGACGCCGGCCAGGATCACGTGCACGCGCTCACTCGGCAGGCCCAGGCCAGCCGCGATCTGGTCGCGGTCGACATGAAGCCATTGGGTCGCGACGTGCAGCTGAACGCCGCCGTCGCCGTCGGGGATCGCCAAGCCAGACTCCGGCCCGAGGAACGCCTGGTCCTGGATGCCGACCTCGTAGCGGCCGCGGATGACCACGTCGCCGCTGGCCTGCGGATCGCCGCGCAGGATCGGGACGCTGCGCAGGCAGTTGCCGCCGGGATGCAGGGCGGGCGCATCGTCGGCCAGGGCCCGCGGCACGCTGACCAGCGGCTCCAGCCGTTCGTAGTCGACGGCGACCAGCGCGGCGGCGCGGCGCGCGGTCACCGGATCCTCGGCAGCGACGATCGCGACCGGCTCGCCGTGGTGGCGGACGCGGTCGATCGCGAGCACCGGTTGGTCGGGAATGATGGTGCCGACGAGCTTGTCGCCGGGGACGTCCTCGTGGGTCAGGACCGCCCGGACACCGGGCAGTGCACGCGCCGCGCGCGTGTCGATCGCCCGGATGAGCGCCGAGGCATGCGGGCTGCGGACCGTCACCCCGTGGAGCATCCCCGGGACGTAGAGGTCCGAGGAGTACAAGAACTCGCCGGCCACCTTCGAAGGCCCATCGCTGCGAGGCAGCCGCGCGCCGACCTGGCCGATGCTCATCGTGGTGCCGCCGCGCGCATCCGCGCGCTCTCACGCCGCAGGTCGGCCGTCAGCGTCACCGGATCGGCCGTGCGCAGCTCGCCGTCCTGCACCACGACCTCGCCGCCCATCAGCAGCGTGTCGACGGGGCGCGTCGGACCGAAGACGAGCGCCGCGACGGGATCATCGATGCCGGCGAAGCCGACCTCGTCGAGATCCCAGAGCGCGACGTCGGCCAGCGCGCCGACGCTCAAGTGCCCCAACTCGTCCTCCCGGCCTAGACAGCGCGCGCCGTGGCGGGTGGCCATCGCCAGCGCCTGGCGCGCGGTCAGTGCCGTCGGCCCTGCTTTGGCGCGCGCCAGCACCATCGCGGCGCGCAGCTCGTCCACCAGCTCTCCGCACTCGTTGGAGGCGGCACCGTCCACCCCCAGGCCCACCGGCACGCCCGCGGCCAGCAGTCCCGGCACCGGCGCGATCCCGGCGCCCAGCCTGCCGTTGGAGGTCGGGCAGTGCGCCACTCCGGTGCCGGTCGCGCCCATCCGCGCGGTCTCGTCGTCGTTGAGATGCACGCAGTGCGCGAGCCAAACGTCATCGCCGAGCCAGCCCAAGTTGTCCAAGTACTGCAGCGGCCGCACGCCGAAGCGCTCCAGGCAGAAGCGCTCCTCGTCGTCGGTCTCGGCCAGATGCGTGTGCAGCCGCACGCGGCGGGCGCGCGCCAGCTCCGCGGTCTCGCGCATCAACTCCTCGGTGACGCTGAAGGGCGAGGTGGGCGCCAGCGCGATCCGCACCCGCGCGCCCGGCTTCGGGTCGTGATGGCGGTCGATCGCCTCGGCGCAAGCGGTGAGGATCGCATCGCGGTCCTCGACGATGTCGTCGGGCGGCAGGCCACCGGCGCTTACGCCGAGGTCCATCGCCCCGCGGCACGGATGGAAGCGCAGCCCGATCGCGCGCGCGGCGTCGATCTCGACGGCCAGCAGATCGCCCGCCTGGCGCGGGAAGATGTAGTGGTGGTCGGTCGAGGTCGTGCACCCCGAGCGCGCCAGCGACGCCAGCCCGGCCCGCGCAGCGGCAGCCACGATGGCGTCATCGATGTGCTGCCAGACCGGATAGAGCGCGACCAACCACTCGAACAACGTGGCCTCCTGCGCGTAGCCGCGCGTGGCCCACTGGTAGAGGTGGTGATGACAGTTAACGAGGCCCGGCGTGGCAAGCTTGCCGGTGGCGTCGATGCGGCGGGTTGCGCGCTCGCGGTCGTCCTGCGAAGCCGGGCCCGGACCGACCGCGACAAGTCGGTCGTCCTCGATGACGAGATGGCCGTCGGCGATCTCGGTCCCCGCATCGTCGACGGTCGCGATCGCGCAGCCTTCGACCACGATGACCGTCATCGCGAGCCCTCCCCCTGCGCGGCCAGCCGCACCGCCTCGATGATCTTCTGGTAGCCCGTGCAGCGACAGAGGTTGCCGTTGAGCCCCTCGCGGATGTCGGCCTCGCTCGGGTCCGGGTTGCGCGCCAGCAGGTCGCGCGCGGCGACCATCAGGCCCGGCGTGCAGAAGCCGCACTGCACCGCGCCCGCGTGCAGGAACGCCTCCTGGAGCGGATGGAGCGCGCCGTCGTCAGAGGACGCGAGCGACGCCGCGGTCTCCACGCGCGCCCCATCGGCCTGCGCCGCAAGCACGAGACACGCGCAGGCGATCTCACCGTCGATGGTCACCGTGCAGGAGCCGCACTCGCCCTGCTCGCACGCGTTCTTGGCGCTCGTGAGCTGCAACACATCGCGCAGCACCCGCAACAGGCTCTGACCGCCGTGACCATCGTCGACCTCATGCGGCGTGCCGTCGACGGTGAGCCTCACGGTGCGACCACCACCAGCTCTGCCGCCGCGCGACGCAGCGCGCGGCCGGCCAGCACGCCCGCGATGTGCCGGCGGTAGGCCACCGAGCCGCGCGCATCCGGGATCGGGTCGACCGCCGCGGCGACCAGCGCGCCGAAGCGCTCAGCGGTCGCCGGGTCGTCGAGCGCATCCCACGAGGCGGCAACCAGCGCCTCGGCCACGTCCGGCCGAATCGCGGTCGGCCCGGCGCCGACGAGGCAGGCGCTGACTGTCCGGCGCGCCGGGTGCAGCGCGATCGCCACCGCGCAGACCGCGCGGGCCATCGCGTTGCGCGCGCCCGCCTTGGCGTAGGCGACGGGGCCGTCGGCGACGGGCACCAGCAGCGCGGTGACGAGCTCGTCAGCGTGCAGGTCGCAGGCGCCCGGCGCCGTGATGAAGCGGTCGGCGGCGACCGTGCGCCGGCCCCGAGGGCCGCGAATCTCGACGTGGGCTTCAACGGCGCCGAGGGCGGCGAGCGCATCGCCGGAGGGATCGCCGAGGACCAGCGCGCCGGCCAGCGTCGCGCGGTTGCGGACCTGGCGCGAGGCGACGGTCCGGGCTGCGGCGGCGAGGCCGGGCAGATCGGCAGCGTGGTGCTCGAGCACGTCGGTGTAGGTCACGCCCGCGCCAAGGCGGACAGTGTCGCCGTCACGCACGGCATCGCGCAGCCCGGCGACGCGGGAGAGGTCGATCAAAGCGGCCGTCTCGACGCCGCGGTTGAGGTCGACGAGCACGCCGGTCCCACCGGCCACGACGGTCGCGTCGGGGTGCGCGGCACGGGCCGCGAGGGCGTCGTCGATGGTGCGTGGTTGCAGGACGGTCAGGAGGCGATCCTCGCCTGACCAGGGCGTCGATAGACGATGAGGCGGAATGTACTGCACGCGGTCTGCGCCATTGCGGCGTGCGTTAGCGACCGGCTACGGTTCTCTCTGGATGACGGACCGAGACGCCTTCGTGGCGCGCTTCGGCGGGGTCTTTGAGGCGTCGCCGTGGATCGCGGAAGCCGCCTGGGAGGGCGGCCCGTACGGCTCGGTCGCCGCGCTGCATGCGGCCATGGTCGCCGTTGTCGAGGGCGCTCCACCCAGTGCACGTCTGGCGCTCATCCGCGCCCATCCCGAACTGGCCGGCAAGGCCGCGATCGCCGGCACGTTGACCGCGGAGTCCACACGCGAGCAGGCCGCCGCGGGGCTGGATCGCCTCACGCCCGAGCAGCACGCTCGGCTCCTCGAGCTGACCGCCGCCTACCGCGCGCGCTTCGGCTTCCCGTTCGTCGTCTGCGCGCGCGAGCACACCGCCGACTCGATCATCGCCACGGCCGCCGAACGGCTGGCACACGACCCTGATGCTGAAGAACGCGCCGCGCTGGCCGAGATCGCGAAGATCGCGGCGCTGCGCCTGGCCGACCTCGCCACCGATGACGTTCCGGGAGGGACTTCCGCTTGACCGACGCCCGCATCTCCTACGGCAAGCTCTCCGTGCCCGTCCACCTCGTCCGCGGCGAGCGGCTGCTGGCCGCCGACGTCAGCATGGAGGTCCTCGGCCAGGGCTTCTTACCCGCCTACACCGAGGGCGACAACTCGGCGGTCGTCGCGACCGACACCATGAAGAACGTCATCCTGCGGCGCGCGCACGACTACGACGGCGCGACGCTGGAAGGCTTGTTATACGACTTGGGCCGTGGTTTCTTGGCGACCTACCCGGAGATGGAGGGGCTGCGGCTGTGGGCGGTACAGCAGCCGTGGATCGCGGAGACCGGCCGGCTGTTTCGCCGCGTCGACGGCGACCACGACGTGGTCGAGCTCGAGCTGTCGCAGACCGGCGGCCAGATCGCGCTGGTCGACCATCAGGCGGGCCATCTGGGCCTGCGGCTGCTCAAGACGACCGGATCGGCGTTCACGAAGTTCGCCCGCGACGATGACACCACCTTGCCCGAGCGCGGCGACCGGCCGCTGTTCATTCACCTTGATGTCCGCTGGCGCTACGGCAACGTCGCGGACGCGATCGGTGAGGACCGCGTCCCGTCTGAGCAGATCCTGGCACTCGTGTTGTCCACCTTCGACGCGTTCGTCTCCGAGTCGATCCAGCACCTTGTGCACGAGATGGGCACGCGGATCCTCGCCGCATTCCCAGCCCTGTCGCAGCTTTCCTTCCGCGGCGAGAACCACACCTACGACCCCGTCCCGGGCGCTGAGGACACCGAGCCGCTGGGCAAGACCTACACCTCGGCCTTTCCTGCGTACGGCCTCATCACGCTGGTCCTGGACCGCTGAGGCAGAATCAGGGCCATGGCCAAGCTCATCTCCGCGGCAATCGCTTCCCTCGACGGGTACACCGAGGACGCCGACGGCGCCTTTGACTGGTCGGCGCCCGAGGCGGAAGTACACGCGTTCGTCAACGACCTGGAGCGGTCCATCGGCACCTACCTCTACGGGCGCCGGATGTACGAGACGATGGTCTACTGGGAGACCGCGCCGACGAGCGGTGACGCCGACGAGGCCGTCGTCCACGACTACGCGCGGATCTGGCAGGCGGCCGAGAAGGTGGTGTACTCGACGACGCTCACCGAGCCCGTCAGCGCCCGGACGCGGATCGAGCGTGCCTTCGACCCCGACGCGATCCGGCAGCTCAAGGAGAGCTCGGAACGCGACATCTCCATCGGCGGTCCCGCACTCGCCGCCGAGGCGCTCCGCGCCGGGCTCGTCGACGAGCTGCACCTGTTTTACGCACCGATCATCATCGGGGGCGGCAAGCCCGCGCTCCCCGACGGCCTCCGCCTCCCGCTCGAGCTCCTCGACGAGCGCCGCTTCACCGGCGGCACCGTGCATCTGCACTACCGCGTCAGGCCGTGAGCGGCGCGCCGGGTGGTTCAATGGCCGCCATGACCGGTGCGCTGACGACCCATGTCCTCGACGTCGCGCACGGGCGCCCCGCACGCGGCGTGGCAATCGAGCTCTGGCGCGACGACGTGCGGATCGCGGCGACGGTGACCAACGCGGACGGTCGGACCGACGCTCCGCTGGTGATGCCCGGGGCGCTGGACGTTGGCGTCTACGAGCTGCGCTTTGCTGTGGGGGCGTACTTCGCCGGCAGCGATCTGGCCACCGATCCACCCTTCCTTGACGTTGTTCCGGTGCGCTTCGGGATCGCCGACGCCGAGGCGCACCACCACGTGCCGCTGCTCGTCACGCCGTGGTCGTACTCGACCTATCGCGGCTCCTAGTGGACGCCGGAGAGCAGATCGTCGAGCGCTGCCGCGAGCTGGCGGGCGTCAGCGAGGAGCAGGGACGGCTGACGCGGCGCTTCGCGACGCCGGCGATGGCGCGCGCCAACGCGATCGTCGGGTCTTGGATGCGCGAGGCCGGGATGACGGTGCGCATGGACGCCGCCGGCAACCTCGTCGGACGGCGGCCCGGCACCTCGGCGCTGGCCGGGACGTTGTTGTTGGGGTCGCACCTGGACACGGTGCGTGATGCGGGCGCCTTCGACGGGCCGCTCGGCGTGATCGCCGCGATCGCGCTCGTGGAGCGGCTGCGCGAGGAGGGCGTCGCGCTGCCGTTTGCCATCGACGTGCTGGGCTTCGCCGACGAGGAGGGCCTGCGCTTCGGGACGGCGTACCTCGGCAGCCGCGCGGTGGCCGGGACGTTCGAGCCGTCACTCCTGGAGGCGGTCGACGACGACGGCGTGACCGTGAGGACCGCATTGCGCTCGTTCGGTGGCGATCCCGGTTCGCTGCCGGGCGCGAGCGGCAGCGCCTCGCGGCGCGGCGACGACCTGCTCGGCTACGTCGAGCTCCACATGGAGCAGGGACCGGTCCTGGAAGAACGTGGAGCACCGGTGGGCGTGGTGACCGGGATCGCCGGCGCGACGCGTGCGGAGGTCCGCTTCACCGGGCTGGCCGGCCACGCGGGGACGGTGCCGATGGCACTGCGCCGCGATGCCGCGCCCGCGGTCGCCGAAATGGTGCTGGCGTGTGAGGCCGCGGCGCGGGAGACCGATGGACTGCTGGCGACCGTCGGGCGGCTGAGCGTGTTGCCGGGAGCGCCGAACGTCGTGCCGGGCGGGGCGGTCGCGTTCCTTGATGTCCGCCATGCCGATGACCGTGTCCGCCATCGCGCAGTAGAGGAGCTGAGGTCGCGGGCGGCGGCGATCGCGACGGCGCGCGGGCTGGACATGAGCTGGGACGTGCGCCTCGACAACCCGGCGATCGCGGTTGACGCGGCGCTCACCGAGCGTCTGGCGGAGGCCGCCCGCGGGCTCGCGTTGCCCGACGTGCGGCTGGCCAGCGGCGCCGGCCATGACGGCGTCGCGCTGTCGGCGCTCTGCCCGATCGCGATGCTGTTCGTGCGGTGCACGGGCGGGCTGAGCCACAACCCCGCTGAGGCGGTGGCCCCGGAGGATGTGAGCGTCGCGCTTGACGTGTTGTACGCCTTCGTGCGGGGGCTGGCGACGGGGGCGCGATGAGCTTCGACCTGATCATCCGTGGCGGACGGGTCGTCGCCGGCGACGGCGCACCGGCCGCGCTCGATGTTGGTGTGGTTGATGGGCGGATCGCCGCGGTGGAGCCCGAGCTCGCGGGCGGCGGTGCCGAGATCATCGACGCCGCTGGGCTGCTGGTGCTGCCGGGCGCCGTCGACGCGCACGTGCACCTCAACGATCCGGGCCGCGCCGACTGGGAGGGCTTTGCCACCGGGACCGCGGCGCTGGCGGCCGGCGGGACGACGACCGCGATCGACATGCCGCTCAACACGATCCCGCCGACGGTCGATGGCGCGGCGTTCGCCGCGAAGGTCGCCGCGGCGCGCGGGATCACGCGGATCGACGTCGCGTTGTGGGGCGGCTTGGTGCCCGGTCCGCTCGACCGTCTCGACGAGCTGGCCGAGGCGGGCGTCGTCGGCTTCAAGGCCTTCATGTCGGCCAGCGGCGTCGCCGAGTTCGTCGCGGCCGACGACCTCACGCTGCTGGAGGGCATGGCGCGCGCCGCGCGGCTCGGCCTGCCGGTGGCGGTGCATGCCGAGAGCGACGCGCTGACCGGACGGCTCGCGGCACGCGCGCTGGCCACGGGCCGCATGGGCGTCCGCGACTACCGTGCGTCGCGGCCCGTCATCGCTGAGGTCGAGGCGATCGAGCGCGCGATCCTCTTCGCCGCCGAGACCGGCTGCGCGCTGCACGTCGTGCACGTCAGCAGCGGCCGCGGGGTGGCGGCGATCGCCGAGGCGCGGACGCGTGGTGTCGACGTGAGCTGTGAGACCTGCCCGCACTACCTGGTGCTCGATGCCGAGGATGCCGAGCGGCTGGGCGCCGCCGCCAAGTGCGCGCCGCCGCTGCGGCCGGCGGCGGTGGTCGAGGAGCTGTGGGCGCGCCTGCTCGGCGGCGACATCGACCTTGTGACCACCGACCACTCGCCGTCGCCGGCCGCGCTGAAGGACACGGGCGCTGATCACTTCGCGGCCTGGGGCGGGATCCCGGGCGCCCAGACGCTCGTGGCGTTGTTGTATGACTCGGGGGTGGTGGCGCGAGGGCTGGACGTCGGGCGGCTCGCGGCGCTCACGGCGGGCGCGCCGGCGGCGCGCTTCGGCCTGGCGCCGGTCAAGGGCTCGTTGGCTGTGGGCGCCGACGCGGACCTGCTGCTGCTCGATCCGGCGCGGGAGTGGACGGTCACGCGCGACGATCTCCTCGATCGCCACCGCCTCAGCCCGTTCGTGGGACGCACGCTGCGCGGCCGCGTCGTCCGCACGGTGCTGCGCGGTAGGACGATCGCGCGCGACGGCCGACTCGTCGGCGAGCCGAGCGGGCGCGTGCTGCGCCGCGACGGCACGCCGGCGCAACGCTAGTCCAGTGCTTCGAGGCGGGCCAGTGCCTCGGGCGTGTCAGCGTCGTCGGGACGGCCGAGGCTGTCGCAGGGCACGAGGCCGACGCGGGTCGTGGGATCGTCGAGGAGCGTGCGGGCGCCGGTGTCGCCGCGTAGGCGCGAAATGGCGGCGAACGTCGAGGACTCCAGCAGCGTCGGGTGACCGGGCACGCCGGCGTAGGTGGCGCGGATCGCGTCGAGCTGCGACGGCGCCCGCGTGGCGAGGACGCGGGCGATGGCGCGCGCGTCGAGCAGTGGCTGGTCGCCGAGGACGACGAGGACGGCCTCGGCGCCGCCGTCCGCGGCCGCCGCCACCCCCGTGCGCAGCGACGCGCTCAGGCCCTCGGCCCACTCCGCGCAGCGCACGACCTCCGCGTCACCAAGAGCCGCGCCCGACGCCACCTCGTCGGCCCGCGGCCCAAGGACGACAACAACACGATCGACGCCACCGTCACGGAGCGCCGCCAGCGGCCACGTCACCAACGGCCGCCCGCGGAACGGCTGCAGCACCTTGGGCAGGTCGCCGCCGAACCGCAACCCGGCGCCCGCGGAAAGCAGCACCCCGAAGACACCGCTCACGCGCGGCCTCGCAAGGGACGCAGCACGTGCAGCGCCACGCCATCGTCCTGCCGTTGGGACACCACGCTGAACGTCCCGCGCGCAGCGGCGAGAAAGTCGCGCGTGCCCGCCCGCTGCGGATCGGCGAGGCGCAGCACGCCGTCCTCCCCCAGCAGCCGCGGCCAGAGCGCCAGCGCGGTCTCGACGTTTGCGCGGGTGTACAACACGTCTGCAGCCAGCACCACGTCGAATGGGCCGAGCTCGACGAGCGCCTCGCCGTGCTCCGCCCAATCCACGACCGCCACGTCGGCCACGACCTCGTTGAGCGCCAGCGTATGCGCAGCAAACGCCACCGCGTCGCTCGCGCCGTCGGTCGCCAGCACCGCCGCGCCCGACCGCGCCGCCACGACGCTCGGCGCCCCCAGCCCGCAGCCGAGCTCCAGCACCCGCGCGTCGGCGGCCACCGGCTCTTCGACCATCGACGCCGCCAGCGCCAGCCCGCTCGGCCAAGGTCGCGCCCAGTACGGGATCGGCCGTCCCGCGCCGCCCTCCTCGTGGCGCAACTGCTCCCACTCCCGCGGGAGCACCAGCACCAGCTCCTGCGAAGAGACCGCGAACCGCTGCACCACCACGTCCAGCAGCGCCGGCGGCAGCTCGCCGACCGGCACCTCCCGCAACGCGCTCAGCCGCTCGGCCAGCGACGCGCGCAGCGCGCTCAGTCCATCGTCAGCCAAACGCGATCGGTGTGAGGTCGCCCAGCAGGGCCAGCGTCTCGCCGTACATCCCCGCCTTGATCGCGCCGAGCGTCGGCCCGTGCTTGGCCGCCAGCGTACCCGCGCGCTCGACGGCCTCAGCCAGCACACGATCCTCGGAGACCGCCGCATCCACGATCCCGGCAGCGGCCGCATCGGCGCCGCCGTAGCGGCGGCCGGTCGTCATCGCCTCATGCGCCGTGGCCTTCGACAGCCGCGACTGGATCAGTGCGGCCATCGGCGGCGTGAACGGGATGTGGATGTCGACTTCGGGCAGGCAGAAGTACCCCCGGTCGGCGCGCATGACCCGGAAGTCATGAGCGACGGCAAGCATCGCGCCCGCAGCAAAGCAATGTCCTTGGATTGCCGCGACCGTCGGCACCGGCAGCCCGAGCATCTGGCCAAAGAGCGCGTGGACGCGCGGGACGAACGCCGGCACCTCGCCCGTGTTCGCGCCCATCCACTCGAGGTCGAGACCGTTGGACCAGATCTTGCCCGTCGCGGTGGTGACCAGCGCACGCGGCTCCGGCGCGGCCGCGACCTCATCGAGCAACGCGGAGACCGCGCCGACCCAGTCGGGGTTGAAGCGGTTCTCGTCGTCGCCGAGGTTCAGCACGTAGACATCGCCGTCGCGATCCAAGGTGGGCATGGGCGGCAGCCTATGGGAACGGAACTAGCTGACGTCTGCGCAAAGACAGACGTCCACGCGATCTTTGCGTGTGCGTTACTATTTGCGCCGATGCACACGACCAGCGTCTCCGCAGAGCAGCTGGCCGACGAGATCGCACGGTTCATGAGCACGGCGATGCGGACGGCACAGACCGAGGTCTTCCAGATCGTGGAAGAGCTCGAGTTGTCGATGACCCAGCTCAAGATCCTGCACATCCTCGACGGCACCGGGCGCGAGCTCACGCCGTCCGAGCTCGCGCAGTTCGTCGGCCTCTCCCCCGCGGCCGCCGGCCGCGCGGTCGACGTGATCGTCCGCGCAGGGCTCGTCTCCCGGCGCGACGATGACAGCGACCGCCGCGTCAAGCGGTTGTCGCTGACCTCCGTTGGCTCCGACGCCATCGCCCGCATTACCGCCGCGCGCCTGAAAGGCCTGACGCGCATCGTCGAGCGCCTCGATCCCGACCAACGCGCGGCCCTCAGCACCGCACTGACCCCGCTCCTCCTCCAGAACCCCGCCAGCCCCGACTGCGCGTCCCCACGCGCCGAGGAACCCGCATGACCTCCACCTCCCCGGAATCCGCAGCCACCCCGCGCGCGAAGGTCTTTGACCGCGCGCTCATCAGCATCTCGGCCGTCGTCGTGCTCGGCACGTTCATGTCGATCCTCGACACGACGATCGTCAACGTCGCGATCAACACCCTGTCCAGGGACTTCAACACGTCCTTGGCCACGATCCAGTGGGTCTCGACGGGCTACATGCTCGCGCTGGCCACCGTGATCCCGCTGACCGGTTGGGCCGCCGATCGCTTCGGCACCAAGCGCTTGTACATGATCTCGATCGGCCTCTTCCTCGCCGGCTCGGCGCTGTCGGGCATGGCATGGTCGGCCGAGTCGCTGATCGGCTTCCGCATCCTGCAGGGTCTGGGCGGCGGCATGATCATGCCCGCCGGCATGACGATCCTGTCCCAAGCCGCCGGCCCGCAGCGTATGGGCCGTGTGATGGGGATCGTCGGCGTGCCGATGCTGATGGGCCCGATCATCGGGCCGATCCTCGGTGGCTGGCTGGTCGACGACGTCTCGTGGCGGTGGATCTTCTACGTCAACCTGCCGATCGGCGCGGTCGCGCTGGCCGCCGCCGCACGGCTCCTGCCGCGCGACGAGCCCGCCGCCCACCAGCGCCTGGACTGGCTCGGGCTGATCCTGCTCTCTCCTGGCCTCGCGGCGTTCGTCTACGGCCTAGCCGAGACGTCCTCCTCGGGCGGCCTCGGTGCCACGAAGGCGTGGCTGCCGATGATCACCGGCGCCGCGCTCATCGGCACGTTCATCTTCCATGCTGCGCGCCACGCCTGGCCACTGATCGATGTGAAGCTCTTCAAGGTCCGGGCCATGAGCGCCGCGTCGGCGACGACGTTCTCCTTCGCCGCCGCGATGTTCGGCGCGATGTTCATGATCCCGCTCTACTACCAGGTGGTCCGCGGCCAGTCGGCACTCGACGCCGGCCTGCTGCTCGCGCCCCAGGGCCTCGGCGCCGCGATCATGATGCCGATCGCCGGCAAGCTGACCGACGAGACCGGCGCCGGCAAGATCGTCCTTGGTGGCCTGGCGCTCCTCTTCACGGCCATGGTCGGCTTCACGCAGGTCGGGGCCGACACCTCGTTCTGGTTCTTGGGCAGCTGCCAGTTCCTGATGGGGTTGGGCATGGGCGCGGCGATGATGCCCGCGATGAGCGCCGCCTACCAGACGCTGCAGCGCCAGCAGCTCGCACGCGCCACGACCGCGTTGAACATCATCCAGCGCGTCGGCGGCTCGATCGGCACCGCTTTGCTCTCGGTCGTGCTGACCCACCAGCTCACGAGCGCCATCCCGGCCGCCGCAGGCACCGGGCTGGGCGCCGCGCAGTCGGTGCCGGCGGCGGAGCGGGCGCAGATCGCCCCGGCGATCGCCGATGCCTTCGGCCACACGTTCTGGTGGGCGGCGGGCATCATCGCGCTGGCGGTGATCCCGGCGCTGATGCTCCCCCGCCGCAAGGCGCCGGCGCCCGAGACCGTAGGCGATGCCCAGGCGCCTGCCGAAGCGCCGGTCCTCGTCGAGGTGTAGTCCTACCTACCGCACGTCGAGCGCGACCTTGCCCGTCGCACCGCGGCCGTCGATGAGCTTCAGCGCATCGGCGGCCCGGTCCAGCGGGAAGCGCTGCCCGACGATCGGCCTCACGAACCCGGCGGCGATGAGCTCGTCGAGCGCCGCGCCAATCTGGCGGGTCACGTCGGGCTTGGACATGATGTAGGCGCCCCAGCCCGCACCGATGACCTCGGTGTTGTTCAACAACAACCGGTTGACCTTCACCTCGGGGATCGCGCCGCCGGTGAAGCCGACAACCACGACCCGGCCGCCCTCGCGCAGCGACCGCAGCGAGTCCGTGAAGCGATCGCCGCCGACCGGATCGAGGACGAGGTCCACGCCGCCACCCGACAGCTCCTGGACCTCCTCCTTCCAGCGACCGGTGCAGCGCACGACCTCGTCGGCGCCCGCGTCGCGCGCGACGCCTTCTTTGTCGTCGCTGGAGACGACCGCGATCGTCTTGGCGCCCAGGCCCTTGGCGACCTGCAGCGCCGCCGTGCCAACGCCGCCGGCCGCGCCGTGCACGAGCACGCTCTCGCCTTCGGCGAGGCGACCACGGAGCTTCAGCGCGAAGTACGCGGTGTGGTAGTTGAGGACCAACGCCGCGCCCTGGACGAAGTCCAGCGCGTCGGGCAGCTTGAAGGTCATGAACTCGGGCGCGACGACCACCTCGGCGAAGCCGCCGAGCATGCAGAACGCGGCCACGCGATCGCCCGGCTGGACCGCAGCACCTGCGGGCGCGCTGCGCACGATGCCGCCGACCTCGCTGCCGGGGATGAACGGCAGCGGCGGCTTGACCTGGTACTCGCCGCGGGTCTGCAGCACCTCGGGGAACGAGACACCGGCGACCTCGACGTCGACGAGGACGCCGCTGCCCGGCGTCATGAAGTGCGACGGCTCAGGCTCGGGGACGTCGACCAGTTTCAGAGCGGTGTCGGGGCCGGTCAGCTCGGTGATCTGCAGGGCGCGCATGAGCCGAGAGCCTAGACAGAGGCCGCCGCGCGGTGCGTTTGCGCCCCGCATCGTCGTGGCTGGGGCCGCACGGCGAGCGCCGGTGGGCGCCAGCCCATCAAGCTCCGTTGGGTGGTTCCAGGCGCGACGAGGCGGCGCGCAAACGTACCGCGCTAGCCGTCGTCTTGGGAGAAGGCCCAGCGCGTCTCTTCGACGTCCAGCCCCGCCGACAGGCACGCCAGCAGCTTCATCCGGATCGCCTGCGGCGACAGGAAGCCGGCCGGGATGATCTTGGTGCCGCGCAGGTCGCGCTCGGACCCGGCGTAGCCGTAGGTCGCGTTGAGCACGACGCCGCGCTCGGGCCGGCAGTAGGCGACGATCGGGATCTCGCGCGCGGCCTCGGCCCAGATCTCCAGCAGCGCGGGCGTCAGGTGCCCGGCGCCGAGCGTGCCGAGCACGATGCCGTCGGGCGCCGTGTCCAGCGCGGCGCGCGCGAGCGTGCCGTCGTCGCCTGAGGAGGACGGCACGATGTGGACGCGCTTCTCCAGCGACGGCGGGTCCAGCGGCGGGTTGCGTGGGATCCGCGACCAGATCGTCGGATGGCCCTCGGTGACGCGGCCCAGCGGGCCGGTCTGCGGCGAGGAGAACGCAACCAGCGACGTCGTGTCGGTCTTGCGCGCGCAGCGCGCGTGGTGGATCTCGCCGCCGAAGACGACCAGGACGCCCATCCCGGCGGCGGGCGCGCTGGCCGCGACGCTCACGGCATCGACGAGGTTGGCGGGCCCGTCGGCGCCGGCAGCGCTGGCCGGGCGGATCGCGCCGGTGAAGACGATCGGCGCATCGGCGTCGTGCAGGACGTCGCAGAGCATCGCGGTCTCCTCCAGGACGTCGGTGCCGTGGGTGACCACGACGCCGATGCCGCGGCGGGCGGCGTCGCGCGCGGCGCGGCAGATGCGCAGCTGATCCTCGAGCGTGAGGTGCGCAGAAGGCTTGTTGAGGACCGTGATCGCCTCGAGGTCCGGGAAGACCTGCAGGCCCGGGACGCTGGCGACGAGCGCCTCGGCATCCAGCTCCGGCGTGGCGCCGCCTTCGCCCATCATGGCGATGGTGCCCCCGGCGGTCAGGATCCGGACGCGCCGGACGGGCGCGGTGCTGCGGTCGGTCGCTGTCAGCATCAACGATCCAGGTTACTGCCGTGGGGACGGGCCGCGACGCAGGCAGATTCGAGGAGGCTTGCGTATAGCTTGCGATTGCGTTTACCTTGCGGTACCGTGACGGTCATGGCCACTCTTGCCCAGGATCAGACCCAGGCGACCGAGACCGCTCTGCACGCCACGAACATCGATGACGTGCTCGCCGCGATCGAGCGCCTCGTTCCCGATGCGGACGTCCGGCAGTTGGCCAGCGCCGCACGACGGGCGATGCAGGGCAGCCGCCCCGCCGTGCGCGACTACGTCCGCCGCTATCGCGAGCTCACCGCCGACGTGCTCGCCGCAACACACGCTGCACGGCCCGACATCATCATGAAGGGTGCCGACGGCAACCTGCTGGTCGCCGACCTTGAGGGACGCCCTGCCCGCGCGCCGCTCGCCGCGCTCGACGAGGGCGCGGCCGGCGCCGTCTTCTCGAAGTGGGTTGGTGCCTACGGTCCTGCCAACGGGCTCGCCTTGGACGTTGTCGCCCGCGTCCGCGCGACGCTGCCCGACACCGACATCCTCACCATCCCAACGCACGCCGGCACCGCCCATTGGGACGTCGACGACGCCGCGATGCTGTCGTTCCTCGCCGCCGTTCGCCAGGAGATCGCATCGCCCACGACGCCGCTCGACACGGCAGCCGAGACCTTCGCTCTGAACGAGACCGAGCTCGGGTCGCTCTTCGGCGTGCGTCGCCAGGCGATCTCCCAGTGGCGCACCGCCGGCATCCCGTCCTCCCGCGTGGCGAAAGTCACGACGGTCGCCTCGTTGGCCGACCTCCTGGCCCGCAAGCTCAAGGGCGAGCGCATCCCCGGCATCGCGCGCCGCCCCGCGACCGCCTACGGTGGCCTCACCATGCTCGAGATGATCGCGGCAGACCGCCACGACGAGTTGCTGGCGCTCGTCCGCGCCTCGTTCGATCCTGCGCAGACCGCGTGAGGCGACGGCACATCGCGCGCAGCGGCCGCTACCTGCGCGTCGCCGACCCACAGTGGAGCGATCCGCTCGATCCCGATTACGCCCGTGACCGCGGCGGACGCTGGAACCCGCCAGGATCGTTCCCCGTGCTCTACCTCAACCGTGACCGTCAGACGGCGCGGCGCAACGTCGACCGGCTGCTCGCCGACCAGCCCTATGGCCCGGAGGACCTCGATCCAGCCGAGGCGTTCGTGCTCGTCGCGGTTGATCTCACGGAGGAGCGCTACGTCGACGTGCTCACCGATGCGGGTTGCACGTCGGCCGGCCTCCCCACGACCTATCCGCAAGACGCCGCGCAGGCGACGGTCCCCTACGCGGTCTGCCAGCCGATTGGGCAAGGCGCCTACGACGACGGTGAGCCAGGCATCGCCTGCCGCAGCGCCGCGCCGGGCACCACGCGCACCGACGAAGAGCTCGCGCTCTTCTTCCGCGGCCGCACGCGGTGGCGAGCCGCGCAGCGCTGGGCGTTTGACGCGTGGTACTGGGGCGACAGCGCATGACCGAGATCGCCGACTTCGCCACCATCGTCCTGATCGCCGCCGGCGGGTTCTCGCTGGCGATCCTCTCCACGCGGATCACGGACCACGTCCCGATCCCGGCGCCGGCGATCTTCCTGGTCGCTGCGGCGATCGCCTCGGATCTGTGGCCGTCGCTCTACGACGTGCCGATCAAGACCGTTGAGCGGATCGCGGTCGTCGCGCTGATCGTGATCCTGTTCAACGGCGGGATCGACATCGGTTGGCGGCGGCTGCGGCGCTCCGCGGGGCCGGTGCTGTCGATCGGGCTGCTCGGGACGTTCGCGACCGCGGGGCTCGTCGCGCTCTTTGCCCATGCCGTGCTCGGCATGAGCTGGATGACCGCCGGGCTGATCGGCGCCGCACTTGCGCCGACCGATCCGGCGGTGATGTTCTCGGTGCTCGGCGGGCGCGAGATCGAGGGCCGGTCGGGGACGATCCTGGAGGGCGAGGCGGGCGTCAACGATCCGGCCGGGATCGCGTTGATGATCGGGATGATCGAGTTGGCCACCCACGACGACGCGACCGCGTGGGTGATCGTGCGCGAGTTCGGCGTCGAGATGGTCGTCGGTGCGGCCCTGGGCCTGGTGGGCGCGGCGGTCCTGATCCCACTGCTGCGCCGGGTGCGCCTGCCGAGCGACGCCTTGCATGCCGTCTTCGCGCTGAGCGCCGCCGCGACGCTGTATGGCGTCACGTCGGTTGCCCACGGCTCAGGCTTCTTGGCCGTCTTCCTCTTCGGCCTGCGGCTGAGCGACGTCGACGTCGCCCATCAGCGTGAGATCGTGCGCTTCGGCGCCACGCTGGCGACGCTCGCCGAGGTGGTGGTCTTCGTCGCCCTCGGCCTCACGATCCATCTCGACATGCTGAGCACCCGTGACTGGCTGGAGGGCGCGGCGATCGCCGTCGTGCTCGGACTGGTCGTACGCCCGGCGGTCATCGCCGCCACCCTGGCCCGTGCCGACCTGCGCCGCAACGAGAAGGCGTTCATCGCCTGGAGCGGGTTGAAGGGCGCCGTCCCGATCCTGCTCGCCGCCTTCGGCGTGCTGCAGGCTGTCGACGAGGCCGACCGCATCTACGGGATCGTGTTCGTGGTGGTGTTGGTCTCGGTGCTCGGCCAGGGCACGCTCGTGCCGGCCGTGGCGCGGCGGCTCGGAATCCCGATGCACGCCGCGCCGTCGTCCGGCTAGTAGCCGCCGGGGAGGACGAGTTCAGGGGCGTCCTGGCTCTGGCTGCCGTAGGGGTCTGACTGCTGGTCGCCGTAGGGGTCGGCCTGCTGGCTGCCGTCCTGCTGCTGTTGCTCGAGCTGCTGCTGAAGCTCCTGCTGCAATTGCGGATCCTGCTGGGGATCGACCTGGCCCTGCTGGGGATCCTGCTGGCTCTGCTGCGGATCCTGCTGGCTCTGCTGCTGGTCGCTCTGGGCCGGCGTGCTCGTCGGGTTCTCGGCGAAGGCCTGCACCAGCTTGGACGGGATCGCGAAGCCGATGCCGACGTTGCCCGACTCGCCCGAGGACGACGTGCCGGCCGAGGCGATCTGCGAGTTGACGCCGACGACCTTGCCGTCAGCATCGAGCAGCGGTCCGCCCGAGTTGCCGGGGTTCAGCGCAGCGTCGGTCTGAATCGCACCGGGGATCGTGGCGCCGCTGGGCGCCTGGATGTCACGGTTGAGCGCCGAGACGATGCCGCTGGTCAGCGTGTGGTCCAACCCATAGGGGTTGCCGATGGCGTACACGTTGTCGCCGACCTGCAGGTTGGAGGAGTCGCCGAAGGAGAGCGCGTGGAGCGTGGTGGAGCCCGCGTCGACCTTGAGCAGGGCGAGGTCCTTGGAGGCATCGGCGCCGAGGACCTGTGCGGTCTGCTCCTTGCCGCTCGTGCCGAGCTTGACGGTCACCGACGTGGCGCCGTCGACGACGTGCTCGTTGGTGATGATCTTGCCGTCGCTGGAGACGACGAAGCCCGAACCGGTGGCGGTGCCTTGATCGGTCTGGGCGCTGATGTAGGCGACCGCGTCCTTGGCGTCGTCGTAGACGTTCTTGGCGGTGTCATCGGTGGTCGCGGCGACCGGGCGCACGGTGCTGCGCTCGGCGGCGGCCGTGGTGGTCGCAGAAGAGGAGCCGTGGCCGTCGACGACGACCGCGGCAACGCCCGCGCCACCGGCGCCGGCGATGAGGGCGCAGGCGCCGAGGGCGGCAAGCTTTGAGGAGGGGGTCATGGCAACACTGTGCGCCGGTGCGCTTGCCTCAGCATCAAGAACGCCCTAAGCGCGCATAAGTCTCTGTCCTCAGGGTTCTCCCAGCTGTTGCCCACGCCATAGGCTGTCGGCCATGCCTGCCGCTCTCGACGCCCTCCGCGCCCGGCTCGCCGAGCTGACCGACCTCTCGCTGCTCGGCCATCTCGCCTTCTGGGACCAGCGCACGATGATGCCGCCCGAGGGCGGCGCCCACCGCGCCAACCAGCTCGCAACGCTCTCGCGCCTGCACCACGAGCGCGCGACCGCCGACGAGGTCGGTGGCTGGCTCGATGCGCTGGACGCCGCGACCGCCGAGCTCGATGACCTGGACCGCGACCTCGTCCGGCTCGCGCGCCGCGACTACGACCGCCAGAAGCGCGTCCCGGGCGACCTCGCCGCCGAGCTGGCGCAAGCCTCCGCGGCCGGCCAGGACATCTGGGAAGCCGCGCGCGCCGCCAACGACTACGCCAAGTTCGCCCCGGCCCTGGCCCGCAACGTCGAGCTCGCGCGCGCCTACGCCGACTGCTTCGAGGGCTATGCCGGCCCCTACGACGCGCTGCTGGCCGACTACGACTATGGGTTGACCGCCGAGCGCATCCAGGGGGTCTTCGGCGCGCTGGGTACCGCGCTGCCACCGCTGGTCGCCGAGCTGTCGGCCCGCCCACAACAGCCACCGCTGGAGCCGCCGATCGCGGCCCAGGAGCGCGCCGTGGCCGCCGTCCTGCGTCGCTTCGGCGTCCGCGACGGCAGCTGGCGCCTTGACGTCTCCAGCCACCCCTTCTCCACCAACGTCGGCCAGCGCGACAGCCGCATCACCACGCGCTACGAGGACGGTCAGCTGGAGTCATTGCTCGCCGCGATGCACGAGTTCGGCCACGCGCTCTATGACCGCCAGATCGCGCCGGAGCTCGCGCGCACGAGCCTCGGCGACGGAACGTCGATGTCGATCCACGAGTCCCAGAGCAAGTTGTGGGAGAACCACGTCGGCCGCCACCCCGCCTTCGCGCGCGTCCTCGCCCAGGAGCTCACCGACGCCGGCTTTGCCACCGACGCGACGGCCGTGCACGCGACGCTGACCGCGGTGCGTCCGTCGCTGATCCGCGTCTCTGCCGACGAGACGACCTACCCCTTGCACATCGTCCTGCGCTTCGAGCTGGAGCGCGCGCTGGTCGAGGGCACGCTGTCGGTTGCCGACCTGCCCACGGCGTGGAACGACGGGATGCAGCGGCTGCTCGGCGTCGCGGTGCCCAGCGACGCCGACGGCGTCCTGCAGGATGTCCACTGGTCCTCGGGCGCGTTCGGCTACTTCCCCAGCTACGCGCTGGGGTGCATGATCGCGGCGCAGCTGTGGGAGACGCTGGAGTCTGAGCTCGGCGCGCAGGACGACGCGCTAGCCGCCGGCGACGTGGAGGCGATCGCCGCGTGGCTGCGCGAGAAGGTCCACCGCCACGGCCGGCGGCTGGACACCGAGCCGATCGTGGAGTCGGCGACCGGCCGCGGGCTGGATCCGGCGCCGTTCCTGCGCCACCTCGGCTCGCGCTGAACGGTCGCGCTCAGCTCACCGCCGGCGTGGACCGCTCAGCCGCCGGTGCGGGCCCGCGTGTCGCAGGCGCTCCGGTGGGCAGCCGCACGGTGAAGCGCGCGCCGCCGCCCGGGGCGTTCTCGGCGTGCACCTCGCCGTGATGGGCCGCGACGATCCCGGCGACGATCGCCAGCCCGAGACCCGCGCCCGCCTTGCCGCGCTCGCGACCGGACTCGGCACGCCAGAAGCGCTCGAAGAGCTCGTCGTTCTCATCGCTGGGCAGGCCCGGCCCGTGGTCGCGGACCTCCAGCACGCTGCCGGCGCCGTCGTCGCGGACGTCGACCTCGATCGGCGTGCCCGGCGGCGTGTGGACCAGCGCGTTGCGCAGCAGGTTGGCGAAGACCTGGCGCAGCTGATGGGGATCGCCCGACACAATCACGTGACCGCTGGAGGACAGATCGATCTCGCGGTCGGGCGCCGTGGCGCGCGCATCATCGACGGCGTCACCGGCCAACCGCGAGAGGTCAACGTCTTCACGAATCAGGTCGCGGACCTCGTCCAGGCGCGCGAGCGTCAGCAGATCCTCAACCAGCACGCCCATCCGCGCGGCCTCGGACTCGATCCGGCGCATGGCCTTCTCGGTGTCGGCCGGATCGCGCGCCGCGCCGATCCGAAACAGCTCGGCGTACCCGCGGATCGACGCCAGCGGCGTGCGCAGCTCGTGCGAGGCATCGGCCAGGAACGTGCGCAAGCGATCCTCGGAGGCGCGCTGCTTGGCAAACGCCTCCTCCAACCGCTCGAGCATCCTGTTGAGCGCGAGGCCGAGGCGGCCGACCTCGGTCCGCGGCTCGGCCGGGTCCACGCGCCGCGACAGGTCGCCGGCGGCGATCGAGCCGGCGGTCACGCCGATGCGCTCCAGCGGCCGCAGGCCGATCCGGACCAGCCACCAGGCCAGCGCGCCGAGCGCGAGCAGGATGCCGGCGATGACCAGCGCCTCGATGCGCAGCAGGCGATGCAGCGTCGTGTCGGCCTCGGTCAGCGGGACCGCCGCGCCGCGGATGGTGCCGTCGCTCGCGCGCGCCGACGTCGCGACGCGGTAGCGCGTACCCGTGTTGGAGGCCTTGACCGTCGTGATCGTGCCCACCCCGAGCTGCTTGGGCATCGTCGGCGCGGTGGTCGAGTAGCAGGTGGAGAGGCAGGCCTCATTGGAGGTCGTCCCGGCCGCGTTCTGCTCGAAGGTCCACGTCCCGCCGGCCGGCCCGGCCGCCCCATGGTCGTCGCCGTCGGGCCCACCACGGCCGACTGGCGGGCCGTATCCCGCACCGCCGCCGCCGAAGCCCAGACCGCGCGGCGGCGCGGCGCCCGGCGGCACGCGCCCGATCGCCGCCTTGGCCTGCTGGTCGACGCGGTCGTAGAGGAAGTGGCGCTGCTCGACGTAGGTGACGCCGGCGAGCAAGACGAGGCCGACCGCGGCCAGGACGAGGAGCCCTGCGACGAGACGGATCCTAAGCGACACGATCCCGCCGTTACACCCTCGGGGCCCGCAGCGCGTAGCCGACGCCGCGCGCCGTGTGGATCAGCGGCGAGCCGTGCCGGTCGATCTTCTTGCGCAAATACGAGATGTAGGTCTCGAGCACGCGGGCGTCGCCACCGAAGTCGTAGTCCCAGACCTGGTCGAGAATTTGCGCGCGTGTGAGGACGCGGCGCGGGTTGAGCATCAGGTAGCGCAGCAGCCGGTACTCGGTGGCGGTCAGCTCGATCAGCTCGCCGTTGCGGGTGACCTCGCGCGTGTCCTCGTCAAGTTCGAGGTCCTCGAAGCTGAGCCGGCTGGTCTCGGGCTGCGAGAGGCCGGCACGGCGCAGGATCGTGCGGATGCGCGCGACGAGCTCCTCCAGGCTGAAGGGCTTGGTGACGTAGTCGTCGCCGCCCATCGTGAGGCCACGGACCTTGTCCTCGGTCGCGTCGCGGGCCGTCAGGAAGATGATCGGCACCTGGACGCGATCGGCGTTGAGGCGGCGGGCGATCTCGAAGCCCTCCATGTCGGGGAGCATCACATCGAGGACGAGGAGGTCGGGCTTGAACGAGGCCACCGCCTCCAGGGCAGTGCGGCCGTCACCGGCGGACTCGACGGTGAAGCCCTGGAAGCGCAGCGCCATCGAGATGACGTCGGCGATGTTGGGCTCGTCATCGACGACGAGGACGCGGTGGCTCTCTGGCGTGGCGGTGGTCATCACGCTCTTCAGTGTCGACGCACTTCCTCAGAGGTTCCTGGGAAACGCCCGGGAGCCTCCTGCGAAGTGTGATGGTGAACTGCGAGGCTATCGGTGATGGCGCGGCGCGCCAGCCGCGTGGCCCTGCTTGTCGAAGCGCGGACCGCCCGCGGGCGGCGTCCGGTTGACGAGATCGTCGAGGTGGTCGCTGAGCTCCTTGAGGATCTTGTCGCGCTGGTCGCTGGTCAGCTTCTTGTCGGTGACGGCCTGGTCGAGCTCTTTGGTGACGCCGTCGGTGATGGCCTTCTTGACGTCATCGAGGCTCTTGCCCTGGTCCTTGGCGACGTCGGCGATCGACTTGCCGGCGCGGAGCTTGGTGACGAGATCGTCGCGCTGGAGCCCAAGGGCGGTGGCCGCCGCATCGAGGGCGCCGCCGGGGCCCATCTTGAACATGAGACCAGGTCCGCCGAAGCCGCGGCCGAAGCCCGGGCCGCCCGGGAAACCAGCCCCGCCCACCCCACCGTGCGGACCGCCAACGCCCGGACCGCCGAGCACGGTGCCGTCCTTCGCCCGGCGCGCCTTGATCGCGTCGGCTTGCGCTTGCGTGAGCTTGCCGTCCTTGACCGCCTGGTCGAGCTGGCTGTCCTCTGCGGCACCGAGCGCCGAACGCAGCGCGTCCGGTGTGACGTTCAGCCGCTTGGCCGCCTCGGTGAGGATCGACTGCTCGGCCTTTTGGCGGTCGTCGTCACCTCCCGACGCTGCGATGGCCGCTCCTCCGCCGGCTCCGGCGGCAAGGACAGCGGCGGACACCAGGACATAGCGCTTGACCTTCATCGCGGCAGCATCGCTCGTGCGCCTTAAGGGAGCCTGAGAGTCCGATTACCCGAAGGTGAAGGCGTACGCCGAGGTGCCTGGTGAGAACGTGAGCTTGAGCCCGTGGCGGCCGTTGGCCGGGAACGAGGCCAGCGTGTAGAGCCGTTGCGTGGCGACGGTGATGCGGTGGGGCGGCTCACCGTCGATGCTGACGTCGACCGCGCCCGGCCGCGAGGCTGACGGCGGGCTCAACACGAGGTAGACGAAGCGTGCCTGGACGGTCGCCGCGAGCGTCGCACCAGCCTGCGCGGTCGCCGGCTCGTCGCCGATCTTCCACGTGCCGCCGAGCGCGAAGCCGTTGAGGGGCGGGGCGCTGCTCGGCAGCTTGTAGGTCTTGGTTCCGGCTTGCGGCGCGGTCCCGACGAAGCCCTGTGCGCGGGCGGCGCCGACGTAGGTCTCCGGCGTGGCCTGCAGCCCGACCGGCGTGATGCCCGTCGGGTGCGAGCGGGCCGCGCTGATCTTGGCTCCGCGCTCGGCCAGGAGCGAACGGATCGCCGACTCCGACTTGTCGTAGTCGCCTTCGCCGAAGCGTGTCTCGCGCACCTGACCCTCGGCGTCGATCAGGTACTCGGCCGGCCAGTACTGATTGCCGTACGCATTCCAGGTCGCAAGATCATTATCTTGGACGACCGGGTACTTGATGTGGTTGCTGGCGATCGCGCGCTGGACGTTGCCGGCGTCGTGCTCGAAGCCGAACTCCGGCGCGTGGACGCCGACGATCGTCAGCCCCGCAGCGCGGTAGCGCTTGTCCCACGCTTCGAGGTAGGGCAGCGTGCGGAGGCAGTTGATGCAGGTGTAGGTCCAGAAGTCGATCAGCACGACGCGGCCGCGCAACGCCTTCAAGGACAAGGGCTGTGAGTTGAACCAGCGCTGGGTGCGGGTGAAGTCCGGGGCCGTCCCGAGGTCGGGGAGCGAGGACTTCGGCCCGGTGGCGACCTGCGCCTTGGCGCTCTTGCTCGCCGAATCGAACTTCGGTGCGCCGCGAAGATCGCGCAGGCGGTCCTGGACCGCGCTGGAGGATTCCAATCCACCGGTCAACGTGGCCGAGGAGGTGTGGCGCGCCAGCGCGGTCTCGAACTGCGTGTCGAGGCCGACGATGAACGCGAGCGCGGTCAGCAGCATCACCGCGCCCAGCGCGCGCTGCACCCGCAGGGCGCCGGCGCGGCGCAGCGGCTCCATCACGCGCCGACCGCCGAGCGCAATCGCGCCGAGCACCAGCGCCGAGCCGGCGACATAGGCCAGGGCAACCGCGACCGTCCGCCCCGTCACCGCCGAGACCGACACGACCGCCGCCAGCACCGGTCCAGCGCACGGCGCGTAGACGAAGCCCAGGGCGCCGCCGACGACCAGGCCCGACCAGAAGCCGTCGCCCGCCCGCCGCGGACCGAGCCGGCTCAGCGCCGCCAACGGGCGCTCCAGGCGCTCGGCGATGCTGGGGACGATGGCTGCGACGCCGGCGATCACGAGCACCGCGATCCCAACGTTGCGCAGCGTTGTGCCGCCGAGCCCGAGGTGGCGCAGCAGCTCGCCGCCGCCGATGATCGACAGCAGGAAGGTCAGCGACAGGCCGAGGACGATGGCGAGTGGTCGCCGCCGGCCGCCCGCCGCGCCCGCCGACAGCAGCGCCGGCAGGACCGGGAGCGCGCAGGGGCTGAGCGCCGTGCCGGCCCCGATCAGCGCGCTGAGGAGGATCAGGATCACCATGTCGTCTCTCGGATCAAAGCGCGCACGACCGTGCGTCTGCGCCAGTCCCCCATCCGTTACGCCCGCGCGCGCAACGTCGCAGCCAGTTGGCGCTGGTGCTGCCATCGGTCGCGCAGGCGCGGTAGCTCTCCGGACGCTGATCGGACATCCACGCGGACGTGTGGTGTTAACCCCACGTTGCAAAGCTCCGCGGATGGGCACGCTTGAGGTGTGCCCATGAAGCTCCTCATCGTCGACGACCACCCGAGCTTCCGCTCGGCCGCTCGCCTCCTGCTCGAACATGAGGGCTTCGATGTCGTGGGTGAGGCCGAGGACGGCGCCAGCGGCCTTGCCGCCACGTCAGCGCTCTCCCCCGACGTCGTCTTGTTGGACATCAACCTGCCCGACCTCGACGGCTTCGACGTCGCATCGCGCATCTGTCTTGACCACGCGGCGCCGAAGGTCGTGCTGACCTCCAGTCGCGACCCGCGTGAGTTCGGCCCGCTCGTCGGCCGCAGCGGGGCCCACGGCTTCATCCCCAAGGGTGAGCTGTCAGCCGCGCGCATCTGCGCACTGCTGTAGCCCCCTGCGCTTCTGGAGCTGTGCCCAGAGCTCGACGCCGATCAGCACGATCGCCGGTGGGACGGTCGCCGGCAGGGTGTCCACGACCAGGAAGAGCTGGTCCCACGCGAGCGAGACGACGATGAGCGCGAGCATCGGCACGAGCTGCGGGCGCTTCTGCGCCGCGAGGATCCCGCCGAGCACCGCGGCGGCGAAGAAGTCGCCGTAGCCCATGCCCGCGTAGTGGAAGCTCGCCGACTGCAGCTGCGGCAGGCCGGCGCCGGGCTGGGCCGCGACCAACACCGCGTTGGGAGCCTGGAGGGTGTTGCCGAAGACGAGGATCGCGTCGGAGATCGCCATCGCGATCAACCCGAGCTTGAGCAGGATCAGCGGCGCGGCCCCGGCGAGCAGACGGCCGAGCGTGACGCACGAGCCGACGATCAGCACGATGGTCGCGAGCTGGCCGATGCGCGTCTCCTGGTCGGCCCAGGCGAGCGCGAGCAGCGGCACTGCCAGCGGCGCCAGCCACCAGCGCGCGCCGCGCATCGCCCACCCGAGCGCAAGCGCGCATCCGGGCGGGATCAGCAGCAGCGCGACCCACGTCAGGACGTCGGCGCTCTGCGGGATCTCGTTGATCGCCACGATCACGACGACAATGCAGAGCGGCAGGACCAGCGCCCAGGCGCCGCCGCGGAAGCGCTGCAGCGCCCGCGGGACGCCGGCGGCGGGCAGCGCGACGCACGCGGCCTGGGCCACCGTCAGGACCATGTTGTCGGCCTCGAACCACACGGGTGCGCAGGACCGTAGCGGGCGTCCGTGTCGAGCAAAGGGTCCATATGACCCGTTGCTCGACACGCAGCCGCGCTCCCCGCTCCCCGCGCCCGACCGTTACCGTCCCGCCTTCGATGGCCGACCCGCCCACCGCACTGACACCGCTGCGCTCCGTGCGCGCCACGCGCTACGTGACGCCGCTGCGCGAGGGCGGCTCGATGCCCGGCCTCGTCGAGGCCGACGACGACGGGTTGTACGTGGTCAAGTTCCGCGGCGCCGGTCAGGGCCTCAAGGCGCTGATCGCCGAGGTGGTCGTCGGCGAGGTCGCCCGCGCGCTCGGCCTGCGCGTGCCGGAGATCGTGCTCGTCGAGGTCGATCCGCTGCTGGCGGCGGCCGAGCCGGACCCCGAGATCCAGGAGCTCGTGCAGGCCAGCGGCGGCAGCAACGCGGCGCTGGACTTTCTGCCCGGCGCGCTGCCGTTCTCCCCCGCCGCACCGGTCGGCGTGACGGCCGAGCTCGCAGCCGACGTCGTGTGGTTGGACGCGCTGAGCGCCAACGTCGACCGCACGCCGCGCAACCCCAACATGTTGATCTGGCACCATCAGCTATGGCTGATCGACCACGGCGCCGCGCTCTATCGCCACCACGCCGCGACGTGGCCACAGGGCGCCGCCGCGGCCGCGTTCCCGCTGATCGCCGACCACGTGTTGTTGCCCTTCGCAGGCTCGATCGCCGATGCCGACGAGCGGCTGGCACCGCGGCTCGATCGCGCGGTCCTGGAGCGCATCCTCGCCGCCGTTCCCGACGATTGGCTCGGAGACGGCGCGGCGCTCGCGCGCGAGATCTACGTGGACTACTTCGTCGAGCGCCTCACCGCTCCGCGCGCGTTTGCGACCGAGGCCGAGGAGGCACGCCGTGCCCTCCCCTGACGACGCCTTCCAGTACGCCATCTGGCGCGTGGTCCCCAGCGTCGAGCGGGGCGAGGCGCTGAACGTCGGCGTCGTCGTCTATTGCCGTCGCCGGCAGTTCCTGGCAGCGCGGGTGCTCGTCGACGAGGCGCGGCTGCGGGCGCTCTCCCCCGACCTCGACGTCGACGCCATCCGCCGCCACGTCGACGGCATGGTCCGCGTCGCCGCCGGCGACCCCGAAGGTGGAGCGATCGCCGCGATGCCGCAATCCGAGCGCTTCGGCTGGCTCACCGCGGCATCGTCGACCAGCGTTCAGCCATCCCCAATCCACACCGGCCTGTGCGGAGACCCACAGGCAGTGCTGGATCGGTTGTACACGCGGTTGGTCGCCTGACGGCTAGCAACCGCGCAGCGTCCCCTCCGTGTCGAGCAAAGGGCCTATGACACCCATTGCTCGACACGCTCGGCCTTCTACGCGGCCGGCTGGACCTCATGGTTGGCGTGGATGGTGTTGTGCGGGTCGTAGGTGGCCTTGACGGCCTGGAGCGCGCGGAAGGTCTCGTCCTCGAACGTGGTGCTCACATCGGTGGGCGACTCGGCGAAGTTGAGGTAGGCGCCCGGCGCCACCCACTGCGTGAGCGCGCCCTTGAGCTGCTCCAGCGCTCCCGGGATCGCCGCGGCCAGCTCCGGCGTCGCCGGCACGCCGACGGCGAAGAAGACGTACGGCGCGTCGATCCGCGAGCGGGCACCTGCGCCCGGCGCGACGCGGCCCAGCGCCCCGCCGAGCTGGCGGAGCTCGACCGCCAGCAGCGGGGAGCCCGACTCGTGGCCGGCCAACTCGATCATGGTGTCGATCGTCTCAGCGGTCACGTCGCTGAGCAGCGCGTGGTCGCCGATGCCCGGGACCGGGTGCTCAGGATCCATGTGCAGGTGGCTGAGCGCGACGGGCGGCGCGGCGGCGAACATGTCGATCTCCGGCCCCAGCGCACGCAGCGGCGCGAGCACCTCGTTGGCGTAGGCGTCGGAGCCGATCACGGCGCCGTCGATGACGACGAACTGACGGCCGCGCACGACCTCCGGGATATCCGGGAACGGCGGGACCTGCAGGATCCGCGCCGCGGTCGTGGCCGTCTCGGGCGCGTCCAACGTCCACTCGCGCCACGCGTGCAGGACCTCGGACGCCCGCTCCCACGGCCACAGCATCGCGCCGGCATAGAGCTCGGGGGCAGCGATCAGCGTCAGCTCCATGTGCGTGATGACCGCCGGGCTGCCCGTGCCGCCACGCAGCGCCCAGAACAGCTCCGGGTGGTGCTCGGCGTCGACGTGCAGTTGCTCGCCGGCGCCGGTGACGACGTCGAAGGACAGGACCGAGTTGCAGCACAAGCCGAAGGCGCGGGCCAGCCAGCCCATGCCACCGCCGAGCGTGTAGCCGACGAGGCCGACGTCGGGCGAGGAGCCCGCCAGCGCGGCGAGGCCGAGCTCGGAGGCGGGCGCCGTGAGGTCGGCGCAGAGCGCGCCGGCCTCGATGCGGGCGCTGCGGCACTCGAAGTCGATCTCGACGCCACGCATCAGGCGCGTGTTGAGCAGGACCGACTCGTCGACGCCGGCGCGGGCCTGGGCGTTGTGGCCGGTGCCCTGGGGCGCGACGCGCAGGCCCTCTTGGCGGGCGAAGCGCACGACGGCGGCGATGTCGTCAGCCGTGCGCGGCTCGGCGACCAAGACCGGACGCTGGTCGGCCATCAGGTTCCACGCCATGCGGGCGTCGTCGTACCCGGCGTCGCCGGGGGCGTGCAGGTTGCCGGTGAACTGCGAGCGGAGGGTGTCCAGCGCGACGGCGGGACGGGCGGAAGCGATCAAGGGAAGACCTCGGGGAGACGGGGTGGGGAACTGACGCTGATCCTGGACGCCCCCGCCGGCCGTCGCATCAGGGTTCCCCCTGGTCACCGCCCGGGGTGCGGACAACCGCACCCGACAACCTGGCGTCTAATTGACGTTCACGTGAAGTAGAAGTTTGGGTATCATCGAACTACCTGATGTCTGAAGCCCTCTCTTCCCCACGCCCACGCCCCCGCCGCCGCCTCGGCGTCGATGCCGACCACGAGCACTACAAGTGGTGGGCGCTGAGCTGCACCAGCCTCGGCATGCTGCTGGCGACGATCAACTCCGGCACGCTCGTGATCGCGCTGCCCGACCTCGAGAAAGCCCTCGGCGTCGGGCTGCTCACGCTCGTCTGGGTGATCCTCGCGTTCATGATCGCCTCGACGGTGCTCGTGCTGACCTTCGGGCGGTTGAGCGACCTGTTCGGCCGCAAGCGCGCGTTCGTCGCCGGCTTCGTCGTCTTCACCCTCGCCTCGCTGGGCGCGGGCTTCGCGACCGGCGGCACCGATCTGATCGTCTGGCGCGTCGTGCAGGGCATCGGCGGCGCGCTGTTGTTCGCCAACGCCAGCGCGCTGGTCACCGACGCCTTCCCGCGCGAGCAACTCGGCGTCGCGATGGGCACCAACGTGATGGTCGCGGGCGTCGGCCTCGTCCTCGGCCCGGTGCTCGGCGGCGCGCTGGTCGAGATCTCCTGGCACTGGGTCTTCTGGTTCAACGTGCCGTTCGGGATCGCCGGCTCGCTGTGGGCCGCGTCCGTCCTACGCGAGCTCGTTCGCCCTGAGGCCGACCACCGCTTTGACTGGTGGGGCACGCTGACCTTCGTCGTCGGGCTGACGGGACTGACCTACGGCATCTCGCGTGGCGGGATCGTCAGCTGGAACGACGCGCACACGATCGTCGCGCTGTCGCTGGCCGTCGTGCTGCTTCCCGCCTTCGTCCTCATCGAGCGCCGCGTGCCGTCGCCGATGCTCGACCTCACGCTCTTCGCCGACCGCGGCTTTGCCGCCGCGACCGGTGCGGCCTTCCTGGCCGGACTCTCACGCTTCGCGCTGACGTTCGTCTTCGTCCTGTACTTCCAGGGCGCGCTGGGCGACGACCCGATCCTGGCCGGCGTCAAGCTCGCGCCGCTGGCGCTGGGAATGCTGATCTCCTCGCCGCTGGCCGGTGCCTACGCCGACCGCCACGGCGCTCGCGCGCTCGCGGCGATCGGGATGGTCGTCAGCGCCGTCGGCCTCATCGGCATGACGACGCTCGGCACCGATTCCTCCTACTGGCTGGCGGCCACGTGGCTGCTGATCAACGGGCTGGGCTCGGGCATGTTCAACTCCCCCAACACGGCCGCGATGATGGGCTCGGTGCCCGTGCACCGGCGCGGGATCGCCGGCGGCACGCGGATGATGTTGCAGAACACGGGCTCGGTCCTGTCGATCGCGTTCGTGCTGGCGATCGTCACCGCCGCCGTGCCGACCCAGGTGTTGTTGTCCATCTTCTCGGGCGTCAGCTCCGGATTGTCGGATGCGGCGCTGGCGCCGTTCATCCACAACATGCACGTCGCCCTGTGGGTGCTGGCGGGCACCGCGATCCTCGGCGCCGGCGTGTCGCTGCTGCGCCCGACGCGCGAGGCCCAGGCGCAGGCCGACGCGGTCGCCGAAGCGGCACGGGTCGCAGCATGACCACCGAGACCGTCAGCGAGCTGCGCATCGGCGAGGTCGCCAAGCTCGTCGGCACCACCACGCGCACGATCCGCTACTACGAGGAGATCGGCCTGCTGACCGGTGGCGGCGACCGCGAGGCCGGGCGCCATCGCCTCTACGCCGACGCCGACGTCGCACGGCTGCGCGAGGCGCTACGCCTCAAAGCACTGCTCGGCGTCAGCCTCGACGAGCTCAAGGAGCTGCTCGAAGTCGAGGACGCACGCGGGGCGCTGCGTGACGAATGGCACCACGGCAACCCGGACCGCGACCGCCGCCGCGAGATCCTCGACCAGGCGCTGGGCCACGTCGAACGCCAGCTCGATCTCCTGGCGCATCGTCGCGCGGAGATCGCGAAGCTGGAGCGGGAGCTCGAGGAGCGTCGGCGCAGCTTGCGCGCCAGGTTGGCTGAGCACGACTGAGGGGCCGGCGCGCCGATCGGTGAGGGCGCCGGGTCGCGGCGGTGTGCCGCGACCCGAAGCGCAGGTGTTGGTGGTTAGCGCCGTCGGCGGGGGACAGCGACGCTGTAGTCCCCGATGAGGCGGTCTACGGCTGCGGCGGCGCTGCGGTCCGCGGTGATCTGGGCCATCAGGTCGGCGGCGATCGGCTCACCGTCTTCAAGGCCGTCGAGGCGGTCGCGGTTGGTGGCACCGAGGTCGAGGCGACGGCGGGTGAGCTGTTTGGCGAGGTCGTCGGTCAGGGCGATCTCGAACGTGTCGGCCTTGGCGGCGGTGGTGTTGGGGTCGAAGCCGACGGTGGTGATCAGGTCGATGGTGTCCTGGAATCGCATCGCCAGTCCGTACTGGGCTTCGGGGCTGTAGTCGAGGAAGTCCTCGAAGTACTCGTGGTTGAACACCAAGATGTTCTTGGCCTGCACGCGCAGGACGTCGGCGGTGTGGCGGTCGACGGTCAGCTTGACGCGGGCAGGGGTACGCTGCGGGGTACTCATGGGAGGTGATGCTCCTTTGGGTCATGCCCCCGGCCGTTAGTAGCGGCGCGGGGGTGCTGTTGTTTGGATGAGGGGCGGAGCGTATCGGGGTGGGTGGATGGATTTGCCTGACTGCGCAGAATCGTTGCGATGTTTGGCGAGTGCTGTCCGGATGGCGACATCATCAACAACTACCTGGGCGCAGGCGTGGTGAGTTGGACTTCGTGGTGTCCGAGAGGGTGGCGCTCGGGTTGGCTCGTCGTCCGCTAGCGCCCGGGCGGGCGTTCCTAACGCACTCGAGATCCAGGTCGTTTAGACCCCGCATATCGGGGTCTAAACGACATGGATCGATGGCCAGTCGCGCGGCGGAGCGTTGGCGGCGCGAGCGCGTCGGGACGAGTCGGCGATCCGTGATGTCGCCATCCGCGCGGCGCCCGTCGGTGCCCACACAATTGGACGCACGAGGCAGCGCAACACTTTCACCCAACGCCCCAGGCCACATGAGCGTGGTGGCGATCGTCGCGGAGCGCCGACCAGCCAGCCACACCTCGCGCCCCCACGCCACGAAGGCGTCTCTCACGACTGGCGTTCAGGAACCCTTGAGGTCCGCATGGGAGGGTCAACCCGTGACCAGCAGACAACGCGACCGCAGGACGCCGGCCGTCCTGCGCGGCCCGCCCCGCTGGTTCGAGCTGCTGACGATGACCCGCCTGCTCGGCGCGGCGCTGGCGATCGCTCTGCTGCTCGCGCATCGCGTCACGCACCACGACCCGCTGCTGGCACTGATCACGCTGGCCTGGACGCCGCTCAGCCTGCTGATCCTGCGCCAGACCCAGGACGCGCCCTGGGCGCCGGCCGTGTGGGCGCTGGATGCGTGCGCCGCGTTCGCGCTCGTGCTCGGCGGCGGCGACTGGCGCAGCCCGTTCTATGTCTTCGCGCTGACGACGCTCGTCCTGCCGGCGACGTCGCTGCCGTGGCGGCGCGCGGTCGCCTGGGGCGTCTGCTTCTCGGCCGCCTATGGCGCCGTCGCGCTGCTCACCGAGAAGCTCCCCGACGACACGCTGACCAACACCATCAGGTTGGAGACGCTGGCCACGCACCTCTTCGTCCCGGTCATCGTCACGACCACCCTCGCCTACTCCAGCCTGCTGTTGGAACGGCTGCGCGCCGCGCGCGGTCAGTCCGAGCGGTTGGCGCTGCAGGCCGAGCGCCAGCGCATCGCCTGGGAGCTGCACGACTCGGCCAAGCAGCGCGTCCACGCCGCGCATCTGATGCTCACCGCGCTGGACGGCGCGGTCGCCGACGGCCCGCACCGCCAGCTGCTCGACGGCGCCGTCGGCGAGCTGCGCGCCGCGACCTCCGACATGGAGACGAGCGTCGCCGAGCTGCGCACGCCGCTCGATGGCCGGCCGGTCGACGTGCTGCTGCGCGAACGCGCGGCCGAGCTGTCGCAGACGGGCGTCGCGCGCATCGACGTCACCGGCCGCCTCCCCACGCTGCCGCCGCTGGTCGCCGCCCACACCTACCGCATCGCCGCCGAAGCGCTCACCAACGCCGTCCGCCACGCCGGCTCCTCGGCGATCTCGGTGACGCTCAACGGCGCCCCCGACGCGATCACGCTCACCATCGCCGACGACGGCGTCGGCATGCCGGCCGAGCCGCGCCCCGGCGGCAACGGCCTGCGCTCGATGCAGGGCCGCGCCGAGACGATCGGCGCAGAACTCCACATCGGTCCCGGACCCGGAGGGCGCGGCACGGCCGTCGCCCTCGCTCTCCCCCACCCCGGAGGTTCCTCATGATCCGCCTGCTCATCGTCGACGACCACCCCGCCATGCGTGCCGGCCTGACCGCGGTGCTGCGTGCCGAGCCCGGCATCATCCCGCTCGGCACCGCCTCCTCAGAAGAGGACCTCGCGCCGACGCTGACGCGCACCAGACCCGACGTCGTCCTGTTGGACTATCACTTGCCCGGTGCCGATGGCCTGAAGCTCTGCCGGCGGCTCAAGCGCGAGATCCCAGCGCCGGGGGTCTTGTTGTACTCCGCCTACGCCGACAGCACGATGGTTGTCCCCGCGATCCTCGCGGGCGCCGACGGCCTGCTCAACAAGAGCGCCCCCGCCCCGGAGCTCTTCGACGCGCTACGCGCCGTCGCCCGTGGCGACCGCGTCCTGCCGCCGGTCCCCCGCGAGCTCCTGGAAGCCGCGGGACACCGCGTCGACCCCGAGGACCTGCCGATCTTGGCCATGGTCATCGACGGCACGCCGGTGGCCGAAGTCGCCGAGGCGCTGCGTGTGCCGGCGCGCGACGTCTCGCGCCGGCTCGACGGGATGATCGAGCGGCTACGGGTGGAGATCGCGGCGGTGTAGCGCCAGCTGCCGCCGGACAACCGCTCGGCTCGGAAACCGCACGGCCGCCGGGACGCGACCGCTCCCGCGCGCGGCCGTCGCCCCGTGGGTGCTTGGCGCGTAGTGCACGGCCCGCCCGCCCAGGCGGCCGATCACGGTGCCCTTGGCGCCGATGCGCAGCGTGCCGTCCAGGCGACCGGGCCCGTCGACGGTGACGGTCCCGGCGTCCTCGGTCTCTGACGCGCGCAGCACCCCGCTGACGCGCAGGCCCGGCACCAACGCATAGCGGTGCAGCCGCAGGTGCGCGCCGTCCGAGGATGCCGAGAAGCGCCCACCGCGCAGGCCACCACCCTGGAGATGCGTGTAGCCGGCATAGAGCGTCTGCAGGGCGGAGATCTGCGCGTCGACGATCGTGTCCAGCGCGGCGAAGAGCACGCGACCGCGATCGCCAGCGACGCCGGGCGCGCGACGGTAGGCGGCAATCGACTTCGCCGGCCGCGCCAGGACGCCGACCGCGTTGTCCTTGCCCGCACACGGCGTGCCGATCTCCCGGCCATCGGCGAAGCGCGTCAGCGCCCGCGCCGCGCAGCCGGTGATGTCGGAGTCGAGCACGTCGTGGCCGGTGCCGGTGACCGTCAGCAGCTGCCCGTGGGGCAACTGCCCCAACAACTCCTTGGAGTTCTCCAGCGGCGTGCGCGTGTCGAGGCGGCCGCTGAGCAGCAGCGCCGGGACGTCGGGCAGCGGGGCGGTCGATGGTGCTGCAGGCGTATCGCCCAGCGGCCAGCGCAGGCAGTCATGGGCCAGGGACGTGTCCACCACCGCCGCGCGACTAAACGGCGCGAAGGCGCTGTCGGGCACCTCGTCGACGCCGTGGCGCCACAGCGTCCAGCGGTCGGGATAGGGCGTGAGCAAGGTGTAGGGAAGCTTCACGTCGGCACAGGTCGTGGCCACGTTGAGCGTCGCGCTGAGCTCGCCCACCGGCACCGCCGGCCCCTGCGCCAGCCGACGCATCCGCAGCAGCGGTGCCGCATCGCCGGCGCCGGCGGCGGCGATCGCGCCCGGCAGCGCCGCCTGCATGAAGGGGTTGAGATCCCCCGACATGATGATCAACAGCAGCTCGGACTCGTCGTGGATCGCCGTCTCGTGCGGCGCGCCGCGTAGGTCCGGGATCGTGCCGCGCAGCGGCGCTTGGGCCAGCTTGCGCGTGAGCGTGCCGAGGTCGGCGACGGGATCCTTGGTCGCGGTTGCGCAGCGGGCTCCGGCGCACTGCTCGGCCAGCACGCGCGGCAGTCGCTGCAGCGTGTCCAAGAAGTAGGCGTCGATGCCGTCGGGCCCGACGACCGAGTCGAGGATCAGCCCGTCGGTGTTGGCCGGAAACTGGCGCGCGTACTGCACGGCGACGTAGGTGCCGTAGCTGACGCCCATCAGCTCGATCTTCGGCGCGCCGAGCGCCTGGCGCAGCGCGTCGATGTCCTGCGCGGAGTCGGTCGTCGCATAGAACTGGCGCGCTGGGCCCAGCGCGTTGGCACACGACTCGACGATCCGCGTGTTGACGACGTCCAGCGTGCCGAGCGCCTGCAAAGGCCCGCAGCGCAGCGCGCCGGAGCCCCCGGTGCCGCGCTGGTCGAGCAGGACGAGACGTCGGTGCGCCAGCGCCGGAGCCAACGAGGCGCGGAAGGAGTCGGCAAAGGCGACCGAGGGCTGGCCGGGGCCGCCCGAGAGCGCCAGAAGGAAGCCGTCGGCACCCTTGCGCGGGCGCTCGACGGCCACCGAGAGCTGCACCGTTCCGGGCACCTTTGCGGAGCGATCCAGCGGAACCGACAGGGTCCCACACCGGAAATCGGTGGCTTTGGGGCACTTGTGTGTCGTCAGCGCCTCGGCGGGGCTCGCACCAGCGACCAGAAAGGCCAGCAACCCAATGAGAGCAAGGAGAACGGCGCGCGACATCGAGCGCGCAACCGTACTCGCTGCAACCGCTCAGGATCGACCGCGGCAGTCTGGACCTCGCGCAATCGACCTACTTCTTGGACGAACGGCCGATTGAGCCCGACGCCTGTTCGGCCGATGCCCTCCCCAATGAGGGACGACTTCGCCGTACGCTGCACCGCCTGCGAGTTCACCTGGAACACCCCGGCCATGGCCGACGGTCTCCGGGTGCTGGGCGCCTGCCCGAAGTGCAAGGGCGAGCTCGAGTTCCGCGACACGCCGGAAGTCATCATCGCGGCCCTCCCGGCCGACACCGCCGCGGCGCCGCACATGGTGCTCGGCATTCCGCGCATCTAGGCGCGCACGTCACACGCCACTACCCTTCGCTCGATGGAGCACGAGGGGAGCACCGGAGCGAAGCTCGCTCCGGCGAACGCCAACGCCAGCAACCGCGAGGCCCTGGCCGGAGAATGGCGTCGTCTCTCGCGCGCGGCGACCTTCGTCGCGATCCTGACCAGCCCGGCCTTCATGGCCGTCCTGATCGGCGCCAACGGCTGGTCGTGGTTCTGGGCGCTGCTGCTGACGATCGTGGCCGTCAGCGCCTTCCGCGGCCTCATCGACATCGTCGCGCACCGCTTCATCCCGCGGCCGAGCCTCTACGGCGCTGATCGCGAGGCGCTGATGGACGACGCCACGGCCCGCCGCCGGGTGTGGTTCTGGCGCGGCAAGTACAAGCTGGCGCTGTGGATCGCCGCGCTGATCTTCGGTGGCCTGGGAACCATCGCCCTGATCGCCGGCCAGTCGATCCCGGAGCTGCTGTCTGGCATCTGGGACGCGCTGACCGAACCGCGGACGCTGGCAACGATCATCACGCTCGGCATCCAGCTGCCGCTGTTCTTCCTGTTCAATTTCCTGATCCTGATGGGGCCGATGCTGTTCTTCGGCCTCAAGCAGATGAAGGGCTATGAGCCCGGTGACGCCGACTGGGGTGTGCGCCTGGAGGACGTCCGCGGCCAGAAGGAGCCCAAGGAGGACGTCACCCGCGTCATCGAGCTCTGGCAGGGCGGCGAGGACTTCCGCAAGGCCGGCGGCAAGCCGGAGCGCGGGCTGCTGTTCATCGGCCAGCCGGGCACGGGCAAGACGATGCTGTCTAAGGCCATCGCCACGTCGTTCAACTCGCCGATCGTGACGATGCCGGGCTCGGGCTTTGCCCAGACGTTCATCGGCATGGACGTCATCGTGGTGATGTTCCTGATCCGTAAGGCGCGCCGGCTCGCCCGCAAGTGGGGCGGCCAGTGCATCATCTTCATCGACGAGATCGACGCGGTCGGCCTGCGCCGCCAGGCGCTGGGCAACGCGCTCGCCGGCATGCAGCCGCTCTTCTCCGATCTCGACCAGCCGCGCTACTACGGGCCGTGGGGCGCGATCTCCGCCTCGGGCGATCTCATCTGCGAGAACCGCGAGTGGCGCGAGCACCTCTTCGCCAGCCGCGCGCCCGGCGCTGTCCAGGTGCTGCCGCCGGCCCTCGCGAGCTTCTACGGGCACATCAACAACTTCATCGGCGGGATCGGCGGCATGGGTGGCATGGGCGGCGGCGTGGCGCTCAACCAGCTGCTGATCCAGATGGACGGCGTCGACGAGCCCAAGTTCTGGGCGAAGTTCTGGACCAACCGCATCAACAACCTGCTCGACGCCAGCTACCTGGTCCCGCGCACGCTGTTCGGGCGGACCCTACGACTGCGGTCGCCCAAGCCACGACCCGAGCAGATCTACTTCATCGGGGCGACCAACGTCCCGATCGAACGCCTCGACCCCGCCCTCATCCGCCCGGGCCGGATGGGCCGCCACGTCTGGTTCCGCACGCCGACCAAGGAGGACCGGGCCGACATCTTCGACCTCTACCTCGACAAGGTCGACCACGTCGCCGACCTCAACACGCCCAAGCGGCGCGATGAGCTGGCGCGGATCACCGGCGGCTACTCCCCGGCGATGATCGAGCAGGTCTGCTCGATGGCGCTGACCTACGCGCACGCCGATGGGCGGCTGGAGGCCGGCTGGGACGACATGGTGCAGGCGATCACGACGATCGAGTCGGGCACCGCGCAGAACATCGACTACATCGCCGAGGAGAGCCGCTCGACCGCGATCCACGAGGCCGGCCACGCGGTCGCCGCCCACGTCTACATGTCGTTTCGCCAGTCGACGCGCCTGTCGATCCGCAAGCGCGGCGGCTCGCTCGGCCACCACCAGGTCATGGATCGCGAGGAGCGCTTCGTGCGCTGGCGCCACCAGGAGGCGGCCGACATCGTCTGGGGCCTGGGCGCCATGGCCGCCGAGCACGTCTTCTACGGGGAGAACGGCACCGGCGTCGGCGGCGACGTGCAGTCGGCGAGCACCAGCGCCGCGGTCATGGTCGGCTTCTCGGGCATGGGCCCGATGCCGGTCGACCTGTCGCACCTGAAGTTTGAAAGCGACGAGGCGCGCGAGGAGGCTGAGCGCGAGTACCTGCGGCGCTTCGAGCGCATCGGCCAGAAGATCATGAACCGCTCGCGCGGCATGACCCAGAGCGGCGACCCGATCGCGGCGATCCTGCGCGATCCCCACAAGGCCCGATCGGCCGCGGAGATCCTCGGGCAAGCCTACGTGACCGCCTTCTGCGTGATCCGCCACAACCGCCAGCAGGTCGCCTACATCGCCGACGAGCTCGTCAAGCGCAAGGAGCTGTTCGGCGACGAGGTCGTGGAGCTGCTGGAGTCGCTCGAGCTCGAAGCGCCGACGATCGACATCACCGACGAGACGATCTGGCCGAAGCTGTGAGCGCCGAGCACGACACCACCGACGACGACAAGCGCCCGAAGGACGCCGAGGTCGACGTCGTCGCCGAGGCTGAGGAGAGCTTCGAGCAGAGCCGCCACCGGCCGCCGGACCTCGTGGGCACGCGGCCCGAGTGGGATCCCGCCACGCTTGTGCCGACCGAGACGCCGCGCGCCGTCGCCGGGCGCCTGTGGGCGCCGGCGGGCGAAGGCGTAGGCGTAGGCGACACAGAGACGCTCGCCGCCGACGCCACGGCGAGTGCAGGCACGGGGACTGCTGAGGAGGCCACCGGGCCGATCGAGGTGGTCATCCCGCTGTACTCGCGCTACTCCGCCCGCTTCCAGTTTCTCTTCGGCGCCCTGATCGCCATCGGCGCAGCGGCGGTCGTGCTGCTCGTCGCCGTGGTCGTCGGCGGCAAGAACGACAACATCTCCACGTTGCCTGCCGGGCCGCCGTGGTCGCAGTGGGAACCGACCACCAAGGGCGTCCTGGGGGCAAACGAGATCGCCGACCACGTCGGGCGCGAGTACCGCGTCGGGGGCAAGCAGTTGGCCACGGTCACGGGCAGCGCGCTGGAGCTCCACGGGCTGCCGGTGACCATCGCCGTGCTGCAGACGGCGGCACAGGGCGGTGACATCGACATCTTGGACGGCACCGGCGTGCTCTATCGCCTGTGCGGCGTGTACGCCGACAACTGCAACCTCGCGGGCAAGCCGTCGCAAGCGCGTCTCCTGCTGCTGCGCCGTGAGGCGCTGGAGCTGGCCTTGTACTCGTTCAAGTACCTCGGCGTGTCGAAGGCGGTCGTGATCCTGCCGCCGACGGGCCCGGCGGCGTTGGACCCCGTGACCGGCAAGCTCACGAACGCCAAGACGACCCCTGCGCGCGCGCTCCTGTTCCGCAACGACGAGCCCGACGTGCAGTCGGCGATCATCCACCCGCTCGCCACGACGCTGGTCGCCAAGAAGACGCCGACGGTCGCAAGCATCAGTCACTCGCCGGACGCGCAGAACGTCTCGGCGCTGACGATCGGCAAGCTCTTCTCGTCCAAGTTCACGACGGCCAACCAGGACGCGGGCTTCATCCTGGTGCTCGACCCGGTACCGCTCGGCTGAGCCTGCTGCGTCCTCCCTCGGTTGACGAGCGCGCCGCCCTGGCGGCAGCCAAGGCGCGCCTGGACCGGCTAGAGCTCTACCCGCGGCCGGTCCGGCTGCGGCGCACCGTGCGGATCTTCACGGTGCCGTGGCTCTTCACGCTGCCGTGGTTCTCGCGCTTTGACGGCTACACGATGTGGGACCTGATCCTGCTGCGCGCGCCGCTGGCGGCCACGTCGGCCGACCTCGTCTGCCACGAGCTCTGCCACGTCTGGCAGATGCAGCACCACCCGCTGACGATGCCGCTGAGCTACCTCTACCGCGGCTACGCGTCCAACCCCTATGAGATCGAGGCGCGGCGCGCGGCGGCAGGCTCGTAGCGCGAGCACTGCAGCACGGGCATCCGCGGGTACTTGGGCCAGTCGGGGTCCTTGAGGCCGAGGCGGCACATCGAGAACTCCGAGCCGCGCCCGCTCTTGACGAGCTTCTGGTGCGCGCAGCGGTCGCACAGGCCGAATCGCGAAGCCTCCATTGCGTGGTGAGCATCGCACGCGCGTACCCCTGTCGGCCCGCTCACTGCCGGTTGTTTCCTGTGCAACTACAATGAAGCGCCTTGGCGATCTTCCGCAGACTCCTCGGCTTCCTGGCGCCCTACCGTCGCGGCGTGGTGCTCTCGGGCGCGCTGGCCGCCGTCGCGATGGCGATGACGGTGACGATCCCGTGGCTCACCGGCCGTGCGATCGACCAGATCCGGGCAGGCGACAGCTCGGATCTCGATCGGCTCGGGATCCTGATCGCGGCCGCCGGCGTCGGGCGGCTGCTGCTGACGGTGGCGCGACGGCTCATCGCCGGGCGGGTCTCGCTCGGCGTCGAGTACGACCTGCGCCAGCGGCTCTACTCGCACCTGCTCTCGCTCGAGCTCGGCTTCTTCGACCGCCAGCAGACCGGCCAGCTGATGTCGCGCGCGACCGTCGACCTACAGGCGGTGCGCTTCTTCCTCGGCTACGGCCTCGTGCTGATCATGCAGTCGGCGCTGACGATCGTGCTCGCCGCCGTGGCGATGCTGCTCGTCGATCCGCTGCTGGCGGTCATCTCGCTGGTGCCCGTCCCGTTCGTCGTGATCATCGCCGCGCGATATGGCCGCCGCGCACGGCCCGCCCAGCAGGCCGTCCAGCAGCGGATCGCCGAGCTGACCGCCGACGCGGAAGAGTCGATCGGCGGCGTGCGCGTCGTCAAGGCCTTCGCGCGCGAGGACCGCCAGCTGGAGCGCTTCGCCCGCTCGACCGCGCGCGTCTTTGACCAGGAGATGATCGCGACGAAGCTGAGCGCCTATTACCAGCCGCTGATCGGCTTCCTGCCGCAGATCGGCTTGGCCTGCGTGCTGCTGTTCGGCGGGCGCCGGGTCGTCCACGGCCAGATGACGCTCGGCGACTTCACGGCGTTCTACACGTACTTGCTCATGCTGTTGGGGCCGATGCGCTCGCTGGGCATGTCGCTCGGGCTGGCGCAGCGCGCGACGGCGTCGGGCGCGCGGATCTTCGAGCTGCTCGATCGCCGGGCGGCGATCGCGGCGCCCGCGCGGCCTGTGGCGCTGCCGGCGGGCAGCGGGCACGTCGAGCTGCGCGACGTCTCCTTCGGCTACGAGGGTGCGCCGGATCACGCGCTGCACGATGTGTCGCTCGATGTCCCGGAAGGAACGACGGTTGCCCTGGTCGGCGCGACGGGCTCGGGCAAGACCACGTTGGTGGCCTTGCTCCCGCGGCTGTATGACGTCGCTGGGGGCGCGGTGCTGATCGACGGTGTCGACGTGCGCGACGTCGACCCCGTCGAGTTGCGCCAGGCGATCGCGGTCGTCGACGACGCGCCGTTCCTGTTCTCCACCACCATCGCCGACAACATCGCCTACGCGCGCGGCGGCGCCGAGCACGTGGCGATGGAGGAGATCGAGCTGGCCGCGCGGCGCGCGCAGGCCCACGACTTCATCGCGGCGTTGCCCGACGGCTACGCGACGCGCGTCGGCGAGCGCGGACTGACGCTCAGCGGCGGCCAGCGCCAGCGCGTCGCGATCGCGCGTGCGCTGCTGGCCGACCCGCGCGTCTTGGTGTTGGACGACGCGACCTCGGCGGTCGACGCTTCGACCGAGCAGGCGATCAAGGAGGCGCTGCGCGAGGCGATGGCCGGGCGCACGACCTTCATCATCGCTCACCGGTTGAGCACCATCGCCCTCGCTGATCGGATCGTGGTGGTGGAAGACGGCCGGATCGCGGCCGAAGGCACCCACGATGAGCTGCTGGAGATCTCGCCGCTGTACGCCGAGATCGTCGAGAAGGGCCTGCCGGACCAAGTGTTCCTCAACCGCAACCCGGTCGAGCGGGAGGTGGCGGGGCTGTGAGAAGCGAGCAGGCAGAGGGGTTGAGCCGCCGCGACGACCTGCGCCGCCGCCTGCGCGAGACCGGCGGGCGCGGGCGCAAGCTGCGCGGCATCGTCGAGCTGCTGCGCCCCTACCGGACGCGCACGGCGCTGATGTTCGTGGCCTTGGTCCTCGGGACGGCCGCCTCGCTGGCGCCTGCGCCGCTGGCCAAGCAGGCGATCGACCAGGGCATCACCAAGGGCGACCTCGGCGCGCTGGACGTCATCGTCGTGCTGTTCATCTTCAGCGCGCTGGTGGTCTGGGGCACCTCCTACATCCAGACCTACCTGACCAACTGGGTCGGTCAGCGTGCCCTGCAGGATCTGCGGCTGGACATCTTCCGTCACCTGCAGGAGATGCCCGTCGGCTTCTACGAGCGGCGCCCGGCCGGTGTCCTGATATCGAGGATGACCAACGACGTCGAGGCGCTGGAGTCGATGGTCACCGACTCGGTCACCACGCTCTTTCAGGCGACGCTGACGCTGATCGGCTCGATCGCGATCCTGCTCTGGTTCGACGTCGAGCTCGCGCTGTTGACCTTCATCATCTTCCCGGTGATGGCCGTCGGGTCGCTCGCCTTCCGGCTGGCCTCGGCCGACGCGTTCCGGCGCACGCGCGAGACGATCGGCCAGCTGACGGCCTACCTGCAGGAGACGCTGTCGGGCATTCGCGTGATGCGCTCCTTCGCGCAGGAGCCGCGGCACATGGATCGCTTTGCGGTCCTCAACGCCGAGAACCGCGCAGCGAACCAGACGACGGTCAACCTGAACGCCGCGTACTTCCCGGCGGTCGAGTTCGTCTCGGCCATCGCGACGGTCGGCATCCTGATCTACGGCGGCCATCAGGTGCTCAACGGCAACGTGACGATCGGCGTTCTGGTCGGCTTCATCGCTGCGCTCAACGGCTTTTTCGATCCGATCTCGCAGCTGTCGCAGGTCTATACGACCTACCAGTCGGGGATGGCGGCGCTGGACAAGATCTTCGGGCTGCTCGACGAGCAGCCCGACTTGGTGGACAAGCCGGGCGCACCGGACCTGCCGCGGCCGCTGCGGGGCGAGATCGCGTTCGAGGACGTGACGTTCGCGTACTCGACGGCCGACGGCACGAAGACCGCCTTGGAGGACGTGTCGCTGCACGTGCCACCGGGCCAGACCGTCGCGCTGGTCGGGGCGACCGGCGCGGGCAAGTCGACGTTCGCCAAGCTGGCGGCGCGCTTCTATGACCCGACGTCGGGCGCGATCAAGGTCGACGGCGTCGACCTGCGCGACGTGACGATGCGCTCGCTGCGGTCGCAGATGGGGATCGTGCCGCAGGAGGGCTTCCTGTTCAGCGGGACGCTGCGGGAGAACATCGCCTTCGGGATCCGCGACGAGAGCGCCATCGACGACGCGGTGCTGGAGCGCGCGTGCCGCGCCGTTGGCGCGTGGGAGTTCGTTGGGCGCCTGGAGCACGGGTTGGACACCCAGATCGGCGAGCGTGGCGTGCAGCTGTCGGCGGGCCAGCGGCAGTTGGTGGCCTTCGCCCGTGCGCTGGTCGCCGACCCGCGGATCCTGGTCTTGGACGAGGCGACGTCGAACGTCGACTTGCACACCGAGACCATCATCGAGGAGGGCCTGCGCCGCCTGCTGGCGGGCCGGACCGCGATCGTCATCGCTCACCGGTTGTCGACGATCCGCCAGGCCGGGCGGATCGTGGTGCTCGAAGGCGGCCGGATCGTGGAGTCCGGCACGCACGACGAGCTGCTCGCGGCAGAGGGCCATTACTGGCGCCTCTACCGCGATTGGGCCGAGCAGGCGGCGGCGTAGTAGCGCCCGCGGACTACTTGACGACGACCTTGCCCTCCATGCCGGCGGCCTTGTGGCCGTCGACGGGACAGTAGAACTCATACGTGCCCTTCTTGAGGGTCACGGTGACCTTCGACGTGCCACCGGGCTGAACGGTCTTGCCGTCCTTGTCGACGTGCTTGCCTTCGACGGCGATGGCATGCGGCTTTCCCGAACCACTCGGGTTGGCCATCACGAACGTCACCTTGCCGTGCGACACGGTGATCTTGGTCTTGTTGAACTTCAACTTGCCGGAGGCGTCGGCGGAGAGGTGGACGGTCTTGCCGCTGGCGGCTGCGTGTGCAGGCTGATCCCGCGACAACAGCAGGACGCCGGCAAGCGCGGTGAGCGCAGCAAGCGCGAGGACGAGCATGCGGCGGGACGAGAGAAAGCTGGCCATGACAGTGCTCCCTTCGAAGGGCAGATGGACGAGTGGCTCACCCGTCCAGACGCCGGAGGCGTCAGATCCTTCCCTATGCCGTCGGCGGGTCGTCGCGCGGGAATCCACGCACCTCTACGAGGTAGGCCATCGATCTCGGCAGCGGAGTCTCGAGCCGTCCGATCACCTGAGCACGGCTGAACGGGGCAGGCCGGATCCACCGGCCGGCCAGCGCATCTAACGAAGCACCCACGTGTCGGTCGTTGATGCGGGCGAAGATGTCGACGAGGAAGTCGTCGGTACTCATGACGTGCAAGCCAAACGCCTTCCTGCAGTACTCCGCGTCGAAGCGACCGTCCGAGGTCACCAGAGTGTCGGCGCCGCCGACGATGGCCGCAGCGATGACGTGCCGGTCATCGGCATCACTCGTGCCCCAATTTGCAGATTCCTCGCCCATCGCCCCGATCTGAGAGCGAATCGCATCCTCATCGGCGCTCATTCCCCCTTCTTCTTCGATCAGCGCACCCGTCAGCAGGCCGAGCATGTGCTCGGTCTCGCGCCGTTGCGAAAGACCATCTCGCTCACGTAGTCGACGATGAATGGCACAGGCGGTTTCCTGAAGAATCGTCTCGCTCCACAACATCCGGTACATCCCGTCAAGCGCCGCTTGCACGAGAACGTCGCGCTGGTCTTGCGGGAACAGGTCCGTTGCGTCGATGAGCGCGACGCGCTCAGACACCAAGCTTCTCGGAAATCGCGCCGTACTCGTCCATCATCTTTTGAGCGCTGGCCCGTCGACGCCGGTAATCCAGAACATCGTCGGTCTTCACATAGCGGTGCGCATTAGGTCTGTCGCTGCTCTTGCGATACGGCAGCCGACCAGCATCAAGTAGACCGATGAGGTGCGGACGAGAGATACCGAGGATGTCTGCCGCTTCACTGGTGGAAATCTCATCCTCGACGACGATCACCCGTGCGTGCTTGCCCTCGGCAGCCAACGCGGTGGCCTGGAGGACGGCGTCCAACGCGGCCTTTGGAAGCTTGGTGTTCTGCGTCAATCCGAGCTCGCCCACCGTGATGGTGTCGGCATCCTTGAATCGCTTGCCGGCGGCGTTGAGGTTCCGGCTGACGGTGCGCAACTGCTGATCCCCGTCGCGGGCCGTCGGGCGCTTGACGGCGCTGCGTGGCGTGGACGTTGGCTTGGACTTGGCGGCCATGACTGCATGAACTCTAGCGTCAAACGAAAATAACGCAACGGCCGCTGGCGCCGAAACTGGCGTTGAGTCGCGTGCTCAGCGGCCGAAGAGGCTGCGCTTGCGCTTGGCCGTCTTGCCGGCGTCGGTGCCGAAGCCGGGTGGTGCCTTGGAGACGCGGCTGGCAGGCGGGTCCTGGCGCGGGGTGCTGGCAGGCGTGGTGCTGCCGCCGCCCGGTCGGCCCGTGCCGATCTGCCGCGACGCCGGGCTGGCCCCGCCGAGCGCGGTGCGGCGGGTGTCGTACATATGCGGCATGGCCTCGTCGATCTTGGCCAGCAGCTCGTCGCGCTCGCGTCGCGCCTTCTCGGGCTCCAACAGCAGCCGGTCGGTCGGACGCATCTCTGCGTCGGTGGCCGCCGGGATATGGCGGACCTTCCCGCGGATCGCGCTGTGACGAACCGCAAGCGCCGCCTGCATCTGCGCATCGGCGGCGTCGAACGCCCAACCGTGGAAGCCGACCCACACCACGCCGCCACCCTCTTGCCGCAACGCCGACCGCGGCGAGGCGAACCGGAAGTGCTGAGAGAACGAGAACGCCTCCCGTTCGGTGTGAAACCGCAGGCGGAAGCCGACGAACACATCGACGAACTGGCGGCCGAGTTCACCACCCTGCTCCCGCATCGCGGGCAGCAGCGAAGGATCGGCAGATGGAAGCTGAAGCACGGCTTCCTTCTGATTCGGCCGTTTTGCGGCCAACCTGAGCAATGCATCCCGGTCTGGGACCTCTTGTCCATGTCACGCACCGGCGAGACCGGCGATCAGCACGGCCAGGCCGAGCAGGGGCACGACCCACAGCATCACTCGGAAGAACGGCCGGCTCATGCTCTCGTCGAACCGCGTCGTGTCCCGGCCGCGGGCCTGCATGCGATCGTGGATCTTCGCGACCTGGTGACGGTAGGTCAGTGGCCAGATGAGAAACAGCAGTCCGGCGATGATCTCGGCCCAGTTCATGCTGGCCCGGGACGTACCCCGGAAGGGTCGCTCCAGAACGCAGAAAGCGCCCGTTTCCAGGCGCTTCGCGAGACTGCCGGACTAGGACTCGAACATAATCCTGAAGGCCAGCACCCGCCCAGTGATAGCGCCAAGTCCGTTGCTATTGCTGAAGATTTGAACTCTGAACGGCTGATCGAAACCGCCTGAAACCGCCCTAGACCGGTGGTCCGGTTCCCACAGGGTTCCCACCGACGGACTAGGCTTCTGCCTATGCCCCACGACGAACCGACTAGCTGGACGTGGCTTACAGCCCCGGCTGAGATCATCGACCGCGACAATCCCGACTACGCGTTCTGGGAGGAGACGGCCGCGCACGAGGCGTTGCTGAACGGCTGGTCGCCCGAGCCGCTCATCGAGCCCGCCCTCCCTCAGCGACCCGCGCGAACCGAAGTGCCCTCCGTCGCTCTGGCCCTGAGCCGGGAGCAGGCGGCCGACGCCCTAGGCGTCTCCGTCGACTTCCTGGACGCCAAGGTGATCCCTGACCTGCGCATCGTCCGCAAAAGCCGTCGCGTGCTGGTGCCGGTGCGGGAGCTTGAGCGATGGTTGGAAGCCAACTCGGCGCGGGCGTTGCGCTGAGATGGCGATGTCCAACGGGATCGAATCCCGGACGACCGGCAAGGGCGTCAAGCGCTACCGGGGCGCGGTCAAGGTGGACGGCAAGCTCAAGCGCGGTCCCTGGGGGTCGCACGCCGAAGCCCGGTCGTGGCGCTCCAAGGCGCTCGGCGAGATCGAGGCGGGGACCGCGGCGGCCGATTCTCCCCAGACGCTGCGCGAGGCGTGGGACGCGTTCCTCACGGCTGCGCAGGCAGGCACGGGTACCCGCAGCTACCGGCCTTCCACGCTTCGTGCCTACGCCTATGCCTGGAAGCGCGTCGATCCCGAGCTTGGCGCGCACAAGTTGACGGCGATCCGCAAGCGCGACCTCCAGGCGCTCGTAGATCGCTGGGCCGCCGCGGGCGTCCCGCCCGCGACGATCCGCAACTCGTTGGATCCCGTCCGCGCTGTTTATCGCCACGCGCTGAACCGCGACCTCGTAGCCGTCAACCCCACGACCGGACTCGAACTGCCCAAGGTCGACAACGCCCGGGAGCGCTTCGCCACAAAGCCTGAAAGCCAGAAGCTGCTTGACGCGCTGACCGAGGATCGCGCTCTATGGGCGACGGCGTTCTATACCGGCCTCCGCCGCGGAGAGCTACGCGCTCTGAGATGGGACCACATCGACTTCAAGAGCAAGACCATCAACGTGCAGCGCTCCTGGGATGACGCCGAGGGTGATGGTCCGCCAAAGACCAAGGCTGCGGTTCGGCGTATCCACATCGGGACAAAGTTGATGGCCTACCTGAAGGCGCACAAGGCGGCGACCGGGCGCGGCGGTGCGGCGCTCGTATTCGGCAGGACGGCCGACGTCCCCTTTGCGACGTCAAGCGTCGATTCACGGGCGAAGAAGACCTGGAAGAACGCAAAGCTCGCCCCGATCACCCTGCACGAGTGCCGACATACGTTCGCGAGTTGGCTAATCGCGTCGGGCGCTGAGGCCAAGGCGCTCAGCGTCGTGATGGGGCACGAATCGATCTCGATCACGTATGACCGCTACGGCAAGTTAATGCCGGGCGCTGAAGCCGCGGTCGGCGCGGCGCTGGACAAGTACCTGGACGCCGTCGAGTAACCCAGCGACGCGTCAACACCAGCGGCGACCTAGCGCCGGCGGGGAGTCGGACCATTTTGGGCGGCGGCTCTGACCCACACGAACACCTGCCAAAGGAGACGAGACGCGCAGCGGCCGGGGCCCTGTGGGCCGTGGTGCTCGTTCGGCAAGTCTCTGCCGGATACGGGACCCTGGGGTCCCTACTAAGGCGCGGGAGCCTCGATAACCAACCCCTCCAACAACGCCGATCCGGCAACACCGGCAGCGCCGCTGGTGATCATGCTCAGCGTCATGTTCTCGCCAGGATCAAGGCCATAAGTAGAACGCAGGTCCGTTGGCGTTCGCTGGACGCTGCGCAGCGGTAGCGCGTGAGTGATGCCCGTCCCGGCCGCCGGGGTATAAGACCTGGCGCTAAGGCTCGTGATCGCAACACCATTAAGTTGGAAGACGGCTCCAAGGTCATAGATCCCGGCAGCCATCGGATTAGTCCACGTCGCAGAGCCGCCGACAAATAGCCAGAGCCGTCCGCCGTAGTAGGGAATGTCAGCAGGCGATGCGATGTTGATGGAGAACGGCGTGACGATCAGATCGCGCTTCCGCTCCAGGGCTGCCATGCGCGCCTCTAGCGCCGCGGTGCGTTCGACCTGGCGTTGGTTCGGGTTGGGGAGGGTGGGGTAAAGCGCGTCGATCGGCATTTAGTTGTCCGTGCTGGGAGGTGCGACGTCGCCAGGAGCTAGGACGCCTCCTGCTGCAAGCCAGCCACGATCCCTCGCGATGACAGCAGCGCGTGAGACGGTGCGGGGCGAGATTGTGAGGGCCGCTGCGATGTGTTCACGCGCGGTCGTACCGCCCTGCTCATGCACGAACCGTGCAACTTCGAGTGCCCTCGCTTCGATGCTGACCGGGCTCGCCTTGATCTTGGCCGGTGTGGGCGTACCGGTTGTGGCGCTCTCCGTGCCTTGAAGTCGAGCAGCGTGCGCTTCGCAAAACTGACCAAAGGTGCCGTAACCAGCTTCGGCGTCACAGCCTCCGCCCCAACGGCATCCCGATGAGGCCCTGAGCGCAAACTTCTTAGCCGCCGCGGCGGCGGCCCTCGCCGCCTTGGCCTTCCCGGTGTTCATGGTCGGATCTCGGACTCAGGGCGACCGAGCGTGTGGGCGATTCGCCGCCAGACCGCATCGGAAATGTTGCGGTCGCCTCGCTCGGCCCTGGTCCAGGTGTAGCGCGAGACGCCCGCGAGCAGGGCCATAGCGCCGACCGTTGCGCCATCCCCGTTGTGGGTCAACCTCGCCATCCGGAGCTTCGAAGTTGTAGGAGAGGCGAGGGCCGACGCGCGCGAACGCTCAAAACGGCTCGCGGCGGCGCGGCGGCGAACGTCTTCGGCGCACAAATCAGGCATTGCCTGCGTCCCACTGAGCGACGCGTGCAGCGTCGATCCGTCGTAGATAGCGCTCTACGGCCGGGTGCACGGTGTCTTCCCCAAGCCACCATGCCGCGTACTCGTCCGGATCGTCTGCGATGCGCTGAGCGATCGTCTTTGCGGCTTCACGTCCAGCACGGGTCGAGAGATAGCGGTCTACCTGATCGGGAGTACCGGCGAGCACGATGGTCATGCGTCGGCCTCCGCGAGACGCCGTAGCTGTTCCTCGACATGCAGGGCGGGCGGAGTGCCAGCGGGCCGGACGCCGGTCGACTGGACCTTTGCGGCTCGGGCGCTTTCCTCAGCAAGTGCTCGCCATCCGGCCTCCGCGTCGGCGTCGGCGTCGGCATCAGACACGGGCTCGGCGATCTCGACGTCCTTGGCAACGAAACGTTCGTGAAGCTCACCGGTCGTCACGGTCGTGACGGGCTGGTGAATGTCCAAGCGAACCAGGACGTAGAGGCCACCGTGAATGGCGGTGATCTCATACGTGCCACCGTTGCGGCCCTTCTCCTTTAGGCGCGTGCCGATCATGAGCGCACCTGCGATTCCAGGGCTGCAAGGCGGGCGGTCAATCGGTCCACCGATTCGTGCGCGCGCTCGGATGGGTCGTCCGGCGTGTAGCGCTTGTAATGCTCAAACAGACTCTTTGCAGTGGTCGTCATGACCGGGCCGAATGACTTCGGTGCCACGCAAAGTTCCGTTTCGCCCCGGTCCGGCGGCAAGGCGAAGACACCGCGTAGAACGATGTGGTCCCACTCGTCTCCGGCAGGATGGCGGCGGGTCCATTCAGAGCCGACGATCGGCAACTGTCCGCCATCGTCAATGACGACACGGCGGGGCTGCTGCGGGCGACGGGTTGGCGCACGATCGGCAGTGCGGGTGTCGAACTCCGGCGGTGCGGCCATCGGCGGCTCGTGCCGGTCGCGGCCCCAAGGGGCCATTGCGTCGTCCTGCGAGGCCATCAGTCCACCAGTCCCATGCGCCGACGCCATTCCAGCGGCCGGTAGTCGTGGCCCCGCTCGACCCCGCTTAGCTGGCGGTTGACCTGCGCGCGTCGGCGCTCGTCGTCCTGCTGGCGAAGTTCGGCCTCCTGCACGAGCCGTGAAACGCGAGCCTGACGCGGAGACACGTCCTCATCAGAATCGGGGCCAGTCGGCGCAAAGCCGCCCTGAACCTCGAAGGAGGAGGGGCCATCGCTAGGCTGTTCGGCCGTGGTGACCAGGTCTCGGATCTCCTGACGAAGACGATCGAAAGTGCTCATGCACACAGTGTAGGCGCAACAGTGACAGTCTCTTAGCAGTGACACTCTCACCGGTAACATGTGGGGTATGGCCCCATCTGCTGCCGCTCTTCGGACTGCTCTCCAACTGGAGGTGCTCGGCCTAAGCCTGCTAAGGCTCGAAGGCGTTGCACTGGAACAGGAATCCCGTGGCCAGGATGCGACCGACACCAGGCGAGCGCTTGACGCGCAGGTGGCAGCAGCGAAGAGGCTCGGCCGGGCCATCGAGCACGGCCTGAACAGCAGGGCTCAAAGCCTGGGAAGGCGACCCAACTACACGCCGTCGCTGTACAGGTAGACACATCTTTGGTCCGGGATTGGATCTCCTCGGACGCTGAGCGCGAACGGCGGCTTGCTCAGGGCCGCCGTTTGTCGTTCCGGAGGGGGAAAGGTCGCCCGCGGGCGCGGAAGCCGCCAGGGGCCGCTTGTGACCCCACCAGGCGGCTTGTCTAACGCCTGGTGGGGTCTTCGGTCGCCCTCCTACATCTTCCCGGCGGCTGTGCCAATTAGGGGATCAGGCGGCCACCACAGGTAATTCATGGTGGCGTCCGGCAACTGCCTACAGCGACGGCAGCGCAAGAGAGAGACCGAAGGGCTCTCTTGCTTGCCGATAGTCAGTCGGGGTGTGTTGGTACGTGTTTTCTTAGGTCGCCACAGCAACACACCGGCCGAAAACCCATTGCCTGTGCGGAATCCGGCTGCCGCTCCGGGCGGCCGGCCGTGTGGTGGCCGGCCGCCCCGCACCACAAATCCGTCCGAAAACCCATTGCCTGCACGGTTTTCGCTGTGTTGTGTTGCTCCACCACACCCGCAACACACCGCAACACAAATGGTACGAAGCACGCGAATACGCCACGTTATATAGCGCTCCGGGGCTTCAACGCCGTGATGTCCGTAGGAGTACAATGTGTGGTGAGCACAACGCATCGGCCTGGAGGTCACGAAGCATCATGTACTTGAATCCCACGGAGTATCCGGAGCCTGTCCGAGACCACAAGCGCGACTGGCTCGAAACCGTCGAGCCCCTACCGGCAGACGCAGATTGGGCGACGCTTGATCGCGACCAGCAGCGCGTGGCGCTCGCGATGTGGATCGCCTCCGGCGAAGGCCCCTACGAGGCTGTTCACGTCTTCTACGAAACGCACGGCGACCTTGCCGGGGTACTTGACGGCGTCGGCTCCTAAGACGGGAGAAGATGGCAGGGCACGGAGTAAGCTTTGAATTGCTTATGAATCAGGGACTCCGACAAATTTTGCGCAGCCGTGGCATGTCCACGTACGACCTCGCTGGGCTGTCCGGCGTCTCACAGCCAACGTGCTGGCGCGCGGCTACCGGCGGCCATGTGCGCTGGCGAAACCGGCTACTCATCGCCGGAGCACTCGGGCTCCCCGTAGGCGTGCTGTTTCCCGACAACCCCTAGAACGAACGAAGGCCGCCCCGGCAAGGGCGGCCAACGAAAAGGAACCAATCAAGTGAGTAACGCAATCGTAGCACGGACTGACGCCGTCGATGACCTCTATGAGGGCGTCACCGCGATCCTGGAGGCCCTCAACGTCGTGGAAGACGACGCCGACCTGGAGACCTTCGACCTGTACGGCCCGGACGCAGCCCTGTTGGTCGCCGGCCTTGCTGACAGCGGTTGGGACCTCGCTTCTACGCGCCGCTGGCTTCCGGATCTCCTTCCTATCGGTACCCGCCGGAGCGACGCCCTGCTTGAGGCAGCCGCTAAGAGCGTGAGGGACCCTTGGGTCACTCTGGCAGACACGCCCCGGCCCCTTGCGGACGCGTTTGACCTCCTGCGCAGCGCCCTGGTCGAGCACGCGGATCTCTTGGCTGCCGGGATTCCAGCCCGCGGCGGCAATCGTCCGAGCGGCAGCAAGTCCAAGCCGAAGTGGCTGGTCCAAGGCTTCCTTGCCGCGCGGAAGCGCCACTTGCTCGCAGGCACACACGGCAGCGCCAAGACAACGCTGTGGGCAGCCATGCTTGCGGCCTCACTCAAGGGCGAGCCACTCCTCGGACGTGAGGTCCCGCCCCTACGCTGGCTCGTGATCTCAGGCGAACAGACCGCCGACGAGTTGGAGGAGTTGTTTCGGGCGTACGGGCTGACTGACTCCCAGCTAGAGAACGTCCATTGGACCACGCGCGATCAGGGCGTTGCGCTCGGGACGGAGCGCTGGAACGCATGGCTTCGCAGGGAGGCCCAGAGCTTCAAGCCGGACGTGATCGTCCTGGACACCGTCGGCATGGTGTGCGCTGACGTAGCCGTTCGTGACAACGATGCAGTCCGGCGGCTCTTCCGTGACGTTCTCACCCCGCTGGTAGACGAACACGATGCGGCGCTGCTGGCCCTGACGCATATGCGCAAGAGCGGAGGCCGAGGCGATGAGGGCGTGCTGGGCGCTCAGGACTGGACGGCTCAGTCGGACCAAGTCATCACCGTAGGCCCGACCGGTCCTCTCAAGATCACCGACAACGGGGACGGCACACTTGACACCAGCCGACCCTTTGCCCTCCGGCGGACAAAGACGCGCGTCATCGCTGACAACGTCCCAGAGCACTACGAAGTCCGGGGCAAGGTCGATATGGACGGTGCCACGGTCGCTCTCGTGGTCGATCATCCCAAGGTCGAGCCCACGACCGTCGAACGCATCGTGGCCGCTTTGGAGGCCCCGCTGGGACGCGGGGCATTGGCCGATGCCCTCGATCTCAACGCGACCGGATCAAAGTTCCGAGACGGCCTGGCAGAAGCTCTCGACTCCAGCGTGATCGTCAAGAACGACGACAACCTGTATGAGCGGGTGGCGGCATGACCGCTTGCCGTACCACATGGTCGCTGGCTCTGACCCACACCATCAGCCCGAAGGAGATCACCACGCCATGAAGTCGAACCAAAGCTACGCCGCCCTTGAAGCTCAGGTCGAAGCGCTCCGGCGCGAGCTCGAAGCCCGGACCAAGCAGCGCGATGAAGCCCACCAGGAACGCGACGACGCCCGCCGCGAGCTTCGCGAACACACCGAAACGCCCATCGCAATCGCGGTCGCGATGAACCGCAAGGTGCTGTACCACGGGGACCTCGCAGGGGTTGCACGGGCCGCAGCCGCCAAGTCCGGCGATCAGGGCGTCCATGCGATTGCCCTAGTGGTCGAGAACGGCGAGGTACCGCCTCCGTGGACCACGGCCGCCAACGGTGGCGGCCTCGTCGCTAGCGGCTCCTAACCCGAGGGGTGCCCCACAAATCCCACGCTTTTCTGGCCCCGAAGGGGGATCCCCGCGACCCATGCAATCCCACCCCGCCTACGCCGTTGGGTTCATTGAGACGGCCAGCGTCGCGGGCAGGGGCGGGAAAAGTTCCAGCGCTGAAATTGGGTCCCTAGGGTTGCTCACGCCTGGCCGCGCGAAGGCCCAAGATGAATGCGTGAAAAGGCGCAGCAAATCGTTGCTTTCACCTGGCGGACCGTTTAAAATGAGGGGCACCGGACGGAGCCCACCTGAACGGGCTTCAACGTCTGAAAAACGAAGCGGACCGGCCGACTGCGAACACAGCCGACCGGCCCTAAGCCCACCAGGAGAAACGGACTCCCAATGGACCAGCAGGAGCCTACCCCGCCGCTAGAGGACTTCCCGCAACCTCCCGGTCACTTGCGCGAAGCGCTGGCGCAGGCGGCTCGCGACGAAGTCGAATTCGCGACCGACGGCATATGGCCGGACGACGCAGACGAGCATGCCGCCAAGCTCGCAGACGTGGCACAGGCCACCCGCGTAGTCGAGCACTTCAAGGCGGGTGTTTGCGTACATGCTGAGCTTGCGAAGCTGGCTAACACCGCTCTCGGCGCACAGGAGCCCGGTCGCTGGCCCCGCACCATCGAAGAGGCCGACGACGTCCTTTTCCGCTCGATCGTGACGCGGGACCTGGTCTTACTCCGTGACGCGCTGGGCGGGAAGCCGCCGCAGGAGGAACTAGACGAACCGGAGTAGCGGCCGACACTTATAACTTGCCGCGCCCTCATCCCCGGCGCGGCCGGATCGCAAGGCCCCGGTTCCCTGCCGGGGCCTTGCTCGTTCATAAAGTCCTTGGGTCGCAGGCTCTACGGGACGTCTAGCGGGAGCGCATCGAGCGACGTGCGAATATCAGCCTCGGCGGCTGGGTCGTCGGCTGCTGCCGTGAGAGCGTCGAAAAGCGCTGCCTCGATTCTGGGTCGCGCACCGATCGTCAGTCCGTCGACTTCGATCACATCGCCGCGTCCGCTGAAGTCGTAGCCGATCGCCGCGACATCGCTGAGGGGCTCCGCGTGTCGCTCAAGCGCGTCCACGACCTGCGCCAGTTCGGCCGTCTCCGGCCAACGCGACAGAACGTACTCGTGTCGGTCGCCCGCGCGGCGCAACTCTTGGACGGTCAGTACATCTGCCATGCGGCGAGGATGACCCCAGGGCCGGACGTTGCTTTCCGCCGACCCAGCGAGCGCCTGACGGGCGCGCTGCGGCGTCGCAAGGGTCGCTTGACTGCCGGTCGACTACTCGCGAGGATCGCTCCATGAGCGAGATCGAAGAGCACCCCTGTCCAGCTTGCAAACAACCGGTCAAGACGGTTGGCGGTCCAATGGCCGCGCATCGCGTGCAGAACGAGTCCGGCGGCTGGGACGTCACGTCGATGTCGTCCGAGAACAAGACGTGTGAGTGCGGCGCTCAGTTGACGCGATCGACACTACCGGGCGAGCCTTGGCGGCTCGCGGCGTGATGTTCCGCGCCGAGCGCGGCAAGATCGTAGGGCGCTACTCGCCCGCCCCGGACGGGCACGGGGCGCTCATCGGCGGGAACGTACCGGAGGCGCGCTATGGGCTGCGCGCGGCTTGGAAGATGCGCGGGACGATCCCGCTGGCGCAGGGCGCTCCCGACCCGCTGCCGCTACGTCTGTTCCTGCGCGCCGCCGCGCAGAGGCCGCGCTACTTGCGCGGCTGACGTCCTGGAGAGCGCTTGCGGGACGCCAAGGCGTCCTGCGCGGCGTTCCACACCCGCGGGTCCACGATGCGGCCGGGCTCGCGCTGCTTGTAGACCTCACGCCGCACGATCCGGTCGACCACGTTTGGGTGCATCCCTACTTCGGCGGCGACCTTGCGAATCGACCTACCGTCGCGGACCAACTCGAAGATGCGGACGACCTCGGCCGCCGCGTCAGGATCGATGACCACGAGTCCGTTCCGATCCCGGACGTAGCCGTGCGGCAGCCGTCCGCCCTGCGCGCGGGCGTGCGGGTGCTGCGCTGCCTTGGCGTCGCGCCCTGCCTTGAGCCGAGCGACGATGCGCCGCCGATCGTGCGCGGCGATCAGGTGCTCGAAGCCGCCCGCGAGTAGCGCGGCGTCATCGTCGCCGTTGCTGCCCTGCGCGTACAGCGCGCGCAGGCCGGACGCGACCACGAATCGCTCAGCATCGAAGGCCACGAACTCGTCACGCGCCATGCGGGAGCGCTCAGACAGCAGCAGCGCCGATGCGCCGTGCTGGTAGGCCAACGCCAAAGCATCCTGCATCCCCGGTCGCTCAGCAGCGGGCACGGTGCCGCTGATGTCCTCGTGGACCTCGGCGACGATCTCCAGCCCGTTGCCCTTGGCGTATGCCTTGATGGCGCTTCGCTGAACCTCCGGGCCATATGCCCTGCCCTGCTCAGCAGACGACGTGCGTACGTAGGCGACGACGCGAAGGGGATCAGGTGCGGGAAGAGGGTTCATGTTGGGATGCGGTAGATGGGCAGATTGCCTGTAGCAGCAATGCCAACCTACTGTGTTTGTCCCTTTAGCGCAAGCGTCAAAGTGACAATCGTATCGCCATCGATCGCGCAACTCCAGGTAAGCCAGCAGTGCTCCCGGCAATGCAATCACCAGAGCTAGCAGGCCAGCGATGAGGGCGGCAAGGGCCACTGCCCGGCCTTTCGAACCGAACGTCGCGCAGTCCTCCCGAAATCCTTCAACCTCGGCGCGTTGCCGCTATCTCAAGGGACAGGCACGGGTCGATCATCGCGGTGTGGGTCGCAGGGGTTGCTTCCCAGCAAAAGAATCGGAAATGCAATCGGCCGGTCGCCGAAGTACGGGGTAGTGCCGTCACATCCGGGGTCATATTTGAGTTGTTATATAACAACGTAAAATACGACATCGCGTCGGAGAAAGGAAAGAGCCGCCCTCCTTAGGCGGCTCTTGCCGAAGCTTTTACCTTAGGGAGCTAGCTTGATTTTTCACTAGTCCCAGAGGGCGCGCCGTCCACTGGTGCTACGGGAGGAGTCGCGTCCCTGCCTCGGGCCGGGGTGATCTGGATTTTGAGGCGAAGCCGCCGTGCATCGAACTCGAACCGCAGGGCCTGACCGTTCCGTGACGCCAAGTTGGCTAGCACCGTCACGAATACAGCTATGGCCGCGAGTATGAGTCCTACGACCACCACGCCCGTGAGAACGGTCGTGATGGTCGACATGGGCTACTCCGCTCGACCTACCTTCACTTCGTCATCCTTTCTGCGCCAGCCTCGGGTTCGCTGGTTCCGGCGCAACGTCGATTCTGCCGGGCCAGCCGGACGCCAGACGTACACCCGTTCGAGAGGGCCAACACGAACGAAGGTTCGCCCGGTCCGCTATTGCGCCCTCATCGCCGCTTCCGCCAGCGCGCAGGTGCCCGATACGCCGCGGATTTGGCGGGGCGGGGAAAGGTTCAATCCCCGATCCGGTTCCCATATCGGTTCCCATGCGACCCCTTGAACGACAAAACCGCCTGCAAAGAGACGGTTTTGTGAAGCTGCCGGACTAGGACTCGAACCTAGAATAACTGGACCAGAACCAGCCGTGTTGCCAATTACACCATCCGGCAATGGGCGGTGTTGCGGCCGCCGAGTATAGAAGGCTAGGCCGCGTCGCGGTCGCTTGGCGCGAAGCGGGCGGTGATGGCGTCTTCGAGGCCGGGGTCGAGCACCAGCAGGACCTCGTCGCCGGCCTCGATCAGCGAGTCGGACTTGGGGACGAAGCCGTGGCCGGCGCGCAGCAGCGAGATGATCAGCGCGCCGTCGGGGAGGTTCATCTCCTGGACGGTCTTGCCGGCGGCGGGTGAGTGCTGGGTGACCTCGACCTCGATGATCTCCAGCTGCTCGTCGCGCAGGTCCAGCAGATGGACGAGCCCGTAGGACGGCACCTCGTGCTCGATCAGGCGCAGGATCAGGTCGGTCGCGCTGACCGCGGGCTGGATGCCCAGCAGCTCGAACCATGGGCGGTTTCGCGGGTTGTTGATGCGGGCGATGATGCGCTCGCAGAGGTACTTCTCCTTGGCGATCTGGCAGATCAGGAGGTTGTCCTCGTCGTCGCCGGTGACCGCGATACACAGGTCAGCGCGCTGGATGCCCGCGCGCTCGAGGACCCATAGCTCGGTCGCGTCGCCGTACTGGACGGCGTGCTCGAGCTCCTGTTCGATCGTCAGGTACCGCGTGCGACGGCTCTCGATGAGCGTCACCTCGTTGCCCTTGTCGATCAGCTCACGGGCCAGGTTCCAACCGACCTTGCCGCCTCCGGCGATGATCACGTACATCCGTGCGCTCCCTTAGCCGATCTCGCCGAGCGCCGAGGTGAACATCTCGATCGCGTGCTGCGTGGGACAGATGGTGTGCAGGCCCTGCTCGCGATACCAGGCGGCCCGGGCCGGGTCCATGACGCGCACGATGACCTTCTCGACCTCGTAGTGCTTCTGTGCGATCTGCGAGATCGTCAAGTTGGTGTTGTCGCCGTCGGTGGAGGCGATGAAGACGTCGGCCTCGAGGATGCCGGCCTCGGTCAGCGCGTCGACCTCCATGCCATGACCGACGGTGAAGCGCCCGCCGGCCTCTTCCCAGGTCCGGTCCATGCCGACCTCGAGGCGCTCATGCGACAGCGGGTCCTCGTCGAGGACCGAGACGGTGTGGCCGGCGGCCAGGGAAGACCGGGCGACTGAGGAGCCGACGCGACCCGCGCCGACGATGAGGATGAACATCGACGCGAACATTACCCAGCGGGCTGCACTTCAGCCCCCGCCAGGTGGGTGGGCTATGGGGACGGCCGCTCGCGCAGCGGCGGCGCCGCGCTGATCGACTGGTCGTGCGCCGCCGCGCCGTCACCGGCCCGGGTCGGATGCTCCTCGGGATCGAGCGCGCTCGTGACCGGCACATCGCTCGACGGCGGCGCCGTCAGGATGACCTCACAGCCCGCCTTGGAGACGACGTACTTCGTCGCATCCCCGACGAAGTTGTCCATCGGCCCGCCACGGCCACCGAGCAGGGCACCGCCACGGATCCGCGACGGCTCCTCGGCCGCTAGGACGATCGCCTGCACACCCCGCCGCCGCGCCTCGTCGACGATCGCCGTGCCCGCGCGCCGGGCGCGCACCGTCGCCGTGGCGACCTCGACGCCCTCGTACTCCTCCCCCACCGCCTTGGCCCGCCGCAGCGCCGCCCGCGCGCGCTCCAGCTGCGCGTCGGGCAGCCGCGCGTCGATCGGCAGCGCCATCGGCACCTCGAAGATCCACAGCGCCTCGATCGTCGACCCGGCGCGGTCGAGGCCCGGGTCGGTCTCCTCGCCGGCCAGCCGCCCGGCGGTCTGGATCATGTCGTCGTCCAGCGGCGTGCCCGTGAGCGGCACGAGGATCGACCCGTACTCGAGCTCGTCGCGCTCCAGCTTCAGCGCCGCCTCGGGGACCGTCACCCGCTTGAGGATCGACTTGCCCTGGGTGCGCCGGTAGACGACGTAGGTCACCAGGCCGAAGGCCATCCAGCCGAAGCCCACGTAGCGGGCGCCGGAGTGGGTGATCACGACGCTGACCCACGCCGCGGCCGACAGGATCGCCCCGACGACCGCCGGCAGCGGCAGCGAGCCGCCACGGAACGGCACCGAGAGCGGGACGCTGTAGAAGCGCTCGCGGTCGGGCTCGCGGTAGCGCAGGGAGATGATGGAGAGGTGCGCGATCGTCAGCCCCAGCAGGGCGCCGAACGCGTAGATCCCGACAAGGAAGTCGAGGTCCTCGGGCACGATCAGCGCGCCCGCGATGACCGCGGCGATGATGATCAGGACAAACGGCGTCGAGCGCGTCGGGTGCAGGCGCCCCAGCGCGCTCGGGATCTGGCGGTTGCGCGAGAGCGAGTAGGCCAGGCGCGACAGGCCGAGCATCGCGGAGTTCGACGCGGCGATCAGCGTCGCGGTCGCCGCGACCGAGATGGTGTACTTGAAGACCGTCGCCAGCCAGTCGGTGTCAAACGCGTCGGCGATGCCGAGCACCGGCGCCTCGAGGTAGCGATCGCTCAGCGCCGTCGTTCCGTCGGTGACCGGGAACGCCGTCATCGCGACCAGGCCGATGCCGACGTAGACCACCATGACGACGACGGTCGCGCTGCCGATCAGGCGCTTGAGCGACGCACGGCTCGCGGTCACCTCCGCCGAGACGCCCGCGGCCGACTCCAGCCCCGTGAAGACCACGGTCGCCACGCCGAGGGCGAAGATGACGTCGCTCCACTTCGGCGTCGTCCCGAGGTGGATCGGGTTGACCAGGTTGTCGTAGTTGAAGAAGGCGGCGAGGCCGATGACGATCAGCGCGAGCTGCAGGCCGACGTCGGCGATCACCAGCGCGCTGATGCGGTTGACGCGCGTCTTGGAGAAGCCGCGGATGTTGCGCAGCGCGACGTAGAGGACGATCCCCAGCGCGAGGATGATCTCGGTGCTGCCGTGCCCGAGGTCGCCCCAGAAGGCCGCCAGGTAGTTCGTCGCCGAGAACGCGGTGACCGCGATCAGGATGACGTAGTCGAGCAGGATCGCCCAGCCGGCGATGAAGCTGATGAGCTCGTTGAACCCGTAGCGGGCGAAGACCGTCGAGCCCGCCCGCTCGGGATGCAGCGAGGCGCCCTCGACGTAGGTCATCGCCGCCAGGGCGAAGAAGAGCGCCGCGACGAGGAAGACGAGCGGCGTCAGGCCGAGCGCGTGGTCGGCGACGACGCCGAGCGAGAAGTAGATCGAGCTGGCAACCGCCGTATAGACGATCGCAAACAGCGCCGGCTGGCCGAGCCCCTTGCCGAGCATCGGGCCGCTCAGCGCTCCCGCGGCGCGCGGCTGGCGAGTCGCGTGTTGATGTAGATCCGGCCCAGGCCGGCGGCGATGAACAGCACGCCCATCAACAACCCGAAGGCCAGCCCGCCCCCGCCCGCCGCGAGCGTGCGGACGATCATGGCGATGCCGAGGATCACGAGGATCACCGACAGCAGGCCGGTCGTCTGCCGATGCAGGTTGCGTGGCTCGGGCATCTTCTGGGGCACAGGCTAGACGCCGGTCACTCGTCGAGGACGGTGATCGGGCGCTTAGAGGGCGGCACCTTGGCGGCGTCGGACTGGATGATCACGCGACAGGGCCGTTCGGCCAGCACGGTCTCCAGCGTCTTGCCGAACAGGGTGGCGCCGCTGCGCGGCGGCAGCGGGGCGACGATCGCCTGAGCGCGCAGCTCGCGCGCCTCGGAGACGATCATCCGGCCGGCACCTCCTGAGCGCACCTTCTCGATGTGGCCGGTCACGCGCCGGCCGCCCTGCAGGCGGGCCTGCTCGATGATCGATTCGGCAGCCTGCTCGGCCTCGGGGAGCTCGGCGGTGATCGGCGAGGACTGCGGCACCGCGATGTAGACGAGCACGTGGATGCCGCGCCGGCGCCGTGCGGCGAGCTTGGCCGCGGTGGCGATCGCGCCGTGCGAGTAGGAGGCCTGCGCGTCGAGCACGACGAGCACCGACTCGTACTCGGCCTCGTGCTCGACGACCGAGCGCTCGACGGCGACCTTGTGCGTCGTCGTCAGGTCCAGCCCCTGGCGGCGGCGGTAGACCGGGTAGATGAGCATCCCGAGCGTCAGCCAGCCGATGCCGGCCAGCGCGACGTCGATGTGCAGCGCGGTGACCACGAGGAACGCCAGGAAGGTGAAGATCCCGCCGAAGACCGCGAACAGCGGCAGCGAGCGCCCACCGCTGAGCGCGATGTTGCCCGGGCCGCGCCACGGCCGACGGGCATCGGGCTGCGACAGCCGCAGCCGGACGACCGCGAGGTGCGCGACCGTGAACGACAACATCGCCCCGAAGGCGTACATGTTGCCCAGGAAGTCGGCCTTGCCGGGGATGACGGCCAGGCAGGCGACCGCGCCGAAGATCATGATCCCGATGTAGGGCGTGCCGTACTTGGGGTGCAGCGTGCGCAGCTTGTCGGGCACCTGGCGGTGGATGCCCATCGAGTAGACGAGCCGCGAGACGCCGATGATCCCCGCGTTGGAGGCGATCAGCAGGATCGTGGCCGCCAAGATGCCGACGTAGATCTCCGCCGGCCCCTGCAGGAAGCCGAGGTCGAAGTGCTTGACGACGCCGAGCACCGGGTCGCCGGCGAAGCCGCCCTGGCTCTCGGGCAGGCCGAGCTGCGTCGTGTAGGTGCCGTCGGCGCCCTTGGTTACCGGCAGCGCGCTCAGCGCGACCATCGGCAGCAGCGAGTAGATCGCGAAGACCGCGATCACCACGCGGTTGATCGCCGCCGGGATCGTCTTCTCCTCGTCCTTGGCCTCCTCGGCCATGTTCGAGATCGTCTCGATGCCCGTGTAGGCGATCATCCCCACCGGGATCGCGATGAAGAAGTCCTTCCACGTCGGCGCGATGCCGAGGTGGACGTTGTCGATCAGCGTCTGCGGGCTGAAGACGAGGAACAGGCCGATCGCGACGAGCAGCAACTGGGTCAGGAAGTCGACGACGGCCAAGCCGATGTTGACGCCTGCGGACTCCTTGGCGCCGCGGACGTTGACCAGCGACAGCGCGGCGATCAGCCCGATCGAGAAGATGATGTCGCCTGGGCCGTGGCGCAGTTCGTCCCAGAAGAGCCCGCCGAGGTAGTGCGGCACGAAGAACGCCGAGATGGCGATCGTGATCGTGTAGTTGAGCATCTGCGCCCAAGCGGCGAAGAAGCTCCAGAACTCGTTGAAGGCGTGGCGCGCAAACGACGAGGAGCCGCCCGCCTCCGGGTACATCGCGGTCGCCTCGGCGTAGGTGGCGGCCGTCAGGTAGAAGATGAAGCCGGTGATGATGAACACCACCGGGGTGAGGCCGAGCGCGAAGCTCGCCACGAGGCCCAACGCGTAATAGATCGACGATCCCACGTTGCCGTAGGCGGTCGAAAAGAGCGCGTTGACCCCGAGGACGCGCTGGAGGCCATGGAGGCGACGTTCGGCCATCGAGCGCTGCGCAGTGTAAGCCGCGAGGCGGTCGGGAGGAGTCAGGGTGGGTGGGGCCGGGTCAGCGCGCTGCGCGGACACCTTGCCGACGCGGCTCTTGCATCGAGCCCGCGCGCACGATGAGAATCGCTGCGCAAGGACGCTCCACCCAGGACACCGAGGTCCGCAAGCAGGAGGAACAAGGGTCCATGCACAAGCTCATCTGCGCGCTCGCCACGATCGTGGCCGCGTGCGGCCTCGCCGCTCCGGCGATGGCCGACGGGCCGGGGTCCGGCACGCCGTCGGTCGTCAGCGTCGGCGACTCGGCCATCAGCGGAGAGGCCGGCCGCTGGGCCGGCAACACCAACGGCAGCTCCAATAACGTCGACGCGCTCGGGTCAAGCGCCTACTGGGACACGGCGACCGGCGAATCGACGCCCGGCTGCCACCGCTCCAAGGCCAACGAGATCGCCATCGGCGGCGGGATCAACTCCGCCAACCTCGCGTGCAGCGGCGCGCGCACCTACACGCAGCCGTTCAGCTCCGGCAGCGACTTCAAGCCGGGGCTGGACTTCTACGACGACGGTGCGGGCCACCTCGGCCAGGCCAAGACGCTGCAGAGCTACGCCTCGACGCACAACGTCAAGTTGGTGGTCGTGCTGATCGGCGCCAACAACTACGGCTTCGCCGACATCGTGCAGTCCTGCGTCGTCGACTTCCTCACCAGCCCGACCTGGTTCAAGGACTACTGCTATGACGACTCGAGCGTGAGCTCGCGCTTCACGGCGGCCAACCAGGCGGCGATCACGACGCAGGTCGCCGGCGCCTTCCAGAACCTGCGGACGGCGATGCGCAACGCGGGCTACGCCGACAACGCGTGGACGCTGGACGTCCAGACCTACGCCTCGCCGCTCCCGCGCGGCGCGGCCATCCGCTACTCGGAGTCCGGCTACACGCGCCAGTCGACGGGTGGCTGCGGCGTCTGGAACAAGGACGCCGATTGGGCCAACGACACGGCCGTCGTGGCCATGAACAACTCGGCCCGCAACGGCGCTTCGCAGTCGGGGTTGACCAACACGAAGATCCTCGAGACCTCGTCGTTGTTCAACGGCCGGCGGCTGTGTGAGAACACGGTCGGGCTGCTGGAGGAGAAGGGCCTGGCGAGCTGGACGAGCGCCGGCGCGGCCGACCAGACCGAGTGGGTCAGCCAGATCCGGACGACCTCGACGCTCTTCGGGCCCTACCTGCTCCAAGAGGACCTGCACCCCAACTACTGGGGTGAGAAGGCGCTGCGCAACTGCGTGCGACAGGCCTACAACGGCGGCACGCCGCGCGGCGGCACGTGCACGCACGGGACGGGGCTGAACGCCAACGGCGAGCCCAACACGACGCTGAGCTAGGACGATCCGGGTCGATTTCTCCCCAACAGTTGGGGCTAAATCGACCCGCGTCGCCGCGGCCGGGAGCCCGAGGCTCCCGGCCGCAACCCGCGCGTGAGTCCTACGTGATGATCGGGATGATCAGGATCGCCACGATGTTGGCGACCTTGATCATGGGGTTGATCGCCGGCCCGGACGTGTCCTTGAACGGATCGCCGACGGTGTCGCCGGTGACCGACGCGGCGTGGGCCTCAGAGCCCTTGCCGCCGAACGCGCCGTCCTCGATCAGCTTCTTGGCGTTGTCCCAGGCCCCGCCGCCCGCGGTCATCATGACCGCGAAGAAGAAGCCGACGACGATGACGCCGATCAGCAGACCGCCGAGGGCCTGGATGTCGATCACGCCGACGATGAACGTCATCGCGATCGGCAGCAGCGCCGGCAGGATCATCTCCCGCTGCGCGGCCTTGGTGACGAGGTCGACGCAGCGCGCGTAATCGGGCTGGTCGGTGCCCTCCATGATCCCGGGCTTCTCCCGGAACTGCCGGCGGACCTCCTCGACGACCTCGCCGCCCGCGCGACCGACGGCCTCCATCGACATCGCCGCGAACAGGCAGACCATCAGGCCGCCGAGCAGCAGGCCGATCAGGACCGCCGGGTTGCCGACGTCGAAGTTCAGCGTCGAAGCGCTGACGCCGTTGTCGGCCAGCTCGAAGCGGAAGCCCGCGAAGAGCACGACGGCCGCCAGGACGGCGGAGCCGATCGCGTAGCCCTTGGTCACCGCCTTGGTCGTGTTGCCGACCGCGTCGAGCTTGTCGGTGATGTTGCGGACCTCTTCGGGCAGCTCGGCCATCTCGGCGATGCCGCCCGCGTTGTCGGTGATCGGCCCGAAGGCGTCCAGCGCGACGATCAGGCCGGTGAGCGACAGCTGGCCCATGACGGCCACGCCGATCCCGTAGATGCCGATCGTCCCGCCGCCCGCGAGCTTCCACGAGCCGAGGATGCCGAGGCAGAGCACCAGCGCCGGCAGCGCGGTGGCCTGAAAGCCCTGCGCGAGGCCGGAGATGATGTTCGTCGCGTGGCCCGTCTGCGAGGCGGCGGCGGTCTTCTTGACCGGGCCGAAGCGCGTCGAGGTGTAGTAGTCGGTGATGACGAACAGCAGCGCGGTGACGCCGATGCCGATCAGCGCGCAGAGGTAGAGCTTGCCGACGCCCGGCGTGTCGAGGCCGCCCTTGTACTGGACGCCGTCCATCAGCCACTTGGTGACCGGGTAGAACAGCGCCGCGGCGATGACGCCGGAGGCGATGAGGCCCTTGTAGAGCGCGCCCTCGACGTTGTCGGTGCTCGTCCGCACGAAGAACGTGCCGATGATCGAGGCCACGATCGCCACCGCGCCGAGGACCAGCGGGTAGAGGGCCGCGGCCGTCGCGTCGGTCGCGGTGAACGTCAGGACGCCCAGCAGCATCACCGCGACCGCCGTGACCGCGTAGGTCTCGAACAGGTCGGCCGCCATGCCGGCGCAGTCGCCGACGTTGTCGCCGACGTTGTCGGCGATCGTCGCTGGGTTGCGCGGATCGTCCTCGGGGATGCCGGCCTCGACCTTGCCGACGAGGTCGGCGCCGACGTCGGCCGCCTTGGTGAAGATGCCACCGCCCAGTCGGGCGAAGACCGAGATCAGCGAACCGCCGAAGCTGAGGCCGATGAGCGCATCGACGGCCTCCTTCTGTGTCCGGTCGAAGACCGTCGTCAGCAGCCCGTAGTAGCCGGCGACGCCCAACAGGGCGAGACCGACGACGAGCATGCCGGTGATCGCACCGCCGCGGAAGGCGACGTCGAGGCCGGGCGAGACGCCGCCTCGTGCGGCCTCGGCGACGCGGGTGTTGGCCCGGACGGAGACGTTCATGCCGATGTAGCCCGTGGCACCCGAGAGGACGCCACCGATCACGAATCCGGCGGCGACATAGCCGTCCTGGATGAAGATCAACGCGATCGCCAGCACGATGCCGGCAAGACCGATGGTCGTGTATTGACGGTTCAGGTAGGCCTGGGCCCCCTCTTGCACGGCGCCTGAGATGCGCTGCATCTCGGCGTTTCCTGGTGAAAGCGCCAGCAGCTGCCGGGTGGTCAACAGCCCGTAGGCCACCGCCAGTCCGGCGCATACCAGCGCCACGATCACCCCGTGGTCGGTCAGGAAGTCACTCAACGCAGTTCCTCCAGCATCTGGTTGGAAGCACCGGCCGCGGGACGTGCGAACCGGCACATGCCGACCTGGGAGGCGCTACGACGACGCCCTGGCCCCTGGCAGCGGCGCCATCCTAGCCAGAGGACCAGTCGGATGTGTGCTGTGGCGCTGAGTTATTGCCCGGGAATCCAGATGCGGCCGCTGGACGGCGGCGGTCCTGGAGCACCCGGATCCTGCTGGGCCGGTGGCCCCTGGGGCGCTGCGGGGCCGCCCTCGGCGGGCGGTGGCCCACCACCGGCAAGCTGCGCGTAGGCCATCTGCAGCTGCGACAGCGCATCGCGGATCGCGGCGCCGTCGGGGCCGAGCTCGGCCTCGATCAGGCCGAGCAGCGCGCGGGCGCCCTCGATCGCGAGGCGCAGCTGCTCGGGGTCACGCTCGCCCTCGGTGCCGGGAGCCAGGCCGGCACGGCGGCCGCCCAGGTTCACCAGCGTGACGATCGTCTGCACGACGACGTCCTCGACGCGGAGCGTCTTGAGCTGCTCTTCGAGCTGCGCCTCGTAGGCGGCGCGAAGCTCCTCTTCGGACATCTCTGGCTGCTGCTGGTCGCTCATGTCGTCGGAACCTCCTGGGCGTAGGACTGCCGGGTCTCCTGCACAGAGGTCGCGTAAACCTCTTCCATCGGCGCGCCGGCGGCGATCGCCCGGCGCTGGCGCTGCGCGCCGTTGAGCGCCGGCAGCACGGGGTCGATCGCAAGCTCTGCGCGCATCGGTGCCGTCCAGGAAAGCAGGTCGGCGACCGCGGCCGGCGCGGGCTGCTCCTGGAGCGTCGCGTAGTCGATCAGGTTGCCGTCCATCCCGAAGCGGATCGCGCGCCAGAAGTTCTCCTCGATGGTGCGCCGCGGGAGATCGATGAGCGGCCGGCCCTCGTCCTCGTCGCGCGCAGCCTGCGCGACGCAGGCGACGATCAGGGAGGCGAGCGCGTCGCTCTCGGCCGCCGTGCCCTGGGCGTCGCAGATCCGGACCTCGACGGTCCCGAAGGAGAAGTGCGGGCGCACCGACCACCAGACCTGGGTGTACTCGACGATCGAGTTGGTGGCCACGAGGAAGTCGATGTACTTGGCGTAGGTCGCCCAGTCGCCGTAGGCGTCGGGGATGCCGCAGCGCGGGAAGGACTTCGTGAACGACTGGGTGCGTGCGGAGTGCAGGCCGGCGTCGCGCGCGTCGAGGTAGGGCGAGTTGGCGCTGACGGCCAGCAGCGTCGGCAGCACCGGGCGCAGGCGGTCACAGACGCGGATCGCGCGGTCGGCGCCCTGTACACCAACATGGACATGGAGCGAGAACGTGTTGTTGCGCCGTGCCACGTACTGCAGGCCGTCGACGACGCGGCGGTAGTGCTCGGTGTCGATGTTGGGCTGCTCGCGGTAGTCGGCCCACGGGTGCGTGCCCGTCGCCCCGAGCTGCAGGCCGCGGGCGGCGGCGAGGTCGAAGAGCCGGCGGCGCACGTCGCGCTGGCGGGCCTGGGCGTCGTGGAGGTCGTTGCCGCGACCCGAGCGGATCTCGATCTCTGACGAGATCAGCTCGCCGGCGATTGACTCGGCGAGCACCGGGTCGCCGGCGGTCGCCGCATCGCGCAGCTCCTCAAACCGAGGGACGAGGTCGAGGCCGTCGTCGAGGATCGCGAACTCCTCTTCGAGGCCGACCGTCCAGTCGGTCGACGCCGCGAAGGCCGCCGCGGCGCGATCGGTGTCCAGGCTCATGGTGGTGACCTAGGTGAGGTAGAAGTAGAGCGCGTAGAGGAGGTCGACCGCGGGGCTGGAGGTGTGCACCGTGACCTCCGGGGGGACGCGCAGCAGCGACTCGGAGTAGTTGAAGATGATCTTCACGCCGGCGTTGACCAGCTGCTCGGCCAGGGCCTGGGCCGCAGAGCTGGGGACGGCGAGCACGCCGACGACGATGTCCTCGTCCTCGACGACCTGCTGGAGGTTCTTGACGTCGCGGATCTCCAGCGGGCCGACCGACATCCCGACCTTCTCGGGGTCGGCGTCGAAGATCGCGACGACGCGGAAGCCGTGGTCGGCGAAGACGTCGGAGGAGGCGATCGCGCGCCCGAGGTGGCCGGCGCCGAAGAGCGCGATGTTGTGCTGGCCGGCCGTGCGCAGGATCTTGCGGATCTGCGAGACGAGGCCGTCGACGTTGTAGCCGACACCGCGCTTGCCGAACTTGCCGAAGCCCGACAGATCGCGGCGGATCTGCGTGGAGTTGACCTGGGTGAAGGAGGAGAGCTCCTGGGAGGAGATCGTCTCCTTGCCCTCCTTCTTGGCCTTGGTGAGGACCTGGAGGTAGCGCGCCAGCCGGGCGGCGACGCCGAGCGAGAGCCGCTCGGGCACGCCGGGCTCCGGCGCCGCGCCGTTGGGGCCCGCCGTGCCACGTCCGTTGGCCAGATCACTCACGCTCATGCGCCGCCAACTCTACCGAGGCGCTGCCGGAGAACCGCCGCGTCGACGAAGAAGTCGAAGAGGTGCTCACCGTCGAGCAAGACGACCGGGATGCGCTCGAGGTAGCGGCGGTGGAGGTCGTCGTCGGCCTCGATGTCGTGCTCGACGAGCGTGAAGGAGAGCTCGTCGCGGAGCGCGGTGAGGTGGACGCGGGCGTCGTCGCAGAGGTGGCAGCCGGGGCGGCCGTAGAGGTCGATGGTGGGCATGGCGTTTAGAGCGCCCGCTGACCGGTTGCGGCCACAACCGGCAGGAACGCTCCCGAACTCCTCACAACGCCCTCGCACCGGTTGCGTGAACCTCCAAGTCGAGATAGCCCGGGAAGGCGACGGCCTCGGTGTAGCGGGCGGCGCTGGCGATCATCGCGGCGTTGTCGGTGCACAGCGCGCGCGGTGGGATCTTGACGGTTGGCGCGAGGGCGGACAGCCGCTCGCGCAGCGGGCCGTTGGCGGCCACGCCGCCGCCGATCGCTAGGCGGTCGAGGCCGGTGTCGCGCAGCGCTCGCTGCACGCGCTGGGCGAGCTGCTCGACGATCGCGCGCTGGTAGGCGGCGGCGAGGTCGGCACGGCGCGCGTGGGCCTCCTCCTCCCCCAGGTCGCGGACCTTGTAGAGCAGCGCGGTCTTCAGGCCGGCGAAGGAGAAGTCCAGGCCGGTGACGTTCTTGGAGGTCGGGAAGTCGAAGGCCTTGGGGTCACCCTCGGCCGCCAGCCGCTCCAGGTGCGGGCCGCCGGGGAACGGCAGCCCGAGCAACCGCGCGCCCTTGTCGATGGCCTCGCCGGCGGCGTCGTCGAGGGTCTGGCCGAGGACGGTGAAGCCGGAGTGATCTTCGACGCGGGCCAGGAACGTGTGGCCGCCGCTGGCGACGAGGCAGAGGAAGGGCGGTGAAAGCGGCTCCCCACCCACCCCTTCATCCTCGGTCTGGAGGAAGTTGGCGGCGACGTGGCCCTGGAGGTGGTCGACGGCGGCCAGCGGCAGGCCGCGCGCGGCGGCAATGCCCTTCGCCGTCGCGATGCCGACCAGCAGCGCGCCGACCAGCCCCGGCCCGGCGGTCACCGCGACGAGGTCGACGTCATCGAGCGTCGCGCCGGCCTGGGCCAGCGCGTCGTCGACGACGGGCGTCGCCAGCTCCAGGTGATGACGCGAGGCGACCTCGGGCACGACGCCGCCGTAGCGGTCGTGCACGCCCTGGGAGGAGATGATGTTGGAGCGGATCTCGCCGGCGCCGGTGACGACCGCGGCGCAGGTGTCGTCGCAAGAGGTCTCGATCGCCAGGATGAGGTCGGCGACGGCGGCGGTCATACGGCGCGCCGCAGCGGATCGACGGCGTTCGGGATGTCATCCAGCGTGCCGCGCAGGGTTGCGGGCGTGCGCCACATGATCACGGCGTCCTCGCCGTTGTCCTGGTAGTAGCGGCGGCGCAGGCCGGCGCCGCGGAAGCCGTGGCGCTCGTAGAGGGCGATCGCGGCGTCGTTGGAGGTCCGGACCTCCAACGTGAAGCGCGGCTCGGCCTCATCGACGCGCTCGAAGAGCGTGCTCAGCAGCGCCGTCGCGATGCCCGAGCGCCGGCGCTCGGGCGCGACCGACACGTTCATGATGTGCCAGACCGTGTCGTAGCGCGAGCAGATGCAGTAGCCGACGATCGCGCCCTCGGCGTCCAATGCCGCGAGGCAGATGCCCGCCGGCTTGGACAGCTCCAGCACGAACATCGCCAACGACCACGGCGTCGGGAACGCGCGCCGCTCGATGGCGATCACCTGCGGGAGGTCGGCGTAGGTGAGACGCCGGATGGTCGGTGGTGCGGGGAGGGTCACGGAGCAGTCAGTCAGATCACCGTCGCGGCACGGCGTCCGGTGCTCGCACGTACTCCGGGACGAGTGCGTCACGTGGCACCGGCGGGGCCTCAGCGGCGAGCCGGCACAGAGGTCCGGCGCTCACCTTGTGCCGGTCCGCGCCGTCGGCTGAAACCGCGACGCCCACCGCCTCGAGCTCCGCCCTAAAGCGTATCGCCCCGTCCCCCACCGCTTGCCAGGATCCTGGGGCGAGCGCGGGGACCTCGGCAAGGCGCTCAGGCGCCCAGGCTGACGGCGCCAGCAGCTGGGCTCCGGCGGCGTCGTAGGCGGCGACGTAAGCCTCGCCGCGGCGGGCGTCGAGGATCGCGAGCACGGGCCCCTCGACGGCGTTCAGCGCGAGGGCGTGGAGGGTGGAGAGCGCGACGGTCTCGACATCCAGGCCTTGGGCCAGCGCACGGGCGGTCGCGACGCCGATCCGGATGCCCGTGAAGGTCCCGGGCCCCACGCCCGCGCCGATCCGCGTGATGTCGCTCCACGCGGCTCCGGCGTCGGTCAGCGCGGCGTGCGCAAGCGGCAGCAGCTGCGTGGTGTGGCCGGGCTTCTCGCCGGCGCCCGGATCGTGGCGGTGGGCGGCCAGCAGCGTGCCGTCGGGCGTCGCGAGGCCGACGACCGTGGCCGGGGTCGCGGTGTCGAGCGCCAGGATCACGCCGTCGATGATGACGCGATCGTGATGGTGCGCCGGTCGCCGCCGGCGTGCTCGAGCAGGACGCGGGCGGCGATGCGATCCAGTTGGGGCTCGGCGATCGCGGGCCACTCGACGAAGGCGATCGCATCGGGCGTGAGGTAGTCGTCCAGCAGCGCGGGGTCCTCGTCGGCGAGGCCGCTCAGGCGGTGGAGGTCAAGATGAGAGATCGGCGGGCGGCCGGGGTGGGTGGGTCCATATCGGCGGCCGATCGTGAACGTCGGGCTGGTCACGGGCCCGTCGAAGCCGAGCGCGCGGGCCGCGCCGCGCACGAACGTCGTCTTCCCCGCCCCCATCTCGCCCTCCAGCAGCACGATGTCGCCGGGCCGCAGCGTCGCCGCCAGCGCGGCGCCCACGGCCTCGGTCGCAGCCGCGCCGTCGGTGGTCTGCCGGCTGTCGCTAGAACCGCTCAGGGGCGTTGCGCATGCGCAGGCCCACGCCGACGAGCAGCAGCACCGCGCCGGCCAGCAGCAGGATGCGCGTGTCGAGGCCGGTGTTCGGGAGGGTCCCGGCCGTGGCGGGCGAGGTGGTCGTGCCGGTCGCCGAGCTGCCGGCGGTGCCGCTCGTGGTGCCCGAGCCGCTCGACGAGTTGGAGCCGGAGGTCTGGGGACTGGGCGACAGCGGTTCCAGGTTGCGGTCGCTGGAGCCGTTCGAGCCTGAGCTGCCGGAGCCGCTCGATCCCGACGAGCCGGAGCCGGAATCCGAGTTGCCAAAGGGATCCTGGTACTGCTGGTCACCGGCGCCCTGGGCGACCGCGGAAGAGGAGACGGGCCCGCCCACCCCGCCGACGCCCACGAGGGCGACGACAAGCAGCACGACGATCCGGCGGCAAACGGACGGCACGCGACGACAGTCTAAGGATGTGGCGGACGGTCAACTTCGCCCCCTCCGGCCTGCCGACGAGGTAGCCTCGCGCTGCTCGTGCCCCACGCCGAGAATCCCCGCAATCCGCGGCACATCCTGCTGTTGACCGACCGCGACTGGACGCACCCCCAGGGCGGTGGCACCGGCACGAACTTGTACGGCCAGGTGTCGCGCTGGGTGGCGTGGGGCCATCGGGTCACGGTCATCGCCGGTGCCTACCCCGGGGCCGAGCCGATCTCCCGCCCCCACGAGCGGCTGACCATCCACCGCATGGGCGGCCGGACGACCGTCTTCGGCCGCGCCGCCTTCGCCTCGTGGCGCGGCATCGGGCGCGATGCGGACGTGGTCCTCGAGGTTGTCAACGGCATTGCCTTCTTCACGCCGCTGTGGTGGTGGCTGCGCGCGCCGCGCGTGACGCTGGTCCACCATGTTCATCAAGATCATTACGTCGCCGAGATGGGCAAGCGCGGCCGGCTGGCGGCCCTGGTTGCCGAGCGGCTGCCGCTCGCGACGCTCTACCGCCATCACCCGTTCCTGACGATCTCCGACGCGGCCCGGCGCGACATGGTCGCGCTCGGCATCCCGAGCGAGCAGATCCACGTTGCCTATCTCGGCGTCGAGCCCGACGCGTTCGTGCCGACCCGGCGTGACGCGGTGCCGACGCTGCTCTACCTCGGCCGGATCAAGCAGTACAAGCGGCTGGAGGTCCTGCTCGACGTCCTGCAATCAATCCCCGACGCGCGGCTGGAGGTGGCCGGCGACGGCGACCATCGCCCGGTGCTGGAGGCCGAGATCGACCGCCGTGGGCTGGGCGATCGCGTGACGCTGCACGGCTTCGTGACCGAGGAGGAGAAGCGCGACCTCTACGCGCGCGCCTGGGTGAACCTGACCGCGTCCTCAGCCGAGGGCTGGTGTCTGACGGTGATGGAGGCCGCGGGCGCCGGGACGCCGAGCGCGGCGATGGCCGTCGGCGGGCTGCCGGAGTCGATCGTCGACGGGCAGACGGGGCTCCTGGCCGACACGCCGGACCAGCTGGCGACCGAGGTCGCGGCGCTGGTCGCCGACCCGGTGCGCCGTGACGAGCTCGGCGAGACGGCCCGCGCCCGCGCCCGCGGCTTCACCTGGGACGCGACGGCGCAGGCCAACCTCGCGGTGCTCGACCAGGTCGCCGAGGCGCAGCGCTCGCGGCTGCGCGATGCGCTGCGTCGCTCGGAGACCGGCGCGGCGGCCGGCCTGGCCGCGGCGACGCTGCTCAACAACGCGATCCAGCTCGTCTTCGTCGTGTTGTTCACGCGGTTGCTCGGCGCCGACGGCTACGGCGCGCTGGCCGCGATCATCTCCGGCTTCTTGATCCTCATGGTCGGTGGGCAGTCGATCCAGGTCGCCGCGGCGCGCGAGGCGACGCTCGGCCATCTGGGGACCGACGGGCGCCTGCGCGCCACGCTGCAGACATGGACGCGTCAGCTGGTCATCGCGACCGTGGTTCTCGGGGTGTTCGGCGTCGTCATCCGCCAGCCACTGGCCGACCTGCTGGGGACCTCTGAGCATCCGTGGGCGGTCGCCGGGCTGCCGGCGACGGGCTCGCTGTGGTTGTTGTTGTCGTTGCAGCGTGGCGTCCTGCAGGGTCTGCGGCTCTACGAGCCGGTCGGGATGTCGATCGTCGGCGAAGCCGGCGCGCGCGTCGCTTGCGCCCTGGTGCTGTGGGGCGTGGGGCTCGGCGTCACCGGCGCCTATCTCGGCAACCCGCTGGCGTTCGTGTTGATGGCGCTGTGGCTCGGGCGCGTGCTGGCGCGGCGTCTCGGCCCACCTGTCGAGGCCGACGCGGTGGACGGTGGCACCGCGCGGCCGCTGCTGGGCCTGGTCGGCGACAACTGGATCCCGATCGTCGGCCTGCTCCTCCTGGCCGCGCTGCAGAACGTCGACGTGATCGTCGGGCGCCACCAGTTCTCCGGCGACGGCGCCGGCTCCTACGCGGCCGCCGCGGTCGCCGCCAAGTCGGTGGTCTGGGTGGCGATCGGTGTCGGGCTGCAATTGCTGCCCGAGGCGACCCGCCGGGCCGCCGCCGGGCTGGACCCGCGCCCGGCGTTGCTGCGCGCCCTGGCGGTGCTCGCCGCGATCGCGACGCCCGCGCTGCTGATCTTCGCGCTCATCCCCCACTTCCTGATGAAGGTCGCCTTCGGCCCCGACCTGACGCTGGCCGCCGACGCGCTACCGGTCCTCGGCGTCGCGATGACGCTGCTGGCCGTCGCCTATCTGACCGTCCAGTACATGGTGGCCTTGGGCGAGCTGAAGTTCGTCTGGGTGCTCGGCATCGTCGCCATCGTCGAACCGTTCCTGCTCAGCGCCGGCGACTTCACGCTGCTGTCGTTCGCCACCGTCGTCCTCGGCCTCCAGCTCGTCGCCGCCTCGGCCGTCTTGGCGCTGGGGCTGCGAACTCGGCGGCCGGTGGCGGCGACGGCCTCGATGCCGGCCGCCTGACCGCCGTCACGCAGACGCGGCGGCTCCGGACGTGATGTGCTCGATCACCCGCCGGAACTCCTCGGTCGGCGAGAAGTCGACGTACTCGGAGTCCTCGAGCGCTTCCGGGGCATGGCCGGCAGCCCAGTGGAACGCCTCGCCGGCGACGAAGTCCTGGTGGCCGTCCTGCGTGTGCATCCGGACGCGCCCCTTGATCATGTACCCCCAGTGCGGGCACGGGCAGAGGTCGTTCGGGAGGCCTTTGGTCGCGGGGCGCAGGTCGGCGCCGGCCGGCAGCCGGACGAAGCCGACGGAGAGACCGTCCGCGTCGCGCAGACGGACTTCGACGCCGTTGTCGGCGATGACGACCGGGACGTCCTCACGTGGGATGGATCGCATGGTGTGTTCTCCTTTTCGTTAGTTGAGCAACTCGGCGATGCGTTGGGCGGCCCGGCGGGCGCCGTCCACTTCCACCGGGCGGTAGTCGACGTCACGGCCGATCTCCTGCGCGATGGCTTGGGCGATGAGGTCGGGGGTTGCGTGGTCGAAGTCCATCCGGCGGCCCGCGCGGTAGCGGGCAAGCCGATGGGCCACGTGGAAGCGCTGCTCGAAGTGGTTGCGCAGCGGGAAGAAGAGGAACGGCCGTTGTGCGGCGGTCAGCTCCATCGTCGTCGTCAGCCCGCCCTGGACCACGGCGAGGTCGCACGCGGCAAGGTGGCGGTGGAGGTCCTTGATGTAGGCATGGACCTCCAGACCTTCGAAAGCGGCCGGCTCGCCCAGCGTCGCCGGGTCGATGCGTGGCCCGGCCACGACGATCATCCGCAGCTCGGGAACGAGCCTCGCAGCCTCCGGGAAGGCCGCGATCACCCGCGCCAGCAGGTCCGCGCCCACGCCTGAGCCGCCGACCGTGACCACGCAGACGCGCTCGTGCCGCTGGTAGCCCAGCTCGGCGCGGAGGCGCTCCCGGTCGCGCAGCTCGACATGGTCAAAGCCGGTGATGTAGCCGGCGAAGTCGAAGTTGCGCTCGGTCCACTCGCGGATCCCCGGAAGGTCCGGGCCGAGCCGGTCCCCGACGATGTCGTCGGGGTCGCCGACGAAGATCGCCTGGTCGCGGATCTCCGGATGGTCACGGACGTGCTCCACCATCTCGGCGTTGTAGTCGGCCGCCACGAACGCCTCGCGCTCGCCGTTCTCGGGTATCGGCAGCCAGCCAACGAAGTCCGTCAGCCACGCGAACGGCGCGCGCTTGCGGCTCGGGTTCTCGTGCAGGTGGTAGTCGAGATCCCACGCCTCGTCGCCGATCCACAGGTCGTATGCGGTCTCCCCCACGACGTCGTCGAAGACCATGTAGTTCGCGGTCAGGATCTCGTCCATCCGCCGGATCGCCTGGAAGCACTGCAGCTCGTGTCCGGCGGACTCCGCTGCGAAGTGCGCCGACTCGCTGACCAGATGCTTGCTCGCGGGATGGATGCGCTCGCCTTCTGCCTCCAGCACGCGCGTCACCGGGTCCTGGGCGAGCCAGTCGATCTGCAGGTCCGGGACGAGGGTGCGCAGCTCACGCGCGATCGCCACGTCGCGGCGCGCATGGCCGAGACCGATCGGCGAGGAGACATACAGCGCGCGGGGCCGGCCGTCGGTGCGATGGACCGTGGGATCCCGGCGGAAGGACGGGTCGACGAACTCGCGGATGGCGAGGCTGACGGCGACGGGGCGACGAACCTCCGGCACGTGGTCGCCACCCTCCAGCGCGAGCAGCCTCCCGTTGGTGGTCTTGGTGAGCAGCTCGGCGTCGGCGATGTTGGTCAGCTTGTCGTCGGTGCCGTTGATCACCAGCACCGGGCACTGCACGCGGCGGGCGAGCTCGAGCTGGTCGCGTCGCGTGAGGGGCGCGGCGTTGTCGGCCATCCACGTGCGGATCAGCGTCTCGGGGTCGGTCTGCAGGCCCCATGCGACGACGTCGTCAAAGCCCTTGGTCGAGTGCGCCTCGTTGGTCGCCGTGGCGGCGAACCACGCGACGAAGTCGCGGTAGTCGTTGCGCCAGTGGAGCCCGTTGAACTTCGCGAAGCCCCGTGTGGTCAGTGGCTTGCGCAGGAAGCGCTTCGCCAGGAGCGGACGAGCCATGACCCGGGCGGCCACGCTGGCCGGCGACCAACTCGCCGGAAAGAACGGTCCGATGAGCACCAGGCCGAGCACGCGCTCGGGATGCTCTGCGGCGACGAGCAGCGCGCGCTGGGCGCCCTTTGACAGCCCGACGACGATCGCGCGCTCGGTCCCCGTCGCATCAAGAACGTCCAGCGCGTCCTGGGCGAACTCCGCCTCGGCATAGGCCTCGACCGTCCGAGGCCGGTCGCTCTTCCCGTTTCCACGCGGATCGAAGACGACCACGCGGTGATGACGGGCGAAGTAAGGGATCTGCATCTTCCACACCCGCGAGGGCACGAGCGTCCAGGTCGGGCACAGCAGGATCGTCGGCTCACCGGTGCCGTAGACCTCGTAGAAGACGCGCACCCCGTCCCGCTCGACGTAGCCCTGCTCGTCCGGATACCGCGCTCGAGACTGCTCGTTCGCGTTGCCCTGCTCGGTGTTGACCCGCTCGGCGATGCTCATCCTGCCCCTCGAGAACGTTAGTTGGTCGGGCGACCAACTAACTTCTATCGTAGAGTGCGGCGTATGGCAACCCCCGACACCCATGAGCACGAGACGGCAGCACCAAGTGGCGACCTCCGGATCGCACGGGGTCGCTCCACACGCGCGCAACTGCTCACCGCCGCCGGCGATCTCCTGCGCGAGGAGGGCTACGCCGCGACCTCGATGCGCGCCGTCGCCGACCGTGCCGATGTACGACTCTCATTGGTTCACTACCACTTCGGCTCCAAGCGCGGACTGCTCCTCGCCGTCCTCGAAGACCTCACGGAGCGACTGCTCGAGCGCCAGCAGAAGATGTTCAGCGACGACCGGTCGTTTGCCGACCAGTGGCGTACCGCCTGCGACTACCTGCGCGAAGACATCCGCTCCGGCTACGTGCGCATCCTTTGGGAGCTGTGGAGCGCCGGGCTCGCCGACCCCGAGCTCGCCGAACGCTGGCGCACGACCCAACGCGGCTGGCGCGAGCTCATCGAGGCACGCCTCGAGCGCCTCCAGACCGAGGGCGGCGTCGAGCTGCCGATGCCGCCACGCGCCCTCGCCACGCTCATCGGCAACCTGTTCGAGGGTGCCGAGACCGAGATCCTCGCCGATGTGCCCGAGGACGAAGCGCCACACCTCGAAGCGCTCGAGGCCTGCGCAGCACTGATCGCACGCGCCGAGCGCTGAGGGCGGCTAGCGCTTGCGGACGCGGATGACGCAGTTCCACGAGACGAGCTCGCGGAGGCCTGGGATCTTCATGACCGGCCTGGCCCAGGGCCAGTAGCGGGGCTCGACCTGGGTGATCTGCAGGCCGGGGTGGCTGCGGACGAGGCGCAGCGTCGCGCCGATGTGGCAGGCCCAGAGCGTGTCGCCGTAGGCGTGTTTGTCGGGCTTGCCGTGGCGCTTTTCGTAGAGGCGAGGCCCGAGTGTCGGCCCGAGGTAGTGATAGGGCGCCATGAGGTGTCCGCCCCACGGCGAGTACCAGTTGGTCCAGGAGATATAGGCCCAGCCGCCCGGCTTGAGCACGCGCTCGATCTCGGTGACGATCGGCGCGGCCGAGGGTGTGTGCTCGAGCATGTTGGAGCAGAAGACGCCGTCGACGGAGCCGTCGTCGAGCGGCAGTGCGCCGGCGTCGCCGAGGACGTAGCCGGGTGGCGGCGTGCCGCCGAGCTCCAGCTCGTCGGTCGAGTTGTCAATCGGGATGACAACGGCGCCGCGGTCGCGGAAGGCATAGGTGTAGTAGCCGGGGCCGCAGCCGAGGTCGGCGATCGTCTGGCCGGCGAGCGGGCCGTGATGGGCGTCGAGGTCCTCGACGGCGTAGGCGGCCAGCAGGCGGTAGAACGGCTCCGGGTTGGCGCGCTCGTTGCGCCAAAGACGCCAGAGGGTGCGAAAGCGCGCGGGTCCGCGCGGCAGGTCTGCGGCGGTCACGCTCACCGACGGCAGGCTAGTAGGGTCGGCCGTCGCGTGAGCGCCCCTGCCGATATCGAGGGCTGGCTGACCGACGCGCAGGCCGACCGCCTGCGCGCTGCGGCACAGCGCCTGGATGGTGGTGCGACGGTTGTGGAGATCGGGTCGTTCCGAGGCAAGTCGGCGGTCGTGCTCGCAGCGGCGGCGCCCGCGGGCACCCGCGTCGTCTGCATCGACCCGCACCTCGGCTCCGACCGCGGACCACAGGAGATCGCGGCCGACCACGCGCGCGGCGAGGACGACTACGCGGCGTTTCACGCCAACCTCGGGCGCCACGGCGTGAGCGAGGCCGTGGAGCACGTGCGGGCGCTGTCCTCCGAGGCCCTCGACGCGGTCGACGGACCGGTCGACCTGCTCTACGTCGATGGCGCGCACCGCTTCCGGGCGGCCGGCGACGACCTCGTCCGCTGGGGTGGCCGCGTGCGTCCGGACGGCACGATGCTGGTCCACGACTCGTTCTCGTCGATTGGCGTCACGCTCGCGCTGTTGCGCCACGTCACCTTCGGCGCATGGAGTTACGTCGGCCGCTCGGGCTCGCTGGCCGAGTACCGCCGGCGGCGCGGCGGCCCGGCGAGCGCGCTGCGCCAGCTGGCCCAGCTGCCGTGGTTTGCCCGCAACGTGGTGCTCAAGGCGCTCATCCTCGCGCGCCTGCGCCGCGGGCCCTGGCCTTACTGATCGTCGCCGGCGTGCGCTGTGCGCGCAGCGTCCGTACCAGGAGCAGCGCGAGCGCGATCAGCGCCGCGAGCGCCATCCAGTGCGCCGCCATGCGGTTGGCGCCGAAGTCGGTGGCGTTGCCGCCGACGCCCTCGTCGCTGTGCACGATGGTGGCGACGACGTAGGCCAGCGGCACGCCGACGCCGAGCAGGAGTACGGCGATGAGGCCCAGTGCGCGGTCGCTGATGCCGCGCCACGCGATCACCGCGAACGCGACCGCCGCCACCGCTCCGGCGCGCAGGCCGAAGGCCAGCCCGATCGCCACGACGGCGGTGAGTGCCGGCACGAGCGCCAGGTGTCCGCGCGCGCCGACCGGCGGCAGGAGCAGCGGTCGCGGACCGTCGTCGTCCTCTTGCTCACCAGCGGTCGCACGGCGCCGCCGACGGAAGCCAATCAAGGCCACCAACAACAGGAGCGCGCAGCCGACGAGCGAGATCAGGTAGCCGGCCGTCGCCGCGCGCTGCAGGTTGTAGGTGAAGTCGACGGTGCGGCAGCCGCGCGTGACGGGCCAAGCGTTGGCGTAGCCCTGCATGGGTCGCGGCGTGCCCAGCGAGCGACCGTCGCACGTCGCGCGCCAGTGCTGGTCGTAGCTCTCGCCGAAGACCAGCCACGACGGCGCGTCGACGGCGATCCGGACGCCGCGGCGCGCGTCGGACGACGGCTTGCCGCTGTCGAGGACGCGACCGGTGAGCCCGGACAGCGTCGTGAGCGAGTTCCCCGAGGCCAGCCGCAGCGCGTCGACGCGCAACGGTCGGTCGACGCCGGCGACCGCCACGCGGCGCGCGGGCAGTGCCGCCGGCGGCCCACAGCCGTGCAAGCGCAGCGGCCGGCCCGCCTCCAGCGCCGCACGGTCGACGGTTCCCCCGAGTCCGACCACACCGCCGGCGATCCGGACCGCCGCGACGCCGCAGGGGAGCACGACGCTGCCGCGGCGGGGGGTGCGCAACACCGGCACGCCCGCGCCCAAGACCTCACCAATGCCCACCGCCCGCCGCTGGCGGTCCTGCCCGGAGGTCCCGGTGGGAAAGCGCGCGTCGAGGATGTCGAGGCGGAAGCGGCGCCCGCGCACGGCGTGCGGGAGCGTCACCAGCCCCAGCGGCCCGACGTCGACGTCAGCCTGCGCGCGACCGTCGACGGTGAGGCGCACGCGCGTCGGTCGGCGCACACGGACCGGCGGCGGCGCCAGCACCATGCGCGTCACGGTCCGCGGTGCGCGCACCGTCCACCCCAGCCACGCCGGGCGCCCGGGGATCCACTGGCCGATCCACGAGCGGTCGCCGCCGTCGAACACTCCCGACGCACGATGGCGGGCGAGCCCGTCGAATCGCGACGACGACGTCACCGCCACCGGGCCGCGGACGACCCCCGGCCCGCGCACCAGCTCGTCGAGGACGTCATCGGCCGTCCGCGGATCGATCGTCGTCCACGCGTCGACCGCGTAACGCCGCGCCACGGGTGGATCGAGCGTCCGCGAGAGCTGACGTTCGGGGTCCTGCGCGTCGCGCAGCAGCCCCGCGCCACGCTCGCCGACGTAGCGCGAGGGCAGCAGCGGCAGGTCGGCCGTCGTGCGCTCCAGCAGGTAGTCGAGCCCGACGCCGGAGAGGTCGCGGCCGCGCAGCGCGGTCTCGGCCAGAACCGGCGGGCGCAGCGCCTCGTGCACCGTGACGCCGGGGATGCGCAACTCGCGGATTCCCCCGGCCGCGCCGCTGCCGTGCTCGGGCTCGGAGACCTTCGTCAGGACGATGGTGAGCGATCGTGCGTGGCGAAGCCCCAGCGTCAGGTGATTCCAGCCGCGGTGCACGCGGAAGCGGCGGCCGGCGACGGCGACCTCCTCGACGCGGCCGTGGCTGTCGGAGTAGGGCATCAGGTCGATCGCCGCGACGTCGCGCGGCGCGTCGAAGGTCACGGTCAGCCGATGGCGCGGGCGCTCCAGCGCACGGTCAGCGAGCCATGCGGTGGACGGGTCGCCGTCGACCGCGGCAAACGGTCGGCGCTCCGGGAACTGCGTCACCTGTGGCGAAGCGGGCGCCGTGATGCTCGCGATCCCTGAGAGCTGCTGAACGGTCTCCGACGCCGGATCGCCGAGCCACGGATCCAGGAGCGCCCCGTCGGCGCTGATGCCTTCGCCAACCGGGAGGGTCGGCCCGACCTGCCCGCGCGGGCGCGACGCCACGAACGCCCGGCGCCGGTTGGCGTCGCTGATGACGATTGTGGCGCCGGGGCGCGCGGCGGCGCGGATGCCCGCCGCGCCGAGGTCCGGCGCGTAGCTCAGCGCGCGGCCCGGGTCCAGCGCGCCGAACGCCGCCAGCGCCGCGATTCCACCCGCACCGCCGTCGACGATCACCGGGCGGGCCTGGGGCAGCACGCGCACGATGCCGCCGGTGCGCACCTCGCTGCGGGTGATCTCCGGCACGCGCAGGCCGCCGGTGAGCTGGCCGGCTCCTGACGCTCCGAGGACGGTCGGCCCATAGCGCCGCGTGCCGGCGGTGAGCACGTGCTGGCTGCGGAGCTCGCGAATGACATCAGCGACCGGCGCCTGGCCGCTGCGGCTACGGTCGCCGTCGGCGGCGACGACGAGGTCGCCGACCCCGAGGAGATCCAGCAACGGCGGCAGCTGCCCGGGCTTCAGGCGCTCCTGCGTGATCAGCCCGTCGACCGTCCACTGCAGCTCCGTCGCCCGCCGGTCAGAGAACGGGACGACCCAGCGCGTGGTCGCGGGATGGTCGGTCAGCGCCGGGAGGACCGGATCGATCGTCCCGCCCCAGGTCGCGAAGGCAAACAGCTGCCCGGGAACCTCCATCGCCCGGCTTGACGCAGGCCGCCGGTCGAGGTCGGCGGCCACCGAGCGCCAGGCCAGCGGCAGGTCAAACGCGAGCTGGCGCTCCAGCGCGCGGCCGGTGACCAACGGCCAGGCCGCGAGCGCGACCGCCCCGGCCGCGACGCCGCCCAGCGCCACGCGCCGCCACGGCACCCGCGCGCCCACCCACTGCCAGGCAGCGTCGAACGCCGCGCCGCCCAGCGCCGCCAGGCCGAGCGCCACCAGCGCCCCCGCCTTGTAGGTCGTGCGCAGGAACTCGATCGACTCCACGCGGTAGTACGCGCCGGTCGCCACGCGCCGCAGCGGCGTGCCGTTGGGCCAGCCGACCGACATGATCAGCACGCCGACCAGCGTCAACAACAAGAAGAACGGGGCGTAGCGCCAGCGCCGCGTCACCACGAAGCCGCTCAGCGCCATCGCCGGCACGGCCAACCCCGCCAAGACCACTGGCAGCAGGAAGAGCAACGCCGGCGCCGAGCCCTGGAACGGCCGCAAGATGCCGCCGAAGCCGACGCCGACGTAGCTCGTCCAGAAGCCCATCAGCCGCAGCGACTCGGGGATCGAGGTCGTCGACCAGATCGTTCCCGGCTGCTCGCTGAACGGCAGGAAGCTCGGCGCCGCAACGCCCTGGATCAGCACCGGGATGATCCACCACAGCTGCGCGACGACGTTGACCGCCACCAGCCGCGCGACGGTCCGGCGCGCGGCGGGCCACGGCACGCCACCCCACAGCAGCTCGTAGACCACCAACAACGCCGGACCGACCAGCAGCCAGGCGGTCACCGCCACGTTGACGCCGCCGCCGGTCGACGCGAGCACGAGCGCGAAGACCGCTGGCCAGCGCCAGCCGCGCGGCTCGCGCAGGCCCCGGTGGACCGCGAGCAGCAGCCACGGCAGCGCCGCGTAGGAGAGCAACGAGATGCTCGTCCGGTTCGCGTAGACCGTGACGTAGGGGTTGACGATGAACAGCACGCCGGCGGCGACGTGCAGCACACCGCGGCGAGGGGTCGCGAGCGCATCCAACAGCCGGACAATCCCGATCGCGGCCAGCGCCAACAACGTCCCGAGCCACAGCCGGTGGACGATCCAGGTCGGCACGTCGAGCGCGTCGCCGAGCGCGAACCACGGCGCCATCGGCCACGCGTAGCCGCTGTACTGGGCGCCGAAGACGTGGCCGAGGTCGGTGGTCGGCGACCACACCGACAGCACGTTGGAGAGAAAGCGCGCGGGCGCGACGTAGAGGTCGACCTTGGTGTCGGCGACCACGTCGCCAGGGCGCTGGACCAACGCCAAGGCATAGGCCAACAGGACGAGTCCGGACGTGATGGAGCGGCGGCGCATACGTCGAGGTGGCCGACCGACCTGCCGCGACGTGCCGGCGTCCGGGGCCCGTCTAGGCTACTCCCGAATGCCGCGCGGCGCAGCCCTCCTCCCCACCGCGGCGCTGCTCGCGGGGCCTGCGGTCGTGGGGTTCTCCAGCGGCGGGGCGACCGACGTCTCGCGCCTGTCGGCCACGGTGGGCGCCTTCGTGATTCTGGCCCTCGCGGTAGCGCTCGTGCCGGGCCCGCCGTGGCCGGCGACGGCGGCGGCATGCTGGGCGCTGGGGGGTCTTGCGGGCTTCGCCGCGTGGACGCTGCTGGCGCGCACGTGGGCGCCAACCCACGGGCGGGCCGACGTCGCCTTCGAGCTCTCGGCGCTCTACCTGGCCACCGTCGCCGCGGCGGCGCTGCTGCTGCGCCGGCGCGCCGTGGCGCGGCTGGCCGAGCCGGCGCTGGCGCTCGGCGCGGTCGCGGTCGTCGGGTACGGCGTGGCCGGGCGGCTGGTTCCAGGATTGCTCGCGCTGGCGGTCTCACCGCGGGCCGGCGGCCGGCTCGACCAGCCGCTGACCTACTGGAACGCGATGGGCGCGCTCGCCGGCCTCGGCCTCGTGCTCGCCGCACGGCTGGCGGGTGACGAGACGAGGCAGGGCTGGCTGCGCGCGCTCGGGGCCGCCGCGCTGCCGCTGCTTGGCGCCGGGCTCTACCTCAGCTTCTCGCGCGCGGCGATCGCGGCGACGATCGCGGGCGTCCTCGTCCTCGTCGTGCTGGTGCCGTCGCGCGCCCAGGCGCGCGCGGCCGTCCTCGCCGCGGCCGCCACCGGCCTGGGGATCGCGGCGACCGCGCCGTTTGACGGCGTGCGGGCGCTCGTAGGCTCCGTCGATCTGCGCGAGCGCCAAGGCGCGGCCAGCCTCATCCTGCTGGTCGCCGCGACGCTGGCGGTCGCCGGTGCGCATCTGCTTGTCGAAGGGCGCTGCAGGCCCTGGCTGGCGCTGCCGCGGGGCTGGCGCGGCGCCGCCGTCGCGGCCCTTGCCGTCGTCGCCGTGCTGCCGTTCGTGGCCGCCCTGGCCGATCGCAGCGACGCCGGCTCCCAGACCTTCGGGGCCTCGACGTCGCGTCTCACCGCGGCGGGCAGCAACCGCTCGGCCTACTGGCGCGTGGCGATCCGCTCGTGGGCCGACCATCCGCTCGCCGGCGAGGGCGCGGGCAGCTTCGGCGAGACGTGGCTGCGGGAGCGTGACATCGCCGAGCGCGTCCGCAACGCGCACTCGATCGAGTTGGAGACGGCGTCGGAGCTCGGCCTCGTGGGGTTGGCGCTGCTGGCGTTGATCGTCGGCGGCGTCGGGCTGGCGGCGCGCCGGCTGCATGGTGAGGATGCAGTGCTGGCCGCGGGCCCGGCGGCGGCGCTCGTCGCCTGGTTGTTACATGCCTCGGTCGACTGGGACTGGCAGGTGCCGGCGCTGACCGGCGTCGCGGCGATCCTGGCCGGGCTACTGCTCGCCCGCACGGGCCTGCGCGGCGACGACCGCGACCCAAGCGCGGTCACGTCCGTGTCGACCTTTGGTGCACATGGAGCCTTTGCTCGACACGCAACGCCGGCGCGAACCGCTCCAGCCGAGCCGGACCCGGCCGACCCCCACGTCGCCGCCTCCGTCGCTCCGCCGCCAGGCCATCCCCGCTTCCCGATGCTCGACGGCGTCCGCGCGATCGCCGCGCTCTCGGTCGTCGTCCTCCACGTCAGCGACCGGTCGGGGTTCAGCCAGCATCAGATCGTCGGCGCGCTCACCGCGCGCCTGAACGTGGGCGTCGCGCTCTTCTTCGTGCTGTCGGGCTTCTTGCTCTACCGACCGTTCGTCGCCGCCCGCGTCGACGGCCGGCCTTCCTCGACCGTCACGCACTACCTGCGCCGCCGCGCGCTGCGAATCCTGCCGGGGTACTGGGTCGCGCTGGCGGTCACGGCCGGCGTCGGTTGGGTGACCTTCGCGCTGGGCTGGTGGCGGTACGCGTTCTTCCTGCAGCCCTACAACATCTACTCGCTGTTCTCGGGAATCAACCCAGCGTGGACGCTGTCGATCGAGGTGTTGTTCTATCTCTCGCTCCCGCTGTGGGTCGTCGTCGCGGGACGACTGCTGGCCGGGCGCCCGCGCGCCGCGCAGTTGCGCGCCGAGCTGTGGGCCGTCGGCGCGCTGGCCGTCTTCGGCATCGCGTTCCGGACGGCCGCGGTGCTGATCCAGAACACGTCGCTGTGGGTGATCAGCTATCCCGCGCACCTCGCCTGGTTTGCCGGCGGCATGGGGATGGCGCTGCTGAGCCTGTGGCTCGAGGACCGGCCCGCGCCGTGGCTGCTGCGCCCATTGATCGCCTCGCCCGCCGCGTGCTGGGGCGCGGCGCTCGTCGCCTACCTGCTGGCCGCCTATGCGAGCGGTCTCCCGCGCGGGCTCGGCTCGTCGCCGACGCCGTTGGAGAACATCGTGGGGCATGTGCTGTATCTCGCAATCGCCGTGCTCGTGGCGCTGCCGGCGATCGCACCGACCGGGGCGGCCCGGGGCGTCTCGGCGGCCATCCGCCGCCTGCTCGGCCATCCGCTCGCGCTGTGGCTGGGCGCGATCTCCTACGGGATCTTCCTCTACCACGACCCGTTCCTGGACTGGCTGATCGCCCGCGGCTTCCTGGACTCCGCGCCGGGCCTGCCCTACCTCGACCTGATGATCGTCGTCGTGGGCGGCGCGATCCTCATGGGCGCCGCGAGCTACTACCTGGTGGAGCGTCCGTTCCTGCGCCTCAAGGACCCGCGGAACCGGCCGCGCCCTGCGGCGCGGCCGTCGTCTTCGGAGGCCGCCAGCGCGGGTTGAGCGCTTCGGCGCGGCGGGCGGCGCGCGCCGCGCCGGCCGGATCGTCGCGCGCCAGCGCCTGCGCCAAGGCCGCCCACGCCGCGAATTCCCGTGGCCCGGCGGCGATCGCCTTGCGCGCCATGGCCGCGGCGACGTCCGGGTGCCCAGAGGCGCTCACGCCCGCCGCAGCGACCGCGATCTCCTCGGGGTCTGCGCAGGTGTCGACGACGTCACGGACGGTGGCGGCGGGCGCGGTGTGGCGCAGACCGTCGGAGAACAGCGCCGTCCTGGCGCGGTCGCACGTCGCAGCATCGGCGCGCCGGTGGGTGAAGACCACGACCGCGACGACGCACGCCACGACGACGGCGCCGCGGGCCACGAGGGTCGCGAGCGTGGTGCCGGCACGGACGGGCTCGGAAGGGGCGGCGACGATCGGCTGGTTCTACCAGACGCCCCGCTGTTCTAGCCTGAGCGCCATGTCCGCTGACACCCCCGAGGAGCTCGCCGGCCTGCAGGCCGCGGGCAAGGTCGTCGCCCAGACCATCCGCGAGCTGCGCAAGCTGGTCCGCCCCGGCATCACGACCGGTGAGCTCGACGCTGCCGCCGCACGCGTCTTCGCCGCGCACGGCGCGCAGTCCGGGCCGCAGCTCGACTACGACTTCCCGGGCGCGATCTGCATCTCGGTCGGCGACGAGGCCGTCCACGGCATCCCGGGCCCGCGGCGGCTGCGCGAGGGCGAGTTGGTCAAGCTCGACGTCACCGCCGAGCTCAACGGCTTCTACGCCGACGCGTGCCGCACGGTCGCCGTCGGCAAGGCCAAGCCGTCGGCGGTCAAGCTGATCGGCGCGGCCGAGACCGGGCTCAAGCGCGGGATGGCGGCCGCGACCGCTGGCGCAACGGTCAACGACATCGGCGTCGCCGTGCAGGCCGAGATCGAGCAGCGCGGCTTCTCGGTCTGCGCTGCGCTAACCGGCCACGGCATCGGGCGACGCATCCACGAGGAGCCGACGGTCTTCTCCGTCGCCCAGCCGGGTCCCTCACCGGTGCTTACCGAGGGCCTGATCATCACGATCGAGCCGATCATCGCGGCGGGCGACGGCGAGGTCGTCGAGGACGGCGAGTGGGTCGTCCGCACGGCCGACGGCTCGCTCTCGGCCCACGCGGAGCACACGATCATGATCACCGACGGCGCGCCGCTGGTGTTGACCGCTTGACCGCGGAAGGCCTCGCCTTGAGGCTCGGCTTCCGTGCGGGAACTCGCCTGGGGCTCCTTCCCGCGGCGATCGGAGTATCGGCGTGAGCGCGGCGCTGGCGATCGCCGGCCTGCACAAGCGCTACGGCCGCCATGAGGCGCTGCGCGGCGTCGACCTGGAGATCGGCGAGGGCGAGTTGGTGGGGTTGCTCGGGCCCAACGGCGCCGGCAAGTCGACGCTGACCAAGATCGCCTGCGGACTGGTGCGACCGACCGACGGCGACGTCGCGGTCGCGCGGCCATTCGGGTATCTCGCCGAGCTCTTTCGCTTCCCCGGCTGGTGCACGGCCGACGAGGTGCTCGTCCTGCATCAGCGGCTGACCGGCTCCGACGGCGGCGCTCGAGAGCGTGGTGAGCTGCTGGAGCTCGTCCGGTTGGAGATGGACGCGGGCACCCGGGTCGAGGCGATGTCGAAGGGCATGCAGCAGCGGCTCGGCCTGGCGCAGGCGATGATCGGCGATCCGCGGCTGCTGCTGCTCGACGAGCCAACGAGCGCGCTCGATCCCGGCGGGCGGCGCACGGTGCGCGACTTGTTGGAGGAGTTGCGCCGCCGCGGTGTCGCAGTGCTGTTGAACACGCACTTGCTGAGCGAGGTCGAGCAGGTCTGCGACCGCGTGGTGATCATCGACAAGGGGCTGGTCGTCGCCGCCGGCACGCCGGCGGATCTGGAGGGTGGCAGCAGCGTCGAGGTCGAGCTGGCCGGTGGCGTGCGGCGCTTCGACGGGGCCGCACGCGACGACGTCCCGCGGATCGTCGCCGAGCTGGTCGCCGCCGGCGAGCAGGTCTACGGCGTGCAGGTGCGGCGCTCCTCGCTGGAGGACGTCTACCTCGACACGGTGGCCGACGCACGATGAACAACGGCATCCTGATCGTCGCCCAGCACGCGCTGCAGGAGGCGCTGCGGCGCCGCGTGCTGCTCGTCGTGCTCGTGCTGACCGTCGTTTTCGGCGGCCTCTACGCCTGGGGCTGTCACGCGTTGTTCAACGACTTGAGCGGCATCGGCAACTCGAGCACCGGACTGGATCCCGTCGCGCTGGCCGGCTCGACGATCGTCGGACTGGCGATGTTCGGCGGCCTCTTCCTCGGCATCGTGCTGGCGACGTTCCTGACCGCCGGCGCCGTGCGCGGGGACGCCGAGCGCGGGCTCCTGCAGCCGCTCGTCGTCCGGCCGCTGGGCCGCGGCCAGTACCTCCTGGGCCGCTTCCTCGCCGCCGCGACGGTCAGCGCGATCTACGTGTTGATCGTGTACTTCGGCGCGATCCTGATCACCGGCGCGATCGGCGACTGGTGGCCCGCGCACCCCTTCGGCTCCGCTTTCCGGCTCGCGGGCGGCGCCGTGCTGGTGGCCGCGCTGTCGCTGCTGGGTTCGGTCTTCCTCGGCGCCACCGCCAACGGCATCCTCATGTTGATGGCCTACGGCGCGGGCCTGCTCGCGGGCCTGTTGGGCGCGATCGGCGACGCGATCCCCTCCCCCACGTTGCAGCACATCTCCGCGACCGCCTCCTGGGTCCTGCCCTACGAGGCGCTCTACCGCGACGCGCTGCGCCTGCTCGTTCAGGACGTGCCGGGCGTCACGGGCGCGATCGTCCAACTCGGCCCGCTTGGGGGTTCGCATGACGCGGGGCCGCTGCTGATCCCGTGGGCGATCATCTACCTCGCGCTCGTGCTCGCCGCGGCGGGCTGGGCGTTCGCGCGGCGGGATTTGTAGGGGCGCGAGCGTTGGTGGTGTTCAGTACGCGGCGTGCGGCTGGGTACGGCGCGGGCGATGCGGAGCGGAATCGTCGACCGGGATCCGGGTCGTTCTGACCCCAATAGTGGAGGCCAGAACGACCCGGATCTACGATTCGGACCCGAATCGCCCGCCCGGGCGCACGCGGACGACTCCAGGCGCCGCGCGCGACCAACCCCGCTCACTCCTTCGCCGCCAACAAACCACGCCGCGCGCCCGACCAACGCCCGCGCTGAACGCCAACAACGCTCAGCTCAGCGCCGCGCCAGCAGCAGGTAATCGCCGTAGCGCCCCACCTGCGCGTAGTGCGCCCGGATGTACTCGTCCAACAACGTCACGCCCGACGACCTTCCCGAGTCGTTGTCCTCGACATCCCGCGCCACCGGCGCGAGCCAGCGGACGACGAGCCTGGTCTGCGTCCGCTGCAGCGCCGCGCGCATCTCGCGCTGCACCTTGGCGGTCGTCACGACACCAGGCTGCACGACGTCGTAGCGCGTTGGGTTCCTGCGGTTCAGCAACGTGTACAACATGGTGTCCCCGACACGGACACGGTCATACCGCGGTGGCGCCGAGAGCAGCCAATCACCGGCGCGCGAGCGCTGGCGGACCGCCGCCGCGAGCTCCTCGAGCGCATGCGCATCGTCCGGCGCCGTGCGCACGCCGTCGACCGCCGACAGATCAACGCCGGCCAGCGCGGTGGCGTCCGTCACCTTCCCCAGCTGACGATCCAGGCCGTGTACGACGATCAGCGCCAACCCCACGGCCAGCGCCACCTTGAGCGCCATGCGACCCTCGCGCGCCGCCGCGGCCGCCAGCGCGATCGCCAACACCGCCGCCAGCGGCACCAGGTGGAACTCGTCGGTGCGCGCCAGCAGATACACGAGGCCGACCACCATCAGCGGCAGCAGCGCGCCGCCGCGACCACGCGGCAGGACCACCGCGCCCCAGAGCACGGTGAAGACCACCAACAACGCTGGGAACATCCGCTCCAGCACCTTGTTGGGGTCGGTGGTGTGCGGCGCGAGCGGGAACGGCAAGTGCTGCAGGTGCTGCTTGAACGCGAAGCCGAACGTCTGCGAGAGCAGGTCGCCGGGCGACACCACCAAGAACGGCAAGAGCCCCAACAACGCCACGAACGCCGCCGACAGCAGCGGCGTCCAGCTACGGCGCCCATCCAAGATCCACGCGCCGAGCGCCGCGGCGACCCCGATCTCGGGCCGAAACAGGAACGCGACTCCCGCCAGGATCCCGGCCCAGCCGCGGCGACGCCGCGCGGCCAGCAAGCTGCCGAGCGCCAGCGCCAGCGCCGGCGCGTTGGGCCCCGGCGTCAGCGGCCACGCCATCGCCGCCGTCACGCCCGCCCAGGCGCCCAGCGCCCAGCGGTCGTTGACGGTCTCACGCCGCACCAGCAAGTAGGCGAGCACCGCGCAGACACCCGCCAGCACCGCGCGCACCACCCGCCAAACAACCAGCGAGTCGCCGAGCACCGCCTGCAGCAGCGGCGCGCCCGGCAGGTAGTTACACCAGAAGTCCCGATAGGGCCATTCGCCACCGGCGATGCGATGGCCCCACTGCAGCATCAGCCCTTCGTCGTGCGGGCCGATCCCGGCGCGGTAGTCAATCGCCGCAAACGCCGTGCTGAGCAGTGCCAGGACGACGAGCCGCAGCGGCGACACGTGCACATAGACGCGAAAGAAGCCGGCCGACGGCTCCCGCTGCGGCGACGTCGCAGCCACCGTCACTCCGCCGCCTGAGCATGGCCACCGGCTGCCGGCCCACGCCACGGCCGCACCGGCACCGCCCGCTCCATCGCCGCCCGCTGGGTCCCGCCGGGACCCTGCCGCGCCCGCCAGGCGCCCGGCAGCCGCGGCACCGCAGCGGCCAGCCCGCGCAGGTGCTCACCAAGCGCGCGAGGCCCGCGCCGCGCCGCATCCACTAGCCAGGACGCCTGCCGGTAGGCCACATACGGCGCCCACCCCAGCGGGAACCAGCGCACCGCCAGCACCAGCGTGTTGCGCGCGACAAAGAAGCCGACGGCCGCGCCCGAGCCGGCGCCGGCGTGGCGCGCGACGACAGGCTCGTAGCGACACGTCCACCCCGCCAGCCGCAGGCGCAACGCGAGCTCGACATCCTCCAGGTACATCCCGTAGGACTCGTCGAAGCCGCCGACCTCCAGCACCGCCGTGCCCCGGTACAGCGCCGCGCCTGCGCACGCACCCCACACCTCGCCGGGAACGTCGAAGCGCCCGTCGTCGCGGCGCCCACGCCCGCGCTGCTCGCAGACGCCATCGCGCCGCAGCGTGTCGCCCGCGTCATCAATTAGGCCCGAGTCGTCCATCCCCACCATCTTGCACGCCACCGCGCCCGCTTCGGGTACGGCCTCCAACACCTCGACGGTCCGCGCCAGCCAGTCGGGCGCCAGCACGACGTCGGTGTTGATCAGCGCGACCGCGTCACAGCCGCCGGTCGCCACCGCGGCGAACCCCGCGTTCGCCGCGGCGCCGAAGCCATTCGAGACGCCGCGCTCCACGACCTCGACGCCCTCGCTGCGCAGCCACGTCACGGAATCGTCGCGCGAGCCGTCGTCGACCACGACCACCCGGTCTGCCTGGCGGGTCTGCGCGCGCAGCGACGCCAAAAGCCCGGGCAGCCAGCGCCGGCCGTCCCGGTTAGGGACGACGACCGCAACCCGAAGCCGAGCCCCCTGGACGAGCGGTTCGGCGCTCACGCGGCGCGGCGGCCGGCGAGCGCCAGCCCGCGCGCCGGACGGTGCCGATCGCCGCGGGGGCCGGGACCGGCCGCGAGCGCCCGGTCGACATTCAGGCGAATCTCCTCCGCAAAGCTCTCTCGGCCGAAGCGCTGCGCGTTGGCGACGCAGTCGGCGGGGTCGACCGAGAGCGGGTCGAACGCGGCCACCGCCTCGGCCAGCGCCTCGGGCGTCGCGTGCTCGTAGAAAACGCCGGTGCGGCCCTGCGCGACCGTCTCGGTCACGCCGCCCTCGTCGAGCGCGATGACCGGCCGCCCCGCGGCTTGCGCCTCGACCGCCGCGATGCCGAACTCCTCAGTTGCCGTGACGACCAGCGCACGCGACGTCGCCAGGAGCCGTGCGACCTCGGTGTCGGTGACGCGTCCGGTGAAGCGGATCGTCGGGCCGGCGAGGCGCTGCAGGCGGCGCGCGTCGGGCCCGTCGCCGATGATCACGAGCGGCCGGCGCAGCTGGTTGAACGCGCGCACGGCCAGCTCGATCCGCTTGTGGGGCATCAGCTCGGAGAGCACGGCGTAGTGGTCGCCGACGACCCCGGGCGCGAAGCGCTCGATCTCGACCGGCGGATGGACGACCTCGGCGTCGCGCGTGAAGTAGCGCGCGATGCGCCGGCGCGTCGTCTCGGAGTTCGCGATGTAGCGGTCGACGCGCTGGGCGGCGATCCAGTCCCACTGGCGCCAGCGCTGGAGCACGATGCCGAGCGCAGCGCGCGTGACCGGCCCGCGCGCCCGCAGCGTCGCCTCGCGCGCGTTCCAGGCGTAGCGGAACGGGTTGTGGCAGTAGCAGACGTGCACCGCGTGCTCGGAGGGCAGCACGCCGTGCGCCCACGCCGAGGAGCTGCTCAGCACGAGGTCGTAACCGGTGAGATCCAGCGCCTCCATCGCATAGGGATAGAGCGGCAGTAGGCGCCGAAACGAGGTCGCGTCGGGGTGCAGCTTCTGCAGGAACGACGTGTGGATGCGACGGTGCGCGAAGCGCCCCTCGGTGCCGACCGGGTCATAGACGGCCGTGAAGATGTCGGCGTCGCGATAGAGATCGCAGAGCGCGAGAAAGACCCGCTCGGCCCCGCGCAGGTCGAGCAGGAAGTCGTGGACGAGCGCGACCCTAGGCTCCGTCTTTTCCATTCGCGGCCGAGTCTAGATGTCAACGAGGCGTCAACGTGCGCCCACATGCAGGGCGCTGCCCGCGAGCAGCACCGTGGTCACGGCCTCCGGGTCGTCCCAGGTCGGGATGTGTCCGCAGTCGACCAGCGTGACGTTGCGCACGTGCGCCGGCAGCTGGCGCGGTCGCGCGACGAGGCGGTCGAGCTGCGGCCAGGCCAGCGTGACCGGCACGCCGATCTCGGCCAGCTTCGTGAAGTGCCCGGCGCGCATCGCCGCGTTGACCGCCGGGAAGTCCGGGCCGTGGGCGTAGGCGCGGACGAGGCGGGCCGCCGCAGGAGGCGGGACGCGGTCGGGATGGCCGACCGAGCCGGCGAGGATCAGACGCCGGAGCCGCGCACTGCGGGTCGCCAGCCCGGCAATGGGAGCCGCGAGGCGGGCGGCACGGCGCGCGACGCTCGGCTTCGGTTCCAGCGGCCGGGTCCAAAGACCGGCGGGAGCGATCGCCGTGACCGACACGACAGCGCCGTCGAGCGCGAGCGCCAGCGCGACCCAGCCGCCGAGCGAGTTGCCGGCGACGTGCCAGGCTTGGCCATCAAGACCGAGATCTACCTCGACGAACCGGCGCACCGCCCCCGCGAGCCGCTCCGGCGTCGGTGTCTGCCCGTCCTCCAGGACCAACGGCGCCGACTCCCCAAACCCGGGCAGATCGACCGCGATCACGTCGCGCTCAAGCGCCAGCCGGTCCAGGATCGGATCCCAGACGCGACGGTCGGCGCCGAGCGGATGCAGGAGCACCAGCGGCGGCCCGGAGCCACGACGCGTGAACGCCAGCGACGGCACGGCTCAGGCGTCCACGGCGAGGGCGGCCGCCGCGCTGATCGCCGCCGACGCGCCCGCGACGACGGTGGTCGCAGCAGGCGCCTCGCCGGGCAGGCCGCCGCGGCCGGCGACGGTGGAGACGATGTCGGACAGGTCACCGACGATAGACGCCGCGAGCCACGGCCGGACCGGACGGCCGCCGAGCACCGCGGCGATCGCCCCGCCATGCAGGATCGCCTCGCGCACGCCGAGCGCGCGCAACGGGACCTGTGTCGGCGGCGTCGCTGCGCTCGGCCCGAGCCAGCGGCGCGCGAGGTGCTCGGGCGCGGCGACCAACCCGATGCCGTAGACGACCCGCAGGCCGAGGACCGCGACGGCGGCGGTGCGGGCGCGCGTCACGATCCCACCGCCTCCGCAACCGCGGTGAGGGCTGCCGGCGGCTCCGTGGCCTCCGGGCGCCAGTGCGGCTTGGCCAGCACGGTCTGGATCAGCCCGATGCGCCGCTCGGCGAAGCCCGCCTCACAGTAGGCCAGGTACAAGCGCCAGAGGCGGCGGAAGCGCTCGTCGTAGCCCAAGTCCTCCAACTCGCGCTCCGAGGCGTCGAAGTTCGACCGCCAGCGCTTGAGCGTCTCGGCGTAGTGCGGGGTCAGGTCCTCGAGATGGACGGCATGCAGGTCGGTGTCGCGGGCGACGCAGCGCGCGATCACCTCGCGCGACGGCAGGCACCCGTTGGGGAAGATCAGCGTGCGGATGAACGACTTCGACGCGCGCTCGACCCGGTAGGCGCGGTCGTCCATCACGATCGCCTGCAGCAGCATCGCGCCGTCGGGCTCCAGGCGGTCGCTGCAGACACCGAAGAACGTGTCGAAGTCCTTCCACCCCACCGCCTCGATCATCTCGATCGACACCAGCTTGTTGTACTGGCCGTCGAGGTCGCGGTAATCGTCGAGCAGCACCGTCACACGATCCTCCAACCCCGCCGCGCGCACGCGCGCCACCGCGTGGTCGTGCTGCTCGCGCGAGATCGTCGTCGTGGTCACCCGGCAGCCACGCGTCGCCGCCGCATAGACGGCGAAGCCGCCCCAGCCCGTGCCGATCTCCAGCACGTGGTCATCGGGACTGAGGTCCAGCTTGTCGCAGATCCGGTCGAGCTTGGCGATCGACGCGTCGCGCAGCGTCATCTGCGGATGCTCGAAGACAGCGCTCGAGTACATCATGGTGTCGTCGAGCATCAACCCGAACAACGCGTTGCCGAGGTCATAGTGGGCCTCGATGTCCTTGCGCGCCCGACGCGGGGTATTGCGCCGGAACGCGGCGCGGCCGCGCTGGAACGGCTCGCGCAGCGGGCTCAGCCGGCGGCGGAGCTCGTCGAGGCCGGCGACGTTGCGCGCGCCAACGCGGATCACCGCGGTCAGGTCCGGCGAGTCCCAGAGGCCGTCGCGGTAGGCCTCGGCCATCCCGCGGCTGCCGCGCAGCAGCGCGCGCCACGCCGCCGGATCCTGGATGGAGACCGTCGCCTCGGGAGCGCCACGACCGAAGCTCAGGCGCTCGCCACCGTCGACGACGGTCAGGCGCCCCACCTCGATGCGGGCCAGGATCGACAGGACGAGCTTGCGGGCGAGACGCGTGGTCACGAAGGCTCCGGATGTGACGAGGGACGTGCGTGGACGGGAACGCGCTTGAGCGCGAGGACGAAGGCGTGGGCGTAGATCAGCGCGAGCACGCGGATCGTGGCGGCCGGATGGCGGCCGACCGTGGCGCGCGTGAACGGCTTGCGCGTGAGGTTGAGCGTGGCATCGAAGGCGCGCTCGCCGTCCTGACGGCTCTCGATGTGGACCGACAGCATGGGGTTGGTCGTATCGGGCCGCGTGGAGGACCAGGTGTAGTGCTGGTCCATAGGCATGAACGGCGAGACGTGGAGCCGCTTGGCGAAGTCGCCGTGGAGAACGCGAGCTTCGTCGTCAGCGGGCAACACATAGGCATGGCGTTGCGCCCACGGCGTGCTCGTCACCTCGGCGACGACGCTGTGCAGCGTGCCATCGGCCCGGTGGCAGTAGTAGAAGCTCACGGGGTTGAAACAGTGCCCAAGCGTGCGCAGCTGGGTGAGCACGCCGATCGGCCCGTCGGGGGCGGGGCCGCCGGTGCGCTCGGCGACCAGCGCCCGGATCGTTTGGTCGAGCGGGACCGCCGGATCCCCGAAGTAGTCCTCGCGGCGAAAGCGCACAAGCCCGAAGCCACGCTTGGTGAGCCGCCCGCCGAGCAGCCGCGGCAGCTCGTCGAGATCGACATAGGCCATCGAGATCTTGTGGCGAAACGCGTGCTCGCGCACCGCGAAGCGCCGGTGGCGCACCGTCCCCTCGTAGAACGCGCTGCGCGCGGTCACGGCGCCGCCGCTCCCAGGTCCCGGGCCACGCGCAGGCCGCTGACGACACCGTCCTCATGAAAGCCCCAGCCCCAGTAAGCGCCGCAGAAGTGCGTCCGGCCGCGCCCGCCGCTGAGCTCCCCCACGCGCTCCTGGGCCTGCATCCCGGCGACGGTGAAGACCGGGTGCGCGTACTGGATCGTGCGCACGATCTTGGCCGGGTCGATCGCCTCGGTGCGGTTGAGCGTCACGCACCACTGACGCTCGGAGCGCAACGACTGCAGGCGGTTCATGTGGTAGGTGACGGCCGGCTTGCCGGTGGGTGTGGAGAGCAGGTGATAGTTCCAGCTCGCCCAGGCGCGGCGCCGGCGCGGGAGCAGGCGCTCATCGTGGTGCAGGACGGCCTCGTTAGGGGCGAACGGGAACGCGCCGAGCAGCTCGCGCTCCTGCGGCATGGCGTCCTCGCCGAGGATCGTGAGCGCCTGGTCGGCGTGGACGGCCAGGACGACGTGGTCGAAGCGCTCGGACTCGCCACCACGCGGGGTGACGGAGACGCCGTCGTCCTCGCGAACGACGCGCGCGACCGGCGTGTGGAGCCGGATCGCATCGGCAAACGGCGCCGTCAACGCCTCGACATACCGCTTCGAGCCACCCTGGATCACCCGCCACTTCGGGCGCTCCTTGAGGTCGAGCATCCCGTGGTTGTCGAAGAACTGGACGAGGAAGCGCGCCGGGAAGGACCACATCTGCTCGGGGTCGGCCGACCACACCGCGGCGGCCTGCGGGACGATCAGCTTCTCGACGAACGCCTCGCTGAAGCGCGTGTCGTGCAGCCACTGCGCCAGCGACGGGTCTTCGTCAGAGGCCAGCAGCGTGCGGGCCTCGCGCTGGAAGCGGCGCACGTCGAAGACCATCTTGTGGAAGGCGGGAGAGGCGAGATGCGCACGCTTGGCAAAGAGGCCGTTGGCCGAGGTGCTGGCGTACTCGAAGTCGCCGTCCTCGTCGCCAACCCCAAAGCTCATGTCCGACGGTTGCGAGGCGACGCCGAGGCGGTCGAGCAGCCGTTCGAAGTTGGGGTAGTTGCGGTCGTTGAACACGATGAAGCCGGTGTCGACGTCCAGCGAAGCGTCCGACTCGTCGACGCGGATGGTGTTCGTATGGCCGCCGGGATACCCCGCGGCCTCGAAGACCGACACGGTGTGCCCTTCACGATCGAGAAGATGAGCGGCGACGAGCCCCGAGACCCCAGCTCCGATGACGGCGATCCTCACGATGATGCGTTCGTGCCACGCGCCTTGATCGGATCACCGATGAGGCCCGAACACCTGGCATGGACGACTTAGTTGCCACCCTGGCGCTCTCCGCGGGCGCGGTGCTCGCTCTGCTGATCGCAACCTGGCTCGTGAGCCTGAAGCTGCGCGACGTCTCGATCGTGGACGTCGCCTGGGGCTTGGGCTTCGTGGTGATCGCGTGGGTGGCGTTCGCGAGCGGTGACGGGGACGCCGGCCGCCGTACGCTGCTCGCGGTGCTCGTCACCGTCTGGGGCCTACGGCTGGCGGGCTACATCGGGCGACGCAAGCTGCACCATCCGGGTGAGGATCCGCGCTACGGGGAATGGCGGAAGAGGTGGGGCGACCGCTTCTGGATCGTCTCGCTGATCAACGTCTTTCTCCTGCAGGCGGTGCTGGTCTGGATCGTCTCGCTGCCGGTGCAAGCCGCGTCGGCGCGTGACGGCGGACTGGGATGGCTGGACGCGGTGGGCGTCGTGCTGTGGGCGGTGGGGCTCTTCTTCGAGGGCGTGGGCGACGCGCAGATGGCGCGCTTCAAGGCTGACCAACGAAATCGGACCCACCCAGCCCCCGTGATGGACCGTGGCCTCTGGCGCTACACCCGCCACCCCAACTACTTCGGCGACTTCTGCGTCTGGTGGGGCATCGGGCTGATCGCGCTCTCCTCCGGCGCCTGGTGGTCGCTGGTCGGCCCCGCCGTCGTCACGCTCCTGCTCACGCGCGTCTCGGGCAAGGACCACCTCGAGCGCTCGATGGCGCAGCGGCCGGGCTACGCGGAGTACGTCGCGCGCACCTCCGGCTTCTTCCCGCGTCCGCCGAGGGAGGAGGCGCGGCCGCCGCGATGAGAACGACATCGTGCGCCGCAGTCCGTGGCGCGGGGCGTGGCTGGATGGGCGGCGCTCCGTGACGATCGCCACCGCGCTCGGATGGTCTGGGGCGTTGGGTGAAAGTGTTGGGGCGTGGTTCGGGGTTCTGTTTGTGTGGGCACCGAACGGGCGCCGCGCGGATGGCGACATCACGGATCACCGCCCTCCCCACGCGCTCGCGCCGCCAGCGCGCGTCGCGCGGTCCGAATCGCCTACCCCTCGCATATGAGGGGCCAGGCGACACGGACCGGTTGCCGATGGGTCCGAGAGACCCGGCCGTCGACTTAGACAACGCATCTCGCCGGGACCGATCGCACCTGAACGTTGAGATCCAACGTCAGGGTGCGATCCGTCGTTCGAGCACAACGCGAATCGCCCCCGGGCGGACGTCCCCGTGTTGCTGGTGTCGTCGATCAGCAACAGCACTGCAACAGGTGCAACAACGCTGCGTAATCAATTGATTCCGTCAACCCCACCCGCTAAGCTTCGCCGCCCATCCAAATCAGCACCCCCGCGACCGCTGATGACGGCCCGGGGGCATGACCCAAAGGAGAATCAGGCTCCCATGAGTGCCCACCAGGGTAGCTACGCCTGCCGTATCACCGTCAGCCCGTCGGACGCCGACGTCCTCCGCGTCGAGGCCAAGAAGGTCTTGATGTTCAACCACGAGCCCTTCGAGGACTTCCTCGACTACGTCCCCGTCAAGCAACTGGAGCTCGCCGACATCTACCGCGACGCAACCGCCGTCATCGACGCACTCGGCTGGGACCCCGACATCAACCCACCACGCACCACCTTCAAGGTCCCACTCACCCACGCCCACATCGAGCAGCTCCACAAGCGCCGCTGCGATCTCCTGGACACCAACCTCGACCTACTAGACGACATCGGCGACGACACCGAAGACCTCACCATCATCCTGGCCGACATCCACGCCAACCGCCGCAGCGTTGAAGCCGTCGACCGCGTCTTCGACGCCTACACCAACACGATCACCAACTAGCCCGCGCGTAACCGCGGGGCCAGTCCCCCGCAACGGATCCGGGTCGCCTCATAGTGAGTACGTCACCCCGAGACGACCCGGAACCGCGCGCTGGTTGATAACCGTCGCGGCGGGCGCGTGACATCGTGCCGTGGACGGTCGAGCCCGCCCGGTAGGTTCAGACCATGCTCGTCGGCGTCGATGCCCGGGCGCTTGCGTCGCGGCGCGGCGTGGCCCGCTACACGCGCCGGATGTCGGCCGCGCTGGCGGCGCTCGACGGCGTCGAGGTGCGCGCGCTGGTCCCGGGGCGCCAGCCGGTCGGCGCGCTGCGCGGTGTGGAGCTGCGGCGCACCACCATGCCGTCACGGATGCTGCACATGGCCGGCGCGCTCACCGGTCATCCGCGGGTCGACGCCCTGCTGGGCGATCCGGACGTGACCTGGCTGCCGGCGCCGGCGCCGGTCGCCGTGGGCGACCCCTACGTGTTGACCGTCCACGATCTCTCCTGGGAGGACCGGCCGGGGGACTTCACGACCTACGAGCGCTTCTGGCACCGCCTGGCACGCCCGGCGGCGCTGGCGCGCGGCGCGCGGGTCGTGGTGTGCGACGCGCCCGCGGTGGCCGAGCAGCTCACCGAGCGCTGGGGCGTCGAGGCGCGCGTGGTCGAGCCGGGTGTCGATCATGTTGATGGTGTCGCTCCACGTCCGGGGAGCTATGTGCTGTATGTCGGCGCGCTGGAGCCTCGCAAGGGGCTCGACGTGCTCGCCGACGCCTGGGCGCGCGCGCGGCTCGACGGCCTCGAGCTGCTGGTCGCCGGTGAGGGCCGCGAGAAGGTCGCGGGCGCGACGCATCTGGGCCACGTGAGCGACGAGGAGCTGCAGTCGCTCTACGCGGGCGCGCATGCCGTCGTCTTGCCGTCGTTCCTGGAGGGCTACGGCCTGTCGCCCCGTGAGGCCGCCGGCTACGGGACGCCGTCGATCGTCAGCGACCTCCCGACGCTGCGGCTGCCCGGCACTCTGCGCGTCCCGCCGGGCGACGCAGGCGCGCTGGCCGACGCCCTGCAGCGCCTGCCGGCCGAGCGCGAGCGCCTCGTGGCCGAGCTGCCATCGCCGCGCCCTTGGGATGCCGCCGCGCGCGAGCTGCGCGCGATCCTCGAAGAGGCGGCGGCGCGCCCATGAGCGCCGCTCACTCCGCCACCCTCCGATGCACGGCGGCCACACCGTGAGCGGTGCTGGCGCGGCCGTCGGCATCGTCACCGTCCTGCACGACTCCGCGGCGGATCTCCAGCGGCTGCTGCGCTCGCTGGAGCCGGTCTCACCGCCGCCGCAGCTGGTGGTCGTCGACGCCGGCTCGCACGACGACGGACCGGAGATCGCCCGAGCCTTCGGCGCCGAGGTGATCGAGGCCGGCGACGTCGGCTTTGGCGCGGCCAACAACCTTGGCGTCGAGCGGGTCACGGGCTCGGTCACACTGCTCCTCAACCCCGACGTCGTCGTCCTCGATCCGCCCGTGATCGAGCGGCTCGCACGCCACGCCCGGCGCGAGGATGCGCTGCACGTCCCGCGCCTGCTCAACCCCGACGGCTCGACCCAGCGCAGCGCGCATCCGGTCCCAGGACGGGTGAGCGCGCTGCTGCCCGCGCTGCTGCACCCGCGCGCGCTGCCACAGCCCCTCCGCAACCACGCCGAGCCCTGGCGCGCCGGCGGCGACGAGCGGCCTGTCGGCTGGGCGATCGCCGCCGCGGTCGCGGCGCGCACCGCCACGCTGCGCCGGCTCGGGCCGTTCGACGCCGGCCAGTTCCTCTTCTTCGAGGATCTCGACCTCTGCCTGCGCGCCCGCGCGGCCGACATCCCGACGATCCTCCACCCCGATCTCAGGCTCGAGCACCGCGGCGGCCACAGCACCGAACCGGCTTACGACGGCGAGCCCCACGAGCTGCTCGCCGCGCGCCGCCGCGCCGTCGTGCACGCCAACCTCGGGGCCCGCGCGCTCGCCCTCGACGACGCCGCCCAGGCGCTCACCTTCGCCACCCGCGCCGCCGCGCGCACCCTGCTGCGCCGGCCGGCCGGGCGCGAGCGCGCTCAGCTCCGCGCGTTGCGATCCGCCCGTCGCGGGTAGCGGCAGGCTCCAACGGACCGCTAATCGAGCGGCGTCGAGGACGACTGAACCCCCGCAGGGCGAGGTCCTATCGGCCCTCGATGACACCAGGCGGGCGAGCCCGCCATGCTGTCGGGCGATGCTGGACATTCGCGGCGCTTCCCCCGGCCTGGTCGACGACCCCCTGCTGCTCGAGGTCGGCGGCGCGGCGCCCAACGCGGCGCTGACCTGGCGCGGGCGCTTTCGCGACGACGACGGCTTCGTCTGGCGTGCCGCCGCGCCCACCTCCGAGGGCCTGCTGACCGCCTGGGTTCCGGCCAAGGCCACGGCCGGACCGGTCGCCGCGCTGCGCTCGCTGCGGCCGCTCGAGGTCGACGTCCGCGTCGAGGACCCCGCCGGCGCCGCCTCCAACCGCACGATCACGCGGCGGCTCATGGACGAGGGCGTCCGCGCCCGGCGCTGGAAGGACGCGGTCGCCGGGACGCTGTACCTGCCGAGCCAGGACGCGACCGCCGCGCTGGTCATCGATGCGCGCGAGCCCAAGACGGCCATGGCGCAGCCCGCGGAGACAGACGCCGGCGGCGCGATCGCCGCGCTGCCCGCCGTCGCCGAGCCCGAGGCCGCAGCCGGTCTCGATGCCGCGCCGCTCGCGGCCGCGCTGCTCGCCTCGCGGGGCGTCCTGACCTTCGTGCTCACCGACGGCAGCGGCGACCCACTCGCCGCCGCGGGCGATCGACTGGCCCAGGTCCCGGGCGCACCAGAGCGAATCGAGACGCTGAGCGCCGCCGAGGTCGGCGTCCCGCCGGGCGTCGGTTTCCGCGGCGAGGACCAGCGCGCCGCCGAGGCACGCGGCACGACCTGGGACATGCTGCTGACACGCCTCGGTGCCCGCCCGCGCGCGACACGGTAGAACGCCCTCAGTGCCCGAGTCCTTCACCAACGTCCCGCTGCTGACCTCGCGCTTTGACGCGGCGCTGCACTACGCCACGCGCCACCATGCGTTGCAGCTGCGCAAGGGCACACCGGTCCCCTACGCCGCGCATCTGCTCGCGGTCTCGTCGCTCGTCTTGGAGATGCACGGCGACGAGGACGAGGCGATCGGCGGGCTGCTGCACGATGTCGTCGAAGACGGCGGCGGCCGCGCGGCGCTGGCCGAGATCGAGGCGGCGTTCGGTCCGGCCGTGGCGGAGATCGTGCGCGCCAACAGCGACACGCTGGACCCCACGGACGACGTGCCCAGCGGCGGCGCCGGCTGGTATCGGCGCAAGCGCGCCTACGTCGACGGCTTCCCCACCAAGTCGCCCGCCGCCCTGCGCGTGTCGCTGGCCGACAAGATCCACAACTCGCGCTCGATCCTGCTGGACTACCGCACGCTCGGCGACGATCTCTGGGCGCGCTTCGGCCAGGGCCAGGGCCTCGCCACCCGCGTCTACCACCGCGAGCTCGCCGCCGCCTTCGAGCGCGAGCGCGACCGCCTCGGTGCGCCCGCCCAGCCCTACGTCGACGAGCTGCGCCGCACCGTCGACGCGATCACCACGCTGGCCGAGACCCACCAGGGGCCGGACTCGCGCACGCTCTTTGACGGTTAGTCCGCGTCGGCCAGCTCGAGCAGCTTCTCGACCGTCCGCCAGTTACGGCCGGTCAGCGTCACGCCGAGGCGCTTCTCGTTGATCGTCTTGAGCAGCTTGGAGTTCTGCACGCCGCCCGGCAGCCAGAGGTAGGCCTCGCTGCCGCGGATCGCGAAGACCTCGGGCTTCAGCGCGTCGCGATCGACCTCGGCGACGAGCTCGGCATCGATCGCGCCGCCGCCGCTGAAGAGCACGAGATAGCGCGCCGGATTGTTGGCGACCTGGGCCAGCGGGTTGGCCGCGGCCACATCGGCGATCTCGTCGCGGGTCCGGACGATCACCGGGACGTCGAAGCCGAACGCCGCCGCGATCGCCTTTTCGATCTTGGCCGCGCTCGTCTTACGCCCGCCGAAGACGACGTTGCCGGAGTTGACGTAGGTCTTGACGTCGGTCAGCCCCAGGTCATCGGTGAAGACCTCGCGCAGCCGCGCCATCGCGACCTTCTTGTTGCCACCGACGTTGATGCCGCGCAGCAGCGCGATCTGCCGCGCCACCTCAGAACAGCCCGAGCTGTGCGGGATCCGGCTCCGCGGATTCAGGCTCCGACTCCGGCTCGGGCGTCACCGCGACCTCCGCCGCCACCAGCGGCTGCGCCTCGCCCGGCGCCACCGCATCTGGCAGGGCGGGCGGGTCCGAATTCGGCTCGTCGTCAACGCTCGGCTCGACCAGCGCCGGCGGCTGCTCCGGCGCGCCCAGCGCCAGCAGCTCCGGCAGCGCGCGGAAGTCCTGGCGCAGCACATCCACGTTGCTCGGCGTGTACAGCGCGGCCGCCGGATGGAAGACCGGGAACAGCCGCACCGACCGCGGCCCGACCATCCGGACCTCCGCCCGCCCGTGCAGCCGCATGATCCCCGTCGTGTCGTGGCGCAGCAGCTTGGTCGCGAAGTTGCCCAGCGTGCAGATGACGGTCGGCTCGATCAGCTCGATCTGCCGGAACAAGTACTCCTGGCAGCGCTCGATCTCGACCGGATGCGGATCGCGGTTGCCGGGAGGCCTGCACTTCAAAACATTGGCGATAAAGACCTGGTCGCGCGCCAGCCCGATCTCGCCCAAGAGCGTGTCCAGCAGCTTGCCCGCCTGCCCTACGAACGGCAGCCCGCGCTCGTCCTCGTTGCGCCCCGGCGCCTCGCCGACGAACATCAGGTCGGCGTTAGCGTTGCCCGCTCCGAAGACCACGGTGTGGCGCGTCTGAGCCAGCTGCGGGCAGCGCACGCAGCCGCGTGCCTCGTGAAAGAGCTCTTTGAGCGCTTCGCGCCGCTCGTCCGGGGACGACACCTTCTGAACCCTAGACGGACGAACGGACCGTCTCGCTATGCCATTCCGCTAATTCCGGGGTACCATTGTGGTCACCGAGTTTCGCGACCGGCATCCCCTCGGAGGGGAGCTGGATCCGACACCTGACATGACTCCTGTCCTTCCCGCTTGTGCGGTCGTCGGTCACGGCCGTCTTGGAACGGCGCTTGTCGCTGCCCTGCGCGCTGCCGGCGCGCCCGTCGACGGCCCGCTGGACCGCGGCGCCACCGCGCACAGCGCCGAGGTCGTCTTCCTCGCGGTCCCGGACGGCGAGATCGCCAACGCGGCGGCGCACGTCGCCCCCGGCCGGCTCGTCGGCCACTGCTCCGGCGCCACGACGCTCGCCCCGCTGCACGGCCACCCCGAGGCCTTCTCGCTCCATCCGCTGATGACCATCACCGGCGCGGGCGCCGACTTCACCGGCGCCACCGCCGCGATCGCCGGCACCACCGACGCCGCCCGCGCCACCGCGCGCACCCTGGCCGAGGCGCTCGGTCTCCACCCCATCGAGATCGCCGACGCCGACCGCCCCGCCTACCATGCCGCCGCGTCGATGGCCTCCAACTTCCTCGTCACGCTCGAGTGGGCCGCCGAGCGCGTCGGCGGCCTGGACCGCGCCGCGCTCGCGCCGCTCGTGCGCGCGACGGTCGACAACTGGGTCGCCGACGGCGCCCGCGCCGCCCTCACGGGTCCGATCGCCCGCGGCGACGAGGCCACCGTCGACAAGCAGCGCGCCGCGGTCGCCGACCGCGCCCCCGACCTGACCGACCTCTTCGACGCGCTCGCCGACGCCACGCGCGAGCTGGCCGGGACGAAGGCGCCGCATGACGCGCCAGTACCGAACAACGAGTGCATCGTCATGCGGTCACCCGCATGAGGACCGTCCGCACCGTCGCCGAGCTGCGCGCCGCGCTGGCCGAGCCGCGCCGCAACGGCAAGACCGTCGCGCTGGTCCCGACGATGGGCTACCTGCACGACGGCCACCTCAGCCTGATCAAGGCCGCGCGCAAACAGGCCGACCTCGTCGTCGTCTCGCTCTTCGTCAACCCCACCCAGTTCAACGACGCCGCCGACCTCGACCTATATCCTCGCGACGAGCAGCGCGACGCGGGCCTGGCCCAGGACGCCGGCGCCGACCTGCTCTTCGCGCCGTCGCTGCACGAGGTCTACCCGCCCGGCTTCACCACGCAGGTGCGCGTCGACGGCCCGCTGACCGACACTCTCGAGGGCGCCCACCGTGGTGCCGATCACTTCCACGGCGTGACCACCGTCGTGACCAAGCTCCTCAACATGGTCGGCCCCGACCTCGCGCTTTTCGGCCAGAAGGACGCCCAGCAGGCGCTCGTCATCCGCCGCCTGGCCGCCGACCTCGACCTCCCGACGCGCGTCGAGGTCGCGCCCACGGTGCGCGAGCCCGACGGCCTCGCGCTCTCCAGCCGCAACGTGCGCCTCGCCGCCGAGGACCGCGAGCGCGCGCTCGCGCTCAGCAGCGCCCTGCGCGCCGCGCAGGACGCGCTGGCCGCCGGCACGCGCGACGCCGCGACCATCACCCTGGCGGCCCGTGCTGCCATGACCCGCTTCGACGTCGAGCCCGAGTACCTCGCGCTCGTCGACCCCGAAGACCTGCGCCCCGTGGGCTCGGTCGACCAGGAGACGCTCCTGGCGGTCGCGGCACACGTGGGGCCGGTGCGACTCATCGACAACACCATCCTCAACCCGAACGGAAGGCACTGACCGCGTATGCAGCGCGTCATGCTCAAGTCCAAGATCCACCGTGCCACGGTCTCTGACTGTGACCTGCACTACGTCGGGTCGATCACGATCGACCCCGACCTGCTCGAAGCCGCCGACATCATGGAACACGAGCAGGTCCATGTCGTGGACGTCGACAACGGCGCCCGCTTCGAGACCTACACCATCGCCGGCGAGCGTGGCTCGGGTGCGATGAAGGTCAACGGCGCCGCGGCCCGCCTCGTGCACCGCGGCGACACGATCATCGTCATCTCCTACGCGCAGTACGACGAGGCCGACCTGGAGCGCTACGAGCCCCGGGTCGTCCACGTCGAGAAGGACACCAACAACATCATCGACGTGGATGCGGCGGTGGCGACCCTCCTCAGTTAGAGGGCGTCAACCAGCACGATCCACAGGAGGTTGGAAGACAGCATGTCCACCATGCGCAACATCACCGTCCCGGCCGACGCCTCGCGCCTGCCGATGACGCTCCCGCGGCTGGCCGAGAAGAAGCGCCTCGGCGAGCCGCTGGTCATGATCACCGCCTACGACTACCCGAGCGCGCTCGCGGCCGACAAGGCCAACGTCGATCTCGTCCTCGTCGGCGACAGCGGCGCGATGACCGTGCTCGGCTATCCCTCGACGGTCGCCGTCGAGCTCGACGAGCTGCTCGTCCTGGCCAAGGCCGTGCGCCGCGGCCTGACGAATCCGTTCATGGTCGGCGACCTGCCGTTCGGCTCCTACGAGGTCTCCGACGAGCAGGCCGTCGCGACGGCCTTCCGGTTCATCAAGGAGGCCGGCTGTGACGCGGTCAAGCTCGAGGGCGGCGGCGAGGTCTCGGTCGCCCGCGCCCGGGCGATCGTGCAGGCGGGCATCCCAGTGATGGGCCACGTCGGCCTCACGCCGCAGACCTCCACCGCGCTGGGCGGCTACCGCGCTCAGGGCCGGACAGCCGAGGCGGCGACCGAGGTCGCCCGTCAAGCGGTCGCGCTCCAGGCGGCCGGCTGTTTCTCGATCGTCTTCGAGGCGATCCCCAGTGCCGTCGCCGAGGCGGTCATGCCCAAGATGGAGGCGTTGATCATCGGCATCGGCGCCGGCCCGGCGACCGACGGCCAGGTGCTGGTCTTCCACGACCTGCTCGGCATCCGCGAGGGTCGCGGCGCGCGCTTCGTGCAGCGCTACGCCGACATCCTGGACGAGATGGTCGCCGGCGTTGAGGCCTACGCGCAGGACGTCCGGACCCGCCGCTACCCGCGGCCCGACCACGGCTACTCGATCCCGGACGAGGAGCTGGCCGCCTTCAAGGCGACGCTGCAGGACTGACGTCGACGTACGCGCTGGGTGGACGGCCATCGGGTCGCCCGCCCAGCCGCGCGCTTTAACATCGTCTTCACCCGCTACGCTGCCGCGCGTGGCCCGTCTGTCCCAGGTTTTCGCCCCACGCGACCGCGAGTTCTTCGATCTCTTCGAGGAAGCGGGGGGCAATATCGCCCGTGCCGCCGACCTCCTCGACCAGATGCTCAGCAGCTGGCCGGATCGCAAGGAGCTGGCTCGCGACATCCTCGTCTGCGAGCAGGAGGGCGACCGGATCACGCACGACATCATCCACCGCCTCAACCAGACGTTCGTCACGCCGATCGACCGCGAGGACATCCTCGTCCTGGCCTCGGCGCTCGACGACATCATCGACTTCACCGAAGAGGTCGCCGACTACATGGGCCTCTACCGGATCGAGGCGCCGATGGAGCAGGCCGTCCGGATGTCCCACATCCTGGTGCAGGCGACCCGGCAGGTCGCCGAGGCGCTGCCGCGCATGCGCGGCTTCAAGGACATCAACCACTACACGGTGGAGATCAACCGGCTGGAGAACGACGGCGACCGCGTCGTCCGCGAGGCGATCGCCGCCCTGTTCGACCACGGCATCGACCCCATGGTCGTGATCCGCTGGAAGGACATCTACGAGCGCCTCGAGCAGGCGATCGACGCTTGCGAGCAGGTGGCGAACGTGCTCGAAGGCATCGTCATCAAGAACTCCTAGCCACGGCTATGGGCAGCGACATCGTCCTCTACATCGTGGTCGCCACGGCGCTGGCGTTCGACTTCACCAACGGCTTCCACGACACGGCCAACGCGATCGCGACGAGCATCTCGACGCGGGCGATGTCGCCGCGCGCCGCGGTCGCGATGTCGGCGGTCCTCAACTTCGTGGGCGCGTTCGTCTCCTTGGAGGTCGCCGCGACGGTCGCCAAGGGCATCGTGTCGCCCGAGGCGATCACGTCCACGATCGTCTTCGGCGGCCTGATCGGCGCGATCGCCTGGAACCTCGCCACGTGGTGGTTCGGCCTGCCATCGTCGTCGTCGCACGCGCTGATCGGCGGCATGATCGGCTCGGCGTTCGTGGCCGTCGGCCCCAGCGCGATCGAGGGCGACGGCGTCCTCGAGAAGGTCGTCATCCCGGCGCTGATCGCCCCCACCCTGGCCTTCGCCGTCGCGGGCATCTCGATCCTCGTGGCCTACCGCGTCGTCGGCCGCCAGCGCCCGGGCGTCGTCAACCGCGGCTACCGCCTCGGCCAGCTCGTCACCGGCAGCCTCTTCTCGCTGGCCCACGGCACCAACGACGCGCAGAAGACGATGGGCATCATCACGCTCGCGCTGATCGCCCACGGCAACCTGTCAGGCGACAACTTCCACGTGCCCACCTGGGTCGTGGTCAGCTCGGCGACGGCGATCTCCCTGGGCACCTACTTCGGCGGCTGGCGCATCATCCGGACGATGGGCAGCCGCATTATCAAGATGGATCCGGCCCAGGGCTTCTCGGCCCAGGGCGCGGGGTCGGCGGTCGTCCTCACGGCCTCGCACCTCGGCTTCCCGCTGTCGACCACGCACGTGATCTCGGGCGGCATCATGGGCGCGGGTGCGGCCAAGCGGCTGTCGGCCGTGCGCTGGGGCGTCGCAGGCAACATCGTGATCGCGTGGGTCCTGACGCTGCCGTGCGCGGCCGTCATCGGCGGCGTCGCGTACGGGCTGACGTCGGTGCTTGGCGACGACGCGCTCGGCGTCATCGTCGTGTTGTTGATGGTCATCGGCCTGATCGCCGCCGCGTTCGGCTCCCGCGTGCGCCGCGGTCCCGCGATCACCGCGGCGGCGGAGGCCTGAGATGCTCGCGACGATCGAGTGGGACAAGATCGGCGAGCTGCTGTGGGTCGCGCCGCTGGCCGCGCTGGCCGTGTCGATGACGTTCTCGCTGATGATCATGGGCTCGGCGCGGGCGACCGACGCACGCCGCGCGGGCACCGGCACGGCGGCGATGCTTTACAGCGTCGTCGCGGTCGTGTCCGGGCTCGCCTTTGCCGTGGTCATCGTCTACGGCGTCAGCATCATCGTCAACAAGTAGGCCTACCCGGCGACCGGCGCGTCGGGCGGCAGACCGCCGGACGGATGCTCTCGATATGCGATTTCGCGCAGGACGCGCGCCGGCGAGCCGGCCGCGATCGAGAACGGTGGGATATCGGTGGTCACGACGCTGTTGGCGCCGATCACGCAGCGCTCGCCGATCGTGACGCCGCTGGTGATCACAGCGTTGGCGCCGCACCAGACGTTGTCGCCGATCCGGGTCGGCCCCTTGGTGGTGAAGCCCTGCCACGGCACCGGCGTGACCGGGTCGTCGAAGCGGTGGTTGCCGTCGGTGACGAAGCAGCCGTTGGCGAACATGCAGTGCTCGCCGATCTCGACCAGCTCCACCGCCGCGACCATCACCCCCATGTTGAGGAACGTGCCGCCGCCGATGCGGATGCGCGCCGGCGCGGGGCCGGTGATCCAGACGTTGGGCTCAAAGAGGACGTGCGGGCCGAGCTGCAGGCGATCCTCCTGGAGCATCTCCAGGACATTGCCTTGGATCGGCCAGCGGGCGAAGGACTCGCGGCGCGCGAGCTCGCGATGGATGCGCAGGCGGTTGTGCGGGAGCGCGTTGCGCTCATACCAGCGCCACTTCTGCAGCCACAGGCGGCTCGTGCCGCCGGGGCTCACCTGTCCTCCCGCGTTCCACCCTCGCGCAGGATCCGGGACAGATGCTCGGCGATCTCGGCGGCGCTGCCCTCGGTGCCGCCGGCGCGCAGGCGCGCCTGGACGCTGTGCAGCGACGTGCGGTCGTTGAGGTCCTTCTGGGCCGCCTGCAGCTGCGTGGTGATCTGGCTGCCCAGCTCACGCAGGCGATGCTGCGCGTCGCGGACGGCCTCGCCGAGCGCGCGGCTCTCGACCGAGGCGAGGTCGGCCTGGGCGCGCGCCTCGCGCAGGAGCGCGTCGGCCTGCTCACGCGCCTCGCGGGTGATGATGCGGGCCTCGGCGCGGCTGTCGGCAAGCTCCTTCTCGGCGGCCTGCTTGATCCGAACGGCCTCCTCCTGGGAGGCCTGGATCGTCCGGCGCGCCTCGTGCTCGGCGCCAGTGCGGCGGCCGTCGGCGTCCTGGTCGAGCTCGCGCAGGCGGGCGGCGACGGCCTGCTGGATGCGGGCCTCCTCGCCGGCGGCGGCCTCGGCGCGGGCGCGCTCGGCAGCGAGCTGAGCGGCTGCGATCGCCTCGTCGGCCTCGGCGCGGGCGGCGGCGACCGCGCGGGCCTTGTCCTCCTCGGCCGTCGCGGCGATGCGACCGGCCTCCTCGCGAGCGTCGGCACGCAGCTGCTCGGCGTCGTTGCGGCCCTGGTCGAGGGCCTGCTGGGCCTGCTCGCGGGCCTCGGCGAGGGTGCGCTCGGCCTCGGCCTGGGCGAGGTCGGGGACGGACGCGACCGGCGGCGCGGCCGCGGGTGCAGGTGGTGATGGCGCCGCTGCTTCCGGCACCGGCGCGGCGGCCACGGGTGGCGCCGGAGCGGGCGTGGCAAGCGCGGGCGCGACCAGCGGTGCGGGCACCGGCGGCGGCGCCGCAAACCCACCGAGCTCGGACGTGAACGGGCGGTGGCGGACGGTCAGCTCGTGGCCGCGCCCGCCTCCCGGCAGGACGATCTCACGCTCGCTGACCAGCTCGATGTGGCCGAAGCGCAGCGTCAGATCCGTCAGCAGCGTGGCGCGATCCGGGCCGGTGACCGTGACGACGGATGGTTCCAAAGCCATTGAGGTCTGCACCGTACACGTCGCCGTGGCGGCAAAGCCGAGCCGCCGGCCGGACGTCTGTGTGATCTTTGTGTGTGCGCCGTGTCATGGACCTGAACGCACACCCGAACAGGAGGGGACCATGACCAAGAATCGGATCATCGGCGCCGTTGCGGCGCTCTCCCTGCTTGCCGTCCCGGCCGTCGCCGCGGCGCACAGCAGCGGTGACGACCACGGCCACCACAAGGGCCGCCATCATCACCACCATAAGCATCACGCCAAGAAGGCCCGCGACGTCACCGGCTCGGCGACCGGCACGATCGCGTCGTTCACCAACGGCGAGCTGACGATCACGCTCCCGAACGGCAAGAGCTTCGCGGCCGACGTCAAGCGCCGCACGGTCATCCTGTGCAAGAGCGCCCCCGTCGTCCCGACGGTCGCGACCGCCTCGCGCCACGGCAACGACGACGGCAACAGCGGTCCCGGCCGCGGTGGCCGTGACGACGGCGCCAACCATGACGTCGGCGACGACCATGGCGACGACAACGCGTCGTCCACGACGCCGGCCTCGACCACGACGCCGTCGACGACGGTGCCCGCGCCCACCACGGGTGACGACCACGGCAACGACGACCACAACGACGGTCACGGCACTCGCTGCGGCACCGACGCGCTGGTCGCCGGGACGAAGGTCCTCAGCGCCACGCTGAAGCTCAATGGCGAGGGCGCGACCTGGAAGAAGGTCACGCTCCTCAAGTAGCGACACGGTGCGTGGCCCGGGGCACGTCGCCACGAGGTCGCCGCAATCCGGTGCGGGGTCAGACCCGCACCGGAAGGTTCGCTCCACGACGGGGTCAGACCAGCGATGGCCGGGCGTGTCCGTGCCGCGCCGTATGCGCAGCCGGCGCCTCTAGCATCAACGCATCGCCGAAGGATCTGGTCAGTGAGACGATGAGCCCATCTCCGTTGCGCCATCCGGCCCGCCTGGCGGGTGCGTCGCTGCTGCGCCTGCAGAGCGACGAGCGCCTCGCCGAGCTCGCCGCCGCCGGCCACGAGGCCGCCTTCGACGCCATCGTCGATCGCTACCGGACGCCCCTGACGCGCTACTGCGCCGGCATCGTCGGGCCCAGCCGGGCCGACGATGCCGTGCAGCAGACGCTGATCAACGCCCACGAAGCCTTGAAGAGGACCGACGAGGTGCGACACCTTCGCTCCTGGCTCTACCGGATCGCCCACAACGCCGCGCTCAACGTCTTGCGCGCGGTCCGCGACGACGTGTCGCTGGACGCGGCGTCCGGCGCCGCCGCGGTCGCCGAGGACGGTCCCGCCGCCGTGTTCGAGCGCAGCGAGCGCTTCCAGGCGACGGTCGCCGCGTTGCAGGAGTTGCCCGAGCGCCAGCGCGCCGCGTTGGTGCTGCGCGAGCTGGAAGGCCGCTCGCACGAGGAGATCGCCGAGACGCTCGGCGTCACCAAGGGCTCCGCCCGCCAGCACCTCATGCGCGCCCGCGTCGCGCTGCGCACCGCCGTGACGGCGATCACGCCCTACCCGCTGATCGTCCGCCTGGCCGAGGCGCTGGCCGGCCCCAGCGGTGCGGGCTGGACCGACGCCGCCGTCGGCGCCGGAGCCGGAGCCACGCTGGCCAAGCTGACCGCCGGCGTCGTCGCGACCGGCGCATTGGTCGGGGGAGCGGTCGGCACCGAGCGCGTCGTCCACCATCGGCACACCGGGCAGGACGCAGCTGAGCGCTCCTCCGCCGGGTCCGCGACGAAGGCCCGACTGGCGAAGGATCGTGCCGTCAGCCTTCCGGCGGCAGCCGGAACCGGCGCCGGCTCTTCGGCGACGACCGGACCTGGTGGAGGAGCCGCTGGCGCCGGCGATCGCCACGGTCGCGGCAAGGACGACAAGAACGGCAGGCATGGTCGCAGCGACGACCGCGGTCGCGGCCATGGTGGTTCGAGCGGCAGCGGCAGCGGCTCTGGCGGCCGCGGGTCTGATGACAACGGCAACGGCAAGAGCGGCGGGACCGGCTCGAGCGGCAGGGACGACCACTCAGGGTCCACCAGCGGCGGCGGCAGCAGCAGCGGCCACGGGTCGGGCGCAGACAGCGACAACAGCGGCCGCGGGAGCGACGACAGCAGCGGTTCGGGGAGCAGCGGTCGCAGCGGATCGAAGGCGAGCGACGACGGCAGCAGCTCGGGCTCGAGCGGACGCGGTTCCAGCGGCAGCGACAGCGGCTCGAGCGGCGGCAGCGGTTCAAGCAGCAGCGGCGGCGGGACCTCAACATCCGGCCGCGACAGCAGCGGCTCCGGCGACAGCTCAGGCAGCGGCCGTGGCCCGAACAACAACTCCTCCTCAGGCGCGACGACCCCAACCGTCACCGCCCCGACACCAACCGTCACGACAACGCTGCCGACCACCACGACCGACTCCAGCGGAAGCCGATCGGGCACCAGCGGCAGCGACGACTCCGGCTCATCAGACCACTCCGGCTCCAACTGAACGACACCGACCCGCGATATGCGCGGGTCAGGTGTCGTTCACTCCTCGATCGCACGCAGACCGCGATATAAGCAGTCAGCGTGCGATCGAATATCGATTCGGTCCCGAATTGCCTGCCCGGGCGCCAGCGGACGACGAGCCCACCCCACGCGCCACCGCTCCCGCTCGCTCTCCTCGGTGACGACAGACCCAGTGCCGCGCCCCGACCAGCGCCCGCGCTGAACACCACACACCCATGTCCTCCCCCGGACACCATGCACACCACCTTGCAAGGTGACCTAATCCCGCGCGCAGTGTTCACCGGCCGCGACAGCGCGGCAAGGTGATGAACATGCCCTTCCGCCTGCCGGTCCTCGCCGCCGTCGTCTCGCTCGTCGCCCTGCCCGCTGCCGCCAGCGCAGGCGTGTCGCATCTCGTGACACCCGGCGAGACGCTGTCCGGGATCGCCACGGCCAACGGCCTCTCCCCCGCACACCTCGCCGCCGCTAACGGGCTGCCGGCCGATGCCTTCGTCATCGCCGGACGCTCGCTGACGATCCCCGCGCGCGGCACAGCGGCGACCGCAATCGCAACCAACGCGCAAGCCACCACCCCGGCGCCCTTCGGCGGCTACCGCGTGCGCCTCGGCGACTCGCTCAGCGCGATCGCCGCCGAGCATGGCGTCAGCCTTAGCCAGCTCGCCGCGGTCAACGGCCTGAGCTCCACCGGCACGCTCGTCGCCGGCACGTCGCTGCGGCTGCCGAGCGCCGCCGCATCAGGCCAGACCGCCACCGCCACGACCTCGACGCAAAACCTCAGCGGCGGCCACGCCGTCGTCCCCGGCGAGACCCTCATCGGCATCGCCGACGCCAACGGCATCACGCCCGCGTCGCTCGCAGCCGCCAACGGCCTCGCCTCCAACGCCTTCGTCATCGCTGGCACCCGCCTGAAGATCCCAGCCGCGGGAGCCGCCACCGCCACCGGACCTGCAACCGCCGCCGCCAACGTTCCCGCCTCCGGCGCGGCCACCGGCTCCCCCGGCCGTCTCGACGCCGCGCAGATCGGCTCCATCGCCGCCGCCAACGGCGCGCCCGCCTCGCTGGCCTCCGCCATCGCCTGGCAGGAGAGCGGCTTCAACAACGCCATGGTCAGCGTCGCCAACGCCCGCGGGATCATGCAGGTGATGCCCAGCACCTGGAGCTACGTCCAGAACGAGCTCGGCGCCGGCCAACTAGACCCAGCCTCACCCGCCGACAACGTCCGCGCCGGCTCCGTCCTGCTCGCCCGCCTGCTCCGTGACACCGGCGGCGACCCGACCACGGCCGTGGCCGCCTACTACCAGGGCCTCGGCTCGGTCCGCCGCATCGGCATGCTTCCCGAGACCCGCCGCTACGTCGCCAATGTCCTCGCGCTGCGCTCCCGCTTCGGCGGCTGACCGGCGCGCCACACGGGCCCAGACCGTCGAGGGACGACTGAACCACGCCCTCGGGGGTTGAGTCGTCCCTCGACGCTCCGGCAGGCCGGCCGCGCCGATGATGCCTACGCCGTCGCGGGCACCTTCTTGGCCCGCGGCTTGCGCGCCGCAGCCGCCGCACGCGGCTTCTTCGGCGCCTTGGACGCCTTGGGCGTCACCAACTCCGCGAGGAACTCGCCGGTGTGCGAGCCCGGAGTGCCGGCAACCTCCTCGGGCGTGCCGATCGCGACGACCTGACCGCCCTCCTCGCCGCCCTCCGGCCCCATGTCGATGAGCCGGTCTGCCGTCTTGATGACGTCGAGGTTGTGCTCGATGACGACGATCGAGTTGCCGGCATCCACGAGCCGATGCAACACCTCCAACAACCGCTGGACATCGGCGAAGTGCAGGCCCGTCGTCGGCTCGTCCAAGATGTACAACGTCCGCCCCGTCGCGATCTTCGACAGTTCCGTCGCCAGCTTGACCCGCTGCGCCTCGCCACCCGACAGCGTCGTCGCCGGCTGGCCCAGCCGGATGTAACCGAGACCCACGTCGCGCAGCGTCTCCAGCCGCCGGTGGATCTTCGGGATGTGCTGGAAGAACTCGACGCCCTCTGCCACCGGCATGTCGAGCACGTCGGCGATCGTCTTGCCCTTGAAGCGGACCTCGAGCGTCTCGCGGTTGTAGCGCTTCCCGTGGCACTGCTCGCAGGGCACGTAGACGTCGGGCAGGAAGTGCATCTCGATCTTGATCTGCCCGTCGCCGCGGCAGACCTCGCAGCGCCCGCCTTTGACGTTGAACGAGAAGCGACCCGGCTTGTAGCCGCGCACCTTCGCCTCGGGCGTCTTGCTGAACAAGTCGCGAATGACGTCGAACAGGCCCGTGTAGGTGGCAGGGTTCGACCGCGGCGTGCGGCCAATCGGCGACTGGTCGATCTGGATGATCTTGTCGACCGCGTCCAGCCCCAGGACCGCCGTGTGCGCGCCCGGACGCGTCCGTGCGCGGTGCAGCTTGTTGGCCACCGCCTTGAACAGCACCTCGTTGACGAGCGTCGACTTGCCCGAGCCCGAGACCCCCGTCACCACCGTCATGACGCCGAGCGGCACCTTGACGTCGACCTTCTTCAGGTTGTGCTGCGACGCGCCACGGATCTCGATATAGCCAGAAGGCACACGCCGCTTCGCCGGCACCTCGATCGTGCGGGTGCCCGCCAGGAACTGCCCCGTCAGCGACGACTTGACCTTCATCACCTGCTTGGCCGTGCCCTGCGCCACGATCCTGCCGCCGTGCTCGCCGGCGCCCGGCCCGATGTCGATCAGATGGTCGGCCGCGTGCATCGTCTGCTCGTCGTGCTCGACGACCAGCACCGTGTTGCCCAGATCGCGCAGCCGCTCGAGCGTCCCGATCAACTTGGTGTTGTCGCGCTGATGCAGGCCGATCGACGGCTCGTCCAACACGTACAACACGCCCACCAGCGCCGAGCCGATCTGCGTCGCCAGCCGAATGCGCTGCGCCTCGCCACCGCTCAGCGTCGCCGCCGCGCGCTCCATCGACAAGTAGCCGATCCCCACGTTCTCCAGGAACATCAGCCGCTCCTGGATCTCGCGGAAGATCAGCCGCGCGATATGGCGCTCGGTCTCGGTCAGCTCGACCTCGTCCAACCAGACCAGCGCGCGCCGCACCGACATGGCGCAGAACTCGTGGATCGCGAGGCCGCCAACCAGCACCGCCCGCGACTCGGGCCGCAGGCGCGCGCCCTTGCACACCGGGCACGGCACAAGCGACATGTACTCCTCGATCTTCTCCCGCACGCCCTCGGAGTCGGTCTCGCGGTAGCGCCGCTCGAGGTTGGAGATGATCCCCTCAAAGCGCGTGGAGTACGACCGCCGCCGCCCGTAGCGGTTGCGGTAGGAGACCTCGACGCGGTCGCCGTTGGTGCCGGTGAGAAAGAGATCCTGATGCTCGGCCGACAGCTGACCCCACGGTGTCTCCATGTCGACGCCGTACTTCTCGGCGATCGCCTCGGTGATCTGCTCGTGGTAGTTCGACGCGCTGTTGGCCCACGGCGCGATCGCGCCCTCCCCCAGCGACAGCGAAGGATCCGGCACGACCATGATCGCGTCGATCTCCATCTGCGACCCCAGGCCGGTACAGCGCTCGCATGCGCCGTGGGGCGAGTTGAAGGAGAAGATCCGCGGCTCGAGCTCCGGAATGACCGGCCCGTGATCGATGCACGCGAACTTCTCCGAGTACAACGTCACAGACCCGGACCCGCCCGCCTGGGCCGAGTTCGCCCCCTCGCGCGGCACGATCTCGATCTCGACCATCCCGTCGGCCAACGCGACCGCCGTCTCGATCGAGTCCGCCAGTCGCTTGCGAATCCCCTCCCGCATGACCAGCCGGTCGACCACGACCGAGATGTCGTGCTTGAACTTCTTGTCCAGGACGATCTCCTCGTCCAGCCCGCGCAGCTCACCATCCACCTTGGCGCGCTGAAAGCCCTCGGCCAGCAGGTTCTTCAGCGCCTTGCCGTACTCGCCCTTGCGGCCGCGCACGACCGGCGCAAGCACCATGAAGCGCTCACCCTCCGGCAGCTCCAGGACCTGGTCGATGATCTGCTCGGCCGACTGCCCCTGCACCGGCTTGCCACAGATATGGCAGTGCGGATGGCCGATGCGCGCCCACAGCAGACGGAGGTAGTCGTAGATCTCGGTGACCGTGCCGACCGTCGACCGCGGGTTGCGCGACGTCGTCTTCTGGTCGATCGAGATCGCCGGCGACAGACCCTCGATCGAGTCGACGTCGGGCTTGTCCATCTGCCCCAGGAACTGGCGCGCGTAGGCCGAGAGCGACTCGACATAACGGCGCTGGCCCTCGGCGTAGATCGTGTCGAAGGCAAGCGACGACTTGCCCGATCCCGACAGGCCCGTGATGACCGTTAGGGCATCGCGAGGCAGGGTGACATCGACGCCCTTGAGGTTGTGCTCACGGGCGCCGGAGACGACGATGGCGTTCTTCGGCGGCACTGTTCGCCGCAGTGTAGCCAGGCGAACAGACGTTCTCTTCACGCTCGGACGCGGCCGCGAAAAAGCGCTGCTCAGCGCGCTTCGGCAGCCTGGGCGACGGCGCGGAACGCCCCTAGCGCGGGCTTCGTCCGGAAGGTCCCGTCCGGCCGGTACTGCAGTAGGCCGGAGTAGTCGAACGAGTTCGGCGAGCCGTTGTCGAGCGTCGCCCACGTGTACCAGAAGACCCGCGCGAGCTTGAGCGATCGCCGCTGCGCCAGCAGCAGCCGGTAGACCTCGCGCAGCCGCGACGCCTGCCCGGCCTCGGTCGTCTCCCAGTTCTGGGTCAGCGGCACCTTCTTGCCCTTGGCCGAAGACCACGTCAGCTCCGTGAGCCAGAGCGGCACCTTGGCGTAGCCACGGTGGTCGAGCGCCTCGCGGTTAAGCCGCACGATCTTGACCGCGTTGGACGGCCGGCCCGAGAACGGATGCGCGCCGGCGGCGTCGAAGTGCAGCCGCGGCCCGCCGACCGACAGCAGCTTGGCGAGGTCGCGCCACGAGTAGTTGGCCATCGACGCCATCAGGACCGTCGCGCCCGGGTCGGCGCCGTGGACCGCCGGGTAGGCCGCGCGCAGCAGCGCCGCGTACGGCTTGGCGAACGGCTGCGCGGTGAAGTAGTTCTTCAGGTTGGGCTCGTTCCAGATCTCCCACGCGCGGACCGCGTGGCGCGGAACCTCCGGGTGCTCGGCCCAGAGCGAGCCGTGCGGCCCGTAGCGGGCGATGAGCGCCCGCAGGTAGGCGGCGAAGTCGGCCGGCCGCCTCGGCGGCGTGAACGGGTTCGCGCTACCGCCGTTGGCCCACGCCGGCGCGCGCAACGCCAGGCCCAGGACATCGATCCCCTGCCGCGCGGCGGCCAGCACCTTGCGGTCGGTCGCCGCCCACGCGAACTGGCCGGGCGCCGGCTCGATCAAATCCCACGACAGCTCCACGCGCCAAGACCGCACGCCCGAGGCCTTCATCTGCGCCGCCTGCGCCTCGAGATCGACCGCCGGATCGTCGAGCGGCCCGTTGACCATGACGCCGAAGAAGCCCTTCGGCACAGCAGCCTCAGCGCCCGGGGCGATCGCCGGCGCGAACAGGATCGCGCCCGCCACCAGCAGGCACAGGCAGAGACGGAGCATCAGCCCCCGAACGCCGGAGGCCCCGTGGAGTTGCGGGCGAGCCTCAGGGCTCGACGGTCGCGGCCACGACGGAGCCATCGAGGGCGCCGCCCCCGATCAGGGCTCGACCGTCGCGTAGACCTCGTCGAGCAGCCCGCCGCGGTCGGCCAGATCGAAGTTCTCGGCGAGATAGCGATCGGTCTCCTCGCGGGAGGTTCCGTTGAGCGCCATGTTGAGCGCGACCAGGCGTGCGCCCTCCGTGTCGCCCTCGCCCGAGGCCGCTTCAGCCTCGGGCGCCGCCACCTCAACGACCACCGTCTCCTCGACGAAGAGCTCCTCAGCAGCTTCCGGCTCGTCGGCGACGAACGGCCCGTCGCCGTCGGCGTCGTCGGCCGTCTCGGCAGCAGCCGGCGGCGGCACGGACGCGGCGGCGCGCGGCGGCGTCGGGGCGGCCGACGTCGGTGCGGCGACCTCGCCACGACCAGCGGCGTCGTAGAGGTCGCCCATGCCGCCTTCCAGCAGCGACATGTCGGCGGTCAGGCGGTTGGCGCCGGTGCGCAGGCTCTCGACCAAGCCGGCCAGCTCAGACTCCATCGCGTCGACGCGCTGCAGCATCTGCGTCGTGACGGAACGGACGTTGCCGACCTGCTCCTGGCTCTGGGCAACGGCCTCGTCGCGCGTCTGGCGCGCGTCGGACTCGGCGTCTTCACGGATGCGCAGCGCCTCGTCCTGTGCACCACGCTCGATCGCCGCCGCGCTGGACTCAGCGGCCTCGACGATCGAGCGGACCTGCTCGGAGGCGGCCTGCGCGAGCGAGGCGGGGCTCGACGAAGACCCACCAGCCGCCACTGCGCCACCGGACCGGCGTCGCAGCTCTTCGACCTCCTCAGCGATGCGCGCAAGGTGCGCGTCGACCGCCTCGGGTTCGTAGCCTCGCCGGCCGATGGGGAAGTCGCGCTTCTCGATGCTTTGACGATCCAGGGCCATGGGGCGAACCCTAGCGATCAGGTCGGAAGGCTGAGCCCCTCGGCCCCACGCCGCACCAACCCGTCGCGCACGAGCCCCTCGATCGCCCGCTCCAAGCGCTCCAACTCGATGCCTTCCGGCAGCTCGGTGCCCGCCGCCAGCGCCTCGACGATCCGGCCGCGGACCCAACGATTGGAATCCTCGAAGCGCTCGCGCACCACGCCGTCGCTGGCGCGGCCTCGGGGTGCGAAGACCACCGCGCCCGCCGACGCGCAGGACGCCGCGACCGGGCAGACCCCGCAGGCCGCATCGCGCGCGCGGCACACCATCGCCCCGAGCTCCATCAGCGCCTGGCCCAACTCTGGCGGCGTGTCTGCGGGAGCGAACCCCGTGCGCTCCAACACGCGCTGGACGTTCGTGTCGACCGGCAGCTCGTCGCGCCCGAAGGCGAACGCGCCAACCGCGGCGGCGGTATAGGGACCGATCCCGGGCAGCGTCCGCAGATCGTCGGGCCAGCCGCCCGCAGCCACCGCAGCGCACGCCTCCCGCAGCCGCAGCGCGCGGCGGTTGTAGCCGAGCCCGACCCACTCGGCCACGACATCGGCAACCGGCGCGGCCGCCAGCGCCTCCGGCGTCGGCCAACGCTCCAGCCAGGCGAGATAGCGCGGAACGACCCGCGCGACCTGCGTCTGCTGCAACATGACCTCGGAGACGAGGATCGCGTACGGATCCTGCGTGCGCCGCCACGGCAGATCCCGCGCCTCGCGGCCGTACCACTCCAACAACGCGTCGGCGAGCACCCCTACGCCGGCGCCTCCATGTCCGTCAGCTGCCGCAGATCGCGCCGCAGCTCCCGGATCTCGTCGCGCAACCGCGCCGCGTACTCAAAGCGCAGATCCTCCGCAGCCTCGAGCATCTCCTTCTCCAGCTCGATGATCGTCCGGTCGAGCTCGGTCGAGGTCATCGCCTCGGTCTTGACCTTCTTGCGGTCGGAGCGGCGCTTGCCGCGCGGCGTCTTGCTCTCGCCCTGCAGGAACTCCGACATGTCGCTGATGCCCTTGACGATCGAGGCCGCGGTGATGCCGTGGTCCTCGTTGTACTTGAGCTGGATCGCACGTCGGCGGTCGGTCTCCGACAGCGCGGCCTTCATCGCCGCGGTCTCCTTGTCGGCGTACATGATGACCTTGCCATCGACGTTGCGTGCCGCGCGACCGATCGTCTGGATCAGCGACGTCTCACCGCGCAGGAAGCCTTCCTTGTCGGCGTCGAGGATCGCCACGAGCGAGACCTCGGGCAGGTCCAGCCCCTCGCGCAGGAGGTTGACGCCGACGAGAACGTCGTACTCGCCCAGGCGCAGGTCGCGGATGATCTGGATGCGCTCCAGCGTGTCGACCTCGGAGTGCAGGTAGCGGACCTTGAACCCCATCTCGAGCAGGTAGTCGGTGAGGTCCTCGCTCATCTTCTTGGTGAGCGTCGTGACGAGGATGCGCTCATTGCGGTCGACCCGCTCGCGGACCTCGTTCATCAGGTCGTCGATCTGGTTGCGCGTCGCGCGCACGTCGACCTCGGGGTCGATGATGCCCGTGGGCCGCACGATCTGCTCGACCGTCGCGCCCGAGTGCGCACGCTCGTAGGTCCCCGGCGTCGCGCTGACGAACAGCATCTGCGGCGTGATCGACAGGAACTCGTCGAAGGTCTGTGGCCGGTTGTCCAGCGCGCTCGGCAACCGGAAGCCGTAGTCGATCAGCGTCTGCTTGCGCGAGCGGTCGCCCTCGTACATGCCGCCGATCTGCGGCACGGTCTGGTGGGACTCGTCGATCATCAGGACGAAGTCCTCGGGGTAATAGTCCAGCAGGCAGTACGGCCGGTCGCCGGGCATTCGCCCATCGAGGATCCGCGAGTAGTTCTCGATGCCGTTGCAGAAGCCCATCTCCCGCAGCATCTCCATGTCGTACTGCGTGCGCTGGCGCAGACGATGCGATTCGAGCAGCTTGCCCTCGGACTCCAACTCGATGCAGCGCGCGTTGAGCTCGCGGCCGATCTCCTCGACCGCTTTCTCCACCGTGCCCTCGCGCACGTTGTAGTGCGACGCCGGCCAGATGCCGACGTGCTCCATGTCGCCGTGGACGAGCTCGCCGGTCAGCGGGTCGAACTCCTGCAGCGACTCGACCTCGTCGCCAAAGAACGTCGCGCGGTAGGCCGTGCGCTCGCTGTAGGCCGGGAAGACCTCCAGCGCCTCGCCGCGGACCCGGAACGTGCCGCGACCCAGCGCCTGGTCGTTGCGGTTGTACTGGATCGTCACGAGCTTGCGCAGCAGCAGGTCGCGGTCGACCTCCTCGCCCTTCTTGAGCAGGACCAAGTTGTCGTTGTAGGTCTCCGGCGAGCCGAGGCCGAAGATCGCCGACACCGAGGCGACGATGATCACGTCGCGGCGCCCGAAGAGCGCGGCCGTCGCCGCGTGGCGTAGCCGGTCGATCTCCTCGTTGATCGCCGAGTCCTTCTCGATGTACAGGTCCTTGCTCGGGACGTAGGCCTCGGGCTGGTAGTAGTCGTAGTAGGAGACGAAGTACTCGACCGCGTTGTCGGGGAAGTAGCTGCGAAACTCGTTGCAGAGCTGCGCCGCGAGCGTCTTGTTGTGGGCCATGACCAGCGTCGGGCGCTGCACGCGCTCGATCACCGAGGCCATCGTCATCGTCTTGCCGGTGCCGGTCGCGCCCAGCAGCGTTGTCATCGGCACGCCCGCGTCCAGCGCGTTGACGATGCCGTCGATCGCCTTCGGCTGATCGGCCATCGGGCTGTAGGCGGCGTCGAGGCGGAAGGGCGGCATACCCTGAGGTTAGCCGCCTATCCAGACCGCCCGTCAGGCTGCGGCCTGCACCGCTGCGCCCCTGGGTACCGCCTCCGCCTTTGGCGCCCGCAGCGTCGCGTTCGCGGCGACCAAGGCGGCCAGCGTCACGGCCGCACCGAGCAGCTCGACCGCTCCGGGCGTGGCCCCGCGCACGGCCTGGATCGTGAACGTCGTCACCGGGACCAGGTTCATGAACAACGCGGCGTTGGCCGCGCCGAGCCGCTTGACCCCGGCGTTCCAGCCCAGCACGGCGACGACGGCGCCGAAGACGATCACGTAGGCGATGCCCCACCCGGCGGCGCCGACCTCCCCGACGTTCGGCGGCGAGAGCAGGCCGCTGAGGTCGCCGACGGCGGTGATCGCGAGGATCGAGAGCGTGCCTGCAGCAGCGCTCAGCGCCGTGAAGCGCAGCGGCGACCAATCGCCGAACTCGCTCGCGGCGCTCAGCGTGTAGCGCACCCAGCAGAGGGCGCCGGCCAGCACCAGCAGGTCGCCGACGCCGCCCTTGACCGCAGCCGCCGGATCGTCGCCGACCACGACCAGCGCGACCCCAGCAAACGCCGCCCCGATGAACGCCAGCAGCCGCGACGACGGCCGCTCACCCGTCAGGCGCCAGCGCGTGAGGACCGTGAGCACCGGCAGCGTCGCCGCGATCAGCGACGCGTGTTGGGGCGTGGTGTGCCGCAACCCCGCGTAGGAGAGCAGGTTGAACCCCGCGAAGCCGAGCGTCCCGAAGAGCAGCGCGCGGCCGAAGCGGCCGTCGTAGCGCAGCGCCGTGCGGCCCTCGAAGGCCGCCAGCAGCGCGAGGAAGATGAGCGACGCGACGCCGTAGCGGATCGACGTGATGTGGGCGGCATCGACGTGGTCCATCGCGGCGTCGGCGATCGGGAACATGCCGCCCCAGCAGAGGACGGCGAGCAGGGAGGGAAGGAACCGGGGCATGGGGAGCATCCTTGTTCGACGAGGGTCGAACCAAGGTAGCAGCTGGTTCGATGTATGTCGAACGATCCGCTACCCTGCGGTCGTGGAGCCGTTTCAGCCCGATACCGAGGATCTCGACCTCACCTCCGTCCTGCAGGCGCTCGGCGATCCCGTGCGGCTGAAGATCGTCCGCGAGCTGGCTGTGCAGGGCGAGCAGGTCTGTGGCTCGATGGAGCTCGGGATCAGCAAGTCCACCCGCTCGCACCACCTCAAGACCCTCCGCGAGGCGGGCGTGACGAGCACCCGCATCGAAGGAACCAACCGTCACGTCTCGCTGCGACGCAACGACCTCGAGGCCCGGTTTCCGGGGCTGCTCGAGGCCGTGCTGCAGTCTCAGCCGGCGCCCGCTTAGGGCGTCGTCGTCGGAGGCTTCTGCTCGACCTGGCGCACGATCCGCCAGCTGGTCTTGATCGGATCGAGGAAGTTCGGCGGCTCGCGGACCTTCAGGCGATCGTCGTAGTTGTAGTTCTTGATGTAGCCGGTGGAGCCGTTGCCGGTGCCGACGACGCCGCGATAGGACTGCGCGATCGCGCCGTTGACGGTCAGCGTGCCCTCGGAGTTGCCGCACATGTAGTTGTCCACCATGAACGAGTGGGCGAGCGAGAGGATCGCCGCGTCGATCTGCTGGATCGCCGCGAAGCCCGATGGCGTGTCGTTGGTGGAGCCGCAGTCGCTGGATCCGATGCCCGCGATCGGGTGGTAGACGCGGACGAACCCCGTCGCCACCAGCCCCAGCATCGAGTCGGTGCCGCTTGACTGCTTGACGTCGGCGTTGACGATAATGTCGTTCTCGGAGGCGACCGTGGTGCTGTTGGCGTAGGTCCCCGAGACCGCAACGTCGCCACAGGCCTTGTCGTTGAGGTAGCGCTGGTACTTGTCGTAGCCGCAGTTGCTGGGCACGACGGCAGGATCGGTCTGCACGTAGATGACGCCGTTGGGCGGCGCGCCGGCGCCGGTGAGCGGCTTGTTGGTCATCGTGCCGCCGCTGCTCGTGTTGCAGGTGACGCGGCCGGTCGCGGCCCAGTTCTGGTTCTGGTAGACGTCGACCGTCTGGTTGCTCTTGAACACCAGGCAGGTGTCGCCGGTGAAGGTCCAGCCGGTCGCAAGCGCCTTCAGCGCGCCGTTGCCGGGCGGCGGATCCATCTGACCCGCCGTGAAGACCTGCGGGCCCTTGAACACCGGCGAGCCGGTGCCGACGTAGCCGGGTGACGGCCCGTTGACCTCGAAGGCGTCGTTCTGGCCGTCACGCCCGAACTGGATCGTGCCGCCCGCGGTGAGGACGCTGCTGTCGTTGGTGTGCAGTGGCCCCTTGACGACGTCGGGGCCCACGAAGGTGATCTCGGTGCAGTTGTTTCCGCGCGCGGTGCGCTGGGAGCTGCAGACGGCATCGGTGCCGCCGCCGATGATCGGATCCTGCGCCTCGCTGTTGGTGAAGTACACGAAGTCCATGAAGCTGCGGCGCTTGAAGGTCGCCACGAGGCTGCGCGTCTGGCCGTTGGCCTTGCCGGTCGAGCGGATGCGCAGCGTGTTGTTCTGAAGCGCGGTGCCGACGGCGTTGGCGGTCGAGCAGGCGACCGTCGGGTTCCCGCTCGTGTCGCGCTTTTTCATGATCTCGAGCGTGTACTTCGAGCCGCCGGGCAAGTTCGCCCACCTGCGCGGGTTGGCGCCCTCGATGTTGACCGGCGCCGGCACGCCGGGCGTGATCTGGGCGGTGTCGCACTTGGTCCAGTAGGAGGAGTCGCGGTCGAGCTCGTAGGAGTACCACTGCAGACCCGCCTGGGCGGCCTCGTAGGCGCGCTTGTGATCCTGATCGGCACGCGCCAGCGGGATGTCACCGGTCGTGAGCGCCCACGCCGAGACGCTGAAGGTGCCGAGCGCCATCATCGCGAACATCACGTTGAGCATCGTGAAGCCGTCCTGGCGTCCGGCCAGCCGCTTCATCCGTCGCACGCGTTCCAGGATCCACATCAGCAGTTGACTCCCTTCGAGGGCTCGCCGGCGTTGGCGCTGCCAACGGTGGCGACGCCGTTGATGACCGACGTCGCGCGCAGATCGGCGGTGGAGCCGGTGGTGTGCTCGGGCTGGGTGACGAACGAGATCGTGACGCGCACCGCGGTGAGCTCTGAAGCGACCGTCAGCGGTGTGGCAAGCGCCGTCGGGTCGACCTGGCCCAGCGTCGGGCCGTTGATGGTGACGAACCGCCAGTAGCTGAAGATGGGCGTCCCCGCCGCGATCGGGAGGATGTTCGTCCCGATGATGCGGGTGGAGTCGGCGGTCGACGGATAGCTGGGGTAACTGAGGACGCCGGCGGGGCTGCGGACCGGGAGGAAGCGATCCTCGTAGAAGCGCTTGCTCGCCGCGTCGTAGCGCAGGCGGTAGATCGTCGGGTCGCTGTCGACCACGCCAAGCGACGCGTAGAACGCCACCTGGCTGTCCTGACCGTCGAGGATCGGCGACTGACCGATGCCGCTGTCGCTCAGCAGGCAGGTCTGCGAGTCCAACAGCGTGGTGATCCGGTCGATCGTGATGCGCCCGCGCTGCAGCGCGTCCACCCGATCGCTGATCTGCACCGTGCCCTTGATCCCACCGAGAAAGACCGTCATCAGCGCGGTGAGCACGATCGACCCCAGGGCCATCGCCATCAGCAGCTCGACAAGGCTGAAGCCGGATTGGTCGTTGTGGAGGCGGCGGGCGGGCATCAGCATGAGGGGAGTGAACCGCCAGTTGAGACCGACGGAAGGGTGAACTTGGTGGAGAGGCGCGCGACGTACGGAGCGGTCGTCGACGGCGTGGTGCTGATGATCGAACGGTCGGACGGGGGCGGCGAGCCGCCGGCATTCCAGGCGCTGTTGGTCTTGTTGAAGTAGTACTTCGTCGTCGGCGAGGTGGTCTTCCTGTAGGCGCAGATGCGCCAGACCCCGTAGGGAACCGGGAAGGTCAGCTTGCCGTTGACGTCGGAGACGAGCCCGGTGATGCTCGTCGTGCCGGTGCAGGCCACCGCGGGCGCCGCGGGCGCCATCGAGGGCGCAGCGGTGTCGGGCGAGACCATGACGGTCGCCGCGTTAGCGTCCGTCGCGTTCCCGAGGTCCAACGTCACGTTGCGCATCGTCAGCGTCACCGTCTTGGTCTGCCCGGGGTTGACCTGCGCTCCGGGAGCCGCGCCGGCGTTGGGGTACAGCGTGTTTGACGGGTCGTTGCCGATGCAGCTGCCGACGTAGGCCTTGTAGGACGAGGCGAACGGGAACACCGCGGTCGACGAGTTGGACTTGGTGGAGTCGGTGTTCACCGGGAGCAGCGTCGGTGTCGAGCGCTGCGCGTGGTCGATCCCCACCTTGCCCCAATCGGCAGGCTGCGGCGTCGCGGAGTCATCGACGATCGTCGTGTTGATCGTCCCTGCTACGTCGTAGAAGCCGGTGGCCTGTGAGATCGTCCCGGCACCGATGGTGACCGGCTTGCTGATCGACTGGACGCCGTCCTTGTCGACGTAGCCGCCCGTGTTGTAGGTCAGCGTCTGCGCCCCGGCATCGAGGTTGGCGATGACGGCGCAGCCGTTCTCGTCGGTCACCGAGGAGATGCCGTCAGCGCTCACGGTGATGCCCGGGGTGCCGGTGCCGTCGGCCCCGCTGAGCAGGACGGTCAGCGCGCCCTTGTTGGCGCCCAGGGCTGCGACGCCGGGATCGACGATCGCGTCGACTGTGACCGGCTTGACCGTGCTCATGCCCGGCCAGGTGACCGTGGTCGTGCTCTGCAGGTAGGCGACGCGCCCGGTGGTCGAGCAGGTCACGGCGCCGCCGCTGTCGGTGACCCAGTCGGCGTCGGAGCTCACGTTGTAGGTGATGTTGCCGACCGTCCTGGGGACGTCGACGGTGTGATACCCGCCGGCGAGCGCCGAGATCGGCATCTGGCGGATCACGTCCTGCTCGGACTGGGCGATCTGCGCGGCAACGTCGCGCGAGCGGTTGTTCGAAGAGGTCGAGTGCGCGCGGTCGATCACCGACAGCGTCGACAGCGACAGCACGATGAGCAGCACGGCGCTGACCATGACCTCGATCAGCGCGAAACCGGCCTCATCGCGGGCGCTTGGTAGTGCCGAGAGGTTTCGGCGGCGGGAGATGCCGGGCATCACTCCCTGAAAGTCGGCAGCAGGGCGCCACGGGTGTAGCCCAGTCGTACGGACGTCCACGGGTCCGGCTGCGGACCAGATCTCCGTCGACGGCGGCTGGTGAGCAACCTCCCCCACATCCACCCGGTCGGCGGGTGGTTCTGTCGCGCCGTGGACAAAGCGTTGCGCCTCTTTGCGCCAGTTCGCACTGTCTCTTGACAAACCTTTGCCGTGCGTGAGAAGGTCGAACTTGAGATGGGTCATGAGGGCTCCGGATCGCTCGAGTCCCTGCGCGAGCGAAACCGAAGGCGAGTGCTCAGCGCACTCCGCGTCGCAGGGATCACCAGTCGCGCCGAGCTTGCCCGGCGCACCGGCCTGTCGCGTACGACCGTCTCCTCGTTGATCGGCGACCTCGTCCGCGACGGCCTCGTCGCCGAGCGCGTCGACCACTCCTCAGCCCCCGGCGCACAGGGCGGCCGGCCACCGGTTCTGGTGTCGCTCGACCGCCGGGCAGGCGCTGCCGTAGGCGTCGACTTCGGCAAGAGCCACGTCACGGTCGCTGTGGCGGACCTCGGCCATACCGTTTTGGCGGAGCTGCGCCAGGAACTGCCGAGCGACCATCGCGCCGAGCAGGGCATCGAAGCCGCGGGCGGTCTCGTCGAGACCGCGCTGGCCGAGGCCGGCGTCGATCGCAGCTGCGTGCTGGGCGTCGGCATGGGCCTCCCGGGCCCGGTGCACGCCGACACCGGCACCGTCGGCTCGACCTCCATCCTCCCCGGCTGGGTCGGCGTCGCGGCCGCGCACGCGATGAGCGACCGCCTCAGCCTGCCGGTCCGCGTCGACAACGACGCCAACCTCGGCGCGCTCGCCGAGCACGTGTGGGGTGCCGGCGACGGCGTCGCCGACATGATCTACCTCAAGCTCGCGACGGGCATCGGCGCGGGGCTGGTCCTCGGGGGCCGCCTCTACGTCGGCGCCGGCGGCACCGCGGGCGAGATCGGCCACACGATCATCGACGAGCACGGTCCCGTCTGTCGCTGCGCCAACCGCGGCTGCCTGGAGACGCTGGCCAGCGGCGCCGCCACCGTGGAACTGCTGCGCCCCACGCTCGGCAACGACCTCACGCTCGGCCGCGTCGTCGCCCTCACGCTCGACGGCCACCCCGCCGCGACCCGCGTCGTCGCCGACGCCGGCCGCCACATCGGCCGCGCCGTCGCCAACCTGGTCAACCTGCTCAACCCGAGCCGCATTGTCGTCGGCGGCGAGATGGCGGCCTGCGGCGACGTCCTGCTCGACCCGCTGCGCCAGGAGTGCCAGCGCCACGCGATCTCCAGCGCCGGCGACGACGTCGAGGTCCATCACGGCCCGCTCGGCGACCGCGCCCAAGTGCTCGGCGCGCTCGCCCTCGTCCTCCAGGACGCAGAGACCTTCTCCACGCCCGTCGACCACCTCGCCGAGGTCCAGGCGTGAGCCGAACTTTCCCTAGTCCCTGTCCCCCGCACCTCGAGGAGGAGCGTGCTTTCCATGCGTAGTACGAAATGGGTTCCGGTCATCGCGGCCGCAGCCCTCACCTTCGGTGTCGCCGCCTGCGGTAGCGACAACAACGACAACAGCTCGAGCACCGGTTCGAGCACGTCGGCGGCCAGCAGTGGCGCCAAGAGCGGCAAGATCGCGCTGCTCCTGCCCGAGTCCAAGACGGCCCGTTACGAGTCACAGGACCGTCCGAACTTCGAGCGCAAGTTGAAGGAGATCTGCCCGGACTGCCAGGAGATCTACTCCAACGCCGACCAGGACGCGTCCAAGCAGCAGCAGCAGGCTGAGGCTGCGCTGACGCAGGGCGCCAAGGTCCTCGTGCTCGACCCGGTGGACGCCGCTTCGGCCGCGGCCATCGTGACGCGCGCGGCGCAGTCCAAGGTCCCGGTCATCTCGTACGACCGGCTGATCACCAACTCGAAGGTCGCCTACTACATCTCCTACGACAACGCCAAGGTCGGCAAGTTGCAGGCGACGAGCTTGATCGACAAGCTCAAGAAGGACGGCAAGACCTCCGGCTCGCTGGTCATGATCAACGGCGCCCCGACCGACAACAACGCCAAGCTGTTCAAGGAAGGCGCGCACAGCGTCATCGACGGCAGCGGCTTCAAGGTCGCCAAGGAGTACGACACGCCTGACTGGTCGCCCGACAAGGCGCAGTCGGAGATGGAGCAAGCGATCACGGCACTGGGTAAGACCGGCTTCGTGGGCGTCTACGCAGCCAACGACGGCAACGCCGGCGGCGCCATTGCCGCAATGAAGTCCAACGGCGTCGACCCGCAGAAGATCCCGACGACCGGCCAGGACGCCGAGCTCGCCGGCGTCCAGCGCATCGTCGCCGGCGACCAGTACATGACGGTCTACAAGGCGATCAAGCCGCAGGCCGAGATCGCCGCGGAGCTGGCCGTCGACCTGGTGCAGGGCAAGCGGCCGAACGCACGCACGATCAACGTGCAGACGCCGAACGGCAGCGCGGGCAACGTGCCCTCGGTGATCTTCGACCCCGTCGCGGTCACCGTCGACAACATCAACGACACGATCATCAAGGACAAGTTCTGGACGGCCGCTCAGATCTGCGCCGGGCAGTACGCTGCCGCCTGCAAGTCGGCGGGCATCCAGTAACCACTCAGTCCTGAGGAGGAGCTCGAGATGGCGGAGACCACGCCCCTGCTGGAATTGCGGGGCATCACCAAGAGGTTCGGCGCTGTACGTGCGCTGAACGGCGTGGACTTCCGGGTCATGCCCGGCGAGGTCGTTGGCCTCGTCGGAGACAACGGCGCCGGCAAGTCCACGCTCGTCAAAGTCATCTCGGGCATCCACCCCGCTGATGAAGGGCAGTATCTCTGGGATGGCGGCGCGCAGAGCGTCACCACCCCGCAGGACGCCACGGGCCTGGGGATCGCGACGGTCTACCAGGACCTGGCGTTGTGCGACAACCTCGACGTCGTCGAGAACCTGTTCCTCGGACGGGAGGCCGTCGCTGGTCGCCTTCTGGACGAGGTCACCATGGAGAACAAGGCCAACGAGCTGCTTGCGGAGCTCTCGGTGACCACGATCCAGTCGGTTCGCGGCGAGGTCGGGGCCATGTCCGGCGGTCAGCGCCAGTCGGTGGCGATCGCCCGCTCGCTGCTCGGCGAGCCCAAGATGGTGATCTTGGACGAGCCGACCGCGGCGCTCGGCGTCGCGCAGACCGCGCAGGTGCTGGCGCTGGTCAAGCGGCTCAAAGGCCGTGGCCTCGGCGTCATCATGATCTCCCACAACCTGCGCGACGTCTTCGACGTCTGCGACCGCATCTTCGTAATGCGCCTGGGCGCCGACGGCGGCGAGTTCGACGTCGCCTCGGCCAGTGAGCAGGACGTGGTCGCGGCGATCACGGGCCTCACCGGAAACAACGGCCACAAGACGCAAGGATCGGTGACCCAGTGAGCACCACCGCAGCCCCCACCCCTCCGCCGGTCGAGCCCGAGACCGCGGCCGCGGCGCAGAAGGAGTCGCTGCCGACCTCCGGTCGCGACTTCCTCAACCGCATCCGCACGGGCGACCTCGGGTCGTTGCGCGTGCTCTTCCTGCTGGCGATCGTCTGGGCGATCTTCCAGTCGCAGGAGAGCCGGTTCCTCAGCTCCACCAACATCGTCAACCTGTCGCTGCAGATCACCGCGGTCGCGCTGATCTCGGTCGGCGTCGTCCTCGTCCTGCTGCTGGGCGAGATCGACCTGTCGGTGGGCGCCGTCTCCGGCCTCTGCTCCGCGATCGTCGCGGTGCTCAGCGTCAAGCACGGCTGGGCGCCGGTCCCGGCGATCATCGCCGGCGTCGGCGTGGGTGCCGCGATCGGCCTGTTCCAGGGCTACATCTCGACGAAGTTCGGGATACCGACGTTCGTCGTCACGCTCGCCGGACTGCTGGGCTGGCAAGGCCTCCAACTCAAGGTGCTCGGCGAGACCGGCACCGTGAACCTCGAGCCGGGCCTGCTGACCGACCTGGCCGGCAAGTTCCTGGCCCACTCGACCGGTTGGATCATCGCGATCGTCTGCGTCGTCTTCTACGGCGTGGGGAACCTCCGCGGCCGTCAGAAGCGCGTGTCCGCCGGGCTCAACGCACCGTCGATGCTGCTCGTCGGCATCCGCATCGCCGCGGTCGCGCTGGCCGGGTTGCTGTTCGTCTACGTCGCCAACCAGGACCGCGGTGTCCCGGTGGCGGTCCTGATCCTGCTCTTCTTCGTCGCCTCGTTCGACTTCATGACGCGGCGCACGCGGTTCGGGCGCCACATCTACGCGGTCGGCGGCAACATGGAAGCGGCGCGCCGCTCGGGCATCAAGGTGTTCCGCGTCCGCGTGGTCGTCTTCTCGCTGGCGTCGTCGATGGCGGCGGTCGGCGGCATCATGGCCGCATCCCGTCTGCTCGCGGTCAACCAGTCGTCGGGCGGCTCGGACCTGCTGCTGAACTCGATCGCCGGCCCGGTGATCGCGGGCACGTCGCTCTTTGGTGGCCGTGGCAACGTCTGGAGCGCGCTGCTGGGTGCGTTGGTGATCGGATCGATCTCCAACGGCATGGACCTGTTGGCCTACACCTCGGCGACGAAGTTCATGGTCACGGGCGCGGTGCTGCTCGGAGCCGTCGTGCTGGACTCCGCCGCCCGCATGGGCCGCGCAGCGTCGGGTCGCGTCTGAGTCGCCCCTGGCCCCGCTCGGGCGATTGTCCGGGCGGGGCTAGAGCCCGAGCTCTGACCGGTACTGCGTGCGGTACTGCCGGCGCGCGTCGAGCACCTTGGTGACGTAGCTGCGCGTCTCGCCGAACGGGATCGCGCTGATGTCCAAGGCCTTGTCCTTGGCGCGGGCCTGCGCGATCCACTTGTCGACGTTGCCTTCGCCCGCGTTATAGGCGGCGAGCACGAGCGGCACGTCGGAGCCGTAGCGCGTCATCAGGTAGCGCAGGTAGAACGCGCCGTAGGCGATATTGACCTGGGCGGTGCCAAGGTCGGAGACCCGAAAGGCGGTGCCGCCGGACTTGTTGGCGATGTACTGCGCCGTCGCCGGCGTCAGCTGCATCAGCCCTTCGGCGCCCGCCGACGACGTGCGGCCGTCGATGAAGTGCGATTCGGCGTAGATGACCCCGGCGATCAGCGCCGGGTCAAGCCCCTTGTCACGGGCCTGCTGGCGGATGATGTCCTCGTGGCGCAGCGGCAGCGCGATCTCGCGCACCGCATGGTGGAAGAACGGCTGCAGCGCGAACACGCCAGCAAGGGTGAGACCGACCGCCGCGACGATCGCGATCAGGCGACGCCGGCGCAGCTGCGCGCGGCGCCGGCGATCGGCAACCCTGGGCGCCGCTGAGCTGCGACGCGTGGCGGTGGCGGTGCGGGTGCTCATGGACGGTTGCTCAGCTTGTCAAGCACCGAGGACAGCGTGGCCTCGAGGTCAGCTGCCGTACCGTCGTTGCGCACCACAAAGGTCGCACGTTGCGCCTTCTCGTCCTGGGAGAGCTGGCGTGCTGCGCGCTCATCGACAGCCTCGTGCCCGCGGGCGGCGGCGCGCTCCCGGCGCACGTCCTCGTCGGCGATCACCGCGATCGTCGCGTCGTAGATGCCGTGCATGCCGGCCTCGAAGAGCAGCGGGGTCTCCACCACCGCCGCCTTCGGCGCCGGATCGGCCGCCTCCTGCTCAAGCTTGAATGCCCAGACACGCTCGCCAACCAGCGGCCACAACAGCCCCTCGAGCCACTCGCGCTCGGCAGGTGCGCCAAAGACATGGCGGGCGATCGCACCGCGATCGACGACCCCACCGGGCGCGACCTCCTCGCCCCAGCGCTCGACGACGGCATCGCGCACTTTGGCCGAGGCGTAGAGCTCGTGCACCACGGCATCGGTCGAGATCGTCGCCGCACCGAGGCGCTCGAGCGCCGCGCAGGCGGTCGACTTGCCCGAGCCCATCCCGCCGGTCAATGCGACGAAGGGCACACGACGGCCAGCGGCCGCACCGGGATCGGTGCGGCCGCTGGATGAAACGTCCTGCTCAGGGGATGCGGCCACGTGCCGCGGCCCTCACGCCTCTGGCTCGGCGGCGTCCGGCTCGGCGTCGCCCTCAGGCGCAGCCTCGGCCTCGGCGGCCGGCTCGTCGCTCGCCTCGGCGGCGGGCTCCTCGGCAGCCTCGGGCGCGTCGCCCTCGGCGTCGACCGATGCGTCGGCGATGGGCTCCTCGTCGGCGACCGCAACCGCGGCCTCCTCGGCGGGCTCGTCGCTGGCCTCGGCGACCGGCTCGTCGGCGGCCTCGACCTCGGCGTCACCGGCAGCCTCAATTGGCAGCCCGGACTCCTCGGCGGCACCGAACGCGCCGACGTCACCCGCGTTAGCGGCGGCGTCGGCGTCGTCCGCAGCAACCGCGGCATCCGGATCGCCCTGACCGGCGAAGACGTCCTCGGACAGGCCGAGGTCGGCCACGTCGTCGAGATCGCCGGCACTGGCGGGCGGCTGGCCCTCGCCGGGCAGCGGGAGGCCGGCCTCGCGGGCGCGGGTCTCGCTCGGCAGGACCTGACCCTCGACCCGCTTGATCGAGAGCGACAGACGGCGCCGCTCGGAGTCGATCTCGAGGATCTTCACGCGCACGACGTCGCCCGGCTGGACGACCTCACGCGGGTTCTCCACGTGATGGGCGGCAAGCTCGGAGATGTGCACGAGGCCCTCGACACCGTCGAGGATCTCGACGAACGCGCCGAACGTGACGACCTTCGTGACGGTGCCCTCGAGCTCGTCACCGACGTTGTAGGTATCGACGACCCGCTGCCACGGATCCTCCTGGGTCTGCTTCAGACCGAGGGAGATGCGCTGGCGGTCACGGTCGATGTCAAGGACCTTGACCTGCACGGTGTCACCGATGTTCAGAATTTCCGAGGGGTGGTTGACGTGCGACCACGACAACTCGGAGATGTGGATGAGTCCGTCGATGCCGTTCAGATCCACGAACGCGCCGAAATCGACGATGTTCGAGATAACGCCCTCGACGACAAGGCCAGGCTGCAGGCGATCCAAGATCTCCTGACGCTGCTCCTTGCGCTCCTCTTCCAGCACGGCCCGTCGCGACAGGACCACATTATTTCGCGACCGATTAAGCTCTATAACTTTGCACTCGATCGGTTGGCCCATGTACTCATCGAGGTTGGGCACCCGGCGAATGTCGACCAGCGAGGCAGGCAGGAAGCCGCGGACACCAAGGTCCACGATTAGTCCGCCCTTGACGACCTCGATGACCGTGCCGGTGACGGGCTGACCCGACTCCGCAGCGGCCTCGATGTTGCGCCATGCCTTCTCGAAGCGCGCGCGCTTCTTGGAGACGATCAGGCGGCCGTCCTGATCCTCCTTGGTAAGGACGAGGGCGTCGACTTCTTCGCCGAGCTCCACCTCGTCATGCGGATCCACGTTCTTGCGGATCGACAGCTCGTTCGAGGGGATAACGCCCTCGGACTTGTAGCCGATATCGACGAGAACCTCGTCGTTATCGATGCGAACCACGCGGCCACTGACAACGTCACCCTCTTCAAAGGGTGAGAACGTAGCGTCGTAATTCGGGACGATATGACCGTCGATTTCGAGCAGCAATCCATTGCTGCCCTCGACGATCTTCGCCTCGGGGGTAGGTGTGATGGTCTGGGTCATGTGCGACCAGAGAGGGTAGCGCGAAACCGCACATGGGAACCCTGCGCTCACGCGCCCGCCGGGCACGGATACGATCGGGCGTCGGATGCCCGTTCGCGCGACGAAGAGAGGGGCCGAGCGTACCCCGCTCGGCGGCGACTACGACGTGGTGATCTGCGGGGCGTCCTTCGCGGGCCTCGCGGTCGCGCGGGAGCTCGCCGGAATCGGCCCCCGCCCGCCCCGGGTGCTCATCGTCGACCGCTACGAGATCGGCGAGCGCCAGACCTCAGCCTGCGCCGCGCCGACCGAGTGGCTGGTCAACCTCGGGCTCGAGGCCTCGATCCGCCAGAGCTTCCGCGACCTCGTGATCCACCGTCCGGAGAAGACCTACCGCTGGACGCTGTCGTGGACGTTCTCGACCTTCGACTACCAGCAGCTGTGCGAGCTCTTGGCCGCCCAGGGCGACTTCACCTTCGAGACCGCCAAGGTCGACGGGATCACGCGCGGGCAGATCCACACCGTCCACACCGATCGTGGCGACCTACGTGCCCCGCTCGTCGTCGACGCACTCGGCTGGCGCCGCGTGCTGAGCGAGCAGCGCGACGCGATCCAGCCGCCCGAGGCGCGCCTCTCGCGCGGCCTGGAGGTCCACCCTCCGGCGACCGGCGACGACCTCGAGCTGTGGCTCGATCCGAAGTACATCGTTCCCGGCTACTCGTGGGCCTTCCCCGCCGGCGACGAGTTGCGCACCGGCGTTGGCTCCTTCGATCCGCACCTGAAGGTCAAGGAGCCGACGGTCCAGCTCGCCCACGACCTCGGGATCGGCCTCGAGGGCGGCTACCAAGGCAACTGGATCCCCCACCGCCTCCGACCCGCGACGGGCGACGGCGTCTTCTTCGCGGGCGACAGCGCCGGCCACTGCCTCCCCACGACCGCCGAGGGCATCCGCACCGCGCTCTACTTCGGCCTGGCCGTCGGCCGCGAGCTGCGCAAGGTCCTCGACGGGCGCCAGACGCGCGAGCAGGCGCTAGTCCGCTATCACGCCTTCAACGAGGATCACCGCTGGGCGTTCGACTGGCTGTGGCGCGTGCAGACCGGCTTCAGCGCGTTCAACAAGTACCCCGCGATGGACACGGCGCTCGATCTGATGAGCCGGCCCTGGTTCATCCGCTGGACCTTCCGGCACTACCTCAACATCGCACCGCCATCGTTCGCGCTCGACGGCGCGAGCCCTTGGTCGAGCGCGCCGTGGGAAGAGCCGGCGGAGCCGCTTGTGGTCGGGCTGCCGGCCGCCGACGCGCTGGCCGCGGCCTAAGCCGCTCACCCGCTATTTGGCAGCAAGCCAGGTGAGCCCGGAGCCCGCGTCCACGGCCAGCGGCGGCGTGCGGTCGCCCCACGGCGCGATCATCTCGCGCTCGACGATCTCCTTGACGCGATCGGCCTCCTCCGGCGGGCCCTCGAAGAGCAACTCGTCGTGGATCGTGAGGATCATCCGCGTGCTCAACTCCGACGCGAGCAGCGCGCGGTGCACGCCGATCATCGCCAACTTCATGATGTCGGCCGCCGTGCCCTGGATGACGGTGTTGACCGCCAGCCGCTCCCCGAGCGTGCGCACCTGGTAGTTGCGGGCCCGCAGCTCGGGGATCTGACGGCGGCGGCCGAAGAGCGTCGTGACGTAGCCCTGCTCCTTGGCCTGCTCGATCGTCAAGGCCATGAACGCGGCGACCCGCGAGAAGCGCTCGAGGTAGGTGTCGATGAACAGCTTGGCCTCTTCGCGCGCGATGTTGAGGCGATCGGCCAGCCCGTAATCGCTCAACCCGTACACGATCCCGTAGTTGATCATCTTGGCCTTGGAGCGATCCATCGGCGTGAGCTCAGCGGCCGGCTTGTCGAAGACCGTCGAGGCCGTCGCGGTGTGCACGTCCTCACCGCGGACGAAGATCTCCTTGAGCACGGGCTCGTCGGCGATGAAGGCCATCACGCGCAACTCGACCTGCGAGTAGTCGGCGCTGACGAGCACGTTGCCCGGCGCTGCTTCGAAGCAGCCGCGGATCTCGCGTCCGAGCTCGGTGCGCACCGGCACGTTCTGCAGGTTGGGATTGGTCGAGGCGAGGCGGCCGGTGGTCGCGGCGGCCTGCACGAAGGTGGTGTGAATGCGCGACTCGGCGTCGGTGAGCTGCGGCAGGACGTCGAGGTAGGTCTTCATGAGCTGGTTGAGCTCACGCCAGCGCTCGATCGAGGGGATGATCTCGTGCTCGCCACGGATCGCCTGCAGCACCCGCGCGTCGGTCGAGAAGCCGGTCTTGCCGCGGCGCTTGCGCGACAGCCCGAGCTTGTCGAACAGGATCGCGCCGAGCTGCTGGGGCGAGCCGATGGTGAACTCCTCGTCGGCCAGCCGGAAGATCTCGCGCTCGAGGTCGGCGATCTCGTCCAGCACGCGCGTGCGGATCAGCGCCAGGCGCTCCTTGTTGAGCCGAACGCCCGCGACCTCCATATCGCGCAGCACCGCGACGAGCGGCAGCTCGACCTCGTCCATCAGGCCGGTAAGGCCGCGATCGTCGAGCTGCTCGCGCTGCCACGCGGCCAGCGCCTGGCCGAGCGCGGCGGCGGCCGCGAGCGGCTCGGATGCCTCGGTCTTCAGCCCGCGCTCCTCACAGATCTCGGCAAACGGGAAGCCGCGGCGCGCGGGCTCGAGCAGGTAGGCGGCGAGCAGCAGGTCGTGGGTCAGGTTCGCCGGCACCGCGCCCCAGGCCTTGGCGTCGTAGCCGATGACAGGGCGCTCGCCGAGCGCGCCGATTAGCTCGGTGGGGTCGGCGACGGCGCCGACCACGGCCTCCTCCCCCACGACCGCGCCGAACTTCCAGAGCGGATCCTGCGCGAGCAGCTGGCCTTCGTCGACAACCGGCGCCTCCAGCGCGATCGTGATCTCCGAGCCTGCCGGACCCAGCGCTCGGACCTCGGCGACGCCACCCTCGCGGACGCGCACGCGGACCGTCGCGGCCTCGGCGGGCATCGCGGCGGGCACGCCGGCCTGGTCGTCGGCGGCCAGCGCGTCTTCGAGCCGCGCGAGTGGCGCGCGCAGCTCGAACTGACGGAAGACGTCGCGCAGCTTGGAGCGGTCGGGATCGCGGGCTGCCTCCTGGGCGGGGTCGACGTCGACCGGGACGTCGCGCATGATCGTCGCCAGCTGCTTGGAGATGCGCGCGTCGTCGGCGTGGTTGACGAGGTTCTCCTTGCGCTTGGCGCCGGAGATCTGGTCGACCGAGGCAAGCACCGTCTCGAGGTCGTTGAACTGCTGCAGCAGCGTCGCGGCGGTCTTGTCGCCGATGCCCGGAACCCCGGGGATGTTGTCGGACGTGTCGCCCTTGAGACCGTAGAAGTCTGGGATCGACTCGGGCGGCAGGCCGTAGCGGTCGATGACTGCCTGGTAGTCATACAACTTGGTGTCGGTGATGCCGCGGCCGGTCGCCATCACGCGGACCTTCGAGTCTGGATCGATCAGCTGGAAGATGTCGCGATCGCCGGTGACGATGACCACCGGTACGTCCTGCGCGCGCGCCTTCTCAGCGATCGAGGCGATGACGTCGTCGGCCTCGTAGCCGTCGACCGTGACGTTGCGGTAGCCGAACGCCTCGACCAGCGGCGCGAGATGCGGCCACTGCTCCTTGAGCAGATCGGGCCGCGACTGGCGCGTGGCCTTGTAGTCGACCGAGATCTCCTTGCGCCCGGAGTGCCCCGCGTCCCACACGACGATCGTCGGCTTGACGCCATGCTCGGTCAACAGCTTCACGAGCATCGACGCGAACCCGAAGATCGCGTTGGTCGGCACGCCTGTCGAGGTCGCGATCGACTCCGGCAGCGCGAAGAACGCCCGGTAGGCGAGCGAGCTGCCGTCGATCAGGTAGAGCTCGTCATGACTGCTGGCTGACCCGTTCTCCGACATCGCAGAGGACCCTAGCGGGGGTGGGCGAGCGCGGGGATCTCCGCCGGCCGCGTGCCATACAAGTACGCAGGTGGCCTGACGGCTTCGCAGACCGACGACCCCCTAGAGTCTCGCGCAGATGTCCCCTTCTCCCTCTGCCCAGTACAGCCTCACGATCCGCGTCGAGATCGCCGACCGCCCCGGCATGCTCGGGCTGGTAGCGAGCGCGATCGGCGAGGTCGGGGCGAGCATCGGGTCGATCGACCTGGTCGAGGTCAAGGAGGACGTGCTGCTGCGCGACATCACCGTCGACGCAACGGGTGCCGAGCACTGGGATCAGATCGTCGGCGCGCTGGCCGCGCTGGACGGCGTGACGGTGGTCGACACGACCGACCGCACGTTCCTGTTGCACATCGGCGGCAAGATCGAACAGCACAACAAGTCACCGCTGAAGACGCGCGCGGACCTGTCGATGGCCTACACGCCGGGCGTCGCGCGGGTCTGTATGGCGATCCACGACGATCCCGACAAGGCCTTTCAGTACACGATCAAGCGCAACACGGTGGCCGTCGTCAGCGACGGCACCGCGGTTCTCGGCCTCGGCGACATCGGCCCGCGCGCGGCCATGCCCGTGATGGAGGGCAAGGCCATGCTCTTCAAGGAGTTCGCCAACGTCGACGCGTTCCCGATCTGCTTGGACACCAAGGACCCCGAGGAGATCATCGCCACCGTCAAGCAGATCGCGCCGACCTTCGGCGGGATCAACTTGGAGGACATCTCCGCCCCACGCTGCTTTGAGATCGAGGACCGGCTGAAGGCCGAACTCGACATCCCCGTCTTCCACGACGACCAGCACGGCACCGCGATCGTCACGCTCGCCGCGCTGATCAACGCCTGCAAGCTGACCGGCAAGAACCTCGCGGACCTGCGCGTGCTGGTCATCGGCCTGGGCGCCGCCGGCGTCGCGGTCACCAAGATCCTGATGGAGGCCGGCGTCCGCCACGTCGTCGGCGCCGACTCGCGCGGCGTATTGAGCACCGACCGCGGCGACTACCAGGACGGCTCGATGCCGCCGATCAAGCGCTGGTACGCAGAAGCGACCAATCCGGACCGCCTCGGTGGCACGCCGGCGTCGGTCATCGACGGCATGGACCTGATGATCGGGTTGTCGGGCGCCAAGGTCTTCCCGGCCGAGGCGCTGGCGCGCATGAACAAGGACGCGATGGTCTTCGCGATGGCCAACCCGACGCCCGAGGTCTCCCCCGAGGAGGCCGCGCCCTACTGCCGCATCGTCGCCACCGGCCGCAGCGACTACCCCAACCAGATCAACAACGTGCTCGCGTTCCCGGGGATCTTCCGCGGCGCGCTGGATGTCCGCGCGCCGCAGATCACCGAGGCGATGAAGATGGCCGCCGCGACTGCCATCGCCAACATCGTGCCCGAGTCCGAACTGCGCGAGGACTACATCATCCCGTCGGTGTTCAACCGCGACGTCGCGCCCGCCGTGGCCGACGCCGTCGCCGCCGAGGCCCGCCGCGCCGGCGACGACCGCGCCGGGGACACCATCGGCTTCGCGGCGCTCGACATCGAGCAGTTGCGCAATTGATCTTGACGCCATGACGGGTACGTAGTCACAGCGATGAACGTCACCCTGACCGGCGCCACCGGCCTGATCGGCACCAAGCTCGTCCGCGCGCTGCGCGACCACGGCGATACCGTCACGGTGCTGTCGCGCTCGCCCGAGAAGGCGCAAGCGTCGCTCGGGGTCGAGGCCATCGCCTGGGACCCGCTGTCGGGCCCCGCGCCCGCCGAGGCGCTGCGCGGCCGCGATGCGGTCATCCACCTCGCCGGCGAGCCGGTCGCCCAGCGCTGGAACGACGACGTCAAGCGCCGGATCCTCGAGAGCCGCGAGGTCGGCACGCGCAACCTCGTCGCGGGACTGGCCGCGGCGGGCACCGAAGGCCCGAAGGTCCTGGTCAGCAGCTCCGCGGTCGGCTACTACGGCAAGCACGGCGACGAGCGCGTGCCCGAGGCCTCCCCCGCCGGCGACGACTTCCTGGCGCGTGTCTGCGTCGTGTGGGAGCGCGAGGCCGACGCGGCGGCAGACGGCCCGACCCATCCGCGCGTCGTCAAGATCCGCACCGGCGTCGTGCTCGACAAGAGCGGTGGCGCGCTGAAGACGATGCTGCCGCCGTTCAAGCTCGGCGTCGGCGGCCCGGTCGCCGGCGGCAACCAGTACCTGCCGTGGATCCACGTCGACGACCTCGTCAGCCTCTACCTGCACGCGGCCACTGACGCGTCCTGGAGCGGGGCCTACAACGGCGCCGCCCCCGAGCCGGTGACCAACAAGGCCTTCAGCAAGGCCCTTGGGCGGGCGCTCCATCGCCCGGCCATCGCGCCGGTCCCGGCCTTCGCGATCCGCCTGCTCTACGGCGACATGGCCGAGATCGTCACCGAGGGCCAGCGCGCCGTGCCCGAGCACGCCCTGGCCGACGGGTTCACCTACAAGTACGCAGACCTCGACGCGGCGCTGGTCGACGCGCTGAGGTAGCGCCGGCCGGGGCGGTTCAGCCCTCCGCCTCCGCCTGCTCTTCCTGCTCCTTGCGCAGCTTGCGCTGGGAGACGATCGACGTGGCCTTGGCTGGGACCACGAGCCAGATCAGGACACCGATCGCGCTGAGCAGCAAGCCGGTGCCAAGGCCCCACTTCTCGCCGTAGCCCTTGCGGTTCGACAGCCAGCTGGCCACCCACGCCGAGACGAGCCAGATGTACAACAAGTAGAAGGCCTTGACGCCGATGGCGGCGAGGACGAGCGAGGCGGTCATGTCAGGTCCCCAGGTAGGCGGCCATCACGCGCTCGTCGGTGCGCAGCGCGGAGGACTTGTCAGAGAGCGCGACGGTCCCGGTCTCCAGGACGTAGCCGCGTGAGGAGACATCGAGCGCGTAGTTGGCGTTCTGCTCGACGAGCAGGATCGTGACGCCCTGCTGGTTGATCTCGCGGATGATCTCGTAGATCTTGTCCACGATCACGGGCGCGAGACCTAGCGACGGCTCATCGAGCAACAGCAGCTTGGGCTGGGCCATCAGCGCCCGGCCCATCGCGAGCATCTGCTGCTCGCCGCCCGACATCGTGCCCGCCTTCTGCTTCTGGCGCTCCTTCAGCCGCGGGAACATCTCGTAGACGCGCTCGACGTCGGCGCGAATCGCCGCGTTGTCCTTGCGGGTGAAGGCCCCCATTTCGAGGTTCTCCAGCACGGTCATGCGCGGGAAGATGCGCCGGCCCTCGGGCGAGTGGGCGATGCCGATCGAGGCGACCTGGTGTCCGGGCATGCCGGTGATGTCGTTGCCCAGGTAGTAGATCGCACCCTCGCGCGGCGGGACGATGCCCGAGATCGAGCGCAGCGTCGTCGTCTTGCCGGCGCCGTTGGAGCCGATCAGCGTGACGATCTCACCCTCGTAGACCTCGAGCGAGATCCCCTTGAGCGCCTCGATCGCGCCGTAGAAGGAGTGGATGTTGTCGACGTGCAGGACCGGCGTAGCGCCGTTGCCGTCGCTCATGCCTGGCTCCCCAGGTAGGCCTCGATGACCTTCGGATTCTGGCGGACGGTCTGCGGCGGGCCCTCGGCGATCTTCTCGCCGTGGTCGAGGACGGTGATGTGATCAGAGACGTTCATGACGACCTTCATGTCGTGCTCGATCAGCAGGATCGACATGTCCTGCTCGGTGCGCAGCCGGTCCATCAGGCGGCGCAGCTCCTCGGACTCGGCGGCGTTCATGCCGGCCGTGGGCTCGTCGAGCAGCAGCAGCTTGGGGTCAGAGGCCAGCGCACGCGCGATCTCCAGCCGCCGCTGGTCGCCGTAGGGCAAGTTCATGGCCAACTCGTCCTTGCGCTTGAGGCCGACAAAGTCGAGCAGCTCGATCGCCCGCTGCGTGGCGGCCTTCTCCTCGCGCCGCACGAACGGCGTGCGCAGCACCATGCCGGTCACCCGCGACTTCAGCCGCGGGTGCATCCCGACCTGGACGTTCTCGATCGCCGTCATGGTCCTGAAGAGCTTGATGTTCTGGAAGGTGCGTGCCACGCCCGCCGCGGTGACGAGGTCGGCGCGCTTGGCGGTGATGTCCTGGCCCTCGAAGATCACGCGCCCCGTCGTCGGCCGGTAGAGCCCGGTGAGGCAGTTGAAGAACGTGGTCTTGCCCGCGCCGTTGGGGCCGATGAGCGAGACGATCGACTTGCGCGGGACGACGAAGTCGACGTCGTTGACGGCAACCAGCCCGCCGAAGACCTTCGACACGCCGGTCGCATCCAGCACCGGCGGTCCGCTGTGGTCGACCTCCGTGCCGTCCAGGTTGGTGGTGAACTGCTCCTGCTCACTCACTGTGCACCTCGTACATCTGCGCCATGTCGCCAACCATCTCGGCGTCCTCGCCCTCGATCTCGCCCTCGTGCAGCTCGAGCTTTCTTCGGCCGGACGGGATGAGCCCTTCGGGACGGAGCACCATCATGATCAACAGGAAGAAGCCGAAGACGCCGTAGGACACGGACGTCGGGTCAAAGCCGATCGGCAACTGGTTGAGCTCGGGCAACCCGTAGCGGTTGAGCATCGAGAGGGCGACGGCCCCGACGATGACGCCCCAGATGTTGCCCATGCCGCCGATGATGATCATCGCCAGCACGAAGACCGAGAAGCCGAACTCGAACTGATCGACGTTGACGGTGTTGTTGTAGGAGCCCAGGAACGCGCCGGCAAAGCCACCGAACGCCGCGCCGATGGCGTAGGCCCAGAGCTTGGTGCGCACGAGGTTGACGCCCATCGACGCTGCCGCGACCTCGTCTTCGCGCACCGCGATCCAGGCCCGTCCGAGCCGGGAGTCGCGCAGGCGGCGGTTGACGAAGATCGTGAACACGACCATCGCGAGCGCCACCCAATACGCGGGTTTCAAGTTGAAGTCCGAATAGACCAGGTCTTTGGACCACGGCAGGTTGATGGTGTCGATCGGGGTGATGCCCTGGCGGCCGTTGGAGAAGTCGGTCGTGCCGATGCCGAACAGGCCGCTCGTGCTGTTCTCGAAGATGCGCGGCACGATCTCGCCGAAGGCGAGCGTCACGATCGCGAGGTAGTCGCCGCGCAGGCGCAGCGTCGGAGCGCCCAGCAAGATGCCCCACACCGCGGTGATCCCCATCGCGATGAACGCCACGATGAAGAAGTTGATGTGGATGCCGGGGATCTCGGCGTGCGTGCCGTTCAGCTTGAGCTGGAAGGTCGCGCGATCGCTCGACAGGATGTGGATGCCCTTGCCGCCGTTGACATCCGGGAACTGCTGGGAGCCGAACCAGCCGATCACGAACGCGCCGATGGCGTAGAAGGCGACGTAGCCGAGGTCGAGCAGGCCGGCGAAGCCGACCACGATGTTCAGCCCCAGCGCCATGATCACGTAGGCCAGGGTCTGGATCGAGGCGTCCAGCAGCGAGCCCGTGCCCGCGACGTACGGGAACAGGATCGCCAGGACCAGGCCGATGGCCATCCACGCCGACGGCGGCAGCAGCCGCGTCATCTGGTTGAACTGCCTGCGGCTGGCGACGAGCATGGCGCTCAGCCCTCCCGCGTCTCTTCGCCGAAGAGGCCCTGTGGTCGGAAGACCATGACCAGGATCAGCACGCCGAAGACGACGGCGGGTGTCCACTGCGGGCCGAGCGGCAGCCCGAGGTAGTCACCAGAGTCCGAGATCGCCTGGATCACGCCGATGATCAGGCCACCGACCACCGCGCCCTTGAGGTTGCCGATGCCGCCCATGACCGCGGCGGTGAACGCGATCAGCCCGGCGGTGAAGCCCTGGTTGAAGCGGATCGTGCCGTTGTAGAGCGCGTAGATGAGGCCCGCGGCGCCGGCCATCAGACCGCCGAGCAGGAAGGTCAGCTGGATCGTACGGTCGACGTCGATGCCCATCAGGCGCGCGGCGTCGGGATCCTGCGCGGTGGCGCGCATGGCCTTGCCGTAACGGGTCGAGCCGACGAACCAGAGCAGGGCGACCAGCAGCGGGACCGTCACGATGACGGCGAAGACGTCGGAGTGCTCGATGCCGACGTTGAAGACGGTGAAGTAGTTCTTCTGGGAGCCGATGAGGTCGGGCGCGCTGTCTGGCGTCGGGCGCCACAGCAGGCCGACGTTCTGCAGGATGAAGCTCATCCCGATGGCCGTGATCAGCGGCGCCAGTTTGGGCGCGTTGCGCAGCGGCCGGTAGGCCACGCGTTCGATGAGCACGTTCAGCGTGCCGCTGGCGAACATCGCCAGCGCCAGCACCACCACGATCGACAGGACCATGAGCGGCATGGCCGTCTGCTCGTCGACGCCGAAGGTGGCCCACAGCGACACCGAGACGAACGAGCCGATCATGAAGACCTCGCCGTGGGCGAAGTTGATGAGCTCGACGATGCCGTAGACCAGCGTGTACCCGAGGGCGATCAGCGCCCAGATGGTGCCGTTGGAAAGTCCGGTTTTGACGTCGTCCAGCGTGTCATGGGGTGAATGCACGAACTGGGCGGCCAGCGCCACGACCAGCAGCAGGGGCAACGCGTAGGCGTTGACGACATCAGAGAGCTTGCGAGCGGGTGGACCCGCCGACGCCGTCTCGGTGATGGATGCGGCTTCCATGTGGTCCTTTTGCCGAGTACCCCGTGGCGCCGGCCGGGACACGAGGTCCCGGCCGGTACGTCACGAGTTGGGTCAGCTGGTCTGGGCCTTGATGACCTTGTCGAACACCAGCTTGCCGTCGACCACGCGATCTCCGCCGTAGTCCGACAGCGTCGTGTCGCCGTTCTCGTCGATCGAGTAGGTGCCCAACACGGACTCCCGGTTCTTGATCTTGAAGAACGCGTCGATGACCGCCTGGCGATCGTTGCCCTTCGCGCCGGCGTTCTTGATCGCCTCGAGCATCACGCCCATGGCCTCATAGCCATAGATCGCGTATGCCTCGGGATCGGCGCCGTACTTCGCCTTGTAGTTCTTGAAGAACTCCTGGCCGGAGGCCGGGTAGAGCTTCGGATCCAACGTCGGGTTGGTGACGTAGGTGACCTTCTCGACCGACGAGCCGAGCTTGGTCGTGAACGCCGTTTCCGCCACGCCGTCGGGGCCGAACAGCTTCGCCGTCGGCATCGCTGCGTGGAGGTCCTTGAACAACTGGACCGCGTTGTTGTCGGTGATGCCACCGAAAAACACGCAGTCGGCGCCCGTGGCCTTGATGGTCGTGGCGACCGAGCGGTAGTTGGCGGCCTTGGGATCGATGCCGGTGTTGCCGGCGATCGGCAGGCCCTGGGTCTTGGCGGCGGCGACGACGTTCTTGACGAGACCGGAGCCGTAGACCTCCTTGTCGTTCAACAAGTAGGTCTTCTTGCAGCCGTTGTCCTTCTGGTAGCTGACCTGGGCTGCACCCTGGATGTGGTCGGCCGGGACGACGCGCCCGTAGGTGCGCTTGCCGGACGGGTAGTACTTGTCCGGCTCGCCCTTGTCGGCACCGAGCGAACGGGTCAGACCCGTCGCGGTGTTCGACGGCGAGACCTGCAGGACGCCGGCCTCGTTCAGGATCGGGATCGAGATCGCCGACGCGCCCGAGTTGAACTCGCCGAGGTAGCCGATGGTGGACTTGTCCTGAGCGGCCTTGCGGGCATCGCCCGACGTGGCGCCCGGATCCCACTTGCCGGCTGCGGCGGTGGAGTCGTCGAGGCTGACGTACTTGATGGTGTAGTCGCCGACCTTGCCACCCTGGCTCTCCAGCGCCAGCTTCTCGCCGTTGACGACCGAGAGCGACTGCGCTCGCGAGTCGCCCTGCAACGGGAGGCTGGAGTAGATGGTCAGGCTCTTGGACCCGGAGCTCGAACCCGAGCTACCGGTACTGCTGCTGCCGCTGTTGTCGTCGCTGCCGCAAGCGGCAACTCCGAACGACAGCGCAGCCAGAAGACAGCCGGAGGCTGCCACATGTCGTGCGCGCAACGTGTCCCCTCCTCAAGGGATCGAATACGGAGAGAGCGCGAGTCTAAACAGGGTCAGGGACGCCGCGCAATGGTCACCCCTCCACACCACAAGGTGGAAACGTTGGTTGACCACCGTATGGGTGCTCGCACACGGCGAGCGGGCGTCAGCGCTGGCGCTTGGAGGGGTTGTACTTCTGCAGCATCTGGACGGTCACGGCGATGATGATCAACAGTGCCGCCAGCAGGAAGCTGTCGAGGGCCTTGGCGCCCAGTGCCCAGAGGACAATCCAGAGGCAGAGCGAGGCAACGATGGAGTACACGAGTCCCATGGCTGGGCGGATCCTATCGTCCTAGCGGTGCAGGCGGCGCGTCGCCGGATCCCAGCGCACGACGGGCGCGCCGGCGTGATGGACGCCGCCCACCCATCGATCAAATGGAGCAAGCAGCGCGGCCGCGTCTGCCTCTCCGGCGAACACGCGCTCCCCGTCGCTGGTCAGCGCGAAGACACCCTGGTCGGTTCGCCGGACCAGGGGCGCCAAGCGCGTGGCGCGCCACCACAGCGTCTCGTCGCCGAGAAACGGTCGCTCTTCTGGCGCGGTCGCGGCCGTGAAGAGCGCCGCGGGCGGCAGCGGACCGTCGGCCAGCGCCGCAAGGATCTGGCGCTCGGTGCGTGCCAGCCCGTCGGTCGTGGCCGGGTGTTCCTCGAGTAGGCGACCGAGTGCGGGTGCGACGTCGGGCAGGCCGGGCGTGCCGGCCAGCCAGGCCTCCTGCACCTGCAGCGGATCGGTCGAGGTGAACGCAGCCCAGAGCCGCCGCGCCAGCTCATGCTCGGCCTCGCCGAGCGGCCGCGCGGCGGCAAGCCGGTCGCGCAGGAAGCTGCGCGGGCCGCGGGCAAGGCGGACCAGTTCGACCGGCCCGGCCGGGCGGCTGCGCCGGCTCTCGGCCGATGCGGCGAGACGGTCGAGGATCTGCAGCAGCTGCAGCTGGTCGTAGAGATCGTCCTCGAACCACAAGACGATCCGCGTGGAGAAGTCGACGGCGTCGAGGCGCTCGTCGCGCACCGCCAGCCGCGCGCGTGCCTGTGCCAGGTCGGTGAGGCCGGCGTCGGCCAGAAAGCGCGCGCGGACCTCGCGTAGCGCGGCCGGGTCCAGCGCCGGGACCGGGCCCTCGTGCAGCACGTCGTCCCACGTCAGCACCTCGCCGAGGGAGCGCAGATCGGCGGCGACGGCCGCGCCGTTGGTGACGTGCAGGACGGCCATCAGGCTCAGGTGGGCGCGGGCTCCGCCCAGCTCGGCCCGGGCTTCGCCAGGGCGGCGGAGAACCCCTTGACGAGGTCTCGGACGGCGGCGGCCGGATCGTCGGCCTCAGCGGCAGCACGCACCAGACGGCTGCCGATGATCACGCCGTCGGCGCCGGCCTCGGCGGCTTGGGCGGCCTGTTCGGGCGAGCCGATGCCGAAGCCCAGCGCGACGGGCACGTCGGTGTGCGCCTTGGTGCGGGCGATGACCGAGCCATAGGTCGCCGAGAGCGCGGCGCGCTCACCGGTCGTGCCGGTGACCGAGACGGTGTAGACGAAGCCGCGAGCGCGAGCGCCGATGCGAGCCAGGCGCTCGTCGGGCGTCGTCGGCGCCACGAGCGGGACCAGGGCGACCCCGGCGGCGTTGCACGCTGCCAGCACCTCATCGCCTTCCTCCAGCGGCATGTCGGGGACGATCAGGCCGCTGGCGCCGGCGTCGGCCAGCTCGCCCACGAAGGCCTCCGGCCCCTTGGCGAAGATGAGGTTGGCGTACATCATCATCACGACCGGGACGCGTTGGGAGAGCGTGTGGCAGACGGTGAGGACGCCCGCGACCGTCGTGCCGGCGCGCAGCGCCTCGGTCCCCGCGGCATGGATCACGGGTCCGTCGGCCAGCGGGTCGGAGAACGGGACGCCGAGTTCGATCAGGTCGGCGCCGCCGTCGACGTAGGCCTCGCCGATCCTGATCGAGTCCCCGAGCGTCGGGAAGCCGCCCATCAAATAGGGCATGAGGGCCGCGCGGCCCTTGGCGTTGGCGAAGGCGTCGGCGATGCGCTGGGGGCCGTCCATGAGGAGCGTGCAAGCCTACGACCAGACCGCGTCCTATGCTCGCTGCGCCCGTGGCCACCCACGACGACGACACCGAAACCCGCCCGCAGGGTCTCTCCGCCAGCGACTCCGCGACCGAGGCCGAGGCCGAGCGCCGTCGCGGTGTCTTGACCGCGCTGCCGATGCCGGGGCCCACCGGCCGCCGCGCGCTGGTGTGGTTCGGGGCGACCGCGGTGCTGATCCTCATCGTGTACCTCCTGGTCCCGCACCTGGCGGGGATCGAGGACACGTGGAACCGCATCCGCGACGGATCGCCGGCCTGGCTGGCCGCTGCGATCGGGTTGGAAGCGGTCTCCTACGCGGGCTACGCATGGAACGTCGCGGCGGTCAGCGCAGCCGACCGGGTCGTGCTCGGCTTCCGGCGCTCGGCGCAGATCACGCTTGCAGCGACCGCGGCGACGCGTTTGCTCGCCGCCGGTGGCGCCGGTGGGATCGCGGTGACGACGTGGGCGCTGTCGCGCGCGGGTCACGGTCCGAAGGGCGCGGCCAAGCAGGTGTCCTCGCATCTGGTCGCGACCTACGCCGTCTTCGTCGGCGCGATCGTCCTGTTTGGCACCGGCCTCGCCATCGCGGGCGCCGAGCCGTTGCTCAGCGCCGTGCCCGCGGTGTTGGGCGCGCTCTTGTTTGCCGCCTACGGGATTGCGATCCAGGCGCCGGATGCGCTACAGCGCCGGTTAGGCCAAGGCGGTGGCCGCTGGCGCCAGGCGTTGCTGGCGGCGCCGCAGGCGCTGGCCGATGGGACGCACTTCACCATCGAGTTGGTCCGCCGCCGCGAGCTCGGGCTGCTCGGAACCGTGGTGTGGTGGGTGTTTGATGTAGCCACGCTGTGGGCGTGCTTCTGGGCGTTCGGTGGGCACCCGAACGTCGCGGAGCTGACGATGGCCTACTTGTTGGGCATGCTCGGGAACCTGCTGCCGCTGCCTGGTGGTGTGGGCGGCGTCGAGGGCGGCATGGTCGGCGCGTGCGCGGCGTTCGGCATCGACGCCGAGATCGCGCTAGTGGCGGTGCTGGCCTATCGGGCGATTTCGGTGTGGCTGCCGGCGCTGCCGGGGGTGCTGGCGCTGGCGACGCTGCGGCGGGCGGCGGATGGGGCTGAGATCCTCGAGGAGGATGACGCGGAGCCCGACGCGGCCTGAGTCAGTCGACCCCGTAGGCCTCGATGATCTGCGCCAGGTCCTTGTCGCCGCGGCCACTGAGACAGACGACATCGAGCTCCGAATCAGACGGCTCATGCAGCGCCCACCAGAGCGCGTGCGAGGTCTCCAGCGCCGGGATGATCCCCTCCAGCCGGGTGACCTCCTTGAAGGCCTGGACCGCCTGGTCATCGGTCACCGCAACGTAAGAAGCCCGCCCCGTATCCCGCAGCCACGCGTGCTCCGGACCGACGCCCGGGTAGTCCAACCCCGCCGAGATCGAATGGGCCTCCAAGATCTGCCCCTCGTCGTCCTGCATGATCGCGCTGAACGATCCGTGCAGCACACCGGCCCGCGCGCCCGAGGTCAGCGGCGCACCGTGGCGCCGGTCTAGCCCCTCGCCCCCGGCCTCGACGCCGACCAGCGCCACCGACTCGTCCGGGATGAACGCCGCGAAGATCCCCATGGCGTTGGAGCCGCCGCCGACGCAAGCGAGCACACGATCCGGCAATCGTCCCTCGCGCTCGAGCAGCTGCGCGCGCGCCTCCTCGCCGATGATCCGCTGCAGTTCGCGCACGATCGCCGGGTACGGCGCCGGGCCCGCGACGGTGCCGAGTACGTAGTGCGTGGTGTCGACGTTGGCGACCCAGTCGCGGATCGCTTCGCTCGTGGCCTCCTTGAGCGTCCGTGAGCCCGCGGCGACCGGCACGACCGTCGCGCCGAGCAGCTGCATGCGCTCGACGTTGGGCTTCTGGCGCACGACGTCGACCTCGCCCATGTAGACCACGCACTCGAGGTCCAGCAGCGCGCAGGCGGTGGCGGTCGCCGTGCCGTGTGAGCCCGCGCCGGTCTCGGCAACCACGCGCGGCTTGCCCATGCGCTTGGCCAGCAGCGCCTGACCGAGCGCGTTGTTGATCTTGTGCGCGCCGGTGTGGTTGAGGTCCTCGCGCTTGAGGTAGATCGCGCGGCCGGCGAACTCCGACAGCCGCGGCGCGAGGTACAGCGGCGAGGGACGACCGACGTAATCGCGTTGCAGGTCCTCGAGCTCGGCGCGGAACGCCGGATCGGCCCAGGCGTCGAGCCAGACCTTCTGCAGGTCGCCGAGCGCGGGCATCAGCGTCTCGGGGACGTACTGGCCGCCGTAGGGGCCGAAGCGGATCTCCAGACCTGTTGTCATACGGACGTGGGCCGAACGGGGCTGCGGCGGCCTGCCGGGACCGCAGGCGGCTTCGGCGCCTCGGAGGCCAGCACCTTGGGCGCAGGCTCCGGCTCGCCGGCCGTGGCGCGCACGGCGTCCGCGAAGGCCTTCATCTTGATCGGGTCCTTGACGCCGGGCGACGCCTCGGTGCCACTGGCGACATCGACCGCGAACGGCGCCGCGGCGGCGATCCCCTCGGCGATGTTCTCCACCGTCAGGCCACCCGACAGGATCAGCGGCACGTCGGTGCTGCGCCGGTCGAGCATCCGCCAGTCGAACGTCTCCCCCGTCCCCCCACGCTGGCCCTCGCGATAGGTGTCGAGCAAGTGGTAGTCGATGGCGTGAAACGCCTGGACCTTCAGCACGTCGGAGGCCAGCCGGATCGACTGCGCCTTGATGACCTTGGCGCCGGTGCGGCGGCGCACCTCGGTGGCGAACGCGGGGCCCTCTTCCCCGTGCAGCTGCACCATCGAGAGCTGCAGCATGTCGACCAGCGCCGCGATCTCATCTAGCGACTGGTTGACGAAGACGCCCGCGACCTCGACCTTGCGGCGCACCGCGTTGCTGATCCGGATCCCCTCACCCGGATCGCATGCGCGCTTGGACTCCGGCCACAGGATCAGCCCGACCGCCCAGGCGCCGTTGGCCACCGCCAGTTCAGCGTCGGCGACGCTGGTGATGCCGCAGAACTTGATGCGAGGTGCGCGGTTGGCCACGCCCTGCATCTTAGGCGGCCGCTGCGGTCAGCCGGTCTGCAGCGCCGGCGGGCGCTTGGCCAGCGTGACGGTCAGCGTCTTCGTTTCCTTCTTGCGGACGATCTCCACCTTGATCTTGTCGCCGGGCTTGTGGCTGGTGACAAGCTGCGAGAGTTGATCAGACGTCGTGATCGCCTTGCCGTCGATCTTGGTGATGATGTCGCCACCGAGGACCACGGTGTCGTTGCTCGAGCTGCCCGAGAGCGTCGCCTGCAGGTCGCCGGCCTTCAGCCCCGCGAGATCGGCCGGGCTATTGGGCTCCACCGTTTGCACGAGCGCGCCGTGGTTGACCGGCAGGTTGAGAGCGTCGAGCTGGCCATCGACGGTCAGCGATGTGATGCCCATGTAGGCGCGCTGGACCGTCTCGCCCTTCTTGAGGTTCTCGAGGATCGACTTGGCTGTGTCGATCGGGACCGCGAAGCCGATGCCGACGTTGCCCTGGCCGCTGCCACCGCCGGTCTCGATCTGCGAGTTGATGCCGATGACGCGCCCGGCGGAGTCGATCAGCGGGCCGCCCGAGTTGCCGGGGTTGATCGCCGCGTCGGTCTGGATGACGTCCTTGATCGCAAAGCCGTTGGGCGCCTGGATCTGGCGCTGCAGCGCCGAGACCACGCCGGTCGTCAGCGTGCGATCAAGCCCGAAGGGGTTGCCGATCGCGATCGTCGGGTCGCCGACGTGGACGTCCTTGGAGGAGCCGAGCGGCAGCGGCTTGAGCGCCAGCCCCTCGGGGTCGACCTTGAGCAGCGCGAGGTCGGTCGATGGGTCCTTGCCGACGACCGTCGCCTTGACCGACTTCTTGTCGGCGAGCTGCACAGTGATCGAGCCGGGCGTTGCGCCATCGATCACGTGGTTGTTGGTGAGGATGTCGCCGCCGGCGTCGATGACGAAGCCCGAACCGGTGGACTCGCTGCGCTGTGTGCCGCCGAACGGGTCAAACGGGTTCTGCGTCTGCTCGGTGATCTCGGAGCGGACGAACGCCACCCCGGGCGCGTAGCGCTGGTAGATGTCGGCCGCGGTGAGCCCTTCCGCGGCGTTGGAGCGCTTGCTGTTGGCGCCTTGCGAGGAGATGGCCGGCTGGCGGATGACCGTCGTGGTGTGGGTGCCACCACCGCTGTCGTCGACGATGAACGCGGTCACGCCGGCGGCGACCCCGCCGCCGAGCAAGGCGGCGAGCAGCAGCGGCAGGACGATGGTCTTCGAGTTCGAGGAGGGGGGCTGGCTCATGGCTGGGGGCTGATGATCCCGGGAATCGCTGAAGCGACCCTGAAGTCGGTCTAAATGTTGCTAAAGCAGCACGCGGTCCTGGACGGACGGCGGCTCGGTCGCTACAGCGCGTCCTCGGCGCTGGCGCCGTGGCCGGCGAGGTCGCGCAGCGCGTGCTCGGGCTCGGGCGCCCGCATCAGCGTCTCGCCGATCAGCACCGCGTCGATGCCGACACGCTCGAGCTCTTCGATCTGCGCCCGGGTGTGGAAGCCGGACTCCGAGACCACTGTCTTGCCAGCTGGCACATCGCTGAGCAGCTCGTAGGTGCGCTCGACGTCGACGGTGAAGTCCGTGAGGTTGCGATTGTTGATGCCGATGACGTCGGCGTCGACGACCTCCAGCGCAATGTTCAGCTCGGGCTCGTCGTGGACCTCGACGAGCACGTCGAGGTCGAGCGCT
>CAWIJS010000010.1:0-276080 GCA_963836485.1 uncultured Conexibacteraceae bacterium | reverse complement strand
CCGACCTGGGCCTAGAAACCCGACCACATCGCCACCCGCGACATCGAGGGTGAACGCGTCAACAGCGGTGAGCTTCCCGAATCGTTTCGTCAAGCCACGAGCATGGACGGCAGCAGTATCCACAAACCCTCCGCGGCGGAGTCCATTCGCCGGCCACAGGTGGACCGCGGGCGCCGAGGTTGACCGTCACTCTGAACATCGTGGTCGAGTCGGATGTCACCAGCCTAGAACCAATCCATGCATATGTGCAATGAATCCGACCAGGCGTTCGGGCAAAGGCTGGGTAGTGCAGCGCACACCGGACACCGGCGACACCCCAGGTCGCCAGAGGCTGACGGGTACACGGGCGGCGTGATCGGCAAGGGGCCACGCCCCCGACGTCCATCCGCGCGGCGACACGGCGTGCGACGTCGACCCGATACCGCTGGACACCGCACGCCACCATGGGACGGAGCGGGGTGATAGTCATGTTGGATCCAACACACGTGGTTCATCGGCCGCTTCGCCACGGGTTGACCGGGTTGGCTCTCGCCGGTGCCGGCATTGCGATACTGTCCGCGATCCTGGCCTCCCTCCACGGACAGATACGAGATGCCCTCGTCTACACCGTCGTCGCGGTCGGCTCGTGTCTGGTCGCGGTCGGTGTCGCCGGTCGGTACGGTGGGTCACCGCAATGACCCTGCTCGTCTGCGCGGGCCAGATCGGCGCTGTGGTCGGCACCGTGCTCGAACTTGTCGACGGGGTGGCGCCCTTCAAAGCGGCCCAGCTGCGCAGGCTGGGGTTCGACCCAAACGTGGGGGTAGGCATCAACCTCGTGTACTCGACGGTGGCGCTGGGCCTGTTCTGTTGGTTCGCCTGGCGGTGGCTGCGCCGATGCCGCCGAGGCTAGCCGAGCGGAGTGCGGCGTTGTTGTGCCGGTAGACCCGTTCAACGTGGCACGGCATTGGAGTACTTGGTGCTCGGTGTCGACTTCGATGGCACACTACCCGGCAGCTGACCACCAAGATCACCAACGGCATCCTTCCGTGACGTCGCGAGCTGGGCAGGTACGCGAGCGACGACGTCAGGCGGTAGAAGCCGATCGCCTCGGCGGGCGTCTGCGACAGTCCGCAGGCGGCGCGCAGCAGCCAGTACTGCGGGGTCTCCACGACCAGCCGGGGGCTGCGGGTGACGCAACGGGTACCGGTCGGCGACCGTACGCAGACCGAAGTACTCGAAGCGCAGATCACCGCCGGTCGCCTCGCGGCGGTCCGGCGATGGCGTCGGCCGTCCCGCGCGGCCTCCGACCGCCGCGCGCAGGTCGGCGCGCTGGCAGGTCTTCGGACTCGTGGGCGCTGCCTGCTCGCCTACTGGCCGTCGCTTCCCAGGCCGGAGGCCCAGCGCTCGGTTGACGGCGGTCGTTCCCACTCACCGCTGCGGGGCAGTCCCCGATTCGCACCGAGTTCCCTTCGCCTCGACCATCCGCACCGGACGGCCGAACCAGTTGCGGGTTCACCGCATATGGGAGCGCCTCTCAAGGAGCAATACCACATGTGGTCGGCGCGTCGTCCATGGCGTGTCTAGCTGGTGGTCGACGGCACTCGTCCGGCTTACGGGCGCGTCGGGTCTCGACCCCCTTTTGATCGACGAGTATGGTTTTGTCACCGTCCCCATCTGATCCGGGAGGATCGATGCGTCGTCTCCTCGTTATCGCCGTTGTCGCCGTGTTCGCCGGACTCATCGCGCCGGTCGGTGCCTATGCTCACACGTCCCCGAAGCCGGCGTACGGCACCGTGACGGGGCAGGTCGGTTACGAGGGTGGGGCGTTCCCCGGCGGATTTCACGCCACCACGGGTTCGGTGAAGATCAGCAACGCGAGTTCCGTACGGGTGGTCGAGGTACCCACCGTCGCCGGCTTCAGCGTCGCGCTCAGCCCAGGGGCGTATACGTTCGTCGGTTGCGCCGGTGCGCATGCCACACAGTGCCCGGTGTCCTTCCTGTGGCAGACGATCGTCGTGAAGGCGGGCTCGACCCAGACGGTTCAGCTCGTGACCTTCCTCGCGCCCTAGCGACACTGTTCTCAATCCACAGACCACTCGGACACGACCGCCCTGTGGGGACGTTGCCGTCGAAGGAGGGCCTCATGCGCCTGACCAAACGGATCATCCCGATCGCCGTCGTCGTGGCGGCGTTGGTGAGCGTGCCGTCGAGCGCCTCGGCCGGACCGATCTCGACACCGGTCCCGCTGTGCCAGGTGGCGACCCAGCCCAGCGCCAGCACGGTCGTTCTGACCGCCGCAGACAACGGGCGCACCATCTGCCTGGTCCGCGGACAGCGGTTGCTCGTGACGCTCTTGGCGGATCGACCGTGTACCCGGACCCGGCCAACTGGTGGACTCCGATCGCCGAGTCGGGCAGCGCTCTGGGACGGCTGCCGATCAACTTCTTACCGGTGCGGGGCACCACGGTCGCGCTGTTCCAGGCGATCACCCAGGCCAGGCCACCGTCACTTCGACCCGAAGCATCTGTCTGGCCGACTCGGTCACGGGCACGGGCACGGGCACGGGCACGGGCACGGGCACGGGCACGGGCACGGGCACGGCGATCATGCTGTGGCGGGTGACCGTGAACGTGATCAGCTTAGTCACGCCGGCCCTCGCGGTGCCGCGCCGGCCGAGGAAGTCGCGGATGTCGGCGCGGTTGTCCGTCACCTCCACGATAAGAGCGACCACCGGCAGTTTGGGGGGCCTGTACGTGCGGCGACCTGGTGGAGTTCCGGCACTCGACGACATTTCGTAGGAGCAGGTCGCCTCAGGGGGTTGTCGCCTCAGCGTGCTCAGCAGATCGTGCATCCTCATCCAGCCCACGAAGGAGTCGAACCAGCCCGTGCTGGTCGTCGCCTTCGGGTACATGCCGAAGCCGTGCCCGCCCTGCTCGTAGAAGTGGAACTCCACGGGCCGCCCGGCAGCGCGCCAGCTCTCGATTAGGGGGAACCCGCTCGGGTCCAACAGGCCATCGTCTGCGGCAACGCGATGAACAGCGGCGGCGCGTCGGCGGGTACCTCGAACGCCGTGAGCGGACCGTAGATATCGCCGATGAAGGCCGGCTTCGCATCCTCACCGATAAGGGCAGTGGCGACGGTGAGCATGGCACCGGCGGAGAAGCCGACCATGCCGACGCGCTCGGGATCGATGTCCACTCGGCGCTCGGCTGCGCACGAGCGCGAACGCTGCGCGGGCGTCGGCGATCTGCGGGTCCAGGGCGCGGAGCGCGGCGGCCGGGTCATGCCGGTCCGATGGACGTGGTCCGGCCAGCATCGCCCGATCGCTGCGGCGAAGTCGTCAAGATCCTCCGGGGTCGGCTTGAGGCGGTACTTCAGCACGAAGGCAGCTACGCCGCGGTTCGCGAGCGCGCGCGCAACGTCCCAGCCCTCGTTCTCCATGGACAGGGCATGAACCGCCGCCCGGAGCCACGATCACCGCCGTGCCCGTGGCCTTGGCCGGATCCGGCAGGAACGGCGTGAGCGTCGCGAGCCGACGTTGCGGGCGAACATGCTGCCGTACTCGCTGTGCCAGGCCTCCGGTGCCGAGGCTCCGGCGGCGCCCGGTTCCGAGCTCGATGGCGTCGGGCTGTGCGGGGATGGCGATCGGCGTCATCCTGTGCTTCTGGGCACCCCAGGTGCGTAGCTGGTGGACGAGGCCGTGGTCATGAGCTCTCCATTCGGGCGATGCGCCAAGAGAACGCGATGTCCGCGCTCGGCGCTCAACATCCGTTCCAGGGCGGGGAGCGTCGGCGCGACCGAGGCGACCGCCCAGGCGGGCAGCGTGATGTCGATGTCGAGAACGCCGTCGTCGCCGACGGTCAGCGTGCTGCGGTGGAGGCCGTCGGCGACGTGGCGCAGCTCGGCGGTCTGTTCCCGCGTGATGTTGAGCGGGGCGCCCATCTGGTACCAGGCCTCGGCGACGTTCCCGTGCTCCCAGTCGAGGATCTCCACGGTGAGCTCGGTGCCCGGGCGCAGCCCCTCGACCCGGTGCCGGATGCGGCGCTCGGGGCCCATCTCGGCGAGGGCTCGCGTCTCGGCGTAGCTGTTGCGGGACGCAAACCCCGTCCTGCCCATGTCGGCGGGGTAGTTGTAGAAGATGGCCGACACGTCACCCGTCGCGGACGAGCGGGTGATGGCGCCGTGGGGCAGCTCGGCCAGGAGGCGGTCGCCGAGGCGGTGGAGCATGGCCATGGCGTGGAACGTCGGCTTGTGGAGGCCGTTCTCGTTGACGAACCCGAAGCCTCCGTGGAAGGGGCCGATGCCGCCGCCGCCCTCCTCGAACACGTCGGTGAAGGTCCAGTAGGAGATCGAGTCGGCCAGCGGCGCGCCCTTGAGGAACGCCCGGACGATGTACGACGCCGCGAAGAGCGAGTCGTGGATCGCGTCGCGGCTCGACGGTGAGGTCGACCACTCCGTGATGTGCAGCTCGGCATCCGGGTAGGGGCTGTTCTGGATGATCTTGCGCATCAACTGCAGGTCGTCATAGGTGGCGTCCTTGTGACGCGTGATCGCGTTGAGGTTGCCCAGCGAGTCCGCCGCGTAGTCGGTCGGGTACAGGTGCGTCGACAGGAAGTCGATGGGCACCCCCCGCTGCGCGCAGTACTCGATGAACTCGCGGATCCACACCGGCTGCCAGTCGAGCTCGTCCGGGTCGGCGGCCACCGCGGTCTCGACCTTGAGCGACCGGTCGTGCCACTCGCCGCCGTAGCGAGCATCCGGGACGAACACGCTCGTCGACGGGCCACCGACCCGCAGCTGCGGGTCGATCGCCTTGATCGCCTGTGCGGTCGCCTCGTACAGCTCGAAGTACTGGGTGCGCGTTCCGGTCCAGAAGTTCGGCACCAGGTTCGGCTCGTTCCAGACCTCGAAGGGCCACTGCCGCACTTCGTCGATCCCGTACCGGTCGATCCAGTGCCGCACCGTCGTGTCGACCAGCTCGACCCAGCGACTCATCTCCTTCGGCGGGCTGCAGTGGGCCTTCCACCAGAAGAGGGTCTCGGTCTGTGTGGCGAGCCCACGGGGCATGAACCGAGCTCGACGAACGGACGAGCGCCGGCGTCGAGGATGGCGTCGAACACCTTGTCGACGTACGCGAAGGTGTAGACCGGCTCAGGCAGCGGCTGGTTCGGGCCGAAGCCGCCGCCGTAGTCCGTCCGGTACACGAACATGTCGTCGTGGAAGAGACCGTGGAAGCGCACGTAACGCGCACCCAGCACCCCGACCGCCTCGCGGAAGTGCGCCTGCCAGTCCGCCCGCAACGCCTCGTTGGCACGGCCGGCACCGACGCACTCGTTCCACACGTGATGCAGCGGCACCTCGGCGGGTGCCTGTCCGTCGATCAGCAGGGCTGACGTCGCCTGCTCAGTCATGGACGGCTCCTTCGCTCTGTCGGTGAGTAGGGTTTGCGGGCCCGGTGGTGTCGCTGACACGGAACCAGTCCACGTCGACGTATCCCCCGGGCTCGGCAGTGGCGTAGTTGAAGAGGGCGCTCGCGGTTGCTGGAACTGCCCGTAGAACGATCTGCATCTGCAGGGTGTCGCCGACCGATGTCCGAGTCGCTGCTCGTCGATCCAGTACGCGAACGACGCCGTGTCGACGGCATCCCGGAAGTCGACGTCCGCGCGCAGGTAGACGACGTCCGCGCGCAGCGGCACCAGGGGCGCTGGGGTTCCAAGATGGGCGCGGCCCCGGTGATCGATCCCGTCCAGGGTGCGCTCACCGATCCGTTTCACGACATCAAGATGGGCGTCACCGCCGAGAACCTGGCCGAGCGCATGGGGATCTCGCGCGAAGAGCAGGACGCGTTTGCGGTCGAGTCGGCACCTGCGCGCGTCGCAGGCGCAGAGCAAGGGCCGCTTCGACGACGAGGTCGTCCCGGTCGCGGTGAAGGTCAAGCGCGAGATGGTGGACTTCGTCAAGGACGAGCACATCCGCCACGGCGTCGACGCGGCCGGCATGGCCAAGCTGCCGACGATCTTCAAGAAGGACGGCGGGACGGTCACGGCGGGCAACGCGTCGGGCATGAACGACGCGGGCGCGGCGCTGGTGTTGATGAGCGCTGACAAGGCGGCCGAGCTTGGCGCGCCGGTCCGTGCGCGCGTGCACGGCTACGCGTCCTGTGGCGTGGACCCCGAGATCATGGGCATCGGCCCGGTCCCGGCGGTCCGCAAGGTGCTTGACCGCACCGGGGTCTCACTTGATGACATCGGCGTCATCGAGCTCAACGAGGCCTTTGCCGCCCAGGCGCTGGCGGTCATGAAGGACCTCGATCTCGATCCCGCGCGCGTGAACCCCAACGGCGGCGCGATCGCGCTGGGCCATCCGATCGCGGCGACCGGCGCGGCGATCACCGCCAAGTGCCTGTCGGAGATGGATCGCGGCGAGCACCAGTACGGCCTGGTGACGCTGTGCATCGGCGGCGGTCAGGGCATCGCCCTGCTGTTGGGCAGGGAGTAGCACCGCTCGTCGCGCCTTGGGCCGCGGAGGACAGGTACCCTCCGCGGTCCATGGCGCACTTCGAGTCCGACGCCGAGGTCTACGACCAGCTCGGCGGCATCCTGAACAACCTGGTGTACAACAGCGCTCGTCGTGAGCAGCTGCGCCAGGCCGATGCGGTGGTGCAGTTCGCCTTCCGCCAGCCGGACGCGACGGTCACGCTCGACGTGCGCGCCCACAAGCCGGCGCGGATCGAGCTCGGCGAGACCAAGCTGCGCGCCGACGTCGTGCTGGCGATGGACGCCGACACGGGACGTGCGCTGCTGACCGGCGAGCTCAGCCCGACGCTGGCGCTGGCCCGGGGTGACGTCCGCACCAAGGGCCCGGTGGGCAAGGTCCTACGCGTGGTGCCGGCGACGGTGGACGCGCATGAGGTTGAGGCGGATTTGGAGCCGGAGCCCGAGGCGCCGGCGGCTGCTCCCGCGGCTGAGGCGCCTGCTGCCGAACCGGAGGCTGCTGCCGAACCGGAAGCTGCTGCGGAGCCCGAGGCTGCGCCCGAGCCCGAGCCCGAGGCCGAGGCCGCCCCGGTCGATCCGCCGGCCGAGGCCGAGGCGCCCGCCGAGTCCTAGGCGCTGAGGTCGGGCCGCGCCGCCGCGACGGTGGCGCGCAAGGTGTCCGCGGCGTTGTACTTCGGGCGCCAGCGCAGCAAGCGCCGGGCGCGGGCCGTGTCCATCAGCGTCGGGCGGCGCACCGCCTCGATCCACGACACCTCGTCGGGCATCAGCGGCAGCCTCGACACCACTTCGGCGGTCGCGTCGACGGCCAGGTCGGGCACCGGCACCGAGTAGTACCCCAACTCGTGCGCGAGGTCGGACATCGTGATCGTCCCCTCGCCGGCCAAGTTATAGGCCCCGGGCTCGCCGCGCCCGAGGACACCGGCGCGTAGGGCGGTTGCGACGTCGTCGTGGTGGACCAGCTGGAACGGCACGCCCGGGTCGGGGAGCACCGGCTTGAGGATCGGCACCACGTCGAACAGCGCGCGGACCGCACCCGGCAGCTTCTCGCCCCAGCGCACGTACGGGATCTGGTTGACGAGGATCGGCGCTTGGGGCCCTGCGACGATGCACGGCCGGAAGATGTAGGCGTCGATCTCAGCATCTTCCAGCACTTCGCTGAGCAGCGCCTCGACCTGCGCCTTGTGATGGGAGTAGGGCATGCTCGCGTTGCCGGCGGCCGGATCGTCCTCGACGATCGGGCGATCGAGCGCCGGGAAGCCATAGGCCGCCACCGACGAGGCGTACACCAGCCGCTGCGCGCCCGAGGCGACCGCGGCCTCGAAGACGTTGCGCGATCCCTCCAAGTTGATGTGCTCGCTCTCGTGCGAGCCGGCGACGATGATGAACGCGAGGTGCACGACGACGTCGGCGCCGCTGCACAGCGCCTCCACCGACCCGCGATCCAGGACGTCGCCCTGGCGGTACTGGACTTTGCGCCAGCCATGGGCGGTGGGGTCAAACGGCCGCCGCGCCATCCCGACGATCCTCTCGACCTCGCGGGCGCGATCCAGGGCGGCGACGAAGGGCTTGCCGATCTCCCCGGTCGGGCCCGTTACCGCGACGGTCAGGCCCACCTCAGGCGTCCAGCACGGCGTGTGGGACGAGACTCCAGCCGTCGGGGCCAGTGACGAGGTCACCGTGCACGCGCGGACCGTGCGCGGTCGCGTGCAGGCACGCCGGGCCGGGCTCGACGGGCATGCCGACCGGCAGCCGCGGCAGCCGCACGACGCCGCCGCGCGGATCGGGCGTGATGCCCAGCCGGGCGGCGAACGGGAAGCCGTCGGGCCCGACGCAGGCCAGCAGTGCGGAGTCCAGGCCGTCGAGGCGCTCGTCCCACAGCGTCGCGCCGCCCTCGGGTCCGGCGTGGTCCACCTCGGGCTCCTCGTTGTGGCCGGATCGCACCTCCTCGAGGTGCGCGTCGAACAGCCGCGGCTCGGCGTCGGGGTCGCTCGACGCCCAGGCATAGACACGCTCGGGCCGGACGTGCAGGACGTCCTCCAGCTGCGCCGTTCCCTGCACGAGCACCATCGGACCGTCGTCGGCGAAGAGCAGCGCGACGTGCGGATCCTCGACCTCTGGTGCGCCGGCGGCGACGTCGATGCACGGGCCGCCGGGCCGGTAGGCCGGCACCACGGAATGGGCCACCGGGCGGCCCCGTCCGTCGATCGTGACCAGCTCGGCGACGGTGCAGCGCGCGAAGACGTCGCGCAGGTCGGACGGCAGCGTGGCGGTCATGCGATCGACCCTACGCCTGCCACGCGCGCGGCGCCACGCGTGCGGTCAGGAGGCGGCGGGTGCGGCGTCGTAGCCCGGCTCGCCGGGCAGCAGGATCCGCGCCTGCTCGCCGCTCATGACGACACGTGGCGTGACCGCCACGACCTCTCGCCCGGTGGCGAACGCCAGCAACTCGTCGGCCGACGCGAAGGGCGAGAGCTGCTCGAAGTGCTTGATGGTGGGGAAGACGAGCAGCAGCTTGCCGTCGGCGTGGGCGGCCAGCGCGGCCTGCGGCGTGAACCAGCCGAGGTCGACGCACTCGTCGCCGTCGATCCGCGGCTGCGCGCCGTCGGGCAGCGGCGTGAGGAAGAAGTGGGTGTCGAACCGGATCTTGACCTCGGGCGGCGTGATCCATTGCGAGAAGCGCACGAGCTGCGCCGGATCGACGCCCGCGATCGCTGCCTCCTCGGCCAACTCGCGGACAGCCGCGGCACGATGCGCGCTGTCGCCCTCGCCCTCGTGCGCGTCGACGGCGCCGCCGGGGAACACCCACGCGCCGCCCATGAATCGCTGAGCGGGGTTGCGCTGTACCAGCAGCACCTCGAGCGTCTGCGCACCACCGCGTAGGACGATCACCGTCGCCGCCTGGCGGGGCACCGTGACCTCGCCGTCGTTGAGCTCTTCTCCCGGTCCGGGGCGATCGACGTCCACGACGACGCAGCCTACTGGCCGCCTGGCCAGTAGCGTTCAGCCCAACATGAGCGAGAGCACCACCGTGCAGAAGTGGATCTGCGAGTCCTGCGGGTTCATCTACGACCCCGCCGACGGGGATCCCGACGGCGGCATCCCGCCCGGGACCGCCTTCGAGGACATCCCGGACACGTGGTTCTGTCCGGTGTGTGGCGCGCGCAAGCGCGACTTCGTCGCCTACGAGGACTAGGCCTACAAGATCGTCAGCGGCGTGCCGGTCGGCATGAGCCGCGCCAGACGTGTGACGTCGCGGTTGCGCATGCGAATGCAGCCGTGGGAGACCCGGCCGGGCAGGAGCTCCGGCCGGTCGGTGCCGTGGATGCCCACGTAGCCGCCGCCGGGCCAGTCGGTGAGCGTCGCTGAGCGGGCGCTCGTGCCGAAGGCGACCGGGCCGTAGAAGGCGCTGCGGTAGCGGCGCAGGACGTCGCGGACGACGAAGGTGCCGGCGGGCGTCGGCGCGCTCGCCGTCCCGATGCCGACCGGTGCGCGCAGCACGGCCCGGCCGTCGCGCAGCAGGGTTGCGGTGAGCGTGTGGCGGTCGATGATCAACCGCGTCCGAACCGACCCATAGGCGCCCAGCGCGCTGCGCGGAACCCAGCCGGTGCGGCCGTTGGGCAGCGCCGCGAGCCGGACACGCACCCAGAGGCGGCCGGCGGCGTCGCGGTGGCGGTCCAGCGGGAGCAGGATATTGGTGGTGTCCTCCGGCGTACGCGCGGTCACGGTCCCGACGCGCCGCGCGGATGGCGACGGGCGGGCGCGGGCGGCGGTCGAGGCGCGTGCCGCGACCCAGAGCGAGCGGTGCGCGCCGGTCAGCGGAAGCGCACGGCCGACGGGCAGGCCGCCGCGCGACGGGGCGGGCAGCTCGGTGACCGAGACGGACCGCTCCTGGCCGAGCGGGACGTGGCGAATGTGCCTGGCGATCGTCACTCCTGCCACGCAGGCGAGGACGACGAGCGCCGCGACGGCGACCGCCGTCGCCCGCGGGCTCATCCGGTGAACTTCGGGCGCCGCCGGCTGCGCGTGCGCACGACGAAGTGGGTCCGGTCGACGACCTCGAGCGTGCTGGCGCGCGAGCGCGGCTCGTCGAACGCGCTCGCCGCCGGGACGACGTGGGCCAGGCGCCGGATCCACGCGGCGTGGCGCGCCTCGACGCTGGCGATCGCCAGCGCCGATGCGAGGTAGGAGCGTGAGCGGATGCGCGGCGCCTGTGCCGAGTACGCGGCGACCGCGAGATCCTCGAAGGCGACCGCGGTCTTGCGGAACGCCGCCGGGTCCTCCGTGGCGCCGCGGAAGTCGAAGCGCGGTCGGGCGACCGCGTGGCGGCCGAGGACCTCGCGGAAGGCCTTGACGTGCGCGCGCTCGTGGCCGCCGACGATCCGTGCCTGGTCGCCGAGCGCGCCGGTGACCGCGCCGATCTGCTCGACCTCGGAGTAGAAGGCGGCCTGGAGGTACTCGAGCGTGAGGGCGTAGTTGAGGATGTCGCGGTCGTGGCGCGCTGCGGAGGCGGCCGCGAAGGCCGAGGTCGGGGCCACGGCCGCCAGCAGCGCCGCCGCGCCGCCGGCCGTCGCCAACGCCGTCCGGCGCGTCGTCAGCGCCCCGCGCGCCTCGGCGAGGGCGCCGTCGCGATCGATCGCGACGAGGTCCAGCTCATCAGCGCACATAGCCGCTGCCCTTCAGGGTCTGGCGCACGGTCTTGGCATCGAGCGTCGGCTCGACGGGATCGGGCGCGGGGTCCAGCCCGGCGAGGTCCCGGATCCACGCGGCGTGGCGGGACTCGACGGTCGCGATCCGGCCGACCTGTGCCAGCGTGGCCGGCCGCAGGTTGGCGGCTTGGGTGAAGTAGGCCTTGACGCCGAGGTCTTCCAGGCGCAGCGCGCTGCGGGCGAAGCGCTGCGCATCGGCGGTGTCGTCGCCGAAGTCGAGCTTGGGCGCGGGCTGGGCGTGATGGCCGAGCGCGGCGCGGACGAAGCGGACGTGCTCGCGCTCGTGGCCGCCGACGATCTGGGCGAACGTCCGCAGCTCGCCTGCGAGCCGCGCGCGTTTGAGGGCCTCGGCGTAGAAGGCGGCCTGGACCTCTTCGAGCAGCAGGCCGAAGTTCAGGATCGCGATGTCGAGGCGCGCTGAAGGCGCGGAGCCGGCCTCGTCGGGCAGCGCGCCGAGCACGGCGCCCCCGGCGATCGTCCCCGCCCCTGCGGCGACGAGGCCGGTGAGCAATCGGGAGCGGGTGAGCGTCGGCGCGTCATGCGCCATGAGGGACCTCCTCCTCGGGCATGGACCGGACCCGCAGCCGGCGCGGCGGCGGCTCCTCGTGCGGCCAGGCGAAGCGTGCGGCGTACCAGGTGTCGCCGCCGCCCTCGACGGGCTCCCAGCCGGCGTGCAGCAGCGCGGCGGCGAGGCGATCGGCCGCCGCGAGCAACTCCGCCGTCGGCGGCTCGGGCGGCGCAGCGCCCCAGAGGCGCTGGGGCTCGGAGCGCCCGACCTCCCGGGGTCGCCGGCGCCCGGGCTCGGTGGCCATCGCCCGGAACCCGGAGCTGAGGTAGCCGGCATGCCAGGCGATCTCGCAGCGCCACAGCCGCTCGGTCGCCTCGGGCCACGGCCGGCGCTCAAAGCGTCCGGTTCGTAGCCGCTCGACTTCAAGGTCCAGCGCGCTGGGCGGCGCGGGCTCGGGCGCGATGTGGAGCGGTGGGGTGGGTGGCGCTGTAGCCGGCTTCGGCTCGGCGGCGGGCGGCGGCGACGGGATCGCTACCGCCGGCGTGGGATCCGGCTGGGGCTCGGGCGGTGCCGCCGCGGCGGACGCCGGCTCCGGCGCAACGGGCTCTTGAGGGTCCAGCTCCGACCGGGGCCCGGGCTCAGCTGCTGCGTCAGGACCTGATGGCGGCTGGGCCACCTTCGCGCTGTTCGGCGTTGCTGCTGCGCGTCTGCGCCGGCCGAGCACCAGGCCGCACCCCAGCGCGGCGAGCGCCACCAGCAGCAGGATCGGAAGGGTCGCGCCGCTGCCGTCGTGGTTGCCTGCCGGTCGGGTTGCCCGCGCCGGCGAGGGCCGCGCGGTGCTCCCCGGTGGCAGCCGGATCTTCCCGCCGTTGCTGCCGCCGTCTAGCGGATAGGTCTGCCAGAGCTCCCGCGGCGTCGGCTGGGCCGTCTGCTGCGCTGCGGCCGGCGCGACGCCGGCGAGCATCCCCGAGATCGCCAGCGCCAGCGCCAATTGCCGCGGCAAGCCGGTGAGGATGTCCGCGCGATGGGGCATAGCGAGTGTGAACGTCTCACCAAAGCTACCCAAAGCCCCGCATCGGCAACACACCAATCCTGCGCGTCATAGCGCCAACTTCAGGACAACCGATACACCGGCGTTCCGTGTCAGGCCAGCTGCGCTGTGGCGGGCGCTTCCACACCCGTCGCGACGGCGATCGCCTCGGCGGCGATCGCGACCAGCCGACGCAGCTCGTCCTCGCTGATCGACAGCGGCGGCATCAGCACGATCGTGTCGCCGAGCGGCCGGACGATCGCGCCGCGCTCGCGGGCTGCGAGCGTGACCTGGTGGCCCATGCGCGACGCCAGCGGGAAGTCGGTCAGCTCGATGCCGACCATCGTCCCGCGGCGGCGGATCTCGGCGACCGACGCCAGCGGCGCGACGTGCTCGTCGAGTAGCTCGCCGAGCAGCTCGATCTTCGGCGCCAGCGCTGCGAGCGTCTGCTCGTCCTCGAAGACCTCCAGCGTGGCGATCGCCGCCGCGCAGGCCAGCGGGTTGCCCGTGTAGGTGTGGCCGTGAAAGAACGTGCGGAACTCCTCGAACCGCCCGAGGAAGCCCTCGTAGATCCGCTCCGTGGCCAGCGTGGCGGCCAGCGGCAGGTAGCCGCCGGTCAGCCCCTTGGCCACGTTCATCAGGTCGGGCACGACGCCCTCCTGCTCGCAGGCAAACATCGTGCCGGTGCGCCCGAAGCCGGTAGCGACCTCGTCGCAGATCATGATGATGCCGTACTTGTCGCACAACTCGCGCACCGCGCGGAGATAGCCGTCGGGGTGCAGCAGGATGCCGGCGGCGCCTTGGACGAGCGGCTCCATGATCAGCGCGGCGACCTCATGTCCGCGCTCGGCGAGGATGCGCTCGAGCCCCTCGATGTCCCCGGGCGCCGTGCGGATCCCGTCAAACAGCAGCGGCCGGAAGAGCGTGTGGAAGAGGTCGATGCCGCCGACCGAGACCGAGCCAAGCGTGTCGCCGTGGTAGCTGTTGTTCAAGTACACGAACTTGGTGCGCTGCTCGTTGCCGGCGATTCTGTGGAACTGGAACGCCATCTTCAGCGCGATCTCGTTGGCCGTCGAGCCGTTGTCGGAGTAGAAGACGCGTGTCAGCTCGCGATCCCCGCGCGGGGCGACGGCCAGCAACTTCTGGGCCAGCTCGATCGCCGGCGGGTGCGAGAGCCCGAGCATCGTCGTGTGCGCAACGCGGTCCAGTTGCGCCCGCACCGCCGCGTCGAGCGCCGGATGGCGATGGCCGTGGACCGTGCACCACAGCGACGAGACGCCGTCGATGTAGGCGTTGCCGTCGGTGTCATAGAGGACGCAGCCCTCGCCGCGCTCGATGATCGGCGCGTCCTCGGCGCTCCAGCCCTGCTGCTGGGTGAACGGATGCCAGAGGGCCTCGCGGTCGGCGGCGCGGAGATCGGCGGTCGTCATGGCCCGAACGGTATGGGCTGCGACGGACGCCACCACGTACGCTGACGGCGTGGAGGATCGCCTTGCGGAGCCGCGTGTGACGACGCTCGAGCTGTTCTTCGACCTCGTCTTCGTCTTCACCATCACGCAGCTCAGCGCCGTCCTCGCCCACGACCTCACCTGGGACGGCGTCGGCCACGTCGCGCTGATGCTCGGCTTCATCTGGTTCATGTACGGCGGCTATGCCTGGCTGACGAACGCGATCGACGTCGGCGACCCGCGCAACCGTCAGCTCCTGCTCGCGGCGATGTGCGGGTACTTCGTGATCGCGCTGGCGATTCCCGACGCCTTCGACGGCAGCGGCCTCGCGTTCGGTCTCGGCTACGCGGTCGTCGTCGCCGTCCACACGTTCCTGTTTGCCGTCAGCGCGCCGGGGCTTGCGCCGCAGGCGATCCTGCGCCTCGCGCCCGGCAACGTCGGCAACGCCGGGGTGGCGCTGCTCGGCGGCGCGCTCGGCGGGAGCGCGCAGGTCGTGCTCTGGACGATCGGCGTCGTGCTGCTCTGGGTGTTGCCGCGGATCGTCGGCAACCAGGATTTCGCGGTGGCGCCGGCGCACTTCGTCGAGCGCCACGGGCTGGTCGTGCTGATCGCGATCGGCGAGTCGGTGGTGGCGATCGGCGTCGGCGCCGCCGAGCTGGCGGTCAACGTCGAGCTCGTGCTGGTGGCGCTGCTCGGCCTGCTGCTCAGCGCGGGTCTGTGGTGGACGTACTTCGGGGGCGACGACGCGCTGGCCGAGGAGGCGCTGACCGCGCTGCCGATCCGCCGCCGCGCGGTGGCGTGCCTGGACGCCTTCGGCTACGCGCACCTCGTGCTGCTGCTGGGGATCGTGTGTGTGGCGGTGGGGCTGAAGAAGGCGACGGGCCACGCCTACGATCCGCTCGACGCCGGCGCGGCACTGGCGCTGGCCGGCGGCGTCGCGCTCTTCCTCGCGGGCGACGTCTGGTTTCGGGCGATCCTGCACATCGGCCGCGCGCCGGCGCGGGCAGTTGGAGCGCTCGTCGCGCTGGCGACGATCCCGCTGGGGACCGAGGTGGCCGCGGTGGCTCAGGTCGGGGCGCTGGCGGTGGTCGTGGCGGTCGCCGCCAAGTCACCGCTCATCGGTCGTCCAGCCAGGCGTCGATCGGCAGCAGCTCGCCCGCCTCGGCGAGGCGCTGCGGGGTGAAGTCGGCGAGCTGGGGCAGCGCGGCCACGGGGACGTCGCCGAGCGCCTCGATCGTCGATCGGTTGGAGCGCTGCATCGCCGTCGGTACGTCCGGCCACGGCGTCATGACGACGCCGCGCACCGTCACGCCCGCCGCCCGCGCCGCCTGCAGGGTCAACAACGTGTGGTTGATCGTCCCGAGGCCGGGCCGGGCGACGATGACCAGCGGAAGGCCGAGCGCGACGACCAGATCGAGCACGAGCGTTCCGACCACCGTCAAGGGCACCAACAAGCCGCCGACGCCTTCGGCGATCAGCGTGCGGCCGTCGCCGTTGCGACGGGCGGTCTCGATCAACATGGTGGGGTCGATCGTCGTGCCGGACAGCTCGGCCGCCAGATGGGGCGAGACGGCTGGGCCGAAGCGGTAGGGCGCGACGTCGGCCGGCGCCATCCCGGCACAGGCCGCGAGCAGCTCGTGGTCGTGAGGCTTGCCCGGCTCGGGCGCATCGTCGAGGCCGGTGACCACCGGCTTGAACGCGCCGACGGGGACGCCGCGTGCGGCGAGCGCCGCGGTCAGCGCCGCGGCCACGACGCTCTTGCCGACCTCGGTGTCGGTCCCGGTGACGAAGAGCCCGCGCACGCCGACGCTGCTCAGGCGGCGGCTGCCGCCGCGTCTTCGCCGCTGGCGGCTAGCGGCGACGGCAGGCGCTCGTCGGGGTGGCCAGCGGGTTGGGCGGCCGCGACGGGGACGCCTGCGCCGGGCCGGAAGCCGGCCTGCAGGGCGGCGCGCCCGAGCGTGCGGGCCGCGGCGCGCAGCTCCTCGCGTGTATGCGTCGCCATCAGCGCCAGGCGCAGCCGCGACGTGCCGGCGGGCACGGTCGGCGGGCGGATCGCCTGGGCGAAGACGCCGGCCTCGATCGCCTTCTCGCAGACCTCCATCGCCAGCTCGGCATCGCCGACGACCAGCGGGATGATCTGGGTGGAGGAGCCCGCGACCTCGAAGCCCTCACGGGCGAGCTCGTCGCGCATCGCGCCGGCGTTGGCTTGCAGCCGGTCGACCATCTCGGGGTGCTCTTGCAGCACCTCGAGCGCGGCAAGTGCGGCCGCGACCGCGGGCGGCGGCAGCGCGGTCGAGAAGATCAGCGAGCGCGCCGTGTTGGTCAGCAGGTCGCGCATCGCGGCGCTGCAGGCGGCGAACGCTCCGTAGGCGCCGAGCGCCTTGCCGAGCGTGCCGATGACGACGTCGATCTCCCCGTCGAGCCCCGCCTCGGCGACCGCGCCGCGCCCGCCTGGGCCGATCGCACCGGTGCCGTGCGCCTCGTCGACGACGGTCCGCACGCCATGGCGGCGGGCCAGCTCGGCGATCTCGGTCAGCGGCGCGATGTCGCCGTCCATCGAGAAGACCGAGTCGGTGACGATCAGGCCACGTCGCCCACGATGCTGCCGCAGACCCCACGCGAGGTGCTCAACGTCGCAATGGTCATAGACGAACGTCTCGGCACGCGCCAGGCGGCAGCCGTCGATGATCGACGCGTGGTTGAGCTCGTCGGAGAAGACGACGGGCGGCGGAGCGCCGGAGCCGGAGGCGTCTGCGCTCAGCCGCGCCAGCGCACCGATGACCCCGAGGTTGGCGAGGTAGCCCGAGCCGAAGAGCACCGACGACTCGGTCCCCTTGAACGCCGCCAACGCCTCTTCCAGCCGCCGGTGGACGGTCATCGTTCCCGAGACCAGCCGCGAGGCGCCCGCGCCCGCGCCCCAGCGCATCGCGGCGTCGGCCCCGGCCTCGCGCACCCGCGGGTGGTCGGCGAGCCCCAAATAGTTGTTGGAGCACAACAGCAGGACCGGGCGGCCGTCGAGGACGACACGGGAGCCCTGGGGCCCGCTGACGTGGCGCATGCGCCGGTAGAGCCCCGTCTCGCGGAGCTCCTCCAGTCGGGCCTCGATGTCGCTCATGAAAGGGCGGAGACGGCTGGTCGCGTCAGTGGCCGAACGGCATGCCGGACAACTGTGCGACCTCTTCGGGCTCGTCAGCACCGGGCCAGCGGTTCGGCAGGCCGTCGGGACGCGGCGGCACCTTGTCCTTCTTGGCGTAGCGCAGCTGCGAGGCGGGGTCCCAGGTCGTGACCTTGATGCCGGCGCCCTCGGCCTCTGCGAGCGTGTCGAGGTAGTCCTCGACGACGTCGGACGTCTCGCCCGCCAGCCAGCCCGAGCGGTTGTCGGGGCGGGGGTTGGCGCCGTTGTCGGCCTGGCGGTTGATGTTCAATCCCAAGTCGGTGAACATCGCGCGGTCGTCGGCCGGATCGGCGTTGAGCGTCGTCAGGAAGTTGCCCATCATCACGCCGTTGAGGCCGGCCTTGACCGCCAGCGGCTGCAGCTCGCCGAGGTTCTCGACGCGGCCGCCGCAGAGCCGGAAGAGCGCGGCCGGGAGGATCAGGCGGAAGATCGCGATCCACTTCACGACCTCCCACGGGTCCATGTAGTCGCGGTCGCCGAACTTCGTCCCCGGACGCGGGTTGAGCAGGTTGATCGGCACCGACGTCGGGTCGATCTTGGCCAGCTCGAAGGCCATCTCAACGCGCTGGCCGCGCGTCTCTCCGAGGTTGAGGATGCCGCCGACGCAGGTCTCCAGGCCGGCCTCCTCGACCGCCTGGATCGTGCGCAGCCGGCCCTCGTAGCGGACCGTCGAGGAGACTTCGGGGTAGTAGGACTCCGCGGTCTCGACGTTGTGATGGACGCGCTGGATCCCGGCCTCCTTAAGGGCCTTCGCGCGGTCGACGCTCATGTGGCCGACGGAGGCGCAGCGCTTGAGGTTGGTGTGCTCGGCGACCATCCGCGCGCCCTCGAGGATCTTCTCGAAGTCGCGCTTGGAGAGCCCCTGGCCCTGGGTGACCATGCAGAAGCGATGCGCGCCGGCCGCCTCGGCCGCCTTGGCGTGCTCGAGGATCTGGTCGGGCTCCATCATCGCGTGCATCGGCGTCTCGGCCTCGGCGAAGCGCGACTGGGCGCAGAAGCCGCAGTCCTCGGCGCAGCCGCCGGACTTCGCGTTGACCAGCGAGCACATGTCGGTGCTGTCGCCGAACTGCTCCTGCCGTGCCTCCCACGCGCGCTCCACGAGCGCGAGGATCTCGATCGTGGTCCTCGAGCTCGCCGAGACGGACGGCTTCTTCGCGGGTGATGAGCGGCGGCATGCCCGGCACAGTAGGCACGGCTTCGGACGGGACGCCCGGCGCTGGAGCGCACCGTGGGGGAGAGATCTGCCTCTGAGATCTAGCCGAATGGATGGCCGGTTTCGGCCTCGATCATCAGAAGTGGGGATGGCGAAATGTTGCTCACCAACCGATGATGTGGAGTACGTGGCTGCCGCCCCTCCGATCCGTGTACTGCTGTGCGATGACGCCGAAGGCTTTCGGGCGCTGATGCGCTCGTCGCTGGCCGAGGATCCGTCGATCGAGATCGTCGGCGAGGCGGCCGATGGCGAGGCCGGGGTGGAGGCCACGGCCGAGCTGCAGCCCGACGTCGTGCTGCTCGACATGTCGATGCCGCGCATGGGCGGCCTGCAGGCGATTCCCAAGATGCGTCGGCGTGCGCCGGGCACGTCGATCATCGGTCTGTCGAGCCTGAGCGCGGCCCGGATGGCGGCTCCGTCGATCGAGATCGGCGCGCACACGTACTTGGAGAAGGGCACCGGCCTGGAGGACATCCGGGCCGCGATTCACGCAGCAGTAGAGCGCTGAGCCCTACGGCACGTCCAACTGCACTCGCAATGGCGCGTGATCACTCGGCTTGGTCCCCTTGCGGAACTCGCGCAGGATCCCGCACTCGCGCACGCCGCCGGCCAGCGCCTCGCTGACGAGCAGGTAGTCGATCCGCAGGCCAAGGCCGCGGTGGAAGTGGCCTTGGCGGTAGTCCCACCAGGTGAACTGCTGGTCGTCAGGGTGGACCAGCCGGTAGGCGTCGACCAAGCCGCCGTCGGCGATGATCGTCTCCAGCCGCTCGCGCTCCTGCGGCGTCACGTGGGTCTCACCCGCAAACGCCACGACGTCGTAGACGTCACGGTCGTCGCGGGTGACGTTGAGGTCGCCGCCGACGATCATGGGCGTTCCGTCGGCGCGCAGTTGCGCCACGCGCGCGGCCATCGCATCGAAGAACGCGAGCTTCTCGTCAAACCACGCGCTGCCGACCTCGCGGCCGTTGGTCACGTAGGCCGTGCACATCCGGATTCCGCCGACGGTCGCCTCGACCCAGCGGGCCTCGTCGGCCTGGACCTCGCCGGGCAGGCCCGCGGACTCGTCGGTGAGCGTGAGGCCCTCGCGCGCCAGGATCGCCACGCCCGCCCAGCGCCCGGCGCTGTGGTGGACGGCCTCGTAGCCGGCGGCGCGCAGCTCGTCGACCGGGAAGTCGGCGGCCTCGACCTTGGTCTCCTGGAGCAGGAGCACGTCCGGAGACTCGGTCCCCAGGAACTCCAGCACGCGCGGCAGGCGCGCCCTCAGCGAGTTGACATTCCAGGTGACGACGTCCATCTCACACCCCGCAGCACTTCTTGTACTTCTTGTCAGATCCACACCAACATGGCTCGTTGCGCCCCGGTGGCCACGCCACGGCGCCGCCCTCTTGGGCGACCTCGTAGGCGGCACGCGCTCGCGCTTCGGCCGCGTCCTCGTCGATCTCGGCCTCGACGGCCAGCGCCCGCACGCGCGCCACGGTGAGCGGGACGACGACCGGATGGCGCGGCGCGCTCGGCGCGACGGCGCGCATCCGCCGGTCAAGCTCCAGCGCGTAGGCGGCGTGACCGTCCGCGCGCCAGTCGTCGGCAAAGCCCGGCCAAGCGTCGAGCGCCAGCGCGAACTCCGCGGGCGCAAAGAACGGGGTAGCGACCGGCGTATCGGCGCCCTGGGCCGCGGCGCGGGCGAGCGCGAGCCGTGCCGCCTCGTCGACCGGTCCGGCCTCCAGGCCGGCGTCGGCCAGCGCCTCGGTGCGCGCGCCGACGATCTGGCGCAGCGTCTCGCCGTCGGCGCCGCTGTGCAGCGCCAGCTCCAGCGCGCGGGCGAAGCGCTCGGCGGCGACGGCCGGCTCGTCGGCTTCGGCGTGCGCGTTGCCGGCCAAAAACGGCACGGTCGGGTCGCCCGGGTGCTCCTGTTCCAAGGCGGCCCAGAGCGCGTCGGCCTCGGCACGGCGGCCCGCCAGGACGTGCATCCAGGCGACGTGCCAGCGCTGGTCGGCGCCGGTGACCTGCTCCAGCTCGCCGAGGACCGCGATCGCCTCGTCGTACTCGCCGGACTGCTCCAGCGTGTCGACGCGCGCCTCCAGCGCCTGCACCACCTTGGCGGGAGGCTTGGCCGGGCTCATCGCCCCTGCCAGCGCGCCGGTCGCTTCTCGCCGAACGCGCGGACGCCCTCGGCCAGGTCCTCGGACGCAAAGCACGCCTTGCGCAGCGCGATCAGCTCGGCCTCGATCTCCGGATGCAGCGACGCCTCGGCGGCCAGCAGCGCGCGCAGCACGCGCTTGTTGCCACGGACCGACAGCGGCGCGTTGGCGGCCAGCTGGGCCGCCCAGTCCAGCGCGAAGGCCTCGAGGTCCTCGGCGCCGGCGAGCTCGTGGACCAGGCCCCAGCTCTGCGCCTCGCGCGCGCTGATGTTGCGCCCCAGCAGGAAGAGCTGGCGCGTGCGCGGCTCGCCGATGGCGTGCAGGAAGCGGCGCAGGCCGGTGTGGGAGTAGACGAGGCCGAGCTTGGCGGGCGGCATCCCGAGCTGGATGCCGTCGCGGGCGACGCGCAGGTCGCAGGCCAGCGCCAGCTCCAGCCCGCCGCCGATCGTGTGGCCGGGGAGCGCGGCGATCGTCGGGACGTCGGTGGCGTCCAGCGCGTCGATCGCGCTCGTGAACGGATGGGCGACGAGCTTCTCGGCCTCGGCCGCGAAGACGTCGGACGGAATGTCGCCGATGTCGTAGCCGGAGGAGAACATTCCGTCGGCACCGGTGAGGATGAGGGCGCGGATGCCGTCGGCGTCGGCGGCCCGCACGGCGTCGGCAATCCCGTCGAGGATCGCGTGGTCCAGCGCGTTGCGCTTGGCCGGATTGGAGATGGTCAGCCGCCGGACCCCGTCCAGCGGCGCATCGATCAGCAGTTCGCCCGCCATTGACGGGCGCAGGCTATTGGGTTGGCGCGCTATTCGAGGACGACGAGCGTGTCGCCCTCGTTCACGGCCTGACCCTCCTCGCAGAGGATCTCCTTGACCGTGCCCTCGTCCTCGGCCTCGACGGGCATCTCCATCTTCATCGACTCGAGGATCACGACCGTGTCGCCTTCAGCGACCTTGTCGCCGATCTTGCACTCGATCTTCCACACGGTGCCCGTGATGTGGGCTTCGATGTCGGGCATGCGCGGAACATAGGCACGAGACCGGACGTTGCAGGGACACTCGACCGGTGGGCGGAACTCACGGGCCGATGTTCCGACCGGGTGGCGATAGAGGGCTGCTGTCGGGTCCCGCATGATGGTGGCAAGTGATCGGCCGGGGGACATCGCAACAGCGCACACCGTCTCCTCCTGCGACGACTCGCCGTTGTGCCGACCGATCGCCGCTCCGTGGTATGGCCTGACCCACCGTCCCGGAGCACACCTGGGGGCATTGCGCCGCATCGAGGAGGGACAGCCTCGATGCGGCGCACCCCGGGTGGCATCCTTGGGTGGCACCTACGCCGTCGCCTTCGCGGGTAGCATCTCGTCACCGTGAGCGAGCAGGACGAGCTGGTCAAGATGAAGGAGCAGGTCTACACCGACCCGCGGCCTTCCACCTACTTCGATCGCTTTCATGAACGCGCGCGTACCCGCGAGCCCGACTGGGTCTATGAGGCCACCCGCTCGCTGACGCTGCTGTACTCGTGGTCCTTCTTCCGCGCGCGGGTGATCAGCACCGACAAGGTCCCGCCGACCGGGCCGGTCATCCTGGCGCCCAACCACTTCTCGTTCATGGACCACTTCTTCGTCGCGGCCTCGATCCGGCGCAAGGTCCAGTTCATGGCCAAGTCGCAGCTGTTCAAGCCGCCGATGCAGTGGGTCTACACGCACGGCGGCGTCTTCCCGGTCCGTCGTGGCGCTCGCGACGAGGACGCGTTCCTGACCGCCAACACGATCCTCGGCCGCGGCGGCTGCATGGCGATGTACTGCGAGGGCGGCCGGTCGCGCACCGGCAAGCTTGCCGAGGAGGCCAAGCCCGGCATCGGCCGCCTGGCGCTGGAGACCGGCGCGACGGTCGTGCCGATCGCGATCCACGGCTCCTCGAAGGTGCGCAACTGGAAGCGCCTCGAGTTCCCGAAGGTGACGATCCAGTACGGCGATCCGTTCCGCTACGAGAAGATCGCCGAGCCGTCGCGCGACCAGGCCAAGGCGACGGCCAACCAGATCTTCGACGCGATCAAGGTGCTCTACCACGGCTTGGAGGCGCACGGGCGCCGCGGGGCCGTCAAGCAGGTCCGCCAGGAGCGCCGGTTGGCGCGCCAGGCCGGCAAGAAGCGCACCGCCGCGGCGTGATCGCGCGGATCGCGGTGGCGATCGCGGCTGCGCTCGCGATCGCCGCTCCCGCGGGTGCCGCGACGCTGGTGGCGCCGTCGCCCGTCGCGCTCGTCCCGGTCGCGCGGTTCTCGGCGCCGGTGGGTGTCGTCGCGGCGCCGGGTGACGCCAGCCGCCTCTTCGTCGTCGAGCAGGCCGGCAGGATCGTGGAACGCCGGGGGACGACCCAAACGGTCTTCGCCGATCTCACCGACCGCGTGAAGGCCGACGGCTCCGAGCAAGGGTTGCTCGGCCTCGCGTTTGCGCCGGACTACGCCACCAGCGGCAAGTTGTACGTCTTCTACACGGCGCGACCGCCGGCGGGCGCGGTCGTCGACGACAACGGCAGCGACCTGGTGATCAGCGAGCTGCGCCGCGCCGACGCCGACCACGTCGACCCGGCCAGCGAGCGTGTCCTGCTGCGCATTCCCCACCGTCTCGGCGAGTTCGAGAACGGCGGCCAACTGGCCTTCGGCCCCGACGGGCGGCTGTGGATCGGGACCGGCGATGGCGGTGGCGACAACGATCCGTTCCGCAACGCTCAGCGGACCGATCCGGCGACCGACGACGCCGCCCGCGGCGCCGATGCGCTGCTCGGCAAGATCCTGCGCGTTGATCCCAACCCGGGCGATGGTTGCGGCGGAGCGTGCACGATCCCGGCCGACAACCCCGGCTTCGCCCAGCGCGAGATCTGGGCCCTGGGCCTGCGCAACCCGTGGCGGTTCTCGTTCGATCGTTTGACCGGCGATCTCGCCATAGCCGACGTCGGTAACACGATCTTCGAGGAGCTCGACCTCGCGCCGGGGCCCGACCGCGGGCGCGGCGCCGACTACGGCTGGCCGGCGTTCGAAGGCACCGCGCGGGTCGCGGGCACCGACGGCCCGCCGGCCGGCTGCTGCACCGCACCGGTGCTCGAACGTGCTCATGACCAGCCGGATGGCTACAACGCGATCATCGGTGGCGTGGTCGTGCGGGATCCGGGGCTGCCGGCGCTGGCCGGGCGGTACTTGTACGCCAACCTGAGCAGCGGCCTGATCCAGGCGGTCCGGCTGGGCAACGGCACTGCGTTTGACGACCGCTCGACCGGCCTGCGCGCGCCCGGGCTGACCTCCTTCGGGGAGGACGGCTGCGGACGCGTCTACGCGACGACGCTCGACGGCGTCCTCTACCGACTCTCCCAGGGTGAGGGCGCCTGCGATGCGGTCGGGGTGACGGTGGCGCCGCCGGCACGCCAGCGCGCGGCGGCCATCGGCACCGTCCGGACGGCGCTGACCTGCGCGATCGCCTGCACTGCCGGCGTGCGCGCGTCGCTGACGGTCGGCGGCGCGGTGGTTGGGCGCACCGCGACACGTACGGTGGCGCTGCGTGGTGGGCGCCGGGCGACGGTGGTACTGCGCGTACCGGCGACGATCCGCGCCGCGCTGCGGCGGGCGCTGGCGCGCGGGCGGGTGCCGGGCGTGCGCTTCGTGGTCACCGCGCGAGCGGCCGACGGCGGGGCGCGGCGCCGCGCGACCGCGACCGCCCGCGTCGTGCGATGAACGACCGAGGCGTCCGCCGCAGCGTAGGCGCGGCGTGCGGGGGTAGGACTCGCGGCATGGAGCTCGGGGTTCGAGGATGGTGGCCGGCGGTCGTGGCAGCGCTGACCGGCGGGGCCTTGGCGCTGGGTGCGGTGTCGACCGCGGGGGCCGCGGTCTCGCTCCTGCAGGTCGGGACATTCGCCCAGCCCGTGTACGTCACGGCACCGCCCGGCGATGCGTCGCGGATCTTCGTCGTGCAGAAGACCGGCAAGATCGCGGTGGTCCGCAACGGCGTGAGCTCGACCTTCCTGGACATCACGAGCCGCGTGCGTTCCTCGGGCAACGAGCAGGGGCTGTTGTCGATGGCCTTCCCGCCCGACTACGCGACGAGCGGCACGTTCTACGTGTACTACACCGCGCAGCCGCCGGGCGGCAGCGGCGCGCCGGGGTCCGATCTGACGATCAGCGCCTTTCAGCGCACCGATACCGACCACGCCGACCCGGGCAGCGAGCGCGTGGTCCTGCAGATCCCGCATCGCAAGTTCGACAATCACAACGGTGGCAACCTGCAGTTCGGTCCCGACGGGATGCTGTGGCTGGGGACCGGCGACGGCGGTGACGCCAACGACTCGCTCGGCAACGCCGAGCAGATCAGCCCGGCGTGGAACGACGCGGCCGCCGGCCACGACGCGCGGCTGGGCAAGCTGCTGCGCATCGATCCCGCGGTCGGCACCGGTTGCGACGGCCGCTGCACGATCCCGGCCGGCAACCCGGGCTTCGCGCAGCCCGAGATCTGGGCCAAGGGCCTGCGCAACCCGTGGCGCTTCTCGTTTGACCGCGCGACCGGGGATCTCCTCATCGGCGACGTCGGGCAGGGTGCGTGGGAGGAGGTCGACTTTGCGCCGGCGCCCGGCCGCGGGGTCGGCGCCGACTACGGGTGGAACACCTACGAGGGGCTACACCCGCGCGGGAGCACCGCGCCGGCGGGCGCGCCGCCCGGCATCACGATGCCGGTGCTGGAGAAGGCCCACGCCGCGCCGGACTCGTTCTCGTCGATCGCGGGCGGCTACGTCGTGCGCGATCCAGCGCTGCCCGACCTGCTCGGTCGCTACCTCTACGCCGACACCTATCTCGGTGACATCCGCGCGGTGACGGTGGGGCCGGGCGGTGCGACGGCCGATACCGACACCGGCTTGCACGCCTCGACGCTCGCCTCCTTCGGTGAGGACGCCTGTGGCCGCGTCTACGTCGTCTCGCTCGACGGCCCGGTCTCCCGCCTGGCGCAGAGCGGTGACTGCGTGCTGGCACCGTCGGCCGGTGGGCCCGGCGGCACGCCGTCGACGTTGCCGGGCATGTCCGGCGGTGGCGCCGCTGGCGGCCTGACCGTCAAGCTCAGCGCTGCTGCGCGCCAGCGTCCGTGGACGACCGGCGTGGTTCGCGTCCGCCTCTCCTGCGAGCAGATCTGCGACATCACGGCCCGCGGGACCTTCCTGATCACCAAGGCCAACAAGAACGCCGGCACGGCCACCGTCAAGCTGCTGCGCACGGCAACCGTCAACACGGCGCTCGCCGCGGGCGCGACGGTCTCGCTGAAGGCCAAGGTCTCGGTGCGCACGCGCCACTCGCTGCTCGCCGCGCTGCACCGCGGCCGTCGCATCACGCTGCGCTTCGCGGTCACGGCCAAGGATCGGGCCGGCCACACGCGCACGACGAGCGCGCGCTCGCGCATCGTCCGTCGTTAGCGGCGGACGTCCTCGCAATCGGCGGCCACTTCGTCGGTCGCGTCGGCGAAGACGATGTCGTTGCCATCGCCGCAGGAGACGCGGTCAAAGCCGCCGCCGACGACCTGGATACGGTCGTCGCCCTCGTCACCGGCGATGATGTCGTCGTCGAGGTTGCCGAAGATGGTGTCGTTGCCCGGGCCGCCATTGATGGTGTCGTTGCCGCGATCACCGGTGATCGAGTCGTTGCCCTCGTTGCCCAAGATGGTGTCGTTGCCGCCGCGGCCGTGGAGGGCGTCGTCGCCGAGGCCGCCGTGAAGCTCGTCGTCGTCGTTCTCGCCGTCGACGTAGTCGTTGCCGCCGGCGCCGAAGAGCACGTCGGCGCCGTCGTTGCCGAAGAGCGAGTCGGCGCCCTCGGTGCCGACGAGGACGTCGTCGTAGACCGTGCCGAAGATGTTGTTGGAGGCCGGCGGCGCGTCGGTCGCGCCCTCGGCCGGCACCAGCTTGACGGTCTCACACGACTTCAGCGTGTCGCGGGTCGGCGCGTCCTGCTCGGTGTAGACCGTGTCGCGGCCCGGGCCGCAGTCGACGTTGTCGGCGTCACCGTCGGCGACGCGGATGTCATCGTTGCCGCGCCCGCCGCTGACGGTGTCGGCTCCGGGCCCGGCGACCAGCTCGTCGTTGCCGTCGCCGCCGGAGATCATCCGGTCGTCGCCAGAGCCGCCGTCGATCTGGTCGTCGCCCTCGGCGCCGTAGAGCGTGTCGCGGCCGGCGTCGCCGCGGATCGCGTCGTTGCCGGTCCGGCCGAAGACGCTGTCGCCGCCGGTGCCGCCGTCGACCGTGTCGTTGCCGTCGCCCGCATCGATCCGCTCGCTGCCGGAGCCGCCGAGCAGCGTGTCGTCGCCGGCGCCCCCGTCGATCATGTCGTTGCCGCGGTTGCTGTTGATGTAGTCGTTGCCATCGCCGCCGTCGAGCAGCAGGTCGTTGCCGAGGCCAAGCTCGATGAGCCGGTCGTTGCCGGGCCCGCCGCGGAGCACGTCGTCGCCGTCGCCGCCATCGAGACTGTCGTCGCCATCGGAACCGTCGAGCTCGTCGTCGCCGGTCCCGCCGTTGGCATAGTCATTGCCTGGCCCGCCGTCGAGCGTGTCGTTGCCGGCCTGGCCGAGCAGGTGGTCGTCGCCGTCCTCGCCGTAGAGCTTGTCGTTGTCGGCGCCGCTGTCGAGCGTGTCGTTGCCCGCGCCGCCGTAGAGGAGGTCCGAGCCGCGGCCGCCGAGCGCGACGTCATCGCCGCCCAGCGCGTTGATCTGGTCGCCGAGGCGCGTGCCGGTCAGCCTGTCGGGGCCCTCGGTGCCGGTGATCAGCCCGACGCCGGGCTGGACGGCCAGGCCGCGCGGGTGGCCGCCGCCGGGCAGCTTGCGGACGGTCAGGCGCCGGAAGGAGAGCGCGCTGAGGACCGAGATCGTCCCGGCGCGCTCGTCGGCGGTGTAAAGCCGGACGCCGTCGGGGGCGACCGCGGGACGGCCGGGACCCGCGCCGGTGGCGACGCGCGTGGACACCTGGCCGCGCTTGAGGTCGAAGACGGCCATGACGCGTGAGCCGGCGCCCGCGCCGACGATGACGTGGTGGCCGTCGCCGCTGACCGCGACGCCGCCGCCCGGGCCGCGGGCGGTCCGCATCACACGGCCGAGGCGGCCGTGCGCGGTGTCGACGGTGGTCAGCGTTGCGATCTTCTTGGTCGCCGTCGCGGCGTACGCGTTGCGGCCGGTCGGCGCGAAGGCGATCCCGGTCACGCCCACGAGCTTCAGGCGCCGGACGCCGCCGCCGAGCAGGTCGACGATCGCGATCCGCTTGGCGTCGAGCGCGACGACGGCCTTGGCGCCGTCGGCCGAGATCGCCACGGCCGCCGGCTTGCGCGCCTTGACGCCGAGGTTGACCGAGCGCGTGACGGTCAGCGCGAGCGGGTCGATGGAGTCCAGCGCGCCCTTGCGGACCGCGACCAGCCGTTTGCCGCTCGCGCTGATGGCGATCGCCGTCAGCGTGCCGGTCAGTTGGACGTCACCGACGCGGGCGCGGGCGTTGAGGTCGATCGCTGCCACTCCGGCGCCGGCGGCGACGTAGCCGCGGCTGCCATCGGGCGCCACGGCGACCGCGCGGCTGGCGCCCGACACCGGTACGCGGGCCACCAGGGCGCCGGACTGGACGTCGAGCAGCGTGGCGCTCGCGGTGCCGGTTGCGACGACCATCACCCGTGCGTGAGCGGCGGGGGCGGCGGCGAGGAGGAGCAGGGTCAGGGCGGGGAGGAGGGTGCGACGCATCGCCTCCCTAACCCTGACAGGGGGTTCGAGGTTCCGGTGTTGCTGTGTCTGACTCTTGGGTGGCCGCTGAGCCGGCGACCTGCGGGGTAGGTTCGAGGCCATGCCCAAGCTGCACGTCATCCTGGCCAGCACCCGTCCCGGTCGCGCCGGCGAGCCGATCGCCGACTGGTTCGTCGAGCGCGCGATCGCCCACGGCGCGTTCGAGGTCGAGCTGGTCGATCTCGCCGAGGTCGCGCTCCCGTTCATGGACGAGCCCAACCACCCGCGCCTGCGCCGTTACACGCACGAGCACACGAGGGCGTGGAGCGCGCGGGTCGACCGCGCCGACGCCTTCGTCTTCGTCACGCCCGAGTACAACTACGGCCTCACCGCACCGCTGAAGAACGCGATTGACTTCCTGCACTTCGAGTGGCAGCACAAGCCCGTCGGCTTTGTCAGCTACGGCGGCGTCGCAGCCGGCACGCGGGCGGTGCAGATGCTCAAGCAGGTCGTCACCACGCTGAAGATGGTCCCGCTCTTCGAGGCGGTGAACATCCCGTTTCACACGCAGTTCATCGACGACGAGGGCGCAATGGAGGCCAACGACACCATGGTCAAGGCGGCAGCGGCGATGCTCGATGAGCTGGTGTTGACCGAGGCCATGCTGGCGCCGCGGCGGACGGCGATTCGGGAGGCCGAGGCGTCTTAGCGACGCGCGCCTGTGGCGGGCCTGGGCCCGCCACAGGCGCGCAGGTGGGCTAGTTAGTGATGGTGTGGGTGCAGGCGTCGAAGATGCGGTTGAGGGCTTCGACGCCGTGGCGGTTGTCGTGGATCTCGGTCATCACGACGGCGTTGGCGTGCTGGTCGGCGCCGATGTTGTCCAACAGGTCGAGGTTGGTGTCGAGCAGATCACCTCGGCGACGGTGCAGCTGTTGAACATGGCCGAGGGTCAGCGGCACCTCGACACTGTCCTGGCGCGCCGCGATGTCGGGATCCCAGCCGAGGACGTCGATGACGGCCGTGGCATCGCGGAAGATGTCGGCGAGCGCCAGTTGCTTGGCGGGGACGTAGTCGATGAAGTCCTCGAGCGGCTCGTGGTTGAACATGAAGACCTTCTTGGCCTCGATGCGCAACACGTCAGCGGTCGACGGGTCGACGGTGATACGGCAGGCGGAGCTACCCTGGTGGGCACTCATGGGAGTCACGTCTCCTTTGGGTCATGCCCCCGGGCCGTTTGCGCGGTCGCGGGGGTTTGATGTTGATTATGTCGCTGGGGAAGTTTAGCGGAGGGGGCGGCGGAACGGTGAGGCCACCGTCTGAAGCGCATCTCGTCGGATCGATCGCATTGAGACCACCACCGTCGAGATGCAACGTCAGGGTGTGATCGACCGCAGAGCGGTCCTAGGCTTGTGCACATGGCCGCGTCTGCGCCGTCCCCACCGAGTCAACCGCCGCCCCGGCCTATAAAGCCGAGCCCGATGCAAGGCGAGACGCGCGGCTCCTGAGTCACCGCGCGCCTTTCGTCCGTGGTTACGAGCAGGTACCGTGCTCCTTGGTGACCGACAACGAGTCGAATATCCGTGAGGTCGGGCGCCGTCTCGCGGCCGAGGCGCCGGATGCTCGCGTCGTGCTCTTTGGCTCGCATGCGCGAGGCTCGGCGACGTCACGCAGCGACATTGATGTCCTCGTGATCGAGCCCGAGGTCGAGAACACGGCGCTGGAATCGGTTCGGCTGATGCGTGCGGTCCGCGACCTGCGATTGCCGATCGAGATAGTGGTCGTCAGTGAGCGCGAGGCTGCCGAGTGGCGCGACGTGCGTGGCAGCCTCGTGCATGCTGCGCTGTCTGAGGGCCGCGTGCTCGCTGCTTGATGGCCGATCAGGCTGATCTTGCGCGCGAGTTGCTCGGGCTGGCCACTGACGATCTGACGGCTGCGCGGGCGCTTGTTGACGTGCCCTCGGTATCGGACGCGATCGTCGGTTTCCACGCGCAGCAGGCGGCGGAGAAGGCGCTAAAGGCAGCGCTCGCCGCTACGGGTCGGAGCTTCCCGTTTACGCACAACATCGCGTTGTTGATGCAGTTGTGCGAAGACGCTGGCATCGAGCTTCCAGTCGCGCTCGACAGTCTCGATCTGCTCACCCCGTATGGTGTGGCTGGGCGTTACGGCGCGCGTTCTCCCGGCACCGTGAACCGAGCGACTGCTCTGGCTCTGGCGGCGAAGGTGGTGGCTTGGGCACGCACGGTCGTGGAGGAGCCGCCCGGCGCAGGGTCATCCGACGCGGATCGCAATCCCACTGGTGTGTAAAGCCCGGGTTTGACCCCCTGTCGCTCCCGTACTCCTACGCCGCGCCGTCTTACCTGTATTAGCGATTCGACTAGGCGTACACGGCGTCCAGCGCGGCCCAGGCCTCGGCGTCGTGGCCGGGGATCACCGGTGCGTCCGGGTGAGTCGCAACCCAGGCGCGGACCCAGTCCAGCGACTTCTTGTAGGCGTCGTCATCCCACGTCAGCAGGGGAAGCAGGTTGTCGTCGATGGTCTTGCGTGCGTAAGCGGCGTCGCCGGTGAGCAGCAGCTCGCGGTCGCCTGACAACCGCAGGATCACCGAACGGTGGCCGGCGGTGTGGCCGGGTGTGGAGACCAGGCGGACGAGGCCGTCGCCGAAGAGGTCGATCTCTTCGGCGCTGCCCGGCAGCGTCTGCCACTGCTGGCCGGGCGTGGCGAAGAGGCGGGGCAGGAAGCCGTCGAGCATCCCGCCGCGCTTGTGCGCACCCGCCCACTCGCGCTCGTCGACGACGACGGTCGCGTCCGGGAACGCGCTGAGCCCGCTGGCGTGGTCGTAGTGCAGATGGGTCATAACGATCAACGCGATGGCGTCGGGGTCGAACCCGCGTTCCCGCAGCTGGTGGGGAACGGCCCACGAGGGCTCCATCTCGATGGTGAACGCGACCTTCGCCGCACGGCCTAGCGCGGCGCCGATGTCGGTGGCGACCTGCTCGTGCAGACCGGTGTCGATGAGGAACGGCCCGGCCGTCGGATGCTCGACCAGGAACGCGGGAATGGGTACCCAGAGCCAGCGCGAGCGAGGGATGTGGAGGCCGAAGCCCCGGGCCATCGCCAGCGGCTTCGGGCCGCCGGGGCGCTCGTAGAAGTCCGGCATCGCCTTCATCTGCGCGGTGCGTAACGGGTGGACGTGCACGCCCTCGCTCGACGCTCCGGGCGGTCGGCCGCCGGCCAGCGGGAGGTCGACGGGGCGCGGTGACGGGGGCTTCATCGCGCAGACCCTAGATGTAGGGTCCGCTCCGTGCTCGACGTGCTGCGCCCCGGAGTTCTGGACGACCTGACGCTCTGCGTCGTCGGCGACGGTGCGGGGGAGCGTGAGCGTGCCGTCGCGCTCGGCGCGCGCGTGGTGACGGTGGATGGCGACCTCGCCGATGAGGATGCCGTCGCGGTTGCCGTCAGCGCGCTCGGGCGCATCGATGTGCTGGTGGTCGATGCCGCCTCGACGTTCCTCGCCGCCGGTGGCGGGATGGCCGGGCTGCGGCGCGCGGTCGACGATGGCTGGAACGTCGTGCGCGCGGTGGTCAACGCGTCGTGGGTCACCGAGGAGGGCGGGGTGCCGAGCGGCGGCAAGGTGGTCTTCCTGGCCCCGGCCACCGATGCCGGTGAGCACGCCAACGCGGTTGGCGCGGCGCTGGAGAATGCCGCTCGGACACTGTCGGTCGAGTGGGCGCGCTTCGGCGTCCGGATCACCGCGGTGCGGCCGCGCGAGGGTGCGTCGGAGGACGAGCGCGCCGAGCTGGTGGCGTTTCTGGCCTCGCCGGCCGGGGACTACTTCACGGGGTGCTCGTTCTACCCCGGCGCTGCGCTATAATTGCGCGCGCAACTAGTTTCCACCCATCGCCACCACCCAGCCTCGCGGAGGTCTCCATGCAGCTCCAGGGCATCCATCACATCAGCGCGATCACGGGCGACGCCCAGCGCAACCTCGACTTCTACACGCGGGTCCTCGGCCTGCGGTTGGTCGCCAAGACCGTCAACCAGGACGACCCGTCGGTCTACCACCTCTTCTACGCCGACGAGCAGGGCCATCCGGGCTCCGAGCTGACGTTCTTCGAGTACCCGCACGCAATCCCCGGGCGCCCGGGCGCCGGCATGGTGCACCGGATCGTCTGGCGCGTCGGCAGCGCCGCGGCGCTGGACTTCTGGTTCGAGCGTCTCGGCCTGCTCGACGTGCCCGTTACGCGCGACGAAAGCGCCGGCTCGGTCCGCTTCTCTGACCCCGAGGGCCTCGACCACGAGTTGGTGGTCAACACCACCGCCGACGCGCCGCTGGCCGCCGAACATCCGGAGATCCCCCAGGCTCACGCGCTGCAGGGCTTCGACGGCGTCCGCGCCTACGCCACCGACCCGGCGCCCAGCGGCGCGCTGCTCGAGCAACTGCTCGGCGCCGAGAAGACCGCCGACGAGGTCTGGACGCTGCGCGGCGAGCGCCGCGGCGGCTGGATCGCCTATGACCCGGCACCGGCTGAGCGCGGCCGCCAGTCCGGCGGCAGCGTTCACCACGTCGCCTGGGGTACCAGCGTCGCCGAGCACCCCCGCTGGCAGCAGCGCTTCGAGGAGGCGGGCCTGCCGACGAGCGGCATCATCGACCGCACGTACTTCAAGTCCATTTATTTTCGCGAGCCCTCCGGCGTCCTCTTCGAGATCGCCGACGACGCGCCCGGCTTCACCATCGACTCCTCGGTCGAGGAGCTCGGCCGCAAGATCATCCTGCCACCGCAGTTCGAGGGTCGGCGCGAGCAGCTCGAAGCACGCCTCACGCCCCTGCCCGACCCACGCGCGGGCTGGGCGACGACGGCGCCGTAGTCCTCAGACCAGGTCGTGCCCCGCGCGACGCAGCGCGCCGAGCGCGGCGTCGAGCTGGGCGCCGGGGACGAGGATCCAGTCGGTGTCGTGGGTCGCGATGGGGAAGATCGGGACGTTGGCGCGGGCGAGTGGGCCGGAGAGCGCGGCCATCACACCGGTCAGCGCGAGATCGAGTGGACCGATGACCTCGAGGATGCGCCAGCCGGGCACGACGGTCGTGCCCTCACCGGCCGCGGGGGCAAGATCCTCCAGGCAGACCAGCGAGCGCTCTTCACCGACCTCGGTCAGCGACCAGAAGCCGGTCCCGCGCGGCGGGACGGCCGGGGCGTCGGCGTCGCCGGCCAGCCGGCAGACCGCGTATTCGCCGTCCAGGACGCGCAGCCTCATCGCGGGGCCCAGGGGACTTCGACGGCGTCCTCGGTCGGCGAGTTGCGGGCAACGACGTACTCGGCGTCCTCGCTGGCCGACGGGTTCTCCAGCACGTGCGTCTCGCGCGGCGGCACGTACAACATGTCGCCGCGCTCAAGTGCGACAACATGCTCGAGCCGGTCGCCCCAGCGGATCACCATCTGCCCGCTGAGCATGTAGCACGCGCTCTCGCAGTCGGCATGGAAGTGGGGCCGCGAGCGGGCGCCGGCCGGCAGGCGGAAGATCCCCATGAACAGGTGCTCGCTGCCCGCTGTCTCGCGTGACACCTCGTGGCCGCCGACGACACCTCGCGGCTCCTCGTGGGGTGCGACGCCAGGGCGGATGACCTTCATGGGCCGGGTGGATCGGTCGGCAGGTCGTAGTCCAGCCACTCAGACTTCCGGCCCCCGACGCGGTCATAGACCGCCTGGGCACGGTGGTTGTCCTTCGCCGTCTGCCAGAGCAGATGCGGTGCGCCGTGGGTGCGTGCCGCGTCGGCGCAGGCGGCAATCAGCGCCTCGGCGACCCCCGTGCCACGTGCGCTCTCGGCGACGAAGAGGTCGTTCATCACCGCCGCGCGCGCCGCCCGCAGTGTCTGCCAGGTCCAGTAGATCGTGGCGAACCCTACGGCCCTACGGCTTCCGTCCCGGGCGACCAGCTGGATCCCGTCGCGCTGCGGATCTGCAATAAGCGCCCTGCTCAGCGCCAGCAGTTCCGCATCGCTCGGTGCCACCTCGTAGAAGTCGCAGTACGCCCGCATCAGCGGGAGGAGATCGTCGAGATCCTCATCCCGCACGATCGTGATGAGGGCCGGGGTGGTCACGAGGTCATGCCCGTGAACTGCCCGCCGGTGACGTTGAGCACCTGTCCGTGAACGAAATCGCTCCACGGTGAGCAGAGGAAGAAGACGCCGCCGGCAGCCTCCTCCGGCGTGCCGGGCCGGCCGAGCGGGATGACCATGGAGGCCATGCCCCGCATCTGCTCGGGGATGCCGAGCTGGACCTTCTCGCCGTCGATCTCCATCTGGTTCTCGTCAATCTTGGACGCGGTCAGCCGCGTCTCGATCCAGCCGAAGGCCACCGCGTTGACGTTGATCTTGAACTGGCCCCACTCCTTGGCCAGGGTCTTGGTCAGGCCGACCACCGCGCTCTTGCCGGCGCTGTAGTTGGCCTGGCCCGCGTTGCCCATCGTGCCCGAGATCGACGACACGTTGACGATCTTGCGGAAGACCTCGATGCCGTCAGCCTTCTCGGCCTTGGCCGGCTCGCGCAGGTGCGGCGCCGCGGCGCGCACGACCTTGAACGGGACCGTGACGTGGATGTCGAGCATCCGCTGCCACCAGTCGTCGCTCATCTTGTGGATCGGTGCGTCGAGCGTGTAGCCGGCGTTGTTGACGATGATGTCGAGCCTGCCCCAGCTGTCGATCGCCGTCTGGACCAGCTTGTCCGGCGCGTCGCCCTTGGTCAGGTCGCCGGCGAAGACGGCGGTCTCGCCGCCGATCTCTGACGCGGTCTGCTGGGCGGCGTCGCTATCGAGATCGTTGATCACGACCTTGGCGCCTTGCGCGCTGAGCAGTTCCGCGGTCGCCCGGCCGATGCCGCGGGCCGAGCCGGTGACGATGGCCACCTTGTCATCGAGAATTCCCATGGCCCGATCCTATTGGCGCCCGCTACAGCGCCAGGACCTTGGCCGCCATGGTGCCGCGCCGCGCCCGCCTCGCGCTGCTACAGCGCCAGGACCTTGGCCAGGATCTCGCGCATGATCTCGTCCGTGCCGCCGCCGATCGGCCCCAGGCGCGCGTCGCGGGCCATCCGCTCGATCTCGTACTCCTCCATGTAGCCCGCGCCGCCGTGGATCTGCAGGCAGGTGTCCATGACGTCAAAGCACGCGCGCTGGGTGGCGAGCTTGGCCATCGTGACCTCTTTGACCGCGTCGCCCTCGGTGTTGACGAAGCGCCGCAGCGCGTCGTAGGTCACCACGCGCGAGACGTGAACGGTCGTCGCGATCTCGGCCAGCTTGTGGCGCAGGACCTGGTGGCCGGTCAGCGCCTTGCCGAACGCGCGGCGCTCCTTGGCGAAGGCCACCGTCTTGTCGTAGGCGACCTGCATCGCGCCGACCGCACCCAAGGCCATGACCAGCCGCTCCCACTGGAAGTTGGCCATGATCAGGTAGAAGCCCTCGTTCTCGCGGCCGAGCAGGTTCTCCTCGGGCACGAAGACGTCGTCGAGCGCGATCAGCGCGGTATCTGACGCGTGCCAGCCGAGCTTCTCGATCTTCGACGCGCTCACGCCCTCCTGGCGGTCGATGATGAAGAAGCTCAGCCCGTGGTGGCCGCCCTCGCCGGTCGTCTTGACCGCCGTCACCCAGAAGTGCGCGCGCACGCCGTTGGTGATGAACATCTTCGAGCCGTTGATCACCCAGCCGCCGTCGACGCGCTTGGCGTGGCTCTTGATGCCGGCGACGTCAGAGCCCGCGTCGGGCTCGGTGATCGCCAGCGCGCCGATCTTCTCACCGGCGATCGCGGGGGCCAGGTAGCGCTCCTTCTGCTCCTCGGTGCCGAACTTGGCGATCGGTGGCGTGGCGATGTTGATGTGCGCGCCGACGCCGGCGGCCACGCCGCCCGAGCCGCAGTGGGCCATCTCCTCGGCGAGCACCGCCTCGTGGAGGTAGTCGCCGCCCTGGCCGCCGTAGCGCTCCTCGTACTTCAGCCCGAGGAAGCCGTGCTGGGCGAACGCGCCGAACACGGAGTCCGGAAACCAACGGGCCGCTTCCCACTCCGAGGCGTGGGGACGCAGCTCGGCGAGCACGAAGCGGCGGACGGACTCCCGCAGCGCCTCGTGCTCGGTCCCGAAGGGCGGCTCAGCAGTCGCCACCTCGGCCTACAGGCCGTAGGAGCGGCCGATGACCTCCAACATGATCTCGTCGGTCCCCGCGCCGATGCGGTTCAGGCGCATGTCGCGCCAGACGCGCTCGACGCCGTACTCGGTCATGTAGCCCGCGCCGCCGTGGATCTGGATGCACTCGTCGGCGACCTCGACGGCGATCCGCGCGGCGTGCAGCTTGGCCATCGAGATCTCGCGGACGGGGTACTCGCCGTTGTTGAAGCGCCAGGCGGTCATGTAGGTCAACTGCCGTGCCGTCTCGATCTTGGTGGCCATCTCGGCGAACTTGTGGCGGATGACCTGGAACTTGCCGATCGAGCGGCCGAAGGCCTGGCGCTCCTTAGCGAACTGCAGCGTCATGTCGAAGCAGTGCTGCGCGCCGGCGACGCAGCCGGCGGCGCCGATCAGCCGCTCGCCCTGGAGCTCCCAGCTGATGTGGTAGAAGCCCTTGCCCTTCTGGCCGAGGATCGCCGAGGCGGGCACGCGCACGTCCTGGAAGGCGAGCAGCGCCGTGTCGGAGGAGTGCATGCCGAGCTTGCTGAGGCGCTGCTCGCGGATGACGCCCGGGGCGTCCATCGGGACGAGGAAGAGCGTGATGCCGCCGTGGCCCGCGTCCGGATCGGTCTTGGTGACCAGGACGATCACGTCGGCCCGGTGGCCGTTGGTGATGTAGGTCTTGGACCCGTTGATGATGTACTCGTCGGTCGCGGGGTCGTGGACCGCACGGGTCTTGATGCCGGCGACGTCGGAGCCGGCATCGGGCTCGGTGATGCCGAGGCAGAGGATTTTCTTGCCCGCGATCGCCGGGACGACCCACTCCTGCTTCTGCTCCTCGGTGCCGAAGGCGAGGATCGGCGGCATCGCCATGTCGGTGTGGACGGCGACGCCCATCGCCAGGCCGCCGGAGCGTGCGTGGGTGATCTCCTCGGCGAGCACGAGCGACGTGTAGTAGTCGCCGCCCTGGCCGCCGTACTGCTCGGGCTTGTCGAGACCGAGGAAGCCGAGCTCGCCCATCCGGGTAAAGACGGAGTCGGGGAAGGTGCTCGCCTCCCACTCCTCGGCGTGGGGCGCGAGCTCCTTCTGCGCGAACGCGCGGATCGACTCGCGCAGCTGGTCGTGCTCGTCGGTGAAGATGAAGTGCTTGCGGCTTGCCCCGAAGTCGGGCTTCAGGACGTCGTTCTCTGCGGTGGCCATGGCTGGACGGTAACGGCCACGCCGTCAGAAGTAAACAGTGGCACGTCCTACTTTCAGCTGGCGGCGGGTCGTGTCGAGGGAGCGGTGAAGGCCAGGGCGCAGGTCTCGCCGACGTGGCGGCCCGCCTCGTCGACGGTCATGCGGCCGGCGTTGACCTCGACCATCGCCACGACGCCGAGGCCGCGCAGCGTCGTGAGGATCCACGTGATGGGCACGTCGTCGCGCAGCTCGCCGCGCTCCTGGGCCTTGAGGAAGTAGGCCTCCAGCGGGGTGGTGATCGCGTCGATCGGGCGCAGCGCCCGGTCGCGCAACTCGGGGTGCGCGTCGATGAAGCGGTAGCGATCGCCGATGGCGATGAAGCGCGGGCCGAGGTCGCGGAGCAGCTCGCGGGCCGAGCCTGCGGAGCGCAGCGCCTGCTCGATCGTGTCGGCCGCGTCGCGGATGACCTCGGCAAAGAGCGCGTCGATCAGATCCTGGCGTCGCGGGAAGTGGCGGTAGACCGTCGTCCGGCCGAGGCCGGAGGCGTCGGCGACCTCCTGCATCGTCGCCTGAGGACGCTGCGCCAGCAGCGCCACGGCCGCGGCGAGCACGGTGCGCCGATTTCGGCGTGCGTCGGACCGCAGTCGGGCGTCGGATGTCGCGTCGCTCATGGTGTGCCTCCCCCAATGATGCCGTAGCGGATCACGGCGTGAGAAGGCACTCTTCCGCATTGGCTCAGCCTCATACTGTTCGGTAGCCGCTCAGGGGTCCTATGTGGCGCGTAGACGCTCATGTTGCCGGCGTGGCACAGACGGCTTGCGGATGCCCCGCAGGCCGACTCCGTGCTTTGCTTGCAGATCTCATGGCCTACGAGACCGTCCGTTACGACGTTGCCGACACCGGAGTCGCGACGATCGCCCTCAACCATCCCGAGACGCGCAACGCGCTGTCTGATCAGGTGCTGGACGACCTGCTCGCCGCGTTTACCGCGGCCCGCGACGACGATGCGGTCCGCTGCGTGGTGCTCACCTCTTCCCACGAGAAGGTGTTCAGCAGTGGCGGGAACCTCGCGGGCTTTGCCGAAGGCGTGCCGCTGGTGCATAAGCACTTCGGCACCAATCGCTTCCCGGCGCTCTTTCAGCTGATCGGCGAATTGGGCAAGCCGTCGATCTGCGCGGCCAACGGCCACGTGTTGGCGGGCGGTCTGGGTCTGGCGCTGGCCTGCGATCTGATCGTCGCGCGCGAAGGGGTGACCTTCGGGACGCCGGAGATCAACGTCGGCGTATTCCCGTTCATGATCATGGCGTTGATCTACCGCAACGTTGGGCGCAAGAAGACCAACGAGCTGCTCCTGCTCGGCGAGCGCATCGACGCGGCCGAAGCCGAGCGGATCGGGATCGTCAACAAGGTGGTCGCGGCGGAGGAGTTTGAGGCGGCGGTGCAGGAGTGGGCGGTCAAGCTGGCGAGCAAGTCCCCCGTGTTGATGCGCCTGGGCAAGGACGCGATGTACCGCCAGCAGGATCTAGCGTTCGTCGACGCGCTGGAGTTGTTGCACCACAACCTCACGCTGGCGTTCTCGACCGAGGACATCCAAGAGGGCGTGAAAGCCTTCTTCGAGAAGCGTGAGCCCGAGTGGAAGGGGCGATGAGCCCGGAGCCCGCCGTCGTCGGGATGCTGTGCCGCTCCTCGGAGCGCGTCGAGGATGCGGCGGCAGGGACCGAGGCACTGGCCCGCGAGCTGGCCGAACGGTGCGGGGTGGACGCGCGGCTGATCGGCCGCCCGAGCCCGATGAAGATCGTCGGCTGGGAGGAGGATCTGCGCGGTTCGCGCGGTTGCCTGCTGGAAGCCGGCGGGCAGGTCGACGACACGCTGAGCGACGGCCGCTACCCGGTGCTCGTCGCGCCCGACTGCTCGGTGAGCATGACGACGCTGCCGACGGTCATCCGCTACCACCCGGGTGCCACGGTGCTGTGGCTCGACGCCCACGCCGACTTCAACACGCCCGACACGACGGTCTCGGGCTACCTCGGCGGCATGTGCCTCGCCGCGGCCTGCGGGCTCTGGGACGGCGGCTTCGACCTGCCAGCCGTCGACCCGACCGCGGTCGTCACCTGCGGCCTGCGCGATCTCGACGGCGCCGAGAGCGTGCTGTTGGAGACCAACGGCGTCGTGCGCGTCAGTCGGCCCGGCTTGCTGGCCGAGGCCCTCGCCGGCCGCGACGTCTTCGTCCACCTGGACCTCGACGTCCTCGATCCGTCCGTCATCACCTCACCCTTCCCGGTCTCCGGCGGCCTCAGCGACGGCGGCCTGCGCACGCTGCTGACCGAGGTCGCCTCAGCCTGCGACCTCCTCGGGTGCGAGATCGCAGGCTTCCACGACCCGGCGCTGGCCGAGCTGATCGCGAGCGTCGTCGAGCCGCTCACGCCTTGACGGATCCCGAAGTGGGAAGTAGGACTTCCTACTTCTCATGACGGACACCACGAACGCCCCGACCTCGCTGCTGCGTCCACTTGTCGATGATCTGCTGGAGCGGCGTGCTGCTGCGTTGCTTGGTGGTGGGGAGGAGCGGATTGCGCGCCAGCATGCTGCCGACAAGCTGACGGCGCGTGAGCGGATCGCGCTGCTGGTCGACGAGGGGACGTTCTCCGAGCTCGGGCTGCACGGCGGCATCCACTTTTCGGTGCGCGGGTTGGAGGACAAGAACGCGCCGGCCGATGGTGTCGTCACCGGCTACGGCAAGGTCGATGGCCGGCTGGTCGCGATCGCGGCCTACGACTTCACGGTCATGGCCGGGTCGATGGGCATGACGGGTGAGATCAAGGTTGCGCGGCTGCGTGAGCTGGCGCTGTCCAAGCGCATGCCGATGGTCTGGCTGCTGGACTCCGCCGGCGCGCGGATCCAGGAGGCCGTTGGGTCGCTCTTTGCCGGCTCCGGGCACCTGTTCCGTGAGGAGGTGGTGGCGTCCGGCGTCATCCCGCAGGTCGCCGCGCTGATGGGGCCGTGTGCCGCGGGTACCGCCTACATCCCGGGCCTGGCCGACTTCGTCCCGATGGTCAAGGGCCGCGGTTCGATGGCGCTGGCCGGGCCGCACCTCGTGCGCGCCGCGGTGGGGGAGGACGTCACCCAGGAGGAGCTCGGCGGCTCGCGCGTGCACTGCCGCAAGTCGGGCGTCGGCGATCTCGAGGTCGCCGACGACCAGGAGTGCATCGCCAAGATCAAGGCCTACTTGTCGTTCTTGCCCTCGCACAACGAGCAGGCGCCGCCGATCGTCGCGACCAGCGACCCGATCGACCGCATGGACGAGGACTTGCTCGACGTCCTGCCGGAGTCCAACCGCAAGCCCTATGACATGTACGAGGTGATCCGGCGGATCACCGACGACGGCGAGTTCTTCGACATGAAGCCCCAGTTCGCCAAGACCATCATCACGGGCTTCGCGCGCTTCGGCGGTCGGCCGGCGGGCATCGTCGCCAACCAGCCCAAGCAGCTCGGCGGCATCCTCGACAACGACTCGGCCGACAAGGCCGCACGCTTCGTCAACCTCTGCAACGCCTTCGGCATCCCGCTCGTCTTCCTGATGGACGTGCCCGGCTTCATGGTGGGGTCCAAGGTCGAGGCCGGCGGCATCATCCGCCACGGCGCCAAGATGCTCTACGCGGTCGCCAACGCGACGGTGCCGAAGATCACCGTCGTCATCCGCAAGGGCTATGGCGCGGGCTACTACGTGATGAACGGCCGGGCCTACGAGCCCGACCTGATCGTCGCGTGGCCGAGCGCCGAGATCAGCGTCATGGGCGCCGAGGGAGCCGTGGAGATTGTCTTCCGCAAGCAGGTCGAGGCGGCTGAGGACCCGGCCGCCAAGAAGCAGGAGCTGATCGACGCCTATAAGAAGATCATCGACCCCTACATCCCGGCACGCAACGCGATGATCGACGACGTCATCGACCCGCGCGAGACGCGCCCGGTCATCTGCCGCGGGCTGGAGATGGCCGAGGGCAAGCGGGTGGCACGCCCCTGGAAGCGCAACGGGGTCGTCCCGGTCTAGACGCTTAGGGAGTCCTGAGAAAGCGTCACTATCCTGACGCCCATGTCATCGCTGACGATGGTGTGGCTGCTGACCATGATCGTCCCGCTCGGCCTCGGCCTGTGGGCACAGCGCAAGGTCAAGACCACGTTCGAGCAGTACAGCAAGGTGCCCGTGCGCTCCGGTATGACCGGGGCGCAGGCGGCGGCCGAGGTCATCCGGTCCTCGGGTCTGACCGGTGTCGAGATCCGGGCGGTCGAGGGTCGGCTGACCGATCACTATGACCCCCGCAACCGCACGCTGAACCTGAGCCCCGACGTGGGCCAGGCCTCGTCGGTCGCCGCGCTGGGCGTTGCCGCCCACGAGGCCGGCCACGCCGTCCAGGACGCGCGCAACTACTTCCCGATGCGCGTGCGCCAGTCCTTCGTGCCGGTCGCGTCGATCGGCTCGTCGTTTGCGATCCCCATCATCTTCATCGGCCTGCTGATCGGCGCGACGGGACTGACCAACGTCGGCCTCGCGCTCTTCACGGCGATCGTGCTCTTCCAGCTGATCACGCTGCCGGTCGAGTTCGATGCTTCGAAGCGTGCGCTGGTCGCGCTGCAGGACGGCCGTCTGCTCGAGGCCGACGAGCTCGACGGCGCGAAGTCCGTGCTGAGCGCTGCCGCGCTGACCTACGTCGCGGCCCTGGTGGCCTCGGTGTCGCAGCTCATCTACTTCTTCCTCGCCTCGCGGCGTTGAGCGGCGAGCGCTGTTTCCGCCGCCCCCTCCGGTAAGCTCCCGTAGCGACATTATTAACAATATGACCCCCGCGACCGCGTCAACGGCCCGGGGGCATGACCCAAAGGAGCTTGTACCTCCCATGAGTGCCCATCAGGGTAGTCCCGTCTGCCGTATCACCGTCGATTCGGCGACCGCCGATGTGTTGCGCGTCGAGGCCAAGAAGGTCTTCATGTTCAACCACGAGCCGCTGGAGGACTTCATCGACTACGTCCCCGGCAAGCAGTTGGCGCTGGCCGACATCCTTCGCGATGCGACCGCGGTCATCGATGCGTTGGGCTGGGATCCGGACACCGTCCCACAGCGCGAAAGCGTCGAGGTGCCGTTGACCCCTGGTCACGTTCAGCAACTGCACCGTCGCCGGTGCGACTTGCTCGATACCAATCTCGACCTGCTCGACAACATCGGCGTCGACAATGACGCCAACGCCGTCGTAATGTCTGAGATTTACGGCAACCGCCACGGCGTCGAAGCGCTGAACCGCGTCTTCGACGCCTACAGCGACACAATTACGACATAGGCCGTCGCATTTCCGTTTCGGGGTCTGACCCCGGAACGGGAAACGCGAAACGGAACGCGACAGCGCCAGGGCTCGCGAGCAGCGACCACTTTCGTTTTGGAATGCTCAATAACTTGGTCGGACCTGTGCGCTAAGTATTAGTCTCCATAGTCGGGATTAGTTGCTATGGTGCCGGCCGTGTTCACGCTGATCGGATGGGCGGCGCCGACTCCCGGGCGACCCGCACGACGCACATGGGTCATGGGCGTTCTCGCCCTGTTGGCTGCGGGGTTGGTGCTCTTGGCCCAGCCGGCGGTTGGACGGGCCGATCCGTTCCTGACGGTCGATGCTCCGAGCAGCGTGACGATGCCCGACGGCGCGCTACTGAAGTTCGACGTCTCTCCCGCCGAGGCCGGGGTCGGGGTCTGGGACGGCGGCTGGAACTACGTCGACGGCTGCACCGTCGATCACGACACCGGTAAGTGCGAGGTCCGGGTCCTGCAAGGCGTGCTGAACGGCGGCGCCCATCCATACACGGTGACCTTGCACGTCCAGGCCATCGACTCTTTCAACCGTCTGTCGAACGTCGTGACCAAGACGGTGACGTTCGATCCGCCCGACTGGCAGGTCTCGCTTGATATGCCAGATGGCGTCTCAATGCCCGACGACATCCCGATCGCCCTGGGCACCACCCCGTCGATCTTCTCGGGACACTCGGTCTCGCTACTCGACGCGGATACCAACGGCTACGCCGGGTTCAGCTGTGCGACCGAGCAGGCATGTAGCGGCACCATTCCCACCGGCTGGTTCGGCGGCTCACCAGTCACCAAGCACTACCGCGCCGAACTCAAAGACCTCAACACCGTCATGGCGTCGGCCGAGAAGACGGTGGTGATCTATCCGCCCAATATCGGCGTAACCGTGACCGTACCGTCGTTCGTGCTGCCGGGCCACAGCTACACGGTCAAGGTCACCAACACCTATAACCGCTGGACCCCTTACACCATCTATATCCGCGACGCCAACGGCTCGGTGGTTGGTTGGTGCTCGGTCGACAGCACGACCTGCGAGTTCACCGCCACCGCAGGAGCGACCGGCAGCACCCAGAGCTTCACCGCCGAAGTCTCCTACGGCTCCACGATCATCTCCAAGACCTCTCCGGCCAGGGTCGAAGCGGCCGATCCCGCCACCGCAGGATCAATTGACGGCATCGACATCACCGCCCTGGCCGCAGCGTTTGGCAGTGCCGAGAACGTCTGCACCGCGCTCCTCTACTTCCCGGGCACCAACCTCAGCGGCCACAGCACCACAGATCAGTGGGAGGCCTGCGATGTGGTCGCCCATGCCGCAAATCCCACCGCAGCCGCAGCGATCCGCGCTGCTCTCGACACCTTGACCGCCGTCGGTATCGCGGGAGGTAGCGCATCACTGCTGGCCTGGCTGCAGCACTATGCCTGGGAGAACTGGGGCACCACCGCCCCGCCCCATCCACCCGGCCCACCGCCGGGCCACCCGGCCGACCCGCCGACCTCGACCCCGGCACCAGTTGCCTCGGCAGTCGACGCCCTCGCCGACTCATTGACCGCCCGCAACGCCGCCGTCGCAGCCCTCGGCGCCGCAGCAGCCACCGAGATCGCCCGCCGCTGCCTCAACCTCACCGGCGACGATGGCATCAGCAGCGACGACTGCAAGAACCTCCCGATCTTCATGCCCGGCTCGGATTACGTCGGGGCGACCAACCACCGCATCCAGGCCCTTGCGTCTCATCCTGCCTGGGTGAAGCTCACGCGTCGTATCGGACCTACCGACCCCTGGTACAAATCCCAGGTCGAGTGCCTTGGTCTCCCTAGCTATCTGGACTGCGACGAGTTCCCTGAGAACCGCACCTACCAGGGAGGAAGCCGTGGGGCGGCGGTGCATCGTCCGTCCCTTGAGCCCGTCAACTGGATCGACAACCAACAGCTTGGCGGCCGCTTTGGCAACTTCTTAGTTGGCTGTGGAATCAAGGATGGCGAGGCGTTCCTTGAAGTACCTCTGCCACCGATACTCGGCATTCCGACCCAGACCAGCATCTGCAATCCATGACCGACCCTCCTCCTCGGCTCCTGACCAACGATCTGCTCGCCCAATTCAGCGACAAGCTTGAGGAGATCGGCGCGCCTGTCACCAAGCACTGGCGCCCAGGTCTTCAGGACCACGCGATGGATGCCTTAACGGCGGAGATCGGTGTCTCGCTCTCGACGGAGGCCCGAATCTGGTGGGGATGGCACGACGGTGTCGATCTTGATCGCTCGCCTGCGTACAGCAGCTTTGGTCCTGGCTGGGATGCCTATTCCCTCGGTCATGCCATAGATGACGCGAAGAGGATGCGACAGATGGCTGTGATGGCTGTCCGCGACCAACCTGAGTTTCACAACCAAGACTGGCCCGACTCGTGGCTCGCGCTCTGTGGCAACGTCTCGTACACGCGCATCGCCTGTGATTGCGCGGTAGCAGCCGATGCACCATCACCAGTTCACTACTTCGACCCGTCCGAGAACATGGAGCCAGGGCGCGCGAAGACGGCATCCATCGGCGAGTTGGTTCACGTGTGGCTCGACGCTCTTGATGACGGCACCTGGCGTGTCGATCCCAGGACGGGCGACTTCGCACTGACCGATCCGATCGAGCTTGCGGCAAAGGGAACCGACATCGCCTACCTGCTGTAGGTGTGCGTGTGCGCTTCACCGTAGCCCGCGATCCACTTCCGATTCCATGACCGGGTCGTTTAGCCCTCGGCTGCTCACAGCAGAACTGCTCGCAGAATTCGATCCGCGGTTGCGAGGCCGTGGCGCCCCCGTCACGAGGATCTGGCGTCCCGGCCTCAACGACGACCAGATAGACGAGCCGATCGTCCTGCTGGAGGACCCCTTCAATCGGCGAGGTCGTCCATATATGGCTCGATGCGCTCGACGACGGCACGTGGCGGATCGACCGCGCCACCGGTGACTTTACCCTTCCTCGACCCAACCGACTTGCTCCACGCTAAGGGCCCAGACATCGCCGACCTGCTGTAGACGCAAGTACGACGCGTGCGCCCTCACCAGCGCTTGCGCGCACCGCCGAAGTGCGAAAGAGTGGGAAGTGGCACGTCCCACTTTCCACCTTGGAGCGAGCGAGCCTTGAGTCTCGAGCACCCCGTCGTCATCACCTGCGCCATCTCCGGCGCGCTGGCCAACCGCGACCAGTGCCCGGCGATCCCGTACACGCCGCAAGAGTACGCCGCCGAGGCGCGGCGGATCGTCGACGAGGGCGGTGTGCACATCCACATCCACGCGCGCAAGCCCGACGGGACGCCGAGCTACGAGATCGAGGACTTCACCGCGATCCACGACGCGATCCGTGCCGAGGTCGGCGACGCCGCCATCTTGAACTTCTCCACCGGCACGATCGGCGTCTCGGTCGAGAAGCGCATCGCCTACCTGCGCGCTTGTCCGCCCGAGGTCGCCGCGCTCAACATGGGGTCCATGAACTACGCCAAGTACTCGTCGCGGCGCAAGGACTTCGTCTTCTCCACGGTCTTCCCCAACCCGTTCGACGAGATCATCGAGCTGTTGAAGGCCATGAACGAGCTCGGGATCAAGCCCGAGCACGAGTGCTTTGACCTCGGCCACGTCGGCTCGTTGAAGCCGTTGATCGACATGGGGGTGTTGGAAGGACCGCTGCACGCCGACTTCGTCATGGGCGTCACCGGCGGCGTCCCGCCGACCGCCCGGAATCTTGCCGCGATGGCTGACAACCTGGGGTGGGCGGGGTCGGGTCTCGACGCGCATTGGGGCGTGATCGGCATCTCGCGCGTGCAGTGGACGATGCTCGCTGCGGCGCTCTCGCTCGGTGGCTCGATCCGCGTCGGCCTCGAGGACAACCTCTATCTGCCCGACGGGGAGATGGCGCGCTCGAATGGCGACCTGATTGCCAAGGCGCGGGAGATGACGATCGACGCGGGGCGGCGGCCGGCGACGGTCGAGGAAGCGCGGGCCTTGTTGGGGTTGAAGTCAAGGGTCGCGGCATGACGGGTCTGCCGTTCGAAGGCCTCAAGATCCTCGACCTCTCCCGCCTCTTGCCCGGCGGCTTCTGCTCGCTGCTGCTCGCCGACTTCGGCGCGGACGTCATCAAGGTCGAAGACACCGGCATGGGCGACTACATCCGCTGGTCGCCGCCCGCGTTCGAGGGCGCCGAGGAGACGGCCAAGAGCGCGCTGTTCCTGTCGCTCAACCGCGGCAAGCGCTCGGTCCGGATCGACCTCAAGAGCGAGGCGGGCCGCGATGTCTTGCTCAAGCTGGTCCGTGACGCCGACGTCCTCCTCGAGTCCTTCCGCCCCGGCGTGCTCGACCGCCTCGGCGTTGGCTACGAGCGCCTCAAGCAGGAGAACCCGCGGCTGGTCTACTGCGCGATCACCGGCTACGGCCTCACGGGGCCCAACGTCCAGCGCTCGGGTCACGACATGAACTACCTGGGCCTCAACGGCGTGCTCGCGCTCAGCGGTGACGCCGACGGGCCGCCGACCCAAGCCGGCGCCCAGATCGCCGACCTCGGCGGCGGCGCACTGATGGGCGCGTTCGGGATCCTCGCCGCGCTGCGCGAGCGCGACCGCAGCGGCGAGGGCCAGCTCGTCGACGTCTCGATGTTCGACGGCGCGCTCTCGTGGCTGGCGATGGTCGCCGCGCGCGTCTTCGCCGCCGGCGAGCAGCCGCGCCGCGGCGCCGAGATGCTCAGCGGCTCGCTGCTCTGCTACCGCCCCTACAAGTGCGCCGACGGCTGGGTCACGCTCGGCGCGCTGGAGCCGAAGTTCTTTGCGGCCTTCTGTCATGGGGTCGACCGCGAGGACTTGCTCGAGCACCAGTTCGAGCAGCCCGGCAGCGCAGCGCACGCCGAGGTCGAGGCGATCTTCGCCGGCCGCACCCGCGCCGAGTGGGCGGCGTTTGCGCACCAGCACGACTGCTGCTTGGAGCCCGTCCTGGAGGTCGAAGAGGCGCTGGAGTCCGAGCTCGTCCGCGCCCGGGAGATGGTGATCGAGTTCGAGCAGCCCGGGGCCGGCATGGTCAAGGGGCTCGGGATGCCGGTCAAGCTGTCGCGCACGCCGGGTCACGTTCGCAGCGGCGGTCCTGCGCTGGGCGAGCACACCGAGCAGGTCCTGCGCGAATCGGGCTTCTCTGAGGAGGAGATCGCCCAGCTCCTGGCCGACGGTGCCGTCGCGGGCGCCGCCGGATCGAGCGTGACCGCCAGCCCGTTCTTGGCTTCATGAACGAGGCTGGCCTCCTCAAGATGAGCGAGCTGGCCCAGCGCAGCGGGGTATCGGCCGGCACGATCAAGCATTACCTGCGCGAGGGGCTGCTGGACGGCGAGGGCGAAGGCGTCGTGCGGACCTCGCGCAACATGGCCTACTACCCGCCGGCCTACGTCGAGCGCATCACGCTCATCAAGCGCCTGCAGGAAGACCGCTTCATGCCCCTGAAGGTGATCAAGGGCATGCTCGACGAGGACCCCGACCGCGCGCTGGCGTTGGTCGAGTTGGAGGACAAGATCATCGAGCGCGCGCTGGAGCGGCGCGAGTCGGCGCGCGTCAGCTCAGCCGAGATCCGCAAGCGCTATGACTTGCCCAAGGTCGTGCTGGATCGCCTCGTGGAGATCGGCGTGCTGACGCCCAACGGCCGCGGCTACGACGCCGACGACGTCGCGATCATCGAGGCGATGGTGCGCTTCCGCGCCGGCGGCTACGACGAGACGCTGGGCTTCACCGTCTACGACACGCTGCGCTACCGCGAGGCCTTGCAGCCACTGGTCGAGGAGGAGATCGCGACGATGCTCGGGCGCCTCGCCGGCGAGGTCGAGCCCGACCGCGCGGCCGACATCATCGCGTCGGGCACCGAGCCCCTGCGCGAGCTGCTGGGCGCCATGCATTCCAAGCTGATGTTGGCCGAGTTGCGCCGGCAAGCCGGCGATCGCTGATCGACTTCCCAAAAACTCGTGTCACACTGGGGCGCGTGCTCGACGTCTCCCCACGCTCCGCCCTCCGCTTCCGCCTGCCCGTAATCGCCGCGCTCTGCGTCGGCTTGGTGGCTGTCTTCGCAGCGACCGCGGGCGCCAAGCCGCTCTACGGGCTGCAGGGCGTCCCCGCCTACGCGGCCGCCTCGCAGGCGCAGGTCGACACCGCGCTCAACGCGGCCAAGAAGGCCAACGCCAAGGTCATCCGCGTGGAGGTGCTGTGGTCCAAGCTGGAGCCCGCCGCCGCGGGCGTTCGTGACGCGAGCGAGCTGGCCGCGATCGACCGCGTCGTCAACGGGGCTGCCGCGCGCGGGATGAAGACCGAGCTGATGATCGACTCGACGCCGTGCTGGGCCTCCTCGTCGCCCGACCGTGGCTCGTGTGCCGGCGCCGACCCCAACGTTTTCGAGGTCACGCGTTACCCCCCGGCCAATCCGGCGGGCTACGTCGACCTCTCGACCTTCCTCGTCGCGCGGTACGCCGCCAACCTCGCCGCCTTCGAGGTCTGGAACGAGCCCGACCAGGTCAACGAGATCTACTGGGCCGGCCCGAACAAGGTCCGCGGCTACGTCGCTTTGGCCAAGGCCGTCTATCCGGCGCTCAAGCAGGTCGCCCCGCGCGTCCCGGTGCTCGCCGGCTCGTTCGTCGGCGGCAACGGCAAGTGGCTGCAGGCGCTGTACGACGCCGGGTTGAAGGGCAGCTACGACGGCCTCGCCGTGCACTTCTACGATCTGCCGCTCTCGTCGCTGACGACCACGCGCGCCGTGCAGAAGCGCAACGGCGATCGCAAGCCGCTGTGGTTGACCGAGTTCGGCTTTACCAGCTGCTACGCCAAGGGTGGCCCGGCGTTCAAGATCGACCACGCCTGCAACACCCGCAAGGGCCAGGCGCAGAACCTCACCGACACCCTGCGCAAGGTCGCCAGCGTGAGCTGGGTCAAGGCGGCGTTCGTCTACATGATCAACGACCAGTCCGACGCCTACCAGTTCGGACTACTCACCGCCTTGGGGCTTCCCAAGCCGGCCTTCGCCGCTGTGCGCGACATCTTCGCCGGCAAGAAGGTCCGCGTGGCCAAGCCGAAGATGGCGCCGCTGACCGCGCGCCGCGGCCGCGTCACCGTCAAGGGCACGGCGTCTCAGACCGAGCTGTTCACGCTGCGCGTCTGGCGCGCGGGCCGACTCGCCTACCGCGCCACGCTGCGAACTGACCGGTTCGGCGCCTATCGCTCGTGCTGCCGGCCGCCATCGGCACGTCGCAGCTGCGGGTCCAGCTGTCGGGCACCTGGACCGGCAGCGTCACACGGCGCCGCTGAGCGACGCTCCACCAAGCGTCCGTCGGCGCTGAAGCGCGGCCGGAGCGGGCCGATGGGTGTGGCAGAGTGACAGTGCCCGTGACCGGTCCCGTCCCCGTTCCCGTGCCGGGATCCGTTCCCGCGCCACGGCCGCTGTACCTGCACGCCGACGCCGTGGGCGAGCCAATCTTCGGCGTCTTTCACGACGTCGCCGACGCCGACACCGCCGTGCTGTTCCTGCCGCCCTTCGGCTACGACGACGTCTGCGCCTACCGCGGCCTGCGGATGTGGGCGCTGGCGCTGTCGGCCCAGGGCGTTGCGTCGTTGCGGATCGATCCGCCGGGTGCCGGCGACAGCGGCGGCGGCCCGCGCGACTCCGGCCGCGCGCCGTCCTGGCCGCAGGCTGTGGCCGCCGCGGCGACGTGGCTGCGGGCCGAGACGGGTGCGCGGCGCGTTGTCGCGATCGGTCTGGGGCTCGGTGGGCTCGTCGCCGGCCAGGCCCTGGTCGAGGGCGCCGATATCGACGACCTCGTCCTGTGGGGCGCGCCGTCGCGCGGCAAGGCGCTCGTGCGCGAGTTGCGCGCCTTCGCGCGGCTGGGCATCACCGAGGCCGACACGTTCGGGTGGGACGAGACGATGCCGCCGCTGCCCGAGGGCTCGCTGGAGAGCGGCGGCTTCCTGCTCAGCCCCGAGACCGTCGCGTGGCTGCAGGGTCTGGATCTGGCCGCGGCGCCGTGGCCGGATGCCCAGCGCCGTCATGTGCTGCTGCTCGGCCGCGAGGGCATCAGCGTCGATGCCAAGCTGCAGCGGGCGCTGACCGAGGCCGGCGTGGCCGTGACCGCCGCCGACGGGCCGGGCTACACGGAGTTGATGGACGAGCCCCATCGGTCGCTGGCGCCTGAGGAGACGTTCGCGATCGTAACGCGGTGGCTGGTGCAGACCCGGGAGGTGACGCCAGGCCCGACGGAGCCGGGCGCGGTTGCCGCGCCGACGGTCACCACGACCGAGAGCGCCACGCTGATCGTCGACGGCACGACCGTGCACGAGGCGCCGATCGCCATCGACGCGCCCGGCTCGCGGCGGCGCGCTCTTCGGGATCGTCGCCACGCCGGCTCCGACGGGCGAGCTCGCGCCGCTGACCGTCGTCTTCCTCAACGTGGGTGCCGAGCGCCGCATCGGCGCCAACCGCATGTGGGTCGAAGCCGCCCGCCGCTGGGCCGCCAAAGGCGTGCCGTCGGTGCGGCTGGACCTGATCGGCATCGGCGAGGGCGGCGGCCCCGCCACGCCGTGGAACGGCGAGTACGCGCTCTACGACGACGCGCTCGTGGCGCAGGTCGAGATCGCGCTCGACGCGCTGCCCGGCTACGGGTTGGCGCCGCGGTTTCTGCTGATCGGCATGTGCTCCGGCGCCTACTGGGCCTTCACGCGGGCCCGTCAGGACCCGCGGATCGTCGCGCTGGAGCTGCTCAACACGCGGATGCTGCTCTTCGACGAGACGCGCGGCAGCGCCGCCGAGGTGCGCCATCTGCGCCGTCTCAGCGGTCGTGAGGTGTGGCGCGACATGCTGGCCGGCAAGCTGACGTGGGCGCGCGCACAGCGGATGCTGCGCGCGATCGCTGTGATGGTCGCGCGGGCACCGCAGTTGCTCGTCGACCGGCTCCGGGCCAAGAGCGGTGGCGGCGATCCGCTCGATCTCGCGCTCGACACGCTGCGCGACCAGGGCACCGCGGTGAGCCTGCGCTTCACCGAGGGCGAGCCGCTGCAGGAGGAGCTGGCGCGCAGCGGCCATCTCGCGCGCCTGGCGCGCTGGCCCAACGTCGCCGTGCGCCCGCTCCCGGGTCCGGCCGACGCGCACACGCTGCAGGTCGTCCGCATGCAGCCGGCGGTGCACCGGGCGCTCGACACGTTCCTCGCTGAGCAGCTCGCACGCACATGACCGACATGCCGGCCGCTGAGCCGCTGGAGGCCTTGCCGCTGACGCCCTCGCGCGAGCGTGCGTTCCGCGACGTCTTCGTCCAGGTCATGACGCGCGTGCTGAACCTCGCGCTCGGGATCGTCGTCACCGCGCTGGTCGTCCGCACGCTCGGCGACAGCGGCTACGGCCAGTGGATGACGATCCTTACGACCTTCCAACTCGTCGGCTTCTTCACCAGCCTGGGATTGGAACAGGTGGCGGTGCGCGAGGCGGCGGCCGATCCGCGCCACGCCGAGGACTGGGTCGGCGCGCTGGTCGTCACACGGCTGGCGCTGACGCTGCCGGTGATGGTCGTGGGGCTCGGCGCGCTGACGCTGATCTCCGAGGGGCACACGATGTTCATCGCGGGGATCATCCTGCTCGTCGAGTTCCCGTTCGGGGTGGGCTCGTCGCTGGCCGTCGTGCACCAACTGCGCGTGCACAACACGCTGCCGATGATCGTGCTGACGCTCAACAGCGTCCTGTGGGGCGCGTGCGTGCTTGTCATTTACCTCAGCGGCGGCGGGCTGGTCGCCCTGGCGTTGTCGATGACCTTGGTCACGACCGCGACGGCGATGATGCAGGCCTTCGCGGCGTTCAAGCTCTTGCGCTTCCGCCTGCGGCCGTCGCGTGCGGCGATCGTCCGGCTGCTGCGCGTCGGCGCGCCGCTGGGTGTCGCCGGGCTGTTGGTCAACGCTTATGCGCGCGTCGACCAGATCATCGTCTTCGAGAAGGCCGGCTCGCAGGCTGCCGGCTACTACGGCGCGGTCTACCGCGTGCTCGAGCAGGCGCACTTCATCCCGATCTCGGTATTGACGACGCTGGCGCCGATCATCACCACGCTCTACATCACCGATCGCACACGCATGCTGCGCATCGTGACGCTGGCGGCGGAGTTCCTGGCCATCGGCGCGCTGGGCGCGTTGGCCTTCGCCTCGGTCGCCGCCGAGCCGCTGATGCGGCTCTTCTTCGGCGAGGAGTTCGTCCCGGCCGCGCCGGCGCTGCCGATCCTCGGCGGCGCGTTCGTCTTCATCTGCTACGGGTACCTCACCGGCAACCTGCTGTTGGTGCTGGGCCTCGCGCACCGCCAGATCGTCGTCGGCCTCGCCGGCCTGGTGGTCAACGTGGCCGGCAACCTGATCCTCGTGCCCAAGTACGGGTTCTTGGCCGCCGCGTGGATGACGCTGGCGACCGAGGTGGTCGTCGTGGGCACCGGCGGGTACTTCGTGGTCAAGGCGCTCGGCGGGCTGCGGATGGTGTCGGTCGGCCGGCTGCCGCGGGTGGTGGCCGCGGCAGCGGTGCTGCTCGGCGTGCTGCTGGGGCTCGATGCGGCGGGCGGCGGGCTGGTCGTGCTCGCGCTCGCTTCGGCGCTCCTGTACCCGGCGCTGCTGCTGGCGCTCCGGGCGGTCGCGCCCCAGGAGCTCAAGGTGCTGCTGCTCAAGCGCCCAGAACAGCCGGCCGAGGCCGTCTGAGTCGCGACGCCGCGGTCAGCCCGCGGCGCGGTTGCGCGCCGAGAAGCGATCCTCGGCGTGCGCAATGACGCGGGCGGGGACGCCCGCGACGACCTTGCCGGCCGGGACGTCGGCGACCACGACCGCGCCCGCGCCGATGACGGCGTCACTGCCAACGTGGATCGGGCCCAGGACCATGGCCCCGGCGCCGATCCGCACGCGGTCGCCGAACGTCGGCGGGCCGCCGCGGTCGCTGTAGCCGACCGTCACCTGCTGGGAGATCAGGCAGTCGGCGCCGAGGCGGCCGGCGATCACGATCGTCGCGAAGCCGTGGGAGATGTAGAGGCCCGGGCCGACCTCGTCGCAGCTGATCTCCAGCGCCACCTGGCCACCCCACAGGCGGCGCAGGACCAGCGCCAGGAGCGCCCAGGCGCCGCCGTCGTGCTCGAGGCGCAGGTAGAGGACCGAGCGAAACTCGCGGCGCGAGAGCGCGTCGAGCGCCTCGGCGGTGCTGAGCTGCTCGGGCAGGGGGAGGTCGAGGCGCGACTGATGCAGTCGGCGCGCGTCGCGGTGCAAGGCCGCGGCGCTGGGCGCGCGGCGCAGGACCGCCAGCAGCGGCAGCACGGCGGCGTGGCGCAGCCCCGTCGCAAGCTTCCGGGCGTTCATGGCGCCCATCGTAGAGAGCGCGGACGCTTGGGTATGCTCAGCGACGCCGTGCAAAGGAGCCGTTCGCGTCAGGCCACGCTCGTCCTGCTGGCCGTGCCGACCGTCGTCGCCGCGGTGCTGGTCCTGTGGGGCATCGGCCACGAGTCGCTCTGGCGCGACGAGGTGGCCAGCGTGACGATCACCGACCGCTCGTGGTCGTCGATGTGGCACGTGATCGTGCACCACGAGTCCAACATGGCGCTGTTTGACCTCATCCTGCATCCGTGGGAGTGGCTGGGCCGTGGCGACGCCTTCCTGCGGCTACCGAGCGCGCTGTTTGCCATCGCGACGGTGCCGGTGACGATGCTCGTCGCGCGGCGCATCGGCGGCGACGTCGCGGCGGCGGTCGCCGGGCTAGTCGTCGCGCTCAACGGCTTCGTGGCGATCTACGGCCAACAAGTCCGCGGCTACGCGCTGATGATGCTGCTGGCCGCGCTCGCGGCGCTCACGCTGCTGCGCGCGCTGGAGCTTGGGCGCCGGCGTGACTGGGCGCTCTGGGCGCTGACGATCGCCGCGCTGCCCTACACCCACGTGCTCGGCGTGCTGATCGTCGTCGCGCAGGTCGCCTCGCTGGCGCTCTATCCGTGGCGACGGCTGCCGGTCCGGCCGCTGGCCGCGAGCCTGGTCGGCGCCGCTGTGCTGTGGCTGCCGATCGCGATCTTCCTGAAGATCGGCGACCACAACCGCACGAGCTGGGTGCCGCCGCTGGGGCGCGATCTGCTGCGGCAGTCGATCGAGGCGCTGACGGGCAACCTGACCATGTTCTTGCTGTTGGTCGTCGCGGCGCTGATCGTCTTGGGCGCGCTCGTCGTCACGCTGCGCCGCAACCGCGCGCGCAGCGAGGAGGCATGGCGCCTGGCGCTGCCGCTGTGCTGGGTCGCGATCCCGCCGATCCTGCTGGGCATCATCTGCCTCGCGCAGCAGACCTGGGTCGATCGCTATCTGATCGGCATCGTGCCGGCCTTCGGCGTCCTCGCCGGCGTTGCGGTGTCGGTCCTGCGCGCCCGGGTCGGCGTCGTCGTCGCCGTCGCGCTGGCGGCGGTCTTGGCGCTCGGCGCACTACGCGCCACCGCGGGCGAGTCGCACCCGGCCTCGATGGGGGAGGACCTGCGCGGCGCCGCGGCCTTTGTCTCAGCGCAGGCCCAGCCGGGCGACCAGCTGATCTACGCGCCGGCGTTCGCGCGCGTCGGCCTGCAGTACTACCTCAACAAGGATGGCGGTCGGGCACCGCACGACCTCGCGCTCGACCCGGGCCAGACCGCTGTGGCCCGCGGCGACCTCTTCGCGCGTGAGCTGCCGGAGGCCGAGATCGCCGCACGGCTGCGAGCCGCGCGCCGGCTCTGGGTGCTCGGCTACGGCTTTGGCGCCGGCTGGCATCCGACGCCCGAGACTACGACGGCGGTCGCGCCGGCGATCCTGGCTCGTGACTTCCGCCTGGTGCAGCGCCGGCCCTTCGGCGGCTTCATCGTTAAGCGCTACAAGCATCGCTGACCGTTGTCGATCGTCTACCTCGTTCTCGCTCATGGCGCCCCCGAGCAGGCCGCGCGCCTGGTCAGCCGGATCAGCGATCCGCAGGACACGGTCATCGTCCACGTCGATCGCAAGGCCGAGTTGGCGCCGTTCACGGAGGCCTTCGCGCGGCTGCCGATCGCGCCGATCCTCACGCGCAAGCGCGTGCCGGTGTACTGGGGCGGCTGGGGCATCGTGCAGGCGACGGTGATCGGGATGCGCGAGGCGCTGGCGCTGCCGCGAGCCTGGTCGCACCTCGTCCTGCTCAGCGGCGCCGACTACCCGATCCGCTCGGTGGCCGAGACGCAAGCCTTCTTCGCCGCACACGAGGGCGAGTCGTTCTTGTCGTGGTCGGCTGGTGACGGTCACGGCTACTCCGACGCCGACCGCCGCGGCAACGCGACCTGGCGCTGGACCGGCGACCTCTCGCGCATGCTCAGCTGGCAGGTCTCGATCCGCGGGCGCCGCTGGAACTTCCCGAGCGAGCGCGTGCCCTACGCGCTGCCGCGCCGGCTGCCGCGCGCGCTGCCCACGCCCTACCAGGGCTCGGCATGGTGGAACCTCACGCCCGAGGCGGTGGCCTACTGCGTGCGCTCCCTGCGGCGCCACCCGAGCATCGCCGCGCACTTCCGCTTCGTCTTCGCCGCCGACGAGAACGTGTTCCACATGGTGTTGCTCAGTTCGCCGCTGCGCGACACGCTGGTCAACGAGGACCTGCGCTTCATGCACTGGGACAACAACAGCCCGCCAACGATCGTGCTCGACGACGTGCCGGCGATGCGTGCCTCGGCCAAGCTCTTTGCCCGCAAGTTCGATCTCGCCGCGGCGCCGGAGCCGCTCGACGAGCTCGATCGGCTGGCGTCTTCCGGCGGCTGAGGGCCCGCTATGGTCCGCGCCGGTGCGGATCCTTGTGACCTCCACGCTCTACCCGCCGATCGCCTTGGGTGGGTACGAGCGCGAGTGCGCCATCGTCGTCGGACGGCTGCAGGCCGACCATGAGGTCCTCGTGCTCACCGGCGACCGCGAGCGCGACCACGTGGCGCCGGGGGAGGAGGGCGTGCGCCGCGAGCTGCCGCTGCTCTCCCAGGACGAGCGTGGATCGCTGCGGGCGCCGTTCGCATCGGTGGCGGCCGTCCACAGCGCCCGCCGCGCGCTGGAGGACTTCCGGCCCGACCTCATCTACGCCTGGAACGGCACAGCGATCCCGCAGGCCGCGCTGCGCGTGCTGGTCGACTCCGGCGTGCCGATGGCCTTCCGCGTCTGCGAGCACTGGTTCGGGCGGCTCTTCACCGTCGATCAGTTCCTGCGCGAGCTGGTGCCCGCGCAGCGCAGCCCGCCGCGTGCGGCCTGGGCGTTGGGCTGCCGCGCGTTCAACCGCGCCGTGCCGTCGCTGCGCCTCGATCCGTTGCGCCGCTTCGAGGCGGCGATCTCGTGGAACTCAGAAGCGATCCGGCGCATGGCCGGCGTCCCGGGGGTTGTCGAGCCGGTCCTGGAGCGCATCGGCCACTCCGTGCCGCGGGCTGGCGCCCGCTACGAGCAGGTCATCCGGGCGCCCGCGGCCGCGCCCGAGATCGCCTTCATCGGCCGTGTAACGCCCTACAAGGGCCTCGACATCGCGATCGCGGCGCTGGCGCTGCTGCGCGACGAGCACGGGCTGGCGGTCCGGCTGACGGTCGTCGGCCCCGAGGATGAGCCCCACGGCAGCGAGATGCGGGAGTTGGCGCGTGAGCGCGGCGTTGCCGATCTGATTGAGTGGCTTGGCTCCGTCGATCCTGATGGCGTTGCCGCGGTCCTGGCCCGCACCCACGCGCTGCTCGTGCCGTCGACCTGGCAGGAGCCGTTCCCGCTGGTGACAATCGAGGGTGCCTTCGCCCGCGTGCCGCTCGTGGCTGCCGACGTCGGCGGCATCGGCGAGGGGATGCACGACGAGGAGCACGCGCTGCTGTATCCGGCGCAGGACCCGGCGGCGGCGGCACGGGCGCTGGCGCACACGCTGCGCGACACCGAGGAGACGGCCGCGCGGGTCGAGCGCGCCTACGTGCGCGCCCAGGAGTTCCGCCTGGAGCCCTACCTCGAGGCTCAGGCGGAGTTTGTCCTCGACGCCTACGCGGCGCTGCGGGCTAAGCCAGCCAGCAGCGCGACCAGCGCCGGCGTCTGAACGGCGGCGTCAAAGCGCGCTTCGCAGCGGGCGCGGGCCGCGGCGCCCAGCGCCGCGCGCCGCGGCTCGTCGACGAGCAGGCCGAGCACCGCGTCGCGCAGTGCGGTGCGATCGCCGAAGTTCACGAGGACGCCGCCCTCGTCGCCGACGAGATCGCCGATCGCGCCGACCGTCGAGCCCACGACCGGCACGCCGCAGGCCATCGCCTCGAGGACCGCCCACGGGACGGCGTCGGCGCCCGACGGCAACACGAGCAGGTCGGCCTGCTGGCGCAGGTCCATCAGCTCCGGGTCGCCCGGGCCGAGGCGGTGGAGGCGCAGGCCCGGCCGCGGGGCGACGTCGGCCGGGGTCACGGCGTCGAGCTCGACGGTCCTGCCGAGGTCGTCGCCGAGGGCGGCGAGCAGGTCGTCGCCGCCCTTGTCGGCAAAGCGCCCGCCCACGAACAGGATCCGCGGCAGCGTGCGCGGTCGTCGCGCGGCGGGGCGAAAGACGTCGAGGTCCAGGCCGGGATGGTGGACCGCGACGGTCGCGCGCGGCTCCAGCGCGAGCACCGCGTCGCGGACCCAGTCCGTCCAGGCCAGGACCAGCGCCGCACCGCGAAAGGCCCGGCGCTCGGCCCAGCGCGCCGGCACCAGCTCGGCCTCGGCGAGACGGCCGGTGCGCCGCTGGGCCGGCATCGCCGCCCAGTCGCCAAGCGTCACGTCGACCGAGACCGCCGTCGGCACGCGCTCCATCAGCGCGCCGAGCCCGAGCGCCATCGAGTGGCTGTGGACGTGGACGACGTCGGGGTGCCACTCGGCCACCGCGCGCGTCAGGGTCCGGCGGCCGCGCAGCGACTGCACGAGGTGCCAGCGCACCAGGCGCAGGTCCAGGTCGGCGTCCATCAGCCTCGGCGTCGACCAGGTGGCAGCGGCGTGAGCCCAACGGCCCTGGGTCGCAAGGCCGAGGAAGCGCGTCTCGATCTCGGGCAGGTCCTGGGTGTAGCGTCGCAGCGTCGCCTCGACCTGCGCCTGCCCGAGCACGTAGCTGCCGAGGTTGCCCTCGTTGAAGAACAGGAGCCGCACGAGCGGGCAACCGTAGAGGACGATCCGGCGCGGGGTGGCGGAGTGGGGATGACGGTCGACCTACCATGCGGGAGGTGCGCGTCCGCGTCGTGCTCTGCCTGCTCGCTCTCGCGACGACCGTCGCCGGGATCGCGATCGCGCGCGAGCGCACCGTCACGCACCCCGCTCCCGCGGCGCGACTGCGCCTCGGTCTCGTGGCCAACACGATCGGCTGGGGCGACCACGTCGGACCCGAGCAGACGCGCGCGGCTGGCGCGGGCGCGGGCTGGCTGCGCGAGGAGCTGCAGTGGGCCGAGGTCGTCCCGCGGCGCGGGGAGCGCCACTGGGGCCGGATCGACCGTCTCTTCGTTGCCGCCGCCCATCGCGGGCTGCACGTCCTGCCGGTGCTCAACGAGGCGCCCTCGTGGGCGCGCGGGCGCGACGGCGCGCTGCCGACCGACGCCCGCGCCTACGCCGCTTACGTCCGTGACGTCGTCGCGCGCTACGGCCCGTCAGGCCGCTTCTGGCGCGACCACCCGCGCCTCGATGCCGCGGTTGCCCCCGTCTGGTTCGAGCTGTGGAACGAGCCGTACTTCGCGCGCCCCGACCACAGCGCGATCACCGCCGCGCGCTACGCCGCGCTGGCCCAGGCGGCGATCACCGCCGGCCGCCGCGCCGAGCCGCGTGCGCGGTTCCTGATCGCGGTCGATCCCGCGACGGCCGGCGACGCGAGCCTGGACCGCGCCTGGCTGGCGCAGCTCGCCGCCACCCAGCCCGGCCTGCTCGCCGCGGCCGACGGCGTCGCCGCTCATCCCTACGCCCAGGACGGCGCCGCCTCGCTGCGCTCGCTGGACCACCTGCGCCAGGCGCTGACCGCGCAAGGCTCGCGGCTGCCGATCTGGGTGACCGAGATCGGGTGGAGCACGTGCACGCACTCGGCAGGCTGCGTCACCGAGCAGGCGCAGGCTGCCGACCTGCGGCGTTTCCTCAGCGGCGTGCGCATGGGCCGTCGCGCCGATGCGGTGTTCGTCTACCACTTCGCCAGCTGGCGGGTGCGGGTGGGCGATCAGCGCTTCGGCGACTACGGCCTGCTGCGCATCGATGGCTCACGCAAGCCGGCCTGGAGCGTCTACCACCGGTTCGCGGACGGCGTACGACGAACCGCGGCACGCTGAGTGGCACGCTTCAAGAATGCCCGGCGCACCGTCGATATCCCGAAGTGACCCGATGACCGGCGATGCCGCCCTGCTCTCAAACGACTTCTCGCGTGCCGCGCTCGTGCACGACTGGCTCACGATCCCGGGCGGCTCGGAGAAGGTCGTGCTCGAGATCCTCGACCTTCTTGGCCCAGCCGACGTCTTCACGTCGGTCTACGATCCCTCGGAATGGTCGGAGCTGCTGGCCGGCCGCACCGTCCACCCGTCGTTCCTGGACCGCATCCCCGGCGCCAGGCGCAACTACCCCAAGCTGCTGCCGCTGATGAACGCGGCATTCGAGTCCTTCGACCTCGCTGACTACGACCTCGTGGTGTCTTCCAGCCACTCCTGCGCGAAGAACGTGCTGACCACGCCGCAGACATTGCACGTCTGTTATTGCCACACGCCCATGCGCCACGCCTGGGAGCCGCGCTTCCTGGAGGGCGAGCAGCTCGGGACCGTCGCCACCGTGGCGGCCCGCGCGCTGATGCCCGGCCTGCGCCGCCGCGACCTGGCCGGCGCCGCTCGGCCCGACGTCTTCGTCGCCAACTCCCACCACGTCGCCGGGCGCATCGCCAAGTACTACCGGCGTGAGGCCGAGGTCATCGCCCCGCCGATCGAGATCGAGCGCCACCTGGCCTCGCCGCGCGATCCGGGCGATTACTACCTCGTCATGGGCCGCGTCGTCCCCTACAAGCGCGTCGACCTCGCCCTTGCCGCCTGCGCGAAGCTCGGCCGGCCGGTCAAGGTCGTTGGCGCGGGCCGGGCGCTGGATGCCGTCGCGGCCTACGCCGGGCCGGATGCCGAGCTGCTGGGCTACGTGCCCGACGAGGAGCTCGGCCCGTTGCTGGCCGGCGCGCGCGCCGTGCTCTTCCCCGGTGAGGAGGACTTCGGCATCGTGCCCGTCGAGGCCCAGGCCGCCGGCGTGCCGGTCATCGCCTACGGTTCCGGAGGCATCCGTGACAGCGTCGTCGACGGCGTCACCGGCGTCTTCTTCGACACCCAGACCGCCGACGCATTGGCCGACGCGATCCTCGCCTTCGAGCAGATCGACTTCGACGAGGCCGCGATCCGCGCCAACGCGCGCCGCTTCGGGCCCGAGCGCTTCCGCGCGGAGTTCGTCGACCTCGTTCGCCGCCACCGTGATGAGGCAGGAGCCACACCATGACCGACCACCCGACGCGTACCGTCGCACCGTTCGACGGCCCCGTGCGCCCCAGCGACGGCGACGTCGACCGCTCCGACACGGTGGCCAACATGCTCGCCGTGCTGCGCCGCCGCTGGGCGGTGCTCGCTGCCGCCATCCTGGCCTGCGTCCTCATCGCGGTCGTCCTGCACCAGCGTCGCGCTGACACCTACGAGGCCACCGCGAGCGTCGCGTTCAACGTCGCCAACCTGTCGGACACCGCGCTCGGCGTCAACACCAGCGCCGACGACCCCGCGCGCGCCGCGGCGACCAACGTCCTGATCGCCCGTTCCAGCGAGGTGGGCGCGGCCGTCGCCAAGGAGCTGCGCACGGCCGGATCGCCCTCCGACGTCCTCAGCGGCGTCAGCGTCTCGGCCGCGGCCAACGCCGACGTGCTCGACATCTCGGCCGAGAAGTCGACGCCGGCCCAGGCCCAGGCGATCGCCAACTCCTTCGCGCGCCAGTACATCGCGTTCGAGGCCAAGTCGCAGGTCCAGGGCATCGAGCAGGCCGAGGCCGAACTGCAGGCCCAGCTCTCCTCGCTGCCGTCGGGCTCGCAGCGTGCCGCGGTGGTCAGCAGCTCGATCCAGCGCCTCGCCCAGTTGCGCGCCGTCGCCAACGGCAACGCGCGCATCATCAGCCGCGCCGGTCCGGGCAGCCTCACCGGCGCGGGGCTGAAGCTCACGCTGGCGCTGGCGATCCTGATCGGCACCGCGCTCGGGTTGGCCATCATCTTCGTCCTGGAGGCCGTCGACCGTCGCCTGACGCGGATCGAGGACCTCGAGAGCGAGTACAGGCTCCCCGCGCTCACCGCCGTCCCGCAGTCGGCCTTCCGCGAGCCCAAGGCCATCGACCGGCGCGACGACCTTGAGCCCTACCGGATCCTGCGCAGCGTCCTGGACATCTCGGCGATCGACCGCAATGTCTTCACGATCCTGGTCACCAGCGCGGTGCCCGGCGAGGGCAAGACCACCGCGGCCGTCGACCTCGCCCAGGCCGTCGCCCTCACCGGCCGCTCGGTCACGTTGGTCGAGCTCGACCTGCGGCGCCCGACGTTCTCGCGACACCTTCAACTTGATCCACGCCGCGGCGTGACGTCGCTGCTGGCGGGCCGGATGACGGCGTCCGAGGCGCTCGTGCGCCCGTTCCAGGATCTGCCCAACCTCGTCGTGCTGCCGTCGGGCACGCTGCCGCCCAATCCGTCGGAGCTGCTGGCCTCCCACGAGCTGGAGGAGCTGTTGACACAGCTGACTTACCGCGGCGAGGGCGAGGGCCGCATGATCATCATCGACGCGCCGCCGCTACTCCCGGTCGCCGACACCCAGGTGCTGCTCAACAACCCGGCGATCGACACCGTCCTGGTCGTCACGCGCTCGGGCAAGACGACGCGCGACGAGATCCGTCGCGCGCGCGGGATCCTCGACCGCCATCTGCTCCGGCCGCTCGGCCTGATCGTCGCGGGCGTGCGCGATGCGCCCAAGCGCTACGGCTACGAGCCGCTGACCGACGTGGCCGGTCCGACGACGCCCGCCGTCGAGGACCGTCCCCGCACGCGGACGACGGCCACGAGCGCACCGCGGCGGACTGACTCCTAGGGGTCGATCGTGCGCCCGCCCGTCGCCGCGCGGCGCCTGCAGCTCCCCACGCGGGAGTCCGCGACGATCGGCGCGATCGTCGTCGTCGGGACGCTCGTCACCGTCGCCGCGGCGTTCAAGCTCGGCCTCGGCGGGCTGGCGCTGCCGATCGGGGTGATCGCCGCCATCCTGCTGCTGCGCGTCCCGGGGCCGATGCTCGTGCTCGCGGTCGCGGCGGTGATCGTCTGCGAGAACGGCGACTTCGGGATCTTCCCGCAGACGGCCAAGCTCTACAGCGACCTGATCAAGGGCTTCATGCCGATCGACGCGATCCTGGCGATCTCCTTGCTCGGGACCGCCGCGCAGCTGATCCAGGATCGCCGGCCCGTGCGCCTGCCGCCGGCGGCGCTGGTCTTCCCGCTCGCACTGCTCGTCCTCGCACTCCTCAGCGGCATCTTGGTCGGGCGCGAGGCGGGCAACGGCGTCACCGACTCGCTGCTGAAGATCCATACCTTCGTCTACTTCGTGTTGGTGCCGCTGATCGCGGTGAACCTGCGCATCAGCGATCGCGACCTGCGGCGGCTGCTGGCGGGCGGCGCGGCGCTGGCGCTGGTCAAGGCGCTGCTCGGGCTGCTGGTGGTCGCGACCGGCAAGGGGCTGGCCATCGACTCGTCGGTGCTGACCTACTACGAGCCGGTCGCCAACTGGCTGATGACCGTCGCGCTGCTGTCGACCATCGCGGGCGTGCTGGCGCGAGCGCCGCTGCCGTTGTGGGTGTTGGGCTCGGCGCCGGTGTGGCTGCTGGCGCTCGTGCTCTCTTACCGGCGCTCGTTCTGGATCGCGGACCTGCTCGGGATCGCCCTCGTCGTCCTGCTCGGGCTCTCGGCAGGCGGACGCAAAGTCCTGCTGCCGAGCGTCGTGCTGGTCGGGGTGGCCATCTGGGCGCTGGGCGGCATCGCTGTGCAGTCCGACACGCCGCTCGGTCAGCGGGTGCAGAGCCTGTCGGCCTCCAACATCCAGGCCAAGCCCGACGACCGCTATCGCCTCGACGAGCGCGCCAACGTCGTGGCCGCCATCAAGGACCATCCGATCGTCGGCCTGGGCGTCGGCATCCCATGGGAGGCCTCCGCGCGCCCGCTGCCCGTGGAGGTCAACCCGGATCACCAGTACGTGCACTTCGCCGTCCTTTATTGGTGGCTGAAGCTCGGCGTGCTGGGCATGCTCGCTTACGTCGCGATGCTGATGAGCGCTGCGTTGATGTCGCTTCGCGTCTGGAAGCACAGCCGCGAGCCGATCGTCCGGGCCTTCGGTCTCGGCTCGCTGTGCTCGATCGTCGGGCTCGTCGTGATCGAGACCACCGCGACCTTCTCCGGGACCGACGCGCGCTTCACCATCGCGTTCGCCGGCCAGTTGGCGCTGCTTGCCGTCCTGTGGCGGCGAGCCGATCAGCCGGCCAGCAACGACTTGACCGCGGCGGTGTAGCCGCCCTTGGCGGTGCCGTCAATCGTGAGGCCGCCGAAGTAGGCCTCACGGTTGGTCGTCGAGGCCGAAGGCTGCTGGTCGTTGGCCTGATAGACGTACATCGCCGCGAGGCGGGAGCCGTAGCGGGCGCGCATCGCCGCGACCGTGCTCGACAGCGCCGCGCCGGCCGCGTCGTAGGTCATGCACTTGTCCCAGCCGTAGTTGTCGCTGAGGCAGCGGCCATTGTCGGTGGCGATGCCGTACTCGGTGATGAAGATCGGGATCGTGCTCGGCGCCCCGTGGGAGGCGACGATCTCCAGCGAGGTGTCCATGTTGGGCTGCCAGCGCGACGACGGTCCGTAGGGATGCATGACCCAGCCGGCGACAGAGCTGTCGAAGTGCGGGACGGCCTTGTAGACGTTGTCCATCCAGCTGGCCCAGTTGCCGGGCGTGTCACCGATGGCCAGGAGGCCGACCTTGGCGTTGACGGCGGCGATGGCCTGGGCGGCCTCCTGGAAGCCGAGCGCGTACTTGGTGGCGAGGTCGGCGTAGGCGGCGCTGCTGGGCCAGTCGGGGTTGGAGGACAGCGAGGCGTACTGGTAGGGCTGGTTGGACTCGTTGCCGAACTCGATGTTCGTCACGGCCGTGCCGGCGGGGTAGCTCTTGCCCTGCCAGAACGTGCCGCCCGGGCCGTAGGCGGCAGCCCAGGTCGCCAGGTTGCGCGCGTCGGCGGCCGAGGGCGAGCGGCCCTGGAAGCCCGCCAGCAGCAGCGGCTTGACGCCGGCCTTGGCGTAGGAGTCCATGAACGGCGCCAGATCGGCGGCCGGCGTGGTGATGTCGAACTCCACGCGCGCGGTCTTGGCACCGAGCGCGGTGATGAAGGGCAGCTCTACCGCGTAGGCGGCGTTGGAGACGAGGCCGGCCTGGAAGGTGGCGGAGGTGGATGGCCCGCCCGCCCCAGCAGGCGTGCTCGGGGCGCTCGGGGTGCTCGGGTCGGCCTTGCTGGCGCTGGAGCTGGCCGTGCTCGTCGCCGTCGAGGCCGTGGTCTTGGTCGTGGTGGTCGTCGTCGGGGCGGCGGAGCTGCCGGCGGACGGGTAGGTGATCTTGACCTCGGTGGCCCAGGCGGAGCCGACGACCGCGGTGCGTAGGCCGAAGGTGACGGTCTTGCCGGGCTGCGGAGCGGGGGTGGCAGAGGTGCCCGTGACGACCGAGTAGCGGTCGGCCTTGCCGGCGGCCTTGCTGACCAGGACGTAGGAGGTGACGTCAGCGACCTTGGCCCACTTCAGCGTGGTGCCCGAGACCGTGAGCTTCGGCGCCTGCTGGCGGGCGCTCAGCCGCGTGGCCTTCGCCGCGTGGGCCGAGACCGCGTGCTGCAGGCGCGAGAGCTTGATGCCGGCGGCCTGCAGGTGGTTGCGCAGGCGCACGCAGCGCCCGGCGGCGCCGGCGTGGATACGGTTGCAGCGGACGACATGCGTGGCGGCATCGACGACCGCGATGTCGGCGCGGTGGTAGGCGCCGGCCGTTGCTGCGGTCGCGGTGGCGGCCGACGCGGGGCTCGGCAGGAAGCTGGTCGCGCTCAAGAGCGCGGCGACAATCAGGCTGGGTGCGACCATGCGGCGGCCGCCCTGCGGGGAACAGGGGTTCATCAAGGTCCTTTTTGGGAGCTGGGCTGTCTCGGAGAGACCCCTGGCTTTGCGGACCCACCTCGCGGTGGGGGTGCCTTTTACGGGGGCGTTGACGATGCAGGCGGCAAAATCTGCGGTCCGTCTCTGCTCTCATCGGGCCGTTGGGGAGATCACCTGTGCGCATGGCCCAGATGTGGACGCCTGTCCTAAAGAACGTCTTGTCGCAGACGATGCGGCACCGGACGGGGCATCATGGGGCGGGTGATCGATCTGCACTGCCACCTGCTCGCCGGCATCGACGACGGGCCGGCAACGAGCGCGGAGGCCGTGGCGCTGGGGAACGCGCTGGTCGCGGCCGGCGTGACGCGGGCGGTCACCACGCCCCACGTGGGCCCGAACTATCCGAACGACGCCGCGCGGATCCACGCCGCGTGGCTGGAGCTCGTCGCCGCCCTGGGCCGGGCCCACGTGCCGCTGGAGGTGCTCAAGGGCGCCGAGCTGGATCTCCTGTACACGCAGGGTCTGGACGAGGAGGAGCTCGGGCGGCTGGCGCTCGGCCCCGACGGCCCGCTGCTTGTCGAGTGCCCGTTCTCGGCGGTCATGCCGCAGTTCGAGCAGCTGGTGGCGGGCCTGCACGCCATGGGCCACCGCGTGCTGCTGGCCCATCCCGAGCGCTCGCCCGTCTTCCTGCGCGAGCCCGAACTGCTGCGCCGGCTGGTCGCCGGGGGGGCGATGGCGTCGTTGACCGGGTCGTCGTTTGCCGGGCGCTTCGGCCGCACGGCGCAGCGCTACGCCACGTGGGCGGTCGATGAAGGGCTGGCCCACGACGTGTCCAGCGACGCCCACGACACCGTCAAGCGCCCGCCCGTGCTGGCCGAGGCGCTCGAGCAGGCCGGCTACGGCTGGACGGCCGCGTGGCTGACCCGTGAGGCGCCGGAGGCGATCCTCGCCGGCGCCGAGTTGCCGCCGCGACCGACAGCGCCCGTGGCCGGTGGCTGGGCGCGGCTGCGGCGGGCGCGCGGGGGCCGCGCGGATTAGCGCGCTGGCGCTGCGGGGGGCAGCGCGCAGATCGCCGCGGCGATCTGCGCGAGGCGCGCGTCCCAGGAGTGGGCTGCCGCCGCGTGTGACCGCGCGGCGCGGTCGGCGTTGCTGGTGTGGGTGAGCGCGGTGTCGAGGGCAATGGCGAACGCCGGCGCGTCGCGGGCGGTCGCGATCGCCTCGACGCCGTCCAGCGCGGGCAGTTCGGTCGCGACGACCGGCAGCCCTGCGGCGAGGTACTCATACACCTTCATCGGAAAGATGGAGGCGGTGAGTTGGTTCGATGCATAGGGGATGATCCCGGCGTCGGCACCGCGCAGGACGCTGGGCAGCGCGGTGTGGTGACGGCCGCCGAGCAGGTGGATATTGGGGACGTCGTGCAGCGCGGAGACGTCGGTGCTCGGGTCGCCCATGCCGGTCGGGCCCACAAGCGCGAAGGAGTATTCGGGGCGTGCGCGGGCGACGTCGACGAGCAACGGGACGTCGAGCTTGGTGGCGACGACGGCACCGGTGAAGACGATGCGCGGGTGCGGCAACGCGGCGATGGCGGGGTCGACGGGGCCTGGTGTCAGCGCGGTGGCGAAGGTGGTCGTGTCGGCGACGTTGGGTGCGTAGAGGACGTTGTCGTTGAGCGTGCCCATGCGCACGGCCAGCGCGGGGGCACTGGCTAGGACGAGGTCGGCGCGGCCGGCGAAGCGGGCCTCGGCGGCGCGGAAGCTCGCGGCGTCGACGCCTGGCTGGGCGGCGATGTCATCGACGCAGTGGTAGACGACGAGCGACGGTTGCACCGTGTCGAGCAGTGCCTCGGCCTGCGGGACGTAGGCCCAGAGGATGGGGTCCTTGAAGTTGAGGTGCTTGATCGAGCGCTGGACCAGCGCGGGGAGCAGCCGGGCGTTGAGCTTGCGGACCACGGCGTTCGCGTGCAGGGGCAGGACCAGTGGCGAGAGCACGTGGAGTCCCTCCGGCACCTGCCGCGCCGGGGCCAGGCCGCGGCGCAGCCGCTTGGCGATGCGCTTGACGTCACGGCCTGCCAGCTGCGGGCGGCGCAGCCCGAGCGACTCGATGAACAACACGCGATTGTCTGCCGCCAGCCGCGACATCAAGTGATGTTGGTTGGTCGGCAGCTCGGTGTCCCAGTCGGCGAAGCCGACGCAGACGATGTCGCGACCGGTGAGACGGGGCACGGGCGCGATCATGGCAGCCGCAACAGCGCGCGCAGCTTCTGCGTCGCCAGCCAGGCGTCGTTGCGCGCCCGGGTCGACGCCGCGCCCGTGATGTTGAAGCGCTTGAGCGCGCGGTCGGTCTCGCCGAGGTCGCGGCGCAACGCGCTGCTGCGGCGGCGCATGAGCGCGGCGGCCGCGCGACGAAACGACAGGCCCTTCTCGCTGGGCAGGTGCCAGAGCGCCAGCGACGCCGGGTTCTCCGGGTTGGCCGCCTGATGGCGCGGGCCCGTCCAGATCCGCCCGGCGAGGTCGGAGCGGTCGACGAAGCGTGCGCGGCCCAGGGCTCCGGCGGCGGTGAGCAGCTGCTCCTCGGTCGGCAGGCGCACGCCGGCCGCGGCCAGTTCGGCGTCGAGGGCTTCGCAGGTGGCGACGAGTTCGCGCAGCGCGCTGGCGCGGCCGGCCAGCAGCTCGCCGCCGATCCATGGTGGCACCGGCTCGGTGCTGCCCGGCAGTGCGCCGATCGTGGCACGCGTAAAGCCGGAGACATCCCAGTCGGGCGGATAGCCGATCGTCACGCAGGCCAGCGCGTCGCCTTCGGTGTCCAGCGTGGCGAAGGCGCGGCCCGGGTCGCGCCAGACGCAGTCGACGTCGACCAGCCACAGCTGACGGTCCGGCTCATCGGCCGGCGCGGTGGCGAGGATCGCGTCAAAGACGTACCGCGACGAGTAGAACATCGTCACCTCGGGGTCGGGCGCGTGGTCGTAGGGCGCGGTGACCCGCCGGACCCCGAGATCCTCGATCACCCCCAGCAGCGCGATGCCGTGTTCGTCGAGGACCGCGCGCGGGTCCTCGAGGTTGAGCACGAGCACCAGCTCGCAGGCGACGCCGCTGAAGCGCAGCGACGCCGCCTGCACGGCGACGCACTCCAGGTAGCGGGCCGCCAGCCGTCCGGCATTGCTGCCCGCCCGCGCCGACGGGTAGGTGAAGTTGTCGCCCGGAGCGTGGAGGTAGAGGTACTGCACGACGATCGGCGGGGACACGACGGTCACGCGGCGACGGCTCGTCTCAAGGCTGCCAGCGAGTAGCGCTCGGCGACCAGCGCGCGGCCGCGGGCGGCGAGCGCGGCAGCCTCGGGGTCGCCGCCGGTGAGCGCCAGGATCGCGTCGGCGAAGGCCGCTCCGTCGGCGCCCTCGCGGTAGTGCTCGCCCGCGCGCACCGCGAGTCCGGCGGCAGCGCGCGGGGTGGCGACCACGGGGAGGCCGTGGGCCAAGGCCTCCAAGAACTTGAACGGCGTCCCGCCGCCCTCCAGCAGCGGCACGACCGCACAGCTCGCCGCGGCGTACTCGGCGTCGAGGTCCTCGACGAACCCCGCGGCCTGTACGCGCGCCTCGCCGGGCGCTGGATCATCGAGACCGCGGCCGACGAGGCGCAGGACCGTGTCGGGCTGTCTCGCCCACACGCGCGGCATCACCTCATCCAGCAGGAAGCCCAACCCATTGGCATTGGGTTCGTAGGTGTAGTCGGCGACCATCAGCACGCGACGGGCATCGGGGCGCGCCGCCACCGCGGCAATCGCGTCGATGTCCACCACATTGGGAACGAGACGCAGCACCGCGCCGGGGCACAGCTCTCGCGCACCCGCGAGGTCGGCCTCGCTGACCATCCACGACTCGGCGAACGTCGCCAGCAGCCGTCGCTCTGCGGCACGCAGCAGCGCCGGCGAGCCGAGGTCGTCGGAGGCAAGCTCGTGGCGGTAGGCCGATTCCAAGTTATGGGCGTTGTAGATGACGGGGCGGCGACGGGCGAGGCCCAACAGCGCGGCGGCCGCGCCGGGGCCGTCGGCGATCACGCGGCGCACGCCGGGCTCCGCGGCGCGGCGGCGCGCGGCGTCCACCAGCTCGGGCGAGATCGACCGCGCCCACCCGGCCGGGATCCGGCGGGCGCGCGCCGCGCCGTAGGCCAGCGCGCGTCGTGCGCCTCGCGAGGGCTCGACGGCCTCGAAGCGCAGCCCGTCGACGGCCTGCAGCGTGGGCGCCGGCGCGTCGGCGCCGAAGCGCACGTAGAGCACGTGGACGCCCGGGCCGGTCGCCGCGAGGGCGCGCAGTAGCGTCGCGACGCGCTGCGCCTGCCCGGTGCCGAGCACCGGCGTCTGCACCGCGACGAACAGATCGTGGTCGGCCATTCGCGGCCATCATCCCAGCGCGTGGCCTGTACGCTCGCAGCCGTGGTTGCGAGCAACCGAGCGGGTGGCCCCGGACGGGTGCTGGTGATCGAGCAGGGCGGACGGGGCGGCGTCGCCGACTACACCGCCGCGCTCGTCGCTGCCCTTGCCGCGCAGGGCACCACCGTCGATCTCGCCACCGCGCACGACCATCGCTATCCCGACGCGCCCGGCGTCACCGTCCACCGCAGCTTCCGCTACCTGCGCGACGGCTCGCCGCTCGGTCGCGCGCTGCGCCGCGCCCACCTCGGCCGCGTCGGCAACGGCGTGCTCTTTCTCGCCGCGATCCCGCGCCTGATCGCCCTCGCTCGCGGCACCGACGTCGTCCACACCGAAGGCTGGGAAGACCTCCGCCTTGGCGTCCTAGCCGTCGCCGCCCTGCGCGCGACCGGCGCGACGATCGTCCAGACCGAGCACAACACCTTCGAGCGCGACGCGTCGCTGGAGCGCACGCGTCGCATGCTCGCGCGGCTGACGGCCAGGACGATCGTCCACGCGCAGGCCGATCTGCCGCGGGCCTACGCCGCGCAGCGCGGGCACGCGGTTGTGATCCCGCACGGCGAGTACGGCGGCCTCGCGCGCACCGGTGGTGAGGGCGATCGCGCTGCCGCCCGCGCGGCGCTGGGCGTCCCGGAGGGCGCGCCCGCGGTCCTGCTCTTCGGGCAGTTGCGCGCCGACAAGGGCCTCGGCGACCTCCTGCGCGCCGCCCGCGCCGTGCCCGGGCTGCACGTGATCATCGCGGGAGAGGACCTCGGCGCCCCGACCGCGGAGGCCGCCCAGCTCGCGGCCCCCGAGCTGGCGGGTCGTGTCCACCTGCGGGCGGAGTTCCTGCCGATGGCCGACGCCGCCGGCCTTTTTGCGGCGGCCGACGCCGTCGTCCTTCCTTATCCGCGTGCCAGCCAGAGCGGTGTGTTGTTGTTGGCCTACGGTTTCGCGCGCGCGGTCGTCGCCTATCCCGTCGGCGGGCTGGCCGAGGCGGTGGAGGATGGCGAGACGGGCTGGGTCTGCACGCGCCCCGATCCTGAGGCGCTGGCCGACGCGCTGCGCGACGTCGTGGCGGTGGGCCCGGAGGAGTGCGCGCGGCGCGGCGCGGCGGGTCGCCGGCTGGCCGAGACGCGGTTTGCGTGGGACGCGATCGCGCAGCGCACGCGCGAGGTCTACGCCGACGCGCTGCGCCCTGGCGATGCGGACGCGCGGAAGACCGCGCGGATCGTCTTCGCCCGCGAGCTGGAATCCGGGGCCGCGACCGTTGCGGAGATCACGGAGCCCGCTGTGCTGGACGCGCTGCGCACCGCCCCGGTCCCGCCCGCGCCCGTGCGGCTCGCCCACCTCGTGCGCCGCCGCCGCGGCGAGCTGGACTTCGCCTCGGCCGTCGCCGCGCCGCTCGACGTGCTGCGCCAGGAGGTGCTCGGCGACGACGCGCCGGGCCCGCCGCGCTTCCTCGTCCGCGTCGACGAGTTCCCCCATTACCAGGCGTGGGACGAGCCGGCGCGCTTCGGCACCGATGGCTTCGAGCGGTTCCATACCCTCTTGACTGAGGCCGGCGTGCCGTACTGCATCGCGGTACCGCCGCGCGTGAGCCGCCGTCCGCTCGATCCCGCAGAGACGGCGTGGCGCTCGCTCGACGACCGCGAGCTCGCGGTGTTGCAGCGCATCGAGCGTGAGGGCGTGACGCTCGCGCTCCACGGCCGCGACCACCGCACACGCCACGCGTCACCGCGGCGCCGCAGCGAGCTGACGGGCCTTGATCCGGACGCGACCGCCGCGCTGCTGGACGGCGCGCTGGCCGAGCTCGCCGGCGCCGACCTCCCACGCCCCGAGATCTTCATCCCGCCCTACAACCGCTTCGACGCCGACCAGTACGCCGTGCTCGCCGAGCGCTTCGCCATCGTCTGCTCGGGCCCCGAGACCGTGGCGACGATGGGCTTCCATACGACCCCGCAATGGCGCGACGGCACGCTCTTCCTCCCGTCCTACTGGCCGCTCTACGGCCACGCCCGCGAGGTCCTCCCCGCAGCCACCGCGCTCATGAACACCAACAAGGCGATCTGGGCACCGATCACCCTGCACTGGGGCTGGGAGTCCGACGACGGCTGGACCGAGTTGGAGGCCTTGGTCACCCAGATCGCACCGGCGGCGGCGCACTGGGAGCAGCTCCTGGCGCTCGTGCGCCTCAGTAGGCCGGCCGCAGGCCCTTGAGCATCGGGAAGTGGCGGACGTTCATCGTCAGCAGCTCGGCGTCCAGGAGCAGCGTCGTGGCTGCGATCAGGTAGTCGGCGTCATCGATCCCGCTGTGAGACCGCCGATGGTTCCGGGCTAGCGCTGCCGCGGTTCGCGAGACCTCCTCTCCGACCGGCACCCACGAGAGCGCTGAGAAGAACAGCTCCAGCGCGTCGACATCGGAGTCGCGCACACCGGCGAGCAACTCGAAGCGAACCACCTCGCTGGCGAGGATCGGCTCGTCGGCCTCGATGAGCTGGGTGAGAACTTGGACGGCCGGCTCGACACCCCGGAGGTGGTCGATGGCGACGCTGGTGTCGAGCAGCTTCACGTGACGCCGAGTCGTGCGAGGCGCTCGTTGAGATCGCCGCCGCGCCGAGCGTCGACGTATTCGGCTCCGCTGCCGCCGCGACCGCGCCACGAGCCGGCGCTCGCCTGCAACGCGTGGAGCTTGTCGGCCTTGTCCTGCTCGCCGAACGTGGCGCGAACCGCACGGCGGATCAACTCGGAACGCGACGCGCCGCTCTCCCGTGACGCGCGATCGAGGAGCGCCAGCTCCTCCGAGCCCAGGTAGACCTGCGTTCTGCTCATGGTGTCACTGTACATCAGGTGGTGTCGTTTCCGCTGCCGTTCTCCGCTTCGGAGTGGATGAGCAGCGTCTCGATGCGCGCCGCGATCTTGGCGCCGTCGTAGCGCTCTTCGGCCAGCGCGCGCCCGCGGGCGCCTTCGCGTGCGACGCGGTCCGGATCGTCGCGGTATGCCGCCAGCACGGCGGTCGTCGCGGCGACGTCGTGCTCGGGCAGCGCGATCTCGCCCATGCCCGGCTCGATCATGTCGGCGACGCCCTCGGGGCCGGTCGACACCACGGGCCGGCTTGCCTCCATCGCGTAGATCACTGCGCGCGGGGCGCCCTCGGTGGGGCTAGGGCAGAAGACCGAGACGTCGAGGGCCGACAGGACGTCGGCGATCGCGCGATGGGGTGTCGGCAGGAAGTGCGCGCGGTCGCCGAGCAGCGAGGTGGCCAAGGCCTTCAGGTCGCTTTCGGCGTCGCCGTCGCCGGCGATCAGCAGGTGGATGTCGGGACCCAGCGCCGCGGCCGCGCGGATCAGCACGTCGATCGGCTTCTTGGGGTGCAGCCGCGACACGCAGCCGACGGTGAAGGCGCGTTCCGGGATCCCCAGTTCGCCGCGCACCCGTCCGCGCGCCGCCGCGTCGAAACGCACCGCATCCAAGTCCATGACATTGGGAACGACCGCGATGATCCCGGCGTCGATCCCGGCCTCCACGAGCGACTCCTTCGTCCCGGCCGAGACCGCCAGCACGGCGCCGACGTCACGCGCCGCGCGGCGAAACAGCACGTTGGGTGCGCCGCTGCGCAGCTGGCGCGGCACCGGTCCCCACTCGGCCCAGGCCAGCGTCGGCCGCAGCCGCCGCGGCAGCCACGGCGCCAGCAGCTGCTCCTTCTTGTAGTGGACGAGCAGCACGTCGTAGGGCGCCTCGCGCTCCAGCGCGCTGCGCAGCGCCCGCAGGACCAGCGGCGCGCGCAGCGTCAGCGAGACCGCACTGCGACGCGACAGCTTGGGCCCGAGGTCGATCGGCCGCACCGGCACCGTCGTTCCGTCGGCGATCTCCGCCACGTTGCTGAGCATCACCACGTCGTGGCCCCGGCGGCCGAGCGCGTCGAGCAGGTCGACCGCGGCGTACTCTCCGCCACCGCGCGCGGCGGTGGTCATGACGCTCACGATCTTCACGCGCGGCACGATATTCCTCGACACGATGCACCTGCCCACCGCCCAGCCCTTCGACGGCGCCGCCGTCTTGGACTTCCTCGCCGCTCGCGCGATCACGGGCGTGGAGGAGGTGCGTGACGGCACCTACCGCCGGACGCTCGCGCTGCCGCACGGCGCCGCGATCCTCGCATTCACCCCAGTTGCCGACGGTGTCACCGCGGCGTTCACCCTCGACGACGAGCGCGACGAGCCCGAGGCGATCCGCCGCGCCCGTGCGCTCTTCGGTCTTGACGCCGACCCCCGAGCCGTCGCGGCCCACTTCGATGGCGATCCGCATCTCGGCCCGCTGATCCGTGCACGCCCCGGTCTGCGCGTGCCGGGTGTCGTCGATGGCTGGGAGATCGCGGCGCGCGCGGTCCTCGGCCAGCAGATCACGGTCGCCGCAGCGCGTACGCTGGCCGGGCGGATCACGGCGGCCGTGGCGACGCCGCTCACCACCGCCGACGGCGCGTTGACCCACCACTTCCCGACCCCGGCGCAGGTCGCCGCCGCGCCCGACGAGGTCTTCACGATGCCGCGCTCACGTGCTCGCACGCTGCGCGAGTTGGCCGCCGCCGACCCGCCGCTCGTCGGGCCGCAAGACGCCGCCGCGCTCCAGGACCTCTGGGGCATCGGCCCCTGGACCGCGGGCTACGTCGCGATGCGTCTCGGCGACCCCGACGTCTTCCTCGACGGTGACGTCGCGGTCCAGCGGGCGCTGCGCGAGCTCGGCGCCGACCCGGCCGCCGCGCCCTCCTGGTCACCCTGGCGCAGCTACGCCGTCCTTCACCTCTGGGCGAGCCTGGCCGGCCCCGCCGCGGCTGTCTGAGACGAATGCTCGACGTTTCGTGACGCTCCACACGTCACAGAACGTCGAGCGTTCCTCTCGGACGCGCCTAAGAGGACGCCGGCGCCGCGGCTCGCGGTGCGCCGGCGGCCGCGCGCAGATCGTCCTGCGTCCAGACCTCGGCGAGCCGGACGATCACTGCCGCGGCCGACGCCATGTCGTGCAGCGACGCCCACTCGCGCACGGAGTGAAACTCGTGGCCGCCGGTGAAGACGTTGGGCGTCGGCAATCCCATGGCGCTCAGCCGCGAGCCGTCGGTGCCGCCGCGAATCACCGTGCGCCGCGCCTCCAACCCCTCGGCCTTGATCGCGCGCTCGGCAGCAGCCACCACCTCGGGGAACGGCTCGAGATGCGAGCGCATGTTGGGGTACTGATGATGGACGTCGACCTCCAGCCGTGCACGCGGCTCGACGCCCACAATCCGTTCCGCGGTCGTGCGGATCAAGTTGATGTGGTCGGCGAGCAGGTCATCGTCGAAGTCCCGGACGATCGCGGTCACCGTCGAGCACTGCGCGTCGCCGGCGATCGCGTAGGGGTGGATGTAGCCCTCGCGCTCGTCGGTCGTCTCCGGCGTTAGGCGATCGGACGGCAGCGCGGCGACGATCTGCGCCGCCAGCCGCGTGGCGTTGACGAGGATGCCCTTGGCAAAGCCGGGGTGGATGTCGACGCCGTGGATCGTCAGCTTGACCTCGGCGGCCGTGAACGTCTCGTCCTGCAGCTCGCCGAGCTCGCTGCCATCCATGGTGTAGGCGCAGAACGCGCCGAAGAGCTCGACGTCGAAGAGCGTCGCGCCCTCGCCGATCTCCTCGTCGGGTGTGAAGCAGACGCGCAGCGTGGGGCGGGGGAGCTCGGGATGCGCAGCGAGATAGCTCACCGCGGTGACGATCTCGGCGACGCCGGCCTTGTCGTCGGCCCCCAGCAACGTGTCGCCCGACGAGGTGATGAGGTCGTGGCCGACCTTGGCGGCGAGGCCGGAGACGGACGCGGGATCCAGGACCGTCTCGCCACGCGGCAGCGCGATGCTCGCGCCGTCGTAGTCGCGGTGCACGAGCGGCTCAACCCCCGCACCGGGCGCGTCCGGGCTGGTGTCGACGTGGGCGATAAGCCCGATGACCGGCGCGTCGGCGACCGTCGCCGGCAGCGTCGCGGTCACGTAGCCGTTGCCGTCCAGCGCGGCGTCGTCGAGACCCGCAGCCTGCAGCTCGTCGACCAGCAGTCGCCCCATCTCCAGCTGCCCCGGCGTGCTCGGGCTCTGCGTGCGCTCGCGCGCCGCGGTGGACTCGATGCGGACGTAGCGCTCGAAGCGCTCCAGCAGGCCGGGGGCGAGCTCCCGGGCCAGCTCAGAAGAAAACGGCGGCGGCATCGCTTGAGCCTAGCCGCCGCTTCCGGTTCACCAGCGGACGCTGTGGGCTTCCATCACGCCCCAACCACGAGCGACGATCACCCCGCCGGGCAGCGTCCCCGAGAAGGTGCCGAACGGCTGGATGTAGTCGCTGGCGAAGAGCTTGAAGTCGTCGGCGCGCGCACGGCGGGCCTCTTCAGCAAAGCGCAAGACGGAGTTGTCGTCGAACGTCACGGCGCCCAAGTTCTCGTCAAAGCGCGCGGGTGGCAGCTCCTGGGCGACGCCGTCGACCCAGAGCGTGCGCTCGCTACCGACCGGCGCGTCGTGGACGCCGACCACGATGTTGAAGGCCAACACGTTGCCCTCAGGGGTCTCGCCTATGCCCGCACACCAGCGCCAGTCGGTGCGCCGCGCGTGGTAGCCGGCGGAGTCGTCGATCAGCCCGCGCAGCTCCACCGCCCGACCGTCCACCGTGCCGGTCGCGCGCACCGGTTGCTTGCGCGTCCAGATGTAGGAGTCGCCGTGGCGCGAGGTGACCGCCATCGCGTCGCCGTCGGGCGTCAGCGTCAGGTCGGCGCGGCCGAAGCGCGCGGCGTCGTCGTCGAGCACGACCCCGCCCGGCCGGAAGACGGTCTTCTCGTGTAGCTCGCGGCGATCCCACGTCGCCCAGAACGCCTGCGGTAGCACCCCGACGCGCACGTTGGCCGCGCACAGCATGAGCTCCTCGCCGTAGAGGCCGAGGTAGCGCCAGCGCTTTAGCGGCCGGCGATCGCGCAGCAGCGCCATGCGCTCCGGCGGTACCGGCAGTCCGGACGGGCGATTGCGCAGCGGGAGGTCGTCCAGGCTCGGCACGTCCGGGGTATGCTCCCAGAGATCGGTTGACTGACCAGTCAATCGTTAATTCGGAGAGACCGTGCGCGCCGCCGCTGTCCAACTCACCGCGACCGCCGACAAGGCTACAAACCTCGAGACCGCTGACCGTCTCGTGCGGGCCGCTGTTCGCGATGGCGCGTCGCTGGTCGTGCTGCCCGAGAAGTGGTCGGTCTACGGAACGCCCGAGGACCAGCGCGCCGGCGCCGAGCCGCTCGATGGACCCGCGCTGAGCTGGGCGCGGGCGATCGCGCGCGAGTTGGAGATCGATCTCGTCGCGGGGTCGATCGCCGAGCGTGTCGCCGACAGCGGCGACGGTCGCGGGTACAACACCTCCGTCCACCTCGGCCCCGACGGCAGCGACCGCGCGATCTACCGCAAGCTGCACATGTTCGACGTGCTCGTCGGCGGCCGCGACTACCGCGAGTCCGACGGTGAGGCACCGGGCGACGAGGTCGTCCTGAGCACCCTCGCCGATGGCCTGCAACTCGGTCTGACCATCTGCTACGACCTGCGCTTCCCCGAGCTCTACCGCCGCCTGGCGGTCGACGGGGCGCGCGTGCTCGCCGTCCCCGCCGCCTTCACCGAGCCTACGACCCGTGACCACTGGGAGATCCTGTTGCGCGCTCGCGCCATCGAGAACCAGGCCTTCGTCGTGGCCGCCAACCAGGTCGGGCGCCACGCGCCGGGTCTGCGCACCGGCGGCCGCTCGATGATCGTCGACCCGTGGGGGATCGTCCTTGCTCAGGCGCCCGACGTGGAGTGCCACATCGTCGCCGAGCTCGACCTCGATCGCCAGAACCGCATCCGCGCCGACCTCCCGTCGCTGGCCAACCGCCGTCCGGAGGTCTACGGCTGATGGCCGGCCGGGTGGGACGGTCGCCCCAGGCCGCCGCCGAGAAGCGCCGGTTGATCCTCGATGCCGCTGTGCGCGTCTTCGCTCGTCAGGGCTTTCACACCTGCCGCGTCAGCGACATCGCCGACGAGGCCGGCGTCGCCTACGGGTTGGTGTACCACTACTTCCGCTCTAAGGACGAGGTGCTCGACACCCTGTTCCTGGAGCGCTGGAACGTCATGCTCGACGCGATCCGCGAGGTCGACACCCAGGACATCACGGCTCGTCGCAAGCTCGAGGCGATCGCCGGCTTCATCGTCGACTCCTACCGCCACGACCCGGACTTGATGAAGGTCATCATCGTCGAGGTCACACGCGCGGCCAACTCCTTCGGGCAGACGCATCTGGCGAAGATCACCGAGGCCTACAACCTGATCGGCGCTGTGGTCGAGAAGGCACAGGTCGCGGGCGAGTTTCGCTCCGACATCTCGCCGCAGTTCGCCGCGATGGCCTTCTACGGCGCCATCGAGCAGGTGCTCACCGGCTGGATCTTTGACTCGCTGCCGCAATCGGCCGGCGGTTTCGACGAGGCCAAGCGCCTGATCGTCGAGACGATCTGCAGCGGGCTCGATCGCTAGCCAGCAGGTCCGGTGGGTAGAGTCCGGCCCAGATGCAGCACAACGACATCACCAAGCGCCTTGCCTGGTCAGGGCTGCTGGCGGCCTTCGGGGCCATCGCCTCCATCGCCGCCTCGCGCGTCGCGGCCATCGCCTACCGCCGGATCTTCGATGAGGACCCGCCCGAGTGAGCGAGGACGCCCCCGACCCGTTCGCCCCCACCGAGGCGGGACCGGCGCCGGAGTTCGCAACGCCGGTCGAGCCGACGCCGACCGTCGGCGCCGCCGAGGCGACCTTTGGTCAGCCGGCCGGCAGCGCCCTGCTGGACGCCCAGCCGGTCGATCCACACCCCGAGAAGCTCGTGGGCGCGGCGTTCGCCGGCGGCCTCGTGGCCGCCGTCTTCCTCAAGGGCCTGGCCAAGCGGAGGCACCGATGAGCGACCAACAGCAGCCGACCAACCTCGTCACCGCGATCCAGGAGGTCAGCGAGAAGGCCTCGCTGCTGGTCCGCGAGGAGATCGAACTCGCCAAGGCCGAGGTGACCGAGAAGGTCACCAAGCTCGGCAAGGGCGCGGCCGTCGCGGCCGCTGCCGGCGTCTTCGTGCTCGCCGCCTCGATCATGATCCTGTTCGGGCTGGCCGAGCTCGCCTACTGGGCGATTCCGTTCCCCGATAACCAGCCGTTCTGGGGCTACTTCACCGTCGCCGCCATCCTGCTGGTACTTGCCGCGCTGGCCGGCTATGTCGCGTTCCGCGCGCTGAAGGCCGGCTCGTCGCCCACGCCGAAGATGGCCATCGAAGAGGCCAAGCTGATCAAGGAGACCATGACGGCCGAACACCCCGGAGGGACCGTCTGATGCCCCAGCGCTCATCTACGGATATCCGGCGGTCCGTCGAAGCAAATCGCGCCGAGCTGGCCGTCTCGATGGAGCGGCTGCGCGGCGAGGTGGCCGAGGTCACCGACTGGCGCAAGCAGCTGCGCGAGCACCAGCAGGAGGTGCTGATCGGCGCGGCCGTCGCGGGCTTTGTCATCGGTGGCGGGATCGCCGCCATCGGCGGCCTGCTGCGCCGCAAGAAGCGCCGCTGGTAGGCGAAGCCTCGCTCAGGGGGCTCGTTTCGCGGCGCGAGCTCGCCCAGGGGCTCGCTCGCACTGTCCGCGCCCATCCATAGCGTTTGCGCCGGATGCAGTCCCGCGCCAACGAGCTTCCCGTTCGCACGATCATCCGCGTGGTCGCGATCGTCGTCCTGGCGGCGATCTCGCTGTACCTCGTCTACCTGCTGCGCAAGCCGATCGGCTGGGTGCTGACGGCGACGTTCGTTGCGATCGCGGTCTCCGGGCCGGTCAACCGGCTCAACCAGCACATGCGGCGTGGCTTTGCGATCACGATCGTCTACCTCGGGCTGGTCCTCGTCCCGGTCGGGCTGACCGCGCTGGTGGTCCCGCCGCTGGTCACCCAGGGCACCAACCTTGCCGGGGACCTGCCCGGCTACGCCCACGACGTCCAGGACTACGTCAACAAGAACGAGCGCCTGCGCAAGCTCGACGACAAGTACGACCTGACCGGCCAGCTCCAGAAGCAGGCCAACCAGCTGCCGACCAAGATCGGCGATGCGGCCAAGGTGCTGAGCGACATCGGCCTCGGCCTGGTCAACTCGGTCTTCGCGCTGGTCAACATCCTCATCTTGAGCATCTTCATCGTGGCGGGCGGTCGCAGCTGGACCGACGCGGCGCTGCGGCTCAGACCCGAGGCCGAGCGCGACCGCATGCGCCGCATCCTCGACAGCACCGCCGCGGCAGTCGGCGGCTACGTCCAGGGCGCGCTGACGATCGCGCTGATCGCGGGCGTCCAGGCGTTCATCGTGTTGGAGATCCTGGGCGTCCCGTTTGCGGCGCCGCTGGCGGTGCTGGCCGGGCTGGCGTCGCTGATCCCGCTGGTCGGCGCGACGGCGGCGGCGATCCTCATCGGGTTGGTCACGTTGTTCAATGACTTCCCCAGCGACACCATCATCTGGGCGATCTGGGCGATCATTTACCAGCAGTTGGAGAACAACATCATCCAGCCGCAGGTCCAGCGTCGCACGGTCCAGGTCCAGCCCATCATCGTCCTCATCGCCGTGCTCTTCGGCAGCACGCTCCTCGGCGTCCTCGGCGCGATCGTCGCGATCCCGCTGGCGGCCTCGATCCAGATCCTCGTCCGCGAGTGGTGGGAGTGGCGGGCCGAAGCGCGTGAGGCCGCGATCATCGATCCGGCCGGCCCGCAGCCGCCCGGGCCGCCGGGCGTGGGCGGCCCCGACGACGGCCCCGGCGGCACGATCCTCCCCGCCACCTAGACCCAGGTCGTCCCTCGATGGCTCAGACGCCGAGCTCGGCCAGCAGCGCCCGCGGCAGGCCGCCGGCGCCAAGCAGGCCGGGACCGACGTGGGTGCCGATGACGGGCCCGATCTCGGAGACGAAGACGGGCTCGGTGCCGTAGATCTCGCGGCCGCGCTCGACCAGCTTGGCGGCCTGCTCGTGGGCCTGGATGTGCTGGACGACCCAGCCGTCGGCGCCATCTTCGTGGCGGGCCTTGAGGTAGTCGACCATCCGCTCGAACGCGCGGCCGGAGGTGCGGACGCGCTCGACCGGCGTGATCTCGCGGTTGATCGTGAGGATCGGCTTGATCTTCAGCGCGCCGCCGAGCCACGCCTGCGCGGTGCCGATGCGGCCGCCGCGCTTGAGGAACTCGAGCGTGTCGACGGCGAACCAGATCTTCATGGCGTCGGTCGCGTCGTTGACGCGCTGGGCGACGGCGTCGACGTCGGCGCCCGTGCTGGCGGCGGCTGCGCCGGCCAGCGCGCAGAGCCCGATGCCGCCACAGGCGGTGCGCGAGTCGATGACCTCGACGCGCCGGCCCGGATACGTGGTGGTGACCTCGGCTGCCGCCTGGCGTGCGCTCTCGACGGTGCCCGAGATCCCGCCGGCGATGTGGACCGAGACGATGTCGCGGCCCTGGGCGGCCAGCGGCTCGTAGACCTCCAGGAAGTCGCCGATCGACGGCTGCGAGGTCGTCGGCAGCTGGTCGAGCTGGCGCAACTGGTTGTAGAAGGCCGTGAAGTCCGGCATGTCGGACTCACGCTCGTGGCGGTCGCCGAGGTTGACGTACAGCGACACCTCGTGGATGTCGTGGGCCTGGAGCAGCGCACGCGGGGCGTAGTGCGTGGTGTCGGTGACCACGGCGACCTGGGACATGGTCGGAGCCTACGGGGTCTTGTGTCGTGGGAGGATGGGCGCGGACATGGCCATCACGCTCGTCACCGGCGCCACCGGGCTCGTCGGCTCACACGTCGCGCGGGCGCTGCTGGTGCGCGGTGACAACGTCCGCGTGACGGTCCCCGAGCACGCGACGATGGACGCGATCGCCGACCTCGACGTCGAGGTCGTCGTGGCCGACGCGACCAACCGCGGCGAGATGCGTCGGGCGCTTCGCGGTGTCGATCGCTTCTTTCACGTGTCCGATGCGACGATGCTGCGCGCCGGCTGGGGCGACCTCTACCAGGCCAACGTCATCGGCACGCGGATCGCGCTGGAGGAGGCGCTGCGTGCCGGCGTCCAGCGCACCGTGCACACGAGCACGATCGCCGCGATCGGTCCGGCAGACGGCCGCTCGACCGCCGACGAGACGCAGGTCTTCAACGCCGCGCGGATCGGGTTGGCCTATGCCAACGCGAAGGCCGAGGCCGAGCGTGAGGCGCTGCGTGTTTGCGCGCAAGGGTTGCCGGTGGTCATCGTCAACCCCGCGCATGTGCTGGGTCGTGGTGATGTACATCGGTCGTCGACCGAGTTGGTGCGGCGGTTTCTGCGCCGGGAGATTCCGCTGTATGTCGATGGTGCGCTGTGCATCGTGGGTGCGGAGGATGTCGCTCGTGGCCACCTGCTGGCCGAGGAGCGCGGGGGTGTCGGCGAGCGCTACATCTTGGGCGGGCGGAACTTCACCAACGATCGGCTGTTCGCCGATCTGGGGCGTCTGTCGGGCGTGGAGCCGCCGGCGGTCAAACTGCCGCTGCACGCGGCGCTGGCCTTGGCGCGAAGCTTCGAGGCGCTGCCGGGGCGGCCGCCGATCACGGTCGAGGAGATCCGGGCGCTGTCGCAGCAGTGGGCGTTTCGGTCGACGAAGGCCAAGCGGGAGCTCGGGTGGTCGCCGGGACATCACGAGCAGCCGTTGATCGACACGATCGAGTGGTATCGGGAGCGGGAGCCGGAGGCCGTGGGGCGGGTCGGGACGCGGCAGCCGCTGGCGTTGCGGGCGGTGGGGTTCGGGGTCGGGCGCGTCTTGGGCGCGGCGCGGTTGCTGGGGGATTGAGCTCTTCGTCTCGCTTCGTCAGTGGGGGCGTTTGTGCGCGACACGTCTCTGGTGATGTGGGCCGTGGGTTGGCTGGCGTTGGCTGGTGCACTCGGTGTGGCTGGCGCTCCGCTCAGGCGTTGGCCTCGCTGTCTGCTGTGGACCGTTCCTCACCGAGGGAGTGAGGCGGCTGTTGTGGTGCAGGCGCCTGGGGTCATCCGCCATCACTTGGGTCCAGGTCGGCTACCCCTCGCATAGGAGGGGTTAGACGCCCCGCGTCTGCGATCGATGTCGAACTCTCGGTCCGGGGCGCCTGGAGCACAATTATTGTGCTCGAATCGACCCGGATCCCTCGCGCCCAGGTCCGGGTCGCCTGGTGTCCCACATAAGGAAACAGGACGACCCCGATCTCCCAAGGGCTCACACGGACGGCGAGTGGCGCCCGGAGCGCCAACACCGCTCACTCCCCTCGGTGAGGAACGGTCCACAGCAGGCACCCCGACCCACGCCTGAGCGGAGCGCCAGCCACACCGAGCGCACCAGCCAACGCCAGCCAGCCCACGCGCGCGCTGCGTCCACGCGTCACAGGCGGCCCCCAAGTTAACGAAGCACCCCTTCAGGCGAGCAAGGTGGCGATGGACGCAGCCTCGACCGGCGACGCGACGCCTCTCTCCGTCACCAACGCGGAGACCAGCGACGCCGGCGTCACGTCAAACGCCGGGTTGATGACAAAGGTGCCGGGCGGAGCGACGAGGACGCCTCCGAACCGCAGCACTTCCTCGGCACCTCGCTCCTCGATCTCGATCGCATCGCCATTCGGCGTCCCGAGATCGATCGTCGACGTCGGCCCCGCCACCACGAACGGCACCCCCGCAGCCCGCGCCGCGAGCGCGTGCGTGTAGGTCCCGACCTTGTTAGCCACATCCCCGTTGGCGGCCACCCGATCACACCCGACCACCACACCATCCACCACACCCCGGCGCAGCAACCCCGCCGCCGCCCCATCCACGATCAGCGAGAACGGGATGCCCAGCCGCTGCAGCTCCCACGCCGTCAGCCGCGCTCCCTGCAGCAGCGGCCGCGTCTCGCACGCGATCACGCGCACGCCCTCGTGGCGCTCCGCCAGCTCGATGCAGACGGCGAGCGCCGAGCCGCGGCCGCCGGTTGCCAGCGCGCCCGTGTTGCAGTGGGTCAACACGGTGCGCGCCGTCGACAACAACTCCGCCCCGAACCCCGCCAGCGCCATGCTCGCCGCGTCCTCGGCTGCATGGATCTTCTGCGCCTCGCCCCGTGCCGCGCTCGCGATCGTCGACGGCCCCGCGCCCAACGCCGCCGCGCGCACGCGCTCCACCGCCCAGGCGAGGTTCACCGCCGTCGGCCGCGAGGCCAGCAACACCTCCGCGCCGTCCTCCAGCGCGCCCAGCGACGGTCGCGCCGACAGCTCCATAGCCAGCCCGTAGGCCGCTGCGATCCCGATGTTCGGCGCGCCGCGCACCGCCAGCCGCGCGATCGCCGCCGCGGTGTCGGCCGCGCCGGTCAGCGCCAGCCACGTCTCGGCGCCCGGCAGCAGCGTCTGATCGATGACCGACAGCCGCCGCCCGTCCCACCTCAGCGCCTGGATCGCAGCCACGTCCCAGACCCTATTGCGCACCTGGCGCACAGGGTTCTCTACTGTTCGCGCGACCCGTGCTCAAAACGCGCCTCGCGGTGGGTCTCGCCGCGCTCCTGTCCCTGCTGATCCCTGCCGCCGCTCACGCGGGGGATCCGATCATGCCGCTCGCCAACGTCCAGAGCGGCATGCACTGCACCGGCTACAGCGTGATCCGCGGCACCGACATCTCGTCCTTCGACGTCGACGTCCTCGACGTGCTCAGCGGGCCCGACGCCCAGATCCTCGTGACCGTCAGCGGTCCCGCCGTCGACACCACGGGCATCGCCGAGGGGTTCTCCGGCTCGCCGGTCAAGTGCGTCGACCCCGCCGACGGCGTCGCCAAGACCATCGGCGCGATCGCCCAGGGCACGGGCGACTACGGCAACAAGCTCGTGCTCGTAACGCCGATCGAGACGATGCTCGGCGAGCCGGTCGACCCGCCCGCCAGCGCCAAGCCGATGCCGGCCGCGCTGAAGCGCAAGGTGCGCGCGCTGGCCACACCGCTGAGCTTCTCTGGCGTCTCGGGTCCCGTCGCCACCGCGCTGCAAACCGCCGGCAAGAAGCTCAACCGTGCGCTCTACGCTGCGCCGGCCGCACCGCGCGCCGCGGCCTTCCCGGTGCAGACCCTGCAGCCCGGCAGCTCGGTCGCGGTCGGCCTGGCCGGCGGCGACATCGAGGCCGGCGCCGTGGGCACCGTCACCTACGTCGACGGCAGCAGCGTCTGGGCCTTCGGCCATCCGCTCGACGCCGCGGGGCGCCGCTCGCTGCTGCTCCAGGACGCCTACGTCTACACGGTCGTCAACAACCCGATCGACTCCGACCAGCAGACGAGCTACAAGCTCGCGGCGCCCGGCCACGACCTCGGCACGCTGACCAACGACGCACCGTCGGCCGTCGTCGGCCGCCTCGGCGCGTTGCCCGATCGCTTCCCGCTGCGCGTCTCGGCCACCGACCTGGATTCCGGACGCGTCGTCCATGAGAACGTCGAGATCGCCGACGAGACCGCCGTCGGCCAGCCGACCGGCAGCTCGTCGCTGACGCAGGTCGGTCCCGTCGCCGTCGCCCAGGCGGCCTACAACATCCTGCGCGGCTCGCCCGCCCGCCAGAGCGGCGAGATGTGCGTGCGGATCACGGTCCGCGAGCGCAAGGCGCCGTTGCGGTTCTGCAACACCTATGTCGGCGGCTCGCCGAGCTCACCGGCCGCGCCGCTGGTCGCCGACTTCGCCGCCGCCACCGGCCTACTCGACACCTACAACTTCGGCACGCTGCACGTCACCAGCGCGGCCGTCAACCTCAAGCTCCGGCGCGATCTGCATCAGGCCTTCCTGCTCGCCGCCGCGGCCCCGACCCATGTCCGCCGCGGCCATGACCTCAGGGTCCGGATCCTCGCCCAGCGCGTCCGTGGCGCGCGCTTCACCAAGACGGTCAAGGTGCACGTCCCGCGTGATCTGAAGAAGGGCACGCACATCCTCAGCCTCACGGGTGCGGCCGCCGATGCGGTCGCCGGCCAGGGCGACGCCCAGGATCTCAGCTCGACGTTCACCATCACCTTGGGCGACCAGAGCGACTCGTCCAACGACGATCCGGGCCCGCGCGACCTCGACGAGCTGGCCCAAGCCGTCGCCGGGCTGCACCGTGAAGACGGCGTGACGGCGAGCTTCCGCGACCCCGGCGACAGCAGCGGCGACTCGGCCACGGGCGAGATCGAGGTCCTGCGCGACCCGCAGCTGCGCATCAGCGGCAGCACACGGCTGCGGGTCGTGGTCCGGCCGTAGGGCCGGACAGGGTGGGGCTAGCTCAGGCGGTTCTCGATGCCGAGCGGCGCCGGACCGCTGGCCGGCTGAGCCGTAACCGCATCCGCGTCCTCGGCCTGCTCGACGCCGAGCGTCTCGGCCAGCTCGCCGGACTCGAACATCTCCATGACGATGTCGCAGCCGCCGACCAGCTCGCCCGCGAAGAAGAGCTGCGGGATTGTCGGCCAGTTGCTGATGGCCGACAACTCCTGGCGGATCCGCGGATCCGGGAGGATGTCGACGGCGGCGAACGGCGCGTCGAGCGCCTGCAGCGCCGCGACCGTGCGAGCGCTGAAGCCACACGCGGGCGCGTCGGGCGTGCCCTTCATGAAGAGGATCGTCTTGTTGTCGCGGATCGCCTCGGCGATCGCGTCACGGATGGGATTGGTGTCGCTCATGCCTGCTGCTCCGGGACTCGGGTGGTGAGGGACAGCGCGTGGATCGGGCCACCGATCTCTGCGCCGAAGACGTCGTAGACGAGCCGATGCTGCGCGATGCGGGTCAGACCGGCGAAGGCGGGGGAGACGACGGTGGCGCGGAGATGGTCTCCCGTGCCGGTCCAGTCCTCCACCTCGGCGGTGCTCTCCGGGATCGCCGCCTCGATGCGGCGCTTGATCTCGTCGGTCGTCGGCATTGGTGCTTGAGGGTATCGCTATCCTTTGTATAGCGATGACCGGAACGACCGTCACATTCAACGCCAAGGGCGTCCTCTTCACCGAGAAGGGCGCCGAGAAGGTCCGCGAGTTCCTGGATTCCCAGGGCGCTGACGTCACCTCCGCCGGCCTGCGCGTCGGCGTGCGCGGCGGCGGCTGCTCGGGCTTTCAGTATCAGCTCGCGTTCGACGACCAGAAGGAGGGCGACGTCGTCTTCGAAGACCACGGCCTCCGCATCCTCGTCGACGCGCAGAGCCTGCCGTACGTCGACGGGTCGCACATCGACTACGTGGACTCGCTCCAGGGCGCCGGGTTCCAGGTCAACAACCCGAACGTCGTGGCGGCCTGCGGCTGTGGCTCCTCGTTCCGCGTCGAAGACGAAGAGCAGGTTTCGGCCGTCTGACGGTCGCCCTGCGCGCGGCGGCGGTCTGCGCCGCGCTGCTTGTCGCCGGCTGCGGCGCGGGGCAAGACGCCCCTGAGCGTGCGCCGGCCATGGCGCAGCGTGCGCCCGCGCCGAAGCCGAAACCCAAGCCGACGGTCCTGGCCACCGGCCTGACCGAGTCCAACCCGCAGCTGCTCTGGCCGGCCGCCGACCACGCGGTCGCGCCTGGCTTCGACATCTGGCGCGACCGCCTTCTCGCGCTGCACCCGCGCTTCCTGCGTGTGCCGATCTACTGGAACCAGCTGCAGCCCGACGCCGCCCAGCCGGCCGACCTGCGCCATCCCGCCGACGGCTGCCTGCGCGGCCGGCCGCCGTGCGGCGCCTTCAGCGGGATCGCCGACGAGCTGGCCGCGCTCGCCGCCCTGCAGCGCGCCGGCCTTGGCGTTCCGCAGGTCGAGATCGTCATCGCCAACGTGCCCGACTGGGCCGCCAACCCGGCGTCGGGCTGCGAGCGCAAGGACGCCACGCCGACCTCGCGGCCGATCAACACCGCCGGGCTTACGGCCTACAAGGCGCTGATCACCGAGGTCGCCGCGCTGGCGGCCCAGGAGGGCGCGACGGTTCGCTGGTGGAGCCCCTGGAACGAGCCCAACCACCCCGCGTTCATCAGCCCGCAGCGCGCGACGTGCGACCCGGCCTCGCCCTCGCTGGCCCCTGCCGTGTACTCCCAGCTCGTGCTCGCCGCCAAGGCCGCGCTGGACGCCGTGCCCGGCGACCAGCAGCTGGTCCTTGGCGAGATGGCCGGCACGACCGTCGCCTCACCGAGGCGCTCCACGGTTCAGGAGATGGTCGCCGCGCTGCCCGATGCGGTCGCCTGCGCGAGCCGTACGTGGTCCCAGCACGACTACGCCCAGGTCAAGCCCGATCCCGACAGGCCCGACCCGATCACCACGCTCGAGCAGGCGCTCGACGCCCGGCCGTGCACGAAGGGCGCGCACATCTGGGTGACCGAGACCGGCGTCGGTGGCGACAACCCCGGCGCCCAGCGTCCGATCGACGACGCGTCGCTGCGCGCGCAGTGCCGCGCCCAGGCCGACGCGCTGCGCCGCTGGGCCGACGATCCCCGCGTCGACGCGGCGTTCCAATACACCTTCCGCGAGGACACCGCGTATCCCGTCGGCCTGGCCGACGCGGCCCTCACCCGCGTCTATCCGACCTACGACCTCTGGGCCGCATGGGGCGCCCGCGCGCCGACCGCACCGGCGCCCGCGCTCCCGCAATCCTGCGCGTAGGCGGCGTCCACCCGGCTAGAGCGCCGGGACGTGCAGCGCCTGGCCGTCGAGCGCGATCAGCGCCCGCTCGACCGACGTGTTGATGCAGGTAAACGAGGGCGTGTCGCGCTTGGTCCAGGCTGACGCCTCGGTCGTTCGCAGCCGCTGCACGAGATCCAGGAACGCGCCCGCGTCGTTGGTGTCGAAGGCGACCACGAACTCCTGGTCGTCGAGCCCGAAGGAGTAGGTCGTGTGGTTGTCGACCGTCGGGTACTCGCGGCCGACGGCGATGTGCTCCTGCATGATCCGCCAGCGCTCGCCCGCCTCTAGCCCGTACCACTCGCGCGTCTTGACGAACGGGTAGACGAAGAGGTACTTGCCCTTGAAGCGGCGCGGGATCTGGCGCTCCTCGTCGCTGTACTCCGAGGCCTTGCGCAGTCCCAGGAACGAGTAGGGCTGCGTCGCCCACTGCATCAGCCCCGATTGGGACAGCACGACGTGGAACTCGTGGATGCGGTCGAGGTTTTCGGCCTCCATGACCAGCATCAGCTCGGCGTCGGCACGCGTGCCCACCAGCGAGAAGCCCTGCAGCAGGTGGTCGGTCCCGAAGTCCTCGCAGGCGGCCAGGAACTCCTGCTTGTGCTGTGCGCGCTCGGACTCCGGCAGCCGCCGCCAGGCAGGATCGAGCTGCAGGAATGTGTACTTCACGAAGTGACGGTCGGCCATGAGCTACCTGATTGTAATGTGAACGGGGGTTACCCCCACGGCCGTTCCGGGGTGGCGACCGATACGATTGACGCGATGCGCATCGCGCTCGTCAGCCCCTATTCGTGGACCTACCCCGGGGGCGTCACGCGGCATATCGAGGCACTGCGGGAGGAGCTCTCCTCGCTCGGCCACGATGTGCGAGTCCTGGCCCCTGTTGATCCGCCCGACCGCCGCTCGGTGCGGCGGCATCGCGGCGCGGTCCCCCAGGAGCGCGAACTGCCGGGCTGGCTCGTCTCGCTGGGGCGGACGATGGGCTTTCCGGCCAACGGCGCAGTCTCCAATTTGACGATGCCCTACGGGCCCAACGTCCACGCCCTGCGCGAGGAGCTGCGCACCGGCGGCTACGACGTTGTCCACCTCCACGAGCCGGTCGTTCCCTGCGTGGGCTGGGACACGCTGATGACCTGCGGCGTGCCGATGGTCGGGACCTTCCACTGCTATTCGGCCAACGCCGTGAGCAACGGGATCGCGGTGGCAATCGGCGCCCGCCGCCGCCTCAACCGCCTAAAGGTCCGCATCGCCGTCTCCGAGGCCGCTGCCTGGACGGGCGAGCGCTTCTACGGCGGCCGCTACCGCGTGATCCCCAACGGCGTCGCCGTGCCCGACGCGCTGGAGCTGACGCCGGCCCAAGCGGTCACCACCGAGCGCCCGCTGCAGATCGCCTTTGTCGGCCAGGCCGTGGAGCGCAAGGGCCTGCCCGTGCTGTTGCGCGCCTTCGAGGCGCTGCGCGAGCACGTGCCCGCTGAGCTGAAGATCGTGGGCGCCACGCCCGAGGAGGTCGAGCCGCTGCTGCTCGACGGCCGCGAGGGCGTCACGGTGCTCGGCAAGGTCGACGACGCGACCAAGGTCCAGATCTTGCGCGAGGCCGACGTCCTGGCTGCCCCGTCGCTGGGCGGCGAGTCCTTCGGCATGGTGCTGACCGAGGCCTTTGCCGCCGGCACGCCGGTCGTCGCCTCCGACATCGCCGGCTACCGCGACGTCGTCCACGACGGCGGCAACGGCGTCCTCGTGCCGCGCGGCGATGCCGCCGCGCTCGGCGAGGCGCTGCGGGCGCTGGCGCTCGACCCCGTCCGGCGCGACGCGCTGTCGGCCACCGCGCTGGAGACTGCGCACCAGTACGCCTGGCCGCGCGTCGCCGCGCAGGTCCTGGAAGCCTATGAGGACGCGATCGCGGTCGGCGTGCCCGAAGGCGCCGGCCAGCGCTTGGGTGTCCGCGTCGGCGCCCTGTCGGCCGATCTGCAACCGCGCCGGCCCGCTCGGCGGCTGCCGAGCATCGAGCCGCCGCGCCCGTCGCGTGAACGTGCGCCCCGTCCTGTCCTCGCCTTCGCCCGCCGCGCGCTGATGGCGATCGTCGCCATGGCGATCCTCGCGGGCTCGTTCTTCGCGCTGCAGCGCATCGGGCTGGACCGCATCGGCCACTCGCTGCTGCACGCCACGCCGCCGTGGGTGCTCGTCGCGCTCGGGCTGATGTGCGCCTCGATGGCCGTGCGCGCCGTCGCCTGGACGGCGATCCTGCGCGCCGCGATGCCGACCGCGCCCCGCCCGCGGCTGGGCGACGCGCTCCAGGGGACGATGATCGGCGTGCTGATGTCGGCGACGCTGCCCGCCCGCCTCGGCGAGCCGGCGCGCGCGATGATCGTCGCCCGGCGCATCGGCGGGGGTGGGCGGGCCTCTTCTCGTCTGCCGGTCGTGCTCGGAACGATCGTCTCCCAGACGCTGCTGAACATCCTCGCGCTGGTGATCCTCGGCTGCGTGATGTTCGCCTCGGTGCCGGTCTTCCACAGCCACCAGAGCGGCCTGGTCGCGTTCGCGACGCTGCCGTTGGTCATCCTGGCCGCGGTCCTCGGCGCGCCCGCGCTGCTGCGCGGCGGTGGCCGCTCGCGCTCGGCGCGTGTGCGCACCTGGGCACGCCAGGCGCGCCGCGCCACCGCGCAGGTCCGCGCCGGCCTCGAGGTCTTCCGCCACCCGCGGCTGGGCAGCGTCGCCGTCACGGCCCAGCTGCTCGCCTGGGTCATCCAGTGGCTGTCGTGCTACGTGTTGTTGGTGGCCTTCGGCCTCGACGACCGCGCGGGCATCGGCGCCGCTGCCGCGATCCTCTTCGCCGTCAACGTCTCGGCCGTGCTGCCGGCGACGCCGTCGAACCTCGGCGTCTTCCAGGCCGCCTGCGTCTTCGTGCTGCACAAGGGCTATGGCATCAGCGTCGAGGACGCGCTCGGCTACGGGATCATCCTGCAAGCCGTCGAGATCGCCACCGCCTTCGTCATGGGTGCGCCCGCGCTGCTCAAGGAGGGCGTCAGCTGGCGCGACGTGCGCCTGCGCGCCATGCACGCCTCGCCGGTCGAGCTGCCGCCGCTGCCGTCTCGTCGCGGCGACGCCGCCGTCGAGGTCGACGCGTGACAGCACGCGCGGCGCCGACGGCACTCCTCGTGCTGTCGACCGTCGCGCTGGGGGCCTGCGGCGGGAAGGTCGATCGCCAGGACCTCGAGACGAAGATCGCCGACTTCGTCCATCGCCAGACAGGGACGACGATCACCGTCCACTGCCCCAACGGCGTCAAGCCCGACAAGGGCACCCGCGTGCGCTGCACGACCGTCCTGTCGGGAGCGAACACCGACATCGACATCCTCTTCACCGCCAAGGGCAAGTTCCGCATCACCCAGACGCGGCTGCAAAACCCTTAGGGCAACCGCCCCACGCGCGGGAGCGACAGCAGCCCCGCGGCCAGCAACAGGATGAGGCCGGCGCCGGCGAAGCCCGGGGTGATCTCGCGTTGCTCGTGCTTGGTCGCCAGCCGCGAGCCCAGCGTGGAGTAGATCGAGCGCAGCTGGTTGGCGTCGTCGCTCGTGAACGCGCGGCCGCCGGAGACGTCGGCGATCTCCTTGAGCGTCTCAGGATCGGGCGGAACGGCGATCGGCGGGCTCTGCGGGCTCACGGGGTTGGGGATCGTCGCGTCGTCGGTGCCGAGCGCCACGGTGTAGATCGGGACGTGGAGGCGCTTGGCGATGCGGGCGACCTCGACGGGGTCGCGGCCCGTGGTGGTCTTGCCGTCGGAGAGCAGGACGATCGCCGAGGCGGGCCGTGCGGCCTTGCGTCCGTTAGGCGCGAGCGTGGTGAGCGCGACCTGCAGCGCGTCGCCGGTGGCCGTCGCGCCGGCGGCGCTCTGGGCCTCGATCGTCGCGCGCACGCGGTCGCGGTCGGTCGTCGGCGCCAGCGTGCCGTCCGGCCCGTCGGAGTAGGCGACGACGCCGACGCGCGTCGGCTTGGGCAGCTTGTTCAAGAACGTCTCGGCGGCGGCCTCGGCGGCCGACAGCCGGTCGGGCTCGACGTCGGTCGCCGACATCGAGCCGGAGTGGTCGGTGACCAGGACGACCGACGCGCCCTCGACCGGCACGGCGACCGTCCGCTGAGGCTTGGCGAGCGCGAGCGCGAGCGCCGCGATGGCGGCTAGCGCCAGCGCCGTCGGCAGGTATTGGCGCCACGGCGAGATGACGCCCGCGGCGCGTGCCAGCGTCGCGGCCGCGGGAAAGCGGATCGCATAGGTGGTCCGGCGCCGGCGGGCGGCCAAGAGCAGCAGCAGCGCCGCCGGGACGGCGAGCAGCGCGAGCAGCCCGAGCGGCGCGCCAAAGCTCAGCGCAAGCGGCGTGGCGGTCATCGCAGCCGCCGCCCGAGGTGCAGCAGCCAGTCCTCGCCGGTGCTCAGCGGCGCGTGGTCGACGCGCAGGCGGCGCAGCTCGGAAGCCAGCGTCCCGCGGCGCTCGGCCTCCAGGGCCGCGAAGCGCTCACGCACCCGCGGCCGCGACGTGTCGACCTCCATCCGCCGTCCGGTCTCGGGGTCGACGACGGCGATCCGGCCCACGGGCGGGATCTCGGCCTCGCGCGGGTCGTGGATCTCGACGGCGAGCACGGCGTGGCGAGCGCGCAGCGCGCCGAGCGCGCGCGCCCAGTCGTGCTGCTCGCGGAAGTCGGAGATGACGACGACCAGCCCGGGCTGGCGCGCGATGCGCCCGACGCGGCCCAGCGCGTCGGCCAGCGCGTGGGGATCGTGGCCGCCGTCGACCGCGACGCCGTCGGCCAGCGCACGGCGCAGCGCGACCAGCCCGGCCTTGGAGCCGCGCGGCGGCAACAGGCGCGGCTCGCCCGCGCCGAAGGTGAGGATGCCCACGCGGCCTGCGTGGCGCAGGGCCAGCCGGCCGAGCGCGAGCGCGACGCCCTCGGCGACGTCGGCCTTCAGCCGCTGCGCCGTGCCGAAGGCCATCGAGGAGGAGACGTCGATCGCCAGCCACGTCGTCAACGTGCGCTCGGGCACCTCAAGGCGGACATGTGGCTCGCCGGTCCGCGCCGAGGCCGCCGCGTCGATGCGGCGCACATCGTCGCCGAACACGTAGGGGCGGATCTGCGCGAGCTCGGTGCCGGCGCCGACGCCGGCCGCGCGCCGGTCGCCCGGCAGCGCGCCGGCGACCCGCTGGGTCACGGCGATCGCCAGGGCGTCCAGCAGCGCGGGCGGCATCGGGCCCGGACCCTGCCGGGCGGCGGGCGGCGCCAATGGGAGCTGTCGACCGCCGTCGCCCATTACGCAGCGGCGCTCCGCGTGGCCCGATGCAGGTAGCGGTCGTCGGGCTCGGGCACCGCGTCGAGCACGCGCTCGAGGATCGCGTCGGCGGTCACGCCCTCGCTCAGCGCGTCGTAGGAGAGCACGAGCCGGTGGCGCAGGACGTCGGGTGCGAGATCGCGCACGTCGGTCGCGTTGACGTACCCGCGTCCGCGCAGCATCGCCAGCGCGCGGGCGGCGTGGACGAGGCCGATCGGCCCGCGCGGCGAGGCGCCGAACTCGACCATGCCGGCGAGGTCGCCGAGGCCGTGGGCCTGCGGGTGGCGCGTGGCGTCGGCCAGCGCGACGGCGTAGGCGATGATGTCGCGATCGACCATGATCGTGTGGGTCGCGGCCGCGTAGCGCTCAAGATCGGGCAGCTCCAGGCGCTGGCGCACGACCGCCGCGGCGCCGAGCGACCGGCCCACGACCGCGGCCTCTTCGCCCGCCGTCGGGTAGTCGACGACCAACTTCATCAAGAAGCGGTCGACCTGCGCCTCGGGGAGCGGGTAGGTGCCCTCGGACTCGATCGGGTTCTGCGTCGCGAGCACGAGGAACGGGCGCGGGACCGGGAAGGTCTGGCCGCCGATCGTCACCTGGTGCTCCTGCATGACCTCCAACAGCGCCGACTGCACCTTGGCCGGCGCGCGGTTGATCTCGTCGGCGAGCAGGACATTGCCGAAGACCGGGCCCAGTTCGATGTCGAAGCGCCCCGTGTCCGGGCGCCAGATGCGCGTGCCGACCAGATCGGCCGGGACGAGGTCGGGCGTGAACTGCACGCGCTTGAACGTGCCGCCGACCACATCGGCCAGCGTGCGGACCGTCAGCGTCTTGGCCAGGCCGGGCACGCCCTCCAGCAGCACATGGCCGCCGGCGAGCAGGCTGACCAGCAGCCGCTCGAGCATCGCGTCCTGGCCGACGATGACGCGCTTGATCTCGTGGAGCGCCTCGCCCAGCGCGCGGCGCGGGTCGTCGTGGATGTCGTGGGGGATTTCGGTGGTCTCGTCCATTAGGTATCTCCTAGAACAACGTTCTGCGGCGTGGGGGTGAGAGGGTCATCAGATCAGGCGGCCGAACCAGCGCAGCGACAGCGCAGCGCCGAGGGCCAGGAGCACGAGGCCCGCGCCCGCGAAGCCGGCGGTGATCTGGCGCGGCTCCTTCTTGGTGCCGAGCTGGGAGCCGAGCCGCTCGTAGACGGCAGAGAGATCGTCGGCCGACTCGGCGGTGAAGGACTTGCCGCCCGAGGCGCGCGCGATCGCCTGCAGCGAGGCCTCGTCGGGCGGGACCGGCTTGACGATCGTCCCGGCCGCCGGGTCGGACTCTGAGCGCGGCACGGTGATCGTGCCGGTGGCAGTGCCGAGCGTGACGGTGTAGACGGGGATCTTGACCTTGGCCGCGGCCTGGGCGGCGGCGACGGGGTCGACGCCCTTGGTCGAGGCGCCGTCGGAGAGCAGCACGATCGCCGACGGCGGCTTCTTGCCGTTGAGCGACGGCGTCTGGCGCAGCACGCGCGTGGCGGTTTGGATCGCCTCGCCGGTCGCCGTGCCGCCGCTGGAGCTCAGGCGGCCGAGCGCCAGCGCCAGCGCGTCGCGGTCGGTCGTCGGGTTGGCCAGCACCTGCGGCGTTTGGTTGAAGGCCTCGACGCCGACGTTGACCTGCTTGGGCACGCGGTCGATGAAGCGTTGGCCGGCACGCCGCGCGGCGACGAGCCGGTTGGGCTTGACGTCGGTCGCGAGCATCGAGCCCGAGACGTCGGTCAGCAACATGATCTGGGCGTGCTCGACCGGCACCGCGACCGTGCGCTGCGGCTTGGCCGCGGCGACGATCAGGATCGCGACCGCCGCCAGGAACGCCAGCAGCGGGACGTGGCGGCGCCAGCGCGGGCGGCGCGGGGCCACGGAGGCCGCCAGCGCCGGGGCGGCGAAGGCTGCAGCCGCACGGCCGCGGTCGCGCTGCAGGGCGACGTAGCCGGCTGCGAGCGCCGGGACGGCGACCAGCGCGAGGAGGATGAGTGGAGCGCCGAAGGTCACGGCACCTTCGGGGGCCGGTCGGCGAGCACGGCATCGATCTTCTGGGTCTGGCCGTTGCGCTTGACGGTCATCGTGATCTTGTCGCCCGGCGCCTTGGAGTTGACGTAGGTCGACAGGTCCGTCGAGTCGTTCATGGGCTGGCCGTCGACGGCGGTGACAATGTCGCCGGCCTGCAGACCTGCATCATCGGCGGGGCCGCCGGTGGTGACCGACGTGATCGCCGCGCCCGACGGGGTCGACGGGCTGAGGCCGTTCGGAGCATCGATGTGGACGCCGAGCCACGCGTGGCTGACGGTCTTGCCGAGCTTGAGCCCGGGCAGCACCTGGCGCACGGTGTTGGACGGGACGGCGAAGCCGATGCCGACGTTGCCGTTGGAGAGGCCGTTGGTCGCGATCTGCGAGTTGACGCCGATGACCTTGCCGCCGTCGTCGAGCAGCGGCCCGCCGGAGTTGCCGGGGTTGATCGCCGCGTCGGTCTGGATGACGCCGTCGATCTGGAAGCCGTTGGGCGCCGTGAGCGTGCGGCCGAGGCTGGAGACGATGCCCTCGGTCACCGTGCGATCGAGGCCGAAGGGGTTGCCGATCGCGATCGCGACGTCGCCGACGCTGACGCCGGTGGAGTCGGCGAACTGCAGCGGCTTGACGCCCGGCGGGACCGCCGACGGGTCGATGTGCACGACCGCGAGGTCGCTGGACGGGTCGACGCCCTTGACGTCGCCACGCAGCGTGCGGCCGTCGGTGCCGAACTTGACCTGCACGCTCGTGCTGCTCTCGACGACGTGGTCGTTGGTGACCAGCGTGCCGTCGCCGTCGATGAGGAAGCCGGTGCCGCTGCCGCTGCTGGTCTTGATCGAGACGACGGCCGGGCTGTCCTGGGCGTAGATCGTGCCCGCGCGGGTCTGGCCGCGCGTTGGCGTGATCGGCTTGGAGGAGACGGCCGGCAGGGCGGCGGGCCGCGCGATGCCCTTCGAGGACGAGTCGTTGTTGTCGAGCAGCGCGCCGGCGGCGAAGGCGCCGCCGCCGACCGCCAGGACGGTCACGGCTGCCAGCGCGACGATGCGGTTGCGGCCGAGGCCGGAACGCTCCTCGTCGGCGCCGGTCGCCGTCGGGTGGACGGCCGTCGGCGCCTCGTAGCGCTCGGGATGGGCGAGGCGCTCAGCCTCGGCCTCTGCGCGCCGGCGGGCGTCCTCCTCGGACTCGGCTTCCCAGCCGCCACTCCAGATGTGCTTGGGCGTCATGACGGTGACTCCTTGGACCGGCTCGTGCGCATGTCGACAGAGTTAGACAGGTTCCTGATGCTGGGCTGTTGAGCGGATAAAGGCTGGGTAAGAGAGGATGACGCGATGGCAAGCGACGTCGTGACCTTGCGGGACGGTGCGTGGACCTCACGGTGGGTGCCGTCGGTGGGCATGGTCGGAGTGTCCCTCTTTGGCGCGGGCCGGGAACTGCTCGGCCAACTCGGCGGACTCGACGCCTACGCGACGCGCGGATCCTCGTTCGGCATCCCGCTGCTGCACCCGTGGGCCAACCGGCTGAGCGGCTTCACCTACACCGCTGCGGGGCGGGAGGTGGCGCTGGACGCATCGACCAAGCGGCTGCGTGTCGACGGCCACGGCTTGCCGATCCACGGTTTGCTAGCCGCCTACAAGGGCTGGGAGGTCCGCGAGGTGGGCGCACAGACGCTGGTCGCCGAGCTCGACTTCGGCGCCGACCCCGAGCTGCTCGGCGCGTTCCCGTTCCCGCACCGGCTCACGCTGGCGATCGAGCAGACCGCGCGTCACCTCTCGGTGGCGACGACGCTGACCCCGACCAGCGACCAGCCCGTGCCGGTGAGCTTCGGCTTCCATCCGTACCTGACGCTGCCGGGTGTGCCGCGCGAGCGGCTGGTCTTGCGCGCGCCGGCGATGACGCGCATCGTGACCGACAGCCGCGGCATCCCGACCGGTGAACACGAGCCCGTGGCCGCCCGTCGATCAGCGATCGGTGACGCCGCGCTCGACGACCACTTCTGCGACCTCGGTTCAGCCCCCGAGTTCACCCTCGCCGGCGGCGGCCACGAGCTGACCATGCGCTTCCTCGAGGGCTACACCCACTTGCAGCTCTTCACGCCGCCCAACAGCCCGGCCGTGGCGATCGAGCCGATGACGGCGCCAACCGACGCACTGCGCTCCGGCGACGGTCTGCGGCTGGCGACCGAGCCGTTTCGCGCGGTCTTCGAACTCGACCTCGTCGAGGCGTCCTGACCGCGGCTACAGCTGCGCGGCGACCCGCGCGTCCTCTTCGGCCACGCCGCCGTCGAGCGGATCGGAGTCGAGCTCCTGCGCGTCGGCTTCGGCAAAGAGCGACGGGTCGCGCTTGGAGCCCTTGATGATGTCGTCGGGGGAGACCGCGTCCAGCGGCTTGAGCTTGCCCTGCTTCATCCCGAAGTAGAACGCCTGCGGGTGGTGGGCGACCAGGGCGAGCGTGGACTGCTCGGGCACCGGCGCGTAGCCGTCTGAGAGCTCCATCCCGATCTGGGAGAGATCCAGCAGCGCGTCGACCTTCTCGTGCTCGGACTGGTCGGGTACCGCCGGGTAGCCCCACGAGTAGCGGCGGCCCTGGACGGCGGGGATCCCGAGATCCTCGCGGACCTTGCTGTGGAGCCACTCGGCTAGGCCCTCGGCGGTCTGGACGCCGAGCCCGTGGACGAACAGCTGCTCGGCGAACTCGCCGTCCTTCTCCAGCTGGGCCATCAGCTCGGTGACCTCGTCGCCGACGGTGACGGTCTGCAAGGCAACCACATCAAGTTGACCGCTCTCCTTGGGTCGGAAGAAGTCAGACAGGCACACGTGGTCGTTGCCCGGCTGGCGCGGGTTGACGAAGCGCTGCAGGATCGTCTCGCGGTCACTCGGGTCGAGCACCACGATGTCATTGCCTTCGCTGTAACAGGGGAAGTACCCCAACAACGCCCGCGGGTGCAGGTAGGTCTGCTCACGCCACATGCGCTCCAGGCGCGGGCGGAAGCCCTCGTCCTCGTCGGTGCCCTCCAGCAGCTGCTTCCAGGCCTCGCCCTTCACACCCTTGCCGCCCCAGTGGAGCTTGAAGAGCACGTGGGTGTCGAGGTGCGGGTAGACCTCGTCGAGGTCGACCTCGATCTCGCGCACCCCCCAGAACGGCGGCTCGGGGACCGGCACGTCGGTCGCGGCGTCTGAGCGGTCGGTGCCCGTTGTGATCAGCACCTCGATCTCCTCGCCCTTCTCGCGGAAGGTGTCGGCGTCGACCTTCAACTTGGCCAACAACTCGGCGCGCGTGTCGTCCTCGACGATCTTGTCCATCACATGCAGGCCCTCGAAGGCGTCCTTGCAGTAGAAGACGCCGGGGCCATACAACGCGCTGTCGTCAAGGCCATTGACATGCAGCGCGCGGTAGCCGAAGGCGCGGTTGATCGCCGCGCCGCCGATCAACACGGGGTACCCGAGACCTTCGCGCTCCAGCTCCTTGACGGCCAGCGGCATCTGCTTGGAGGTCGAGACGAGCAGCGCGCTCAACCCGATCGCCGTCGCGTCATGCTCCTTGGCCGCCTCGATGATCGTCGACACGGGAACCTGCTTGCCGAGGTCGACGACCGTGTAGCCGTTGTTGGTGAGGATCGTGTTGACCAACGACTTGCCGATGTCGTGCACGTCGCCGAAGACGGTCGCGAGCACGACGGTGCCCTTGGTGTAGCCCTCGATACGGTCGAGGTAGTTCTCCAGCTGAGCGACCGCACGCTTCATGACCTCGGCGCTCTGCAGCACGAAGGGGAGGATCAGCTCGCCGGCGCCGAACTTGTCGCCGACCTCCTTCATCGCGGGCAACAGCACGTCGTTGAGCACGGGCACCGCGCCGAGCTTCTCCACGGCCGCGTCGATCTGGGCCTCCACGCCGTCCTTCTTGCGGCGCAGGATGTGCCAGTGCAGCGCCTCCTCGGGCTCCATGCCCGCGGTCGGGTTGGCGACCTCGACCTCGGCCTCACCGCCGGCGGACTCGAAGTGCTCGATGAAGCGCTGCAGCGCGTCCTCACGCCGGTTGTACACCAGGTCGTCGGCGAGCTCGCGCTCCTGCTCTGAGATCTCCCCGTACGGCGTGATGTGATTGGGGTTGACCATCGCGAGGTCCAGCCCGGCCTCGACACAGTGGTGCAGGAAGACCGAGTTCAACACCGCGCGCGCCGGCTGGCCGACGCCGAAGGAGACGTTGGAGACGCCGAGCGACGTCTTGACGCCGGGCAGCGCCGCCTTGACGGCGGTGATGCCCTTGATCGTCTCGATCGCCGACGGCTTCCACTCGTCGTCGCCCGTCGTCAGCGTGAACGTCAGGACGTCGAAGATCAGCAGCTCGGGGTCGAGGCCGTGCTCGTCGCAGGCGATCTCCTTGATGCGCGTGGCGATCTCGACCTTGCGCTCGGCCGTCTTGGCCATGCCGACCTCGTCGATCGTCAGCGCGATGATCGCCGCGCCGTGCTGGATGGCGAGCGGGATGACCGTGTCGGCCTTCTCGCGGCCGGCCTCCAAGTTGATGGAGTTGACGATCGCGCGACCGGGCGTCTGCTCCAGCGCGAGCTTGATGACGTCGGGCTCGGTCGAGTCGATTTGCAACGGCGCGGGCTGGCTCAGCGAGACGCGCTTGGCGACCATCCGCATCTGCTCGTCCTCGTCGACGCGCTCGGTCAGCGCGACGCAGAGGTCGAGCACGTGGGCGCCGCCCTCGACCTGGTCCTCGGCGATCTGCACGAGACCGTCGTAGTCGTCGGCCAGCAGCATCTCCTTGGCCTTGCGCGAGCCCTGGGAGTTGACGCGCTCGCCGACGAGCGTCGGGGCCGGCTCCTGGACCAGCGGCGTCGCCGCGATCATCGAGGAGAGATGCGGCTGGCGCGGCGCGGGACGATCGCCCGGCTTGTGTCCGCGAACGCGCTCGGCGATCGCGGTGATGTGGTCGACGGTCGTGCCGCAGCAACCACCGACGATCGACACGCCGTGCTGCTCGACGAACTCGCCCAGCACCGCCGACAGCTCGTCGGGGCCCTCGGGGAAGATCGTCTCGCCGTTGCGCCCCTGCTGGGGCAGACCGGCGTTGGGGATGCAGTGGATGGGCGTCGCCGAGTGCTCGCCGAGGAAGCGGATCGCGTCGCGCATGTCGTTGGGCCCGGTCGAGCAGTTCAGCCCGATGACGTCGACCTTCAGCGCCTCCAGCGTGGCGAGCACGGCAGAGATGTCGGTGCCGAGCAGCATCTTGCCGCCGTTGGGCAGCAGCGAGACCGACGTCTGGATGGGGAGGACCCGGTTCTCCAGCTTGAACGCCTCGCGCGCGCCGAAGACCGCGGCCTTGACCTCCAGGATGTCCTGAGCGGTCTCGATAATGATGAGGTCGGCGCCGCCGCGGACCAGGCCCTGGGCCTGCTGGGTGAAGATCTCGACGAGCTCGGCGAAGGTGATGGCGCCGAGCGTTGGGTCATCAGAGGCGGGCAGGTGACCGGTCGGCCCGATCGAGCCGGCGACAAAACGGTCCTCGCCGACCGCGCGGCGCGCGATCTCGGCCGCCTTCTGGTTGATCTCGAAGGTGTGCTCGCCCAGGCCCCACTCCTCGAGCTTGAGGCGGGAAGCCTGGAAGGTGTCGGTCTCGACGACCTCGGCGCCGGCGCGGACCATCGACTCGTGCAGCTCCTGGATGACGTCGGGCCGGTGCAGGACGAGCGCCTCGTGGCACTTGCCCTCCAGCCCGCCGTAGTCGGCTTGGGAGAGGTCGAACTCCTCCAGCGTCGCGCCCATCGAGCCGTCGAAGACGACGACATGGTCACGGGCGGCGGCCAGGAAATCGCGCATGCCCGGAAGGGTAGCGCAACCTTGACACAGTTGTGTCAGGGTATGGCGGGCGCGCGGGTCAGTAGGTGAAGCGGATCTGGCGCGCTCCGCGCGTGCAGGTCACCCGCAGCGCGCGGCGCTTGTTGACCTGGACGGCCGCGCAGCTGTAGCCGAGCTGGACGCAGGGCTTGCGGAAGCCGATATGGCCCTTGCGGTCCAGGAGCTTGATGCAGCCGACCGGCGCCTTGGCCCCGGCGCGTTCGGCGACCTTGCGGGCGTTGGCGCAGGTGTCGCCCGCGACCGTGAGCTGCGCGGGGCTGCGCGACTCGGTGAAGCCCGCCTGGCACTTCGATGACTTGCCGCTGGCGCCCGAGGCCCCGACGGCGAGCCCCGCCAGCGCGACCATCACCACGACGACTCCCGAGATCCGCTTCATCGCCCTCAGGGTCGCGCAGACCGTCGCGACGGTGCCTAGCCAGACGAGGAGGATCAGACGATGACCCGGAAGGCCACCGTGTCGCCGGTGGCGGTGCGGTAGCGGATCGTCGCGCCGACCGGCGGCAGCACGTAGACGTTGTCGTTGACCGACTCGACGTGGTGGAAGCCGTTGTCGTCGGTGACCTCGATCTGGTGCACGCCGTCGGGCAGCACGCCGTAGATGTTGTCGCCGTCGGAGACGCTGACGCCGTACTTGCGCGCGACGGCTTCGGTCTCGCAGCCGGTGTCCATCGCGTCGTCGCCGATCGCCTGGGGGCCGACACAGACAAAGCCGTTGCCCGGCATCAGCCAGACGCGGTGACCGTTGACGGTCGCCATCACGCGGGCCTGATCAGGGGAGAGGCCGAACTGCCGCGCATGGGCGGCGGCTTTGCGCACGACGGCGTTGTCGCGATCGTCGGCGGTCGCGGGCCTGCCGAGCCGTGCGTAGGCGTCGCCGAGCGCAGTTGGGAGCGCCGGCAGCGCCTCACGGGGAACGACGTGGCCACCAGGCCCGACACCGAGCGTCGGCAGCGGCGCCTGGGGCGGTGGGGGGCCACCGGTCAGCTCGACGACGGCAGCGGTGACGGTGACCGGGACGGCCGCGGCGACGAGGGCGAGCACCAGCGTGCGTCGGCGCACGCGGCGCCAGCGCGGGGCCGGGCTGGCCGGGACCTGGGGCGGCGCGGTCACGGCCGGCCGCCCGTTGGCGCTGCCTGATGGCGCCGTCTGCGGCATGGCGGCCGCTGCGATGACCAAGTTGGTCTTCTGCTGTGGCACGTAGGTCATTCGCTCGGCTCCACGGTGCTGCGCAAGGCCTTGAGCCCGCGGCTGACGGTCTTGCGCACGACGAGCTCAGAGCACTGCAGCTGCTCGGCGATCTCGTCGTAGGGGCGTTCTTCGAGCACGCGTGCGCGGATGGCGTCGCGCTGCCGGGCGGGCAGCTGCGCCAGCGCCGCCATGAGGGCGGGGCCGTCGGACTCCAACGCGGCGATCGCGTCGAGGTCGACGTCGACCAGCGCCACGGGCTCCCAGTAGGCGAGGCGCCGCCGGGCCTGCTCCTCGACCTTTCCGCGCCGGATGCTGGTCAGCAGCGTGTTGCGGGCGATCGTGAAGATCCACGCGGCGGCGGAGCCGCGCGTATCGCCGATGAACCGATGAGCGGCGCCGAGCGCCGAGGCGAAGACCTCGCCGCTGAGGTCCACGGCGACCTCGGGGTTGCGGGTCCGGCGCAGCAGGTAGGCGAGGATCGGACCTTCCCAGCGCTCGTAGAAGACGGCGAAGGCCTCGGCATCGTCCTTGGTCTGGCCCAGCAGCTCGGCGTCGGTGGCGTTGGCCCGTGGCCCCATGTCCTTATGAATCCGGTTGCGCCCGGAGTGTGACCGATCGGCGGCGCGCCCGGACGAGTCTCCGTACGCGCCGCCGGTCGGCCGCGGTCAGCCGCCCTGGGCCACGGCGAACGACTTCCAGCCGCCCGGACCGTCGAGGGCGATGGTGACATCGCCAGTGTCGAGCGTGTAGACGCTGGTGCCCGAGGTCAGGCCGACAGTCGTCGTCGCGTTAGTGGCGTCGGTGACATCGACCGTCGTGACGCCATCGGGCACGAGCCCGTAGACCTCCGTGCCGTCGCCGACGGTGATTCCACGAGTGATGACGGCCTCGCTCGGCTCGCAGGAGGCGCCCAGCGAGCCGTCGCTGGTGTCCTCGAGTGCGAGGCAGAGCGCGCCGTTGGCCGGCACCAGCCAGATCGGGCCAGTGGCGGTGGACCCGACGACGCGGGCGTCGGTGGGGGCGAAGCCGCGCTGGGCCGCATCGGCGAGCTGCGTGACGAGGCCGTTGGCAGTGTCAGCAGTGCTCGGCGCTTGGTCGAGCACCGCGAACGCAGTCTTCTGGGCCTCGGTGGCCGGCACCGCCTCAGTGCTGGTGGGCGGGGCGGGTGGGGGATCGTCGGCTTGCGCCAGGTTGAGGGCCACAGGGCCGCCGACCCCGCCGACCGTGGCGATCGTAAGAGCCGCAGCCATACGCTTGGAGATTCTCATTTTGCTGCGCTCCTTAGTACGAGTAGTGGGTGGACGTGTCGAAGATGATGTCGCTGCCGGTCGAGTTGTCGACCCAGCCGTGGTAGCAGCAGGCGCTGTTCTCGACGCGCGCGGCGAAGCCGCCGCTGGTCGAGCAGGCGCGCGTCCCCGCCGTGGTCTTGGTCGCCGAGGCGTAGCCGGTCGTGCCGGTGTCCTTTGCGACGCAGAACCCGTTGTGGTTGCCCGTCGCCTCGATGTAGCTGATCGAGTGGGCCTCCGTGCTGGCGTAGCCGTAGCCCTGGACCAGCGTGCCGCTGAACCAGTGGTCGGCGCCTGCCAGTGCGGTGGCCGCCGCGCTGAGCAGCGCGACGGCGATCACCGCACAGACCATCATCCCGCGCCGAACCCTTGTCCTCGGGGTGCGCGAGGCTGAGAGAAGAACTTCCATGTTTGACTCCCTTCCGGCCTGATGACCGAAGGTGTAGGTGATGATATTCGCGCTGAGCGGTTTAAAAGCGCTCAGGAGTTAAAATCAATATCGAATGCAGCTCGCGTGGGACCGCACAGCGGAATTTATGGAGGTTCTCGGAGGCGAAGCGCACGCTTGCGCGTCCGTCGACCCTGCCAGTTGGCTGGAACCTAGGAACGAACGTCCACGCGCCAGCTCCTGACGTCGTCAGGAACGACAGAGGCCCCGTGGCGCAAGCGCCACGGGGCCTCTGAACAACGTCTGCGCGCTGCGCCGACGGGCTACTTGATGAACAACATCTCCGAGTACTTGGGCAGCGGCCAGAGGTCGTCGGCGACGATGCGCTCGAGCTTGTCGGCGACGGTGCGGACGGCCGTCATCGCGGGGATGACCGTGTCGCGCATGTACTTGGCGTGCTTGATGCCGCCGTCGGGGCCCTCGTGGTCGTTGGCCTTCTCGAGGGCCAAGATGGTCGTGTGCAGCTCCTCGACGAGAGGCTCGACCTCCTCGGCCAGGCCGGCGACGCCGCTGGCCTTGAGCTCGGTCAGATGGCGCACCGCGGCGGGCAGGATCAGCGTCCGAGCCATCGAGGCCGCGGTCTCGGCCTCGATGTTGAGCTTGGTCGCGTACTGCTCGACGAAGACGTCGTAGCGCGACTCGAGCTCCCGCGAGGAGAGGACGTTGTAGGCCTCAAACGCCTTCACCGTCTGCTTGTTGACGATCCACGGCAGCGCGTCGGGCGTCGTCGGCAGGTTGTAGAGGCCGCGCTCCTTGGCCTCCGCGTGCCACTCCTCCGAGTAACCGTCGCCGTTGAAGATGATCGCGCTGTCGGACTCCCAGACGCCTCGGACGACCGCCGGGACGGCGACGCCGAGGTCGCCCTTGGCGGCCTTGAGCTCCTTCTCCAACTGCTTGGTCAGCTCGTCGATCGACTCGGCGACGATCGTGTTGAGCACCGTGTTGACGAAGCCCAGCGACATGCTGGAGCCCAGGGCGCGGAACTCGAACTTGTTGCCGGTGAACGCGAACGGCGAGGTGCGGTTGCGATCGCCGCCGTCGCGCGGCAGGTGCGGCAGCACCTCGGCGCCCAGGCCCATGAGGCCCTTCTTGACGCGGCGGCCCTTGCCGGTCGCGATCATCGTGAACGCCTGCTCGAGCTCGGCGCCCAGGAAGATCGAGATGATCGCCGGCGGCGCCTCGTTGGCCCCGAGACGATGGTCCTGACCGACGTTGGCGACCGATGCGCGCAGCAGCGCCTGGTGCTTGTTGACCGCCTTGATGACCGCGGCGCAGAAGAACAGGAACTGCGCGTTCTCGTCCGGCGTATCGCCCGGATTGAGCAGGTTGTGGCCGGTGTCGGTGCCCATCGACCAGTTGTTGTGCTTGCCTGAGCCGTTGACGCCGGCAAACGGCTTCTCGTGCAGGAGGCAGACGAAGCCGTAGCGGCGTGCGACGTTCTGCATGACCTGCATCGTCAGCTGCTGGTGATCAGAGCCGACGTTGGAGTTCTCGAAGATCGGCGCCAGCTCGTACTGCGCGGGGGCGACCTCGTTGTGGCGGGTCTTGACCGGCACGCCGAGCTTGCGCAGCTCCTCCTCGGACTCCATCATGAACGCGAGGACGCGTTCGGGGATCGAGCCGAAGTAGTGCTCGTCGAGCTCGTGGCCCTTGGGCGGCTTGGCGCCGAAGAGCGTGCGGCCCGTCGTGTACAGGTCCGGGCGCTCGAAGTAGTACTGCTCGTCGATGAGGAAGTACTCCTGCTCGGGCCCGACCGTCGTGAAGATCCGCTGCGCGTCGGTCTCGCCGAACAGCTTCAGCGCCTTCAGGCCGCTCTTGGAGAGCGCGTCCATCGAGCGCAGCAGCGGGATCTTGTGGTCCAGCGCCTCGCCCGTCCACGACACGAAGGCGGTCGGGATGCACAGGAACGTGCCGTTGGGGTTGTCGAGGATGAACGCCGGTGAGGTCGGGTCCCACGCCGTGTAGCCACGAGCCTCGAAGGTCGCGCGGATGCCGCCGGTCGGAAACGATGATGCGTCGGGCTCGCCCTGGACGAGCTCCTTGCCCGAGAACTCCGCGATCGCGTGGCCATCGCCGGTCGGGTTGTAGAAGGAGTCGTGCTTCTCGGCCGTCAGGCCGGTCAGCGGCTGGAACCAGTGCGTGTAGTGCGAGGCGCCCTTCTCCATCGCCCACTCGCGCATCGCCTGGGCGACGGCGTCGGCGAGCGTGGGGTCCAGCGGCGTGCCGGACTCCAGCGTCGCCTGCAACTGCTTGTAGACGTGCTTGGGCAGGCGTGCGCGCTGCTCGTCGATCGTGAAGACGTTGGCGCCGAAGGCGTTGGCACCGGGGGCGGTCAGATCGGTGGTGCCGAGGGCGCCGCCGTTGACCGACCACTGGGCGGCCGTGACGTTTTGCTGACGGGAACTCATGGGGCGGGAACTTCCTCCTGTGCGTGTTCGGGGCCCGGCGGGCACGCCGAGCCTATTTCTCGCGCGCGAATGACACCTTGTACCGATGTCCAAACTCCGATGAAGGCGCTTCGCCCTGAAGTAGGCCCGGCCGCCCAGACCATCTCGACCGGATGGCGAAGGACGGTGGACGATCTTTCGACATCGGGCTAAGGACCCTCGGCCTCCTGAGCAAGAGACTGCCGGTGCACGCTCGACTAGGAGGTCACATGAGACGTTCCCTGACGGCCCGCGCGCTGATGTTCGGCACGCTCGCCGCCCTATTGGTGCCGGCAACGGCATCCGCCGATATCTACAGCTCCGGCGCCTTGCCGGACAGTGTCGGCATCAACTCGATCTGGGTGATCGTTGCTGGTTGCCTGGTGTTCTTCATGCAGGCGGGCTTCGCCTTCCTGGAGATCGGCTTCTCCCGCGGGAAGAATGCCGGCACGATTGTCGCGAAGATCCTGGTGAACTTCTCGATCGCCGCGATCCTCTACTGGGCGGTGGGCTTCGCGTTTGCCTTCGGCCATGGTGATGGCGGCAACCTCGTCATCGGCACGCACGGGTTCTTCCTGCGCGATTACGGCGATCCGCTGAAGGCATTCCCGATCATGGGCCTGTCGGACGCCACGATCGAGTCGAAGTTCTTCTTCCAGTTCGTCTTCTGCGCGGTGTCGCTGGCGATCGTCTGGGGAACCACGCTGGAGCGCGTCAAGTTCGGCGTGTACGTCCTGTACGCCATCGTCTTCTCGGCGATCATCTACCCGATCGCCTCGGGCTGGGTGTTCGGCGGCGGCTGGCTGCAGGTCAACGTCCACATGCAGGACTTCGCCGGATCCACGGCGGTCCACCTCATCGGTGCGACCGGCGCCCTGGCGGCCCTCCTGCACCTCGGACCGCGCAAGGGCAAGTACGGCCCTGACGGCAAGCCACGGGCGATCCCGGGGCACAACATGCCGCTCTTCGGCTTGGGCATCTTCATCCTCTGGCTCGGCTGGTTCGGGTTCAACCCGGGCTCGACGTTGGGCGCGCTGGATGGGCGCTTCCCGGAGGTCGTGCTGACCACGAACATCGCCGCCGCCGGTGGCGTGCTCACCGCGGTCATGACGGCCTACTGGAAGACCAAGACCATCGACATCGGCATGGCCGGCAACGGCGCTATTGCCGCGCTGGTCGCGATCACGGCGCCCTCGGGCTACGTGGTGCCGTGGGCCGCGCTCGTCATCGGCATGGTCGCCGGCGTCATCGTCGTGTTCGGCGTCTACGCCATCGACAAGAAGCTGGATGACCCGGTCGGCGCGCTCTCGGCACACGGCCTCGCGGGCATCTGGGGGACGTTGGCGTGCGGGATCTTCACGCACCCGGATCTGGCGGCCTATAACGCCGTCGGCAGCGGTGGCCTGATCTACACCGGCGACTTCAACCAGCTCGGCCGTCAGGCCTTGGGTGTGGTCGTCGTGTTCTTCTTCGTGTTCACGTTGAGCTACATCACCTTCGGCATCATCAAGGCGACGTACGGGATGCGTGTGAGCGAGGAGGAGGAGCTCGCCGGTCTGGACATCTCCGAGCACGGCATGTACGGGTACCCGGAGCAGTTCATTCCGGCTCCGGAGCTCGTCGGCTACGGTGCGGCCCCCCAAGGGACCGCCGCAGCAGGCGCCGGGCCCATCGCAACCCCGACGGAGGTTCCCGCAACATGAAGATGGTGGTGGCATACATCCGCCACGAGGCGTTCGAGCCGATTCGCACGGAGCTCCTCGACCTCGGGTTCCCCTCGCTGTCCATCAGCGAGGTGAAGGGCTCGGGGCGTCAGAAGGGCATCACCGAGCGCTATCGCGGCGCCGAGCTCACGAACTACCTCCGGCCGAAGGTCAAGCTGGAGTGCGTCGTGGCCTCGGGTGACGTGCAGACGATCGTGGACACGATCCTCAAGCACGCCCGCACCGGTGCCGTCGGCGACGGCAAGGTGTTCGTCATGCCGATCGAAGAGGCCTACCGCGTGCGGACGGGGGAGGCGGGCGAGGAGATCCTCCAGGCCCACCCCGACGCCGCGCCGGCCGCTTAGGAGATCGAGAAACCCATGGGTGAGGCGGCAGGCAACATGGACCCTGCATCCCAGTCTGCCGCCTCCCCGGCCGGTTCGTTGGTGGAGCGGCTGCGGTCGGTCCACCTCAAGATGGTCGATGCCGTGCTGGGCGGCGATGGCCTCCAACAAGTCGCGGCACTGGCCGCGGAGGCTGCGGGCGCCCCGGTGGCGATCGTGGTCCCGCGGCTGGACGCGGCGGCTGCGGCCGGCGGGGAGGGGGGCGTGCGCGAGCAGGTCCTCGAAGAGGTCCGGCGCTACGTCGCCGACCGTGTCCGCGATCGGCCGTCACAGGTCCCCGAGGCGCTGGCGGCCGAGGTGCCGATCCAATCGGGCGACGATGTCGTCGGGGCGGTCGTGCTGCTGCGCGATCCGGATCCGGCCCGACCCGGCCCGCACCCGGAGGCCGCAGATTTCTTGCACCTCGCGGCGGTGGCCTGCCTGACCGAGGTGGCCGTCGAGGAGGCCAAGGAGGAGGTCGAGCAGAACCTGCGCGGCTCGTTCTTGGAGGACTTGCGCTCGCGGCCCGATCTTGAGCCGCGCGAGGTCGTGCGGCGCGCCGCACGGCTGGGCTGCGACCTGGCGCGTGGCGCCGTCGTGCTCTGCGCCGAGCTGACGACCGACCGCCCGCGCCACGTGATCGCGACGATCACCGGCGACGAGCCCGGCGCGCTGGCCGAGCACCTGGAGGGGCGCGTCTACGCGATCCTGCCGGGCACCGGCGGCGATGATGCGCCGGACACCACCACGGCGCGCGGCCGTGCGCTGGCAACGCGTCTGCGCCGCCATGGGACCGTCGGCGTCTCAAGCTTCTACTCCGATCCCGCCGAGCTTCCGCGCGCGATCCAGGAGGCCGAACTGGTCCTCGACGTCCTCAAGCAGGGCGAGGGCGGCGGCTGGGACGGCGTGCAGGACATCGGCACCGGCACCTACCGGCTGCTCTTCCGCGTGCTGGCGTCGCATCCAGAGGAGGTGCGCTCCTTCTACGAGGACACCGTCGCGCCGATCGTCCGCTACGACGACCAGTACCGGACCGACCTCGTCGGGACCCTCGAGGCCTATCTCGAGCAGAACTGCAACATGAACGCGACCGCCTCGGCGATCTACGCGCACCGCCACACCGTGGCCTATCGCCTCGAGCGCGTGAAGGAGCTGACGACGCTCGATCCGATGCTCTCTGAGGATCGCGAGCGGCTCGGCCTCGGCCTGAAGGCCTACCGCATCATCGCCCCCAGATTGCCGAAGTAGAACCAACGCCCGCGAAAATCGCCGCTAGGCGATTCTTCGCAATGGATTCCGCGTCCTTCTAGGACGTGGAATCCACGGAACCCGCGTTGACGATGTCGCCCGTTTTGGGATCGACCGTCACCGGAGGTGGCTTGCTGGCCACGCGCACGCGGAAGATGCCGGCAGGATCCTGACCATTGGCGGTGCGGGCGACGGCCTTGCCGTTGAGCCCGGCCGCAACATGCCAGCGCAGGAGGTGCGTCCCGGCGACGACCGGCGTGACGTGCCATTCGAAGCTCTGTGTGTGCCCGGCGGCTAGCGGGCCCAGCGCCCAGGTGCTGACGTAGGCGGTGTCGCCGCCGTGCGGGCCCTGGTCGACGATCCACAGCTGGCGCGTGGGGTCGGCGAGGTCGGGGTTCGTGGAGCGGGTGGTGAAGCCGGCGCCGCCCTTGGCGTCGTCATCGGAGGTGATGGTGACGGCGACGTTGGGGATCGTCTTGCCGGAGTCGTTGCGCACGACCACCCGCATGACGGCCGAGTTGGCGAGCCGCTGATGTGGCGGGAACGAGGCCTTCAGGACCTTGACCTTGAAGGTGCCCGACGGCTCGTTGGCATCCTGGCGCTCGCCACCGCCGCAGCCCGCGACGAAGCCGGCCGCGACGATCGCGGCGACGCTCGTCGCCCACAACGCTCTTCTGGACCCCTCCACTGCGGCGGGAACGTACCAGAGGGAGGTGTCACGTAGCGCAGGTGGAAACTCAAGAGCACGCCGGGTTCCTGGTTGGCAGGGGTGACGGCGGTCCCATAGACTGCCGGCCGTGCGGGTGGCCTGCGTGTGCGGGTGCACCCGAGGGTTGCAAGAGGAGAGGTCCGAGAACGCGTGGTCAGCACGGTTGCCGATCGGGCATTCGCCCCGGCGAAGAGCCTGCTCGAAGAAGTAGGCGACATGATGATCTTGACGGGGAAGACGATGGTGTCTGCCCTCCGTCCGCCGTACCCGTACGGCAGTGAGTTCGTCGGGCAGTTCCTCTTTGCGCTGCGCCTCTGCTGGCTGCCGCTGCTGATCTCCACCGTCGCCGTCTCCTACGGCGCGCCGGGTCTGCAGGCCGCGAACTTCCTGATCCTCTTCGGCGCGCTGGACCGCCTCGGCGGCTTCTTCGTCTTGGCCGTTATCCGCGAGTTCGCGCCGTTTGTCTGCGCGATCATCGTGGCCGGCGTGGCTGGTACGGCGATCACCGCCGACCTCGGCGCGCGCAAGATCCGCGAGGAGCTCGACGCGCTGCAGGTCCTCGGCGTCGACCCGGTCAAGAACCTCGTCGTCCCGCGCTTCCTGGCCCTGATGCTCGTCACGGGCCTGTTCGACATCTTCGCCATCATCTTCGGTATTACCGGCGGCCTGATCGCGACGATGGTCAACGGCGCGCCGCTCGGGCCGTTCTGGGCGACCTTCTTTACGAACGCTTCGACGACGGACCTCTGGGGCTCGTTGTTGAAATGCACGATGTTCGGGGCGATCACCGCGATCGTCTGCTGCTACAAGGGGATGACGGCCAGCGGTGGTGCCGAAGGGGTCGGCAAGGCGGTCAACCAGGCGGTCGTGATTACGTTCCTGGGCGTGTTTGCCTTCAACTACGTGTTCACCCAGACCTTGCTCGCAACCCATCCTGAGATCACGGTGATCCGCTGATGGCCGGCTGGTTCGCGCTGCCGCGGGAGTGGATCTCGTCCTTCGGGGAGATCGCGAAGTTCAGCGGCAAGATCCTCGGACAGGTCTACAGCCTGCGGGTCTTGCGGTTCTTCGGCGAGACGCTGCGTCAGTGCGGCGTGCTCATCCTCGGCTCCACGATCGTCATCTGGGGCCTGGTTTTCATCGTCGGCCTGCAGTGCGGCATCGAGGGCGCCTACTTCACGCGCGCCCAGGGCGCCCCGGCTTACAGCGGTGTCTTCGCCGCCTGGTGCGACCTGCGCGAGATCGTGCCCTACGGCTTCGGCTACATGATGGCCGCCAAGGTCGGCACCGGCATCGTGGCCGAGCTCGGCTCGATGCGGATCTCCGACGAGATCGACGCCCTGGAGGTCATGGGCATCGACTCCGTGCTCTTCCTCTGCGCGACGCGCCTGCTGGCCTCGTGGCTGGTGCTCCCGTTCATGTACATGGCGGCGGTCGGCGCCGGCTTCTTTGCCAGCTACCTCGCGGTCGTGCAGCAGATCGGGGAGGTGAGCTCAGGCGGCTTCTCCCTCATCTTCTGGATGTTCCAGAACCCTCCCGATCTGCTCTACAGCGTGATCAAGGGCATGGTGATGGCGACGGCCATCGTCCTTGTGGGGTGTTACTACGGCTACCACGCGGGCGGCGGACCGGTCGGCGTGGGGACAGCCACCGCAAAATCGATGGTGATGAACATCGTTTTGGTGCATCTCATCGGGATGTTGGGAACACAGGTGTTCTGGGGCGCCAATCCCCGGGCCCCAATCGGAGGCTGACCAAGACATGAGCGAGACCCCCCGCGATCCCTACGCCGACGGCTACGAGGGCGACGGCCTCGAGGACACGCCTGCGCCCGCGCCGGCGGCGCCCGCCGCTGACCGCCTAGCCGCCGACGCCCCGCCGACGCGCGCCTCCGTGGTGCGCGAGGCCCCGCCGGCCGGTGGCGAGGACGACGATGAGTACCAGTGGCACACGGGCCTGAACCGGCCCACCGGCGTGCCGGATGCCGTCGAGTTCGTCGACGTCCACAAGGCCTTCGGCCGCAACAAGATCCTCAAGGGCCTGAACATGGGCCTGCCCGAGGGCAAGATCTCGATGATCCTCGGCCCGTCGGGCACGGGGAAGTCGGTCTGCATCAAGCACATGGTCGGCCTGCTGTACCCGGACGAGGGTGACGTCCTGGTCCACGGCGAGTCGGTCCCGAACATGACCGATGACGAGCTCTTTGCCATGCGCAAGAAGTTCGGGGTCCTGTTCCAGGACGGCGCGCTGTTCGGTTCGATGAACCTGATCGACAACGTCGCGTTCCCGCTGCGCCAGCACACCGACAAGTCCGAAGACGAGATCCTCGAGATCGTTCGCAAGCGGCTTGACGAGGTCGGTCTCGGCGACGCCTACGACAAGATGCCCAACGAGCTCTCCGGGGGAATGCGCAAGCGCGCGGGGTTCGCACGGGCACTGGTGCTGGATCCCAACATCGTCCTCTTCGACGAGCCGGACTCCGGCCTGGACCCGGTCCGCACGGCGTTGCTGTGCGAGCTGATCCAGGAGATCCACGAGGAGAACGGTGGGGCCTACACGGTCATCACCCACGACATCATGAGCGCGCGCCGCGTGGCGGAGTTCATCAGCGTGTTGTGGAAGGGGCGGATCGTGGAGTCCGGGCCGGCCGAGGAGCTCTTTAACTCCGAGAACGCGTTCGTCCGGCAGTTCCTCAGCGGCGAGTCACAGGGGCCACTGGGTATGGAGTAGCGCAAGGCGCCGCCGGGCATGCTCGGCGGGGCCAGCATCGCACCACTTCCGCAAGAAGAACATCGGCCGGTCTCCGGCGAGTACCGAACCCCACACGGTCCTGTCACACCTTTCGTCCTGTCCTTTCTTCGTCGTCGCGCGTAGCGCGGTCGCCGTATGACGCTCACGCGCGGGCTCGCCGCCGGCGCGCTGGCCATCGCCGTCGTCGTGGCGGTGCTGCTGCTGACCGGCTCCAACAAACACGAGTACACGCTCGTCTTCCAGAGCGCGGGCCAGCTCGTCAAGGACAACGACGTCCAGGTCGGCGGTCGTCGCATCGGCCGCGTCGCCGACATCAAGCTCTCCGACAGGAACCTCGCCGAGGTCCGCATCCAGGTCGACGAGCCCTACGCGCCGCTGCACCTCGGCACGACGGCCACGATCCGCTCCGGCTCGCTGTCGGGCGTGGCCAACCGCTATATCTCGCTCTCGCCCGGGCCGAACTCGGCGCCCAAGATCGACGACGGCGCGACGCTGGGCCTCGACCGGACCACCACCTCGGTCGACCTCGACCAGCTCTTCGACACGCTCGATCCCCAGACCCGCAAGTCGCTGCAGCAGGTCATCAAGGGCTCCTCGACGCAGTACGACGGCAAGGGGGCCAAGGCCAACGAGGCGCTGAAGTACTTCAACCCCGCGCTGAGCACGACCTCGCGGCTGGTCAACGAGCTCGACCGCGACCAGCAGTCGCTGCAGGACTTCATCATCTACACGGCGCGCGCGACGACCGCGCTGGCCTCGCGCCGCGATGACCTCTCCAGCCTGGTGGGCAATGCGAACACGGCCTCCGGTGCGATCGCCTCCGAGAGCGCGTCGCTGGATCAGGCGCTGACCGCGCTGCCGCGAACGCTGCGCCAGGCTAATACGACCTTCGTCAACCTGCGCGCGACGCTCGACGACCTCGACCCGCTGGTCAACGCCTCCAAGCCGGTCGCGCCCCGCCTCGCCCCGTTCTTCGCGCAGTTGCGCCCGCTGCTGCGCGACGCGCGCCCGACGATCAAGGACCTGAGCACGCTGATCAGCCGCCCGGGCGCGGGCAACGACCTGACCGACCTGCTGCGCCAGCAGCCGCAGCTGACCAAGGTCGCGACGCCGGCCTTCCAGCACACGATCAAGGGCCTGCAGCAGAGCACGCCCGTGCTGCAGTTCATCCGGCCCTACGCGCCGGACCTCATCGGCTGGTTTCGCGACTTCGGCCAGTCCACGGCCAACTACGACGCCAACGGCCACTTCGCCCGCATCTCGCCGATCGTCAACGCCTTCCAGTTCACCGACACCCCGGCCGGCGGCACGCTGACGGCGCTGGCGCCCGCCGACCGCCAGGTCGGCCTGCAGTCCGGCAAGATCCGCCGCTGCCCGGGCGCGGCGACCCAGGCCGCCGCCGACGGCTCCAACCCCTACGCCCCCGAGGGCTCGGACTGTGATCCGAGCATCGTCCCGCCCGGCCCATGATGCGCGTGCGCCTCATCGCCGTGGTCGCAGCCGTCGCGGCAGCCGCCCTCGTGCTGGTGGTCTTCGGCACGGGCGCGGGCGATGACCACAAGGGCGACTACAAGGTCCGCGCGATCTTCACCAACGCCTTCACGGTCATTCCCGGCGAGGACGTCAAGATCTCCGGCGTCAAGGTCGGCAAGATCTCGGCGCTCGACGTCACGCCCGACAACAAGGCCGCGGTCGTCCTGGACATCACCGAGGCCGGGTTCAAGGACTTCCGCAAGGACGCAACCTGCACGATCCGCCCGCAGTCGCTGATCGGCGAGCGCTTCGTCGAATGCACCCCGACGCAGCCGCGCGCCGTCGGGGACGCCCAGGCGCCCGAGCTCAACCAGATCAAGCACGGGGCGGGCAAGGGCGAGTACCTGCTGCCCGCGTCGCAGACGATCAAGCCGGTCGACCTCGACCTGGTGGGCAACATCATGCGGTTGCCCTACCGCCAGCGCCTCTCGATCATCATCAATGAGCTCGGCACCGGGCTGGCGGCCAACGGCGCGCAGCTGCGCCAGGCGGTCAAGCAGGCCGACCCGGCCCTCCAGCAGACCGACCGGGTCTTGGCGATCCTCGCCGACCAGAATAAGACGCTCGCGCAGCTGGCCAAGAACGGCGACGAGGTCCTGCGCCCGCTGGCCCGCGACAAGGCCCACGTCGCCGACTTCATCGTCAAGGCCGACAAGACGGCAGTCGCCAGCGCCGAGCGCCGCAGCGACATCGAGGCGAGCCTGCAGAAGCTTCCCGCGTTCCTGCAGGAGCTCAAGCCGACGATGCGGCACCTCGGCGGGCTGGCCGATCAGATGACGCCGGTGCTGACCGACCTGCACGCCGCTGCGCCGCAGCTCAACCAGTTCATCAAGCAGCTCGGCCCGTTTAGCGCGGCGGCGACGCCGGCGCTGACGTCGCTGGGCGACGCGGCCGATGTCGGCGACCAGGCGCTGATTAAGGCCAAGCCGATTGCCGGCGACCTGCGCGACTTCGCCGGCCAGGCTAAGCCGACGGTCCAGAACCTCGATGCGCTGCTGACCAGCCTGAAGTCCACCGGCGGCATCGAGCGGCTGATGGACTTCTTGTACTTCTCGGGCACGTCGACCAACGGCTATGACTCGCTCGGCCACTACCTGCGGGCCGTCTTCGTCCTGACGTCCTGCACGACCTACGCGACCACGCCGACGCCGGGCTGCGCGGCGAACTTCGCCAAGCCGGCTGCGTCGGCGTCTGCCGCGCGCGCTGCGTCCAAGCGCGACAAACGCGCCAAGCGCAGCGCCCCGGCCGCCAAGGTCGACCTGCCGGCCAGCCTCTTTCCGGGCCAGCCGGCCGCGCCCAGCGCGCCGGCGTCCGGCGCAGCGCCAGCGGCCACCACGCCGGCGACCTCCGAGGCCGGTGGTGGCGACACGCAGCAGCAGCCCAGCAGCGCCGCGCCGGCCGCCGGCGCGCCCGCCGGCGCCTCGACGACCACACCGGCGAGCGGCGCGACGAGCGCCACGCCACCGTCCAGCGCTGCGAGCCAGACCCTCCTCGACTACCTCCTGGGTGGCTGATGCGGCGCGGATCGCCATCGATCGCCGCCAACCCCGTGCTGATCGGCGCGGCGACCACGCTCGTGGTTCTCGTCGCAGTCTTCTTGGCCTACAACGCCAACAACGGGCTGCCGTTCGTCCCGACCTACTCGGTCAACGCCGACGTCCCGAGCGCCGCGAACCTGGTCAAGGGCAACGAGGTCCGCATCGGCGGCACGCGCATCGGCGTCGTCGACCAGATCACCCCCAAGCGCTTGGCCTCAGGCAGGGTTATCGCCCGGCTGCACCTCAAGCTCGAGACCGCGGTCCGGCCGCTGCCGATCGACTCGACGATCCTCGTCCGGTCGCGTTCGGCGCTGGGCTTGAAGTACGTCGAGCTCACCAAGGGCACGTCGACCAAGGGCTATGCCGAGGGCGCCACGCTGCCACTCAGGGCGGCGACGCCGACGCCGGTCGAGTTCGACGAGTTCCTCAGCACGTTTGACGAGAAGACGCGCATCGGCGCCCAGAAGCAACTCGAGGGCTTCGGCAACGCGCTCGCCGGCCGCGGCCAGGATCTCAATCAGGCGATCCAGTCGCTCAACCCGCTGCTGCTCGCGCTCGGCCCGGCGATGGCCAACCTCGCCGACGACCGCACCAAGCTCGCCCGCCTGTCGGAGGCGCTGGGGCGCACCTCGGCGATCGTCGCGCCGGTCGCCGAGTCCCAGGCCGCGCTCTTCCGCAACCTCGACACCACCTTCGGCGCCTTCGCCGCGATTGCGCGTCCCTACCTGCAAGACAGCATCAGCGGCGGGCCGCCGGCGCTGCAGACCGCGATCGACGAGCTGCCCAAGCAGCGTCCGTTCCTGGCCAACAGCGAGGGCCTCTTCCACGATCTGCGCCCGGGCGTCAAGGCGCTGTCGGGGGCGGCCTCCGATCTCGCCGACGCCTTCACCGTCGGCGAGCCGGCGCTACGCCACTCTGTCGCGTTCAACAAGCGCCTGGTGCCGACCTTCACCGCGCTGCAGCGCTTTGCCGAGGACCCGCTGGTCGCGCTCGGCGTCCAGGATCTCGGGAGCACCGCGCAGATCGCCAACCCGCTGCTGGCGACGCTCGCGCCGACCCAGACGGTCTGCAACTACTGGACCCTGCTCTTCCGCAACGTCGCCTCGCTGCTCAGCGAGGGCGACAACAACGGCACCGGGCAGCGGTTCATGATCGTCGCCGCGCCCCAGGGCCCCAACAACGAGGGCAGCCCGTCCTCAGCGCCGGCCAATGGCCCGACCGCCGACAACTACCTGCACAGCAACCCGTACCCGAACACCGCTGCGCCGGGCCAGACGCAGGAGTGCGAGGCGGGCAACGAGGTCTACAAGGCGGGCAAACAGGTCATCGGCAACGACCCGGGCAACCAGGGCAAGACCACGCAGAAGACCGTCATCTCCAGCGACACCCCGACCCCATGAGCTCGGACTCCGACAAGCGCAAGCGCATCCTGCGCAAGGACCGTCACGGGATGAACCCGCTAACGGTCGGCCTGCTCGTGCTCGGTGTCTGCGCGATCGTCGTCTACGCCGGCTTCTCCAAGCACGTGCCGTTCACCCACGGCTTCCGCGTCAAGGCCGTCTTCGTCAACGCCAATAACATCCGACCCAACTCGCCGGTGCGCATCGCCGGCGTGAACATCGGCAAGGTCAAGAAGGTCACGGCCTACAAGGGCGGCGACGGCAACATGTCGCTGGTCACGATGGAGATCGACAAGGCCGGCCTGCCGATCCACAAGGACGCGACGCTGAAGGTCCGCCCGCGCATCTTTTTGGAGGGCAACGAGTTCGTCGACCTGTCACCCGGCACGCCGTCGGCGCCGACGATCGACGACGGCGACACGCTGCCCGCCACCCAGACCGCTGCCCCGGTGCAGTTCGACCAGATCCTCACCGCACTGCAAAGCGACACGCGCGAGGATCTCAAGCGGCTGCTGGAGGGTTACGGCACGGCGCTGACCTACGAGCCGACCGCTGCTGACGACGTCGGCCAGGACCCCGCCGTCAAGGGCAAGTCCGCCGCCCAGTCGCTCAATCGCTCGATCGATTACGCGCCCGGCGCGCTGAAGAACGTGGCGATCGTCAACAACGCCTTCCTCGGCCTGCAGCGGCACGACCTGTCGGGGTTGGTGGCCAGCACCGGCAAGGTGACCAAGGCGCTCTCCAGCAACGAGCAGTCGCTCAAGGACGTCGTCACCAACTTCAACACGACGCTCGGCGCGCTGGCTGCCGAGCAGTCCAACCTCAAGCAGACGATCGCCCTGCTCGGCCCGACGCTGCAGCACACCAACAGCGCGCTGACGCACCTCAACGCCTCCCTCCCGAACACGCGCGCCTTCGCCAAGGAGATCCTCCCCGGCGTCAAGGAGACGCCGGCGACGATCGACGCCGCGCTGCCGTGGATCGCCCAGGCGCGCAAGCTTGTCTCGCCGGCCGAGCTCGGCGGCCTGACCAAGGAGCTCAAGCCGACGACCGTCGACCTCGCCAAGCTCGTCGACGGCTCGCTGACCGCGTTGCCGCAGGCCGACCTCGTCGCCCAGTGCGTGACCCACACGATCTTGCCGACCGGCGACGTTAAGATCGCCGACGGGCAGTTCACCTCCAACGAGGAGAACTACAAGGAGTTCTGGTACTCCATGGTCGGCCTCGCCGGCGAGGCGCAGAACTTCGATGGCAACGGCCACTACGTGCGCTTCGCCGTCGGCGGCGGCGACCAGACGATCTCCACCGGCAAGTACGGCGGCAACACCGGCAGCAAGCTCTACGGCCGGGTCAACGACCCGCCGTTGGGCACCCGGCCCGCCTATCCCGGCAAGCGCCCGCCCTACAACAACACGGCGCGCTGCAAGGACCAGCGGTTGCCCGACCTCAACGGCGCCAAGACCGGCGGCGCTGACGGTGGCGGAGCGGTTACGCCGGCGCCCGCCGCGACGACGCCGGCGGTCTCCACACCGGTCGGCACGATCCCGTCGACGACCACGCCGCTCCCGGCGCTGGCGGCCGGCTCCTCGGGCAAGGACAGCCTCACCGCGCAGCTCGTCGACCGTCTCAACCCGTTCCGCGCCTCGGGCGGCAAGCCATGAGGACGGCGATCCGCAAGCACCGCTGGGACTTCCTGGCCGTCATCGGCATCTTCCTGGTCGCGCTGGTCGTCGGCAGCTTCATCCTCGGCCACCAGCGCTTCTACCTGCCCAAGTGGGTTCCGGCCGTGGGGACCGACTTCGTCGCCTACAAGGCCGAGTTCACCACCGCGCAGTCGGTCACGCCAGGCCAGGGCCAGACGGTGAACATCGCCGGCGTGCCGGTCGGTGAGCTCTCCAACGTGGAGCTCAAGGATGGCCGCGCGGTCATCACGATGAAGATCCGTCGTAAGTACGCGCACGTCTACAAGGACGCGACCGCGCTGCTGCGCCCGAAGACCGGCCTCAACGACATGATTGTGGAGCTGACGCCGGGCACGCGCCGGGCGGGGGAGATCGACCACGCCAAGCAGATCATCCCGATCACCCAGACGCTGCCCAACGTCAACACCGACGAGTTCCTAGCGGCGCTCGACGGCGACACGCGCAGCTACCTGCAGCTGCTCATCGCCGGCGGCGGCGAGGCGCTGGGCGGCAACGGCAAGAACCTGTCGGCGACCTTCCGGCGCTTCGAGCCGACCAACCGCGACATCGAGAAGATCACCACGGCGCTGGCGGTCCGCCGCGACAACATCGCGCGCTCGATCCACAACTTCAAAGAGCTGACGGCCGCCGTCGGCGACAAGGACCAGCAGCTCTCCAGCCTCGTCGACGCCTCCAACGCCGTCTTCAAGTCCTTCGCCAACCAGGACGCCAAGCTGCGCCAGACGCTGAGCCTGCTGCCCGACACGCTCAAGACGACCAACGTCGCCGTCCAGAAGGCCGACAAGCTCGGCAAGGCGCTGGGCCCGACGCTCGGCGCCCTGCGCCCAGGCGCCCGCGCGCTCGGCCCGTCGCTGAAGCAGAGCCGCCCGTTCTTTAAGACCACGACGCCGGTCATCCAAAAGCAGCTGCGCCCGTTCGCCCGCGACGCGCTGCCGACGGTCAAGATCCTGCGTCCGGCGGCGCGCGACCTCGCGGCGCTGACGCCCGGCTTCACGTCGGTCCTCAAGACCGCCAACTACCTGCTCAACACCGCGGCCTACAACCCGCCGGGCGCCGACGAGGGCTACCTCTTCTGGATCTCCTGGCTGAACCACATCGGCCCGACGGTCTTCAGCACCCAGGACGCCCACGGCCCGATCCGGCGCGGCGCGCTCTTCTTCAGCTGCGACGGCCTCGGGCTGCTGGACACGCTCAAGACGGTCAACCCGCAGCTCGGCACGATCATCGGCCTGACCAACGCGCCGACCAAGGCCGACGTCTGCGCCTCGAGCGCGCAGGCCCCGAACACGAACGCGGGAGGCTGAGGTGAACAAGCAGGTCCCCAGCCTCGGCAAGATCCTCATCATGGTCGGCTTCGCGCTGTCCTGCTTCGGCTTGCTGTTGTACCTGTGGCTCGCCTTTGGCGGCGCGACGCCGTTCAAGCCCAAGGGCTATCGCTTCGAGGTTTCATTTGGGGAGGCAACCCAGCTCGCCCACGAGGCCGACGTCCGCATCTCCGGCGTGCCCGTCGGCAAGGTCAAGGCGATCGTCGCCAACAAGCAGACGGGCCGCTCGGACGCGACGATCGAGCTCAAGCCCGAGTACGCGCCGATCCCCATCGACGCCCACGCGATCCTGCGCCAGAAGACGCTGCTGGGCGAGACCTACGTGGAGCTGACGCCGGGCAGCCCGACGGCCCGGAAAGTGCCCGACAATGGGCGCCTGCCGACGGGCCAGGTCGCCGACACCGTCGAGCTCGACGAGATCCTGCGGGCCTTCGACCCACAGACGCGCGCGGCCTTCCAGAACTGGATCCAGACCCAAGCCCAAGCGCTCAACGGTCGTGGCCAGGACCTCAACGCCGCGCTCGGCAACCTTGCGCCGTTCGCGCAGGACACGACCAAGGTCCTGGAGATCCTGAACTCGCAGAAGGCCGGCGTGCGCCAGCTCGTGCGCAACACCGGTGAGGTCTTCGACGCGCTCTCCGAACGCGACGGCCAGCTCGCAAGCCTGATCACCAACTCCAACAAGGTCTTCGCGACGACCGCGGCACGCGACCAGGAGCTGCAGGCCACCTTCAAGGCGCTGCCGACCTTCGAGCAGGAGTCGCAGACGACGCTCAAGCGGTTGTCAAAGTTCTCGGCCAACGCGAACCCCGTCGTCACCGACCTGCGGCCGGCGGCCAAGCAGCTGAGCCCGACGCTGCAGGAGCTCTCGGCGATCGCGCCCGACCTCAAGGCGCTCTTCCGCTCGCTCGACCCGCTGGTCGCCGCCTCCGAGAAGGGGCTGCCGGCGACGACCGAGTTCCTCGATCAGCTCCATCCGCTGCTGGCCAACTTCGACGGGCCGCTCAAGCAGCTCAACCCGATCCTCGACGGCGCCAGTCTCTACAAGAGCGAGCTGACCGCGTTCTTTGCCAACACGACCGCGGCGACGCAGGCCACGGCGGCCTCCTTCGGCGGTGGCGAGCCTGCCCACTACCTGCGCACCTCCAACCCGCTGAACCCCGAGATGCTGGCGCAGTATCCAAAGCGGCTGTCGACCAACCGCACCAACCCGTACCCGTTCCCGGGCGACAGCCTGAGCCTCAAGAGCGGCCTGGCCTCCTTCGAGACGCGCCAGTGCACCGGCCAGACGCTGACGCCCACGCTGGGCCCGGCGGTCCCCGGCGTGTTGTCGGACACGCTGCGCGACGGCATCCTGAAGTTCGCCCTCAACAACGGCAACATCGTGGCCCCGCCCTGCCGGCAGCAGGATCGCTTCAACCTCGGCGGCACGCTGACGCAGTTCCCACAACTGCGGGCGAACGTCAAGGGCGTGCAAGCCGGCGCGCCGGCGCCGTAGGCCCGGTAGCCTCAGCGCCCTGATGGGTCGGCTGCCGCGCATCCTGGGCGCCGCCATGGGAACGGCCGCCCGCCGCCCGCTGGCGGTCGGACTGCTGGTGACGGTGCTCGCGTTGGCGGGCGCCGCGCTCGCGCTGCGCCTGTCACCGACGACCGCTTCCAAGACGCTGGTCGGCTCCTCCAGCGCGTCCTATCAAGCGACCGAGCGCGAGCATCAGCTGTTCGGTGAGGACGCGGTCTACGTGCTGGTGCGCGGTGCGGTCTCCAAGCTGGTGCTGACCTCTGACCTGGAGCGGCTGATTGCGCTGGAGGGCTGCCTCGGCGGCAACGTGCCCAAGGGCGCGACGCCGGTCGGCGGCTGGGCGGGACCGTGCGGGCGGCTGGGCAAGAGCAAGCCGGCCAAGGTCGTCTTTGGCCCGGGCACGTTCATCAACGAGTCGGTTCGCCAGATCGGCGACCAGTACAACGCTCAGCTGGCGGGCATCAAGGCCGACGCGCAGCAGCAGTACAACGCGGCCTACCAGCTGGCGCGGGGCAAGCACTACTCAGTCGCTCGCGCCAAGGCACTGGCCCAGAAGGCCGCCGACCTCGCCAGCTACCAGGCGCTGAGCCAGTCGGTCCAGCTCGCGCTCAAGTACGGGTTGTTGAAGGCGCCACAGGTCAACGACCCCGGCTTCGTCTCCCAGCTTGTCTTCGCCGGCGGCAAGGCGGCGGGCACGCCGAAGGCCCGCTTCGCCTACCTGTTCCCCAACGCCGACAGCTCGCTGATCCAGGTGCGGCTCAAGCCGGGGCTGTCGGACGCGGCGCGCAAGGACGCGATCGCGCAGATCCGCGCCGCGACCAAGGTGAAGGAGTTGCAGCTGCTCAACGGCGGGCGCTTCGTCGTGACGGGCGCGCCGGTCGTGCTGTCGGACTTGACCACCAAGATCACCGACGCGATCGTGACGCTGCTGATCGCGTCGATCCTCGTCATGGCGCTGGTCCTCGCGGTGGTCTTCCGCGCGCGCCGGCGGCTGTTGCCGCTGGCGGTCGCGCTGGCCGCCGTGGCGATCACCTTCGGAGCGTTGTCGGCCATCGGCGCGTCGCTGACGATGGCGTCGGTGGGGGTGGTGCCGGTCCTGATCGGCCTGGCGGTGGACTACGCCATCCAGCTGCAGGCGCGCATCGAGGAGCGCGCCGGCCCGCGGGCCACGCGTGCTGAGGTGGTCTCCGCGGTCGGCCACGTGGCGCGGACGGGCGCGCCGGCGGTGGCGGTCGCCGCCGCTGCGACCGCCGCAGGCTTTCTCGTCCTCGGCGTCTCACCGGTGCCGATGGTCCGCGGCTTCGGCTTGCTGCTGGTCGCGGGCATCTTCATTGCCTTGGCGACGGCGATCACGCTCGGCACCGCTGCGCTGGTGGGGACGGTCGGCCGGCCATCCCGACGCCTGCCCGCCCCCGTGCTCGCCGCCAGAGAGATGGTGGGCGCTGCGGGGCGCGGCGCCGGTGAGCTCTTGACCGACAACCCCGTTGCCCGCGCGTTCAGCGGCCGCGGCCGCGGCATTCGCTCGGCCGCCCTGGGCGCTGCGGTGCGCCGTCCGGAACGGGTCCTGGCTATCGGCCTGGCGATCGCCGTCGTCGGCTGGGTCGCCGACACCCAGACCAAGGTGGAGTCCGACGTCACCAAGCTCGTGCCCCAGAGTCTGCCGGCGCTGGCCGATCTCCAAGCGCTGCAGAAGTCCACGAGCGTCGGCGGCCAGATCGACGTCCTGGTCCGCAGCGACCAGCTCACGACGCCGGCGACGCTGAACTGGATGTCGGCTTACCAACTGCGGCTGCTCAAGCGCTTTGGCTACAGCGACAAGCGCGGCTGCGGCAAGGCCGAGCTGTGTCCGGCGTTCTCGCTGCCCGACCTCTTCGGCGGCGACGACGGCAAGGGCAAGATCACCTCGCAGGCGCAGGTCAACGAGCTGCTCGACGTCGTGCCCCCGTACTTCTCCCAGAGCGTCATCACGGACGATCGCAAGACGGCGACGATGGCGTTCGGCATCCGGCTGATGCCGCTGGATCGCCAGAAGCAGGTCCTGGACATCATGCGCGCGGAGCTCCACCCGCCCAAGGGCGTCTCGGCGCAGTTGGCCGGTCTGCCGGTGCTGGCGGCCGACGCCAACGCCGCGGTCTCCTCGTCGTGGCGGCGGCTGCTGACGCTCGTGCTCGGCCTCCTGGCGGTCGGCGCGGTGTTGTTGGTGGCCTTCCGTTCCTGGCGCCGTGCGCTCACGCCGTTGGTGCCGATCGCGCTGGCCACCGGCTGGTCGGCGCTCGTGCTCTTCGCGACGCGCGTGCCGTTGAACCCCATGTCGGTCACGCTCGGCGCGTTGGTGATCGCGATCTCGACGGAGTTCAGCGTGCTGTTGGCCGAGCGCTACCGGACCGAGCGCCGCGGTGGGCTGGATCCGGCCGCGGCGCTGGAGCGGACCTACCGGTCGACGGGCGCCGCGGTGCTGGCCTCGGGCGTCACGGCGATCGCCGGCTTCGCGGTCCTGACGCTGAGCGACATCCGGATGCTGCGCGACTTCGGCGCGGTGACGGTCATCGACCTCACCGTGTCGCTGCTCGGCGTGCTGCTGGTGTTGCCGTCGGCGCTGGTGCTTGGCGAGCGCTGGCGCCCGGCCGACGTCCGGGTTCGTCGCCCGCGGGTGCGGGTGCCGCGGCCGCGCCTGTCGCGGCGCACCGAGAAGCCCGTCGCGTGAGCGGCCCGCTGGACTTCGATGACGCCGACGGCGAGGCGCCGCCGCAGCGTTCGGCCGCCGTCGGCGCGCGCCCGGCCGACCGCCGGCCCACGACCGCTCCACCACCGCCATCGCGGCCTAGCGATGGCACCCGTTACCTGTGGGTCGTCGGCGCAGCCGCGATCGTGTTGGTGGTGTTGCTCTTGGTGACGACGCTGCGCCACGGCACCGAGCGTGGCGCACGCGGCGTGCCGGCCGGCCAGATCATGCCGCCGTTCGCGCTGCCGACGGCGCTGGGGCCGATCGACGCCGACGCCAACATCGCCACCCACGCCGGCGAGGGGCAGGCGGGCAAGCGCGCGGCCTGCACCGTTCGCGGGCCCGAGATCCTTAATGGCTGCGCGCTGCGCGAGGCCGGACCGGTCGTCCTGGCCTTCTTCGCGATCCGCAGCCGCGAGTGCATCGCCCAGCTCGACGCGATGCAGCGGGTGCGCGCGCAGCTGCCCGGCGTGCAGCTGGCGGCGATCGCGATCCGTGGCGACCGCGGCGACCTGCGCACGCTCGTGCGCCGTCACGGCTGGAGCTTTCCGGTCGGCTATGACCGCGACGGCGCGCTATCGAACGCCTACCACGTGCAGGTCTGCCCGCAGCTGACGTTCGCCCGTCGCGGCGGCCGGGTGGTGGAGACGACCTTCGGCGCGCTGGCGCCGGCGGCGCTGGTGGATAAGGCGCGGAGGCTGGGGTGAGCGACGAGCCAGACCCCGGCGACGACCCCGTCGACGGCGTCGTCGCGCCCGAGCTCGCGGCCGAGCTGCCCGGCCTGCGGCTGCGCGTCACGACCGTCGACGGCGCCGCCGGTCGCACGCCGCGCGCGCTGCGTCAGCGGCTGGAGGACGTCAGCAACCGCTTCCGCGGCGCCAACGCGATCGCGCTACGCACCCGCCCGGTGCCAAGGGCCTACCGCGTCTTCTTCCGCCAGGTCGGCCTCGACCCCGACGTCGACCGCACGCCGGTCGAGCAGGTGGCGGTCGAGCGCCTCGTGCACGGCGAGCTCTACACCGGCGATCGCGTCTCCGACGCGCTGATCCTCGCCGTGATGGAGACCGGCGTGCCGGTCGTGGCCTTCGACGACGCGACGCTCGCCGGCGAGGTCATCCTGCGCGCGGCGGGGCCCGGGGAACAGTTGCCCGCCGGCGCCTACGCCCACGACGTGCCCCGCGGGCGGCTCGTGCTCGCCGACGAGCGGGGCCCCGTCGCCATCCTCTTCGGCCGGGTCTCTGACCGCCATGCCGCCGAGCGCGGATGCTCGCGCGTGCGGCTCGTCGCCGTCCAGGTTCCCGGCGTGCCCAGCGCTCACGTCGACGAGGCGCTGTGGCTGGCCGCCGGTGCGCTGGCGCAGGACGGCGCATAGGCATTCGACTGTGACGCGATCCGGAGCTATCCTCGCCTACGTAGGAGAGGAACTGCTGTGGTCCTGATCGATCAGCTCAGCCCCGACGCACCCCTTGACGTCCGCCATGCGGACGCTGTGGACGAGCGCGGCGCGCGCCGGACCCTGCGGGCGCAGATCGCCCGTCTGGAGCGCGAGCTGGGGGAGACCATCGCCGCCGCCTTCCCGCACGTCCACGACGCCGACACGGCGGTGTTCGACGAGCGCGTCCCGTTCCGCATCGCCGCGCCGCTGCGCTCCGGCGCCGGCCCGCGCCTGCTCGGCCTCGGCGAGCTCGAGCGCGTCCGCGACGACCTCGCCGAGCGCATCCGCCGCGCGCGCGTCGTCGTGGCCGATCGTGCCGAGCTCGAAGCCGACTCGCGCGCGCTGCTGGAAGAGATGCTCCGCGACCCGGCGCGCCACAAGTGGGTCCGGCTGCCCGTCGCCGATCTCGGCGAGCCCGGCTGCGGCGCCTACCAGGTGCGCCCGCGCCTCGGCATCATCGGGATGCTGATGGGCTGGTGGCACATCAAGCTCTCTTCGGGCTGTCCGTTATCCGCGCCGGCGTGAGGCCGGCCCCCGAACACTAGGATCCCGAGCTCCGATGGGTCGCCGCAGCCGCAAGCGCGCCAGCACGCCGGTCGCGCCGCCTGAGCCGCGCGCCGACATCGAACGTCCCGTGGCGCCGACACCGGCCGCGCCCCGCACCGCGACCTACAAGTCGCGCCGCGAAGACGCGCCCCAGCCGCCCTGGGCGCCGTTCCCGCTGACCGAGCTCTGCATCTTGCTGTCGATCGTCCTGCTGGCCATCGGCTTCTTCTTCGCCGGCGGCGAGCGCCGCGGCGTCCTGCTCGGCGGGGGCTTCGTCCTGGTGACGCTTGCGGCCGGCGAGCTGTCGGTGCGCGAGCACTTCGCCGGCTACCGCTCGCACTCCTCGTTGCTGGCCGGGATCTGCGCGATCATCGCCGCGGTGCCCTTCTGGCTGGCGCCGATCCCGCAGGAGATCGTTCTGATCGTCGGCGTCGTCGCCTATGTGCTGGGCCTGCTCGGCTTCCGTCGCGCGTTTATGCGTCGGAGTGGCGGCGTAGGGTTCCGCGCGTGACCGACGACGCGTCCCCGCCTGAGCCTGCACCTGCGCCCGACCCCGAGCGCCGCATGCAGCTGCGCGGTCTGCACCACGTGACGGCGATCGTCGCCGACCTGGACCGCACCACCGCCTTCTACCGTGACGTGCTCGGCCTCGCGCTGACCGAAGAGGCCGACAACGCCGACGACCCGGGCTCGCGCCACTTCTGGTTCGGCGACGCGCTCGGCACGCCCGGCACGCTCGTCTCGTTCATGGAGTACCCGCAGATGGACGAGGCCCGCGAGGGGCGCGGTGGGGTCCACCACTTCGCCTTCGGCGTCGGCTCGGCCGACGAGCAGGTCGCCTGGCGCGATTACCTGCGGGCGCGTGGGGTGCCGTGCTCGGAGGTCTTCGAGCGCGGGCGCTTCCGGTCGATCTACTTCCGCGACCCGGACGGCAACCTGCTCGAGGTCGCGACGGTCTGAATCGGACCCGCCCACCCCGCTGCGGCCCGCGTGGGCCGCGACGCGGCGAACGTCCCGCTCGGACGCCCGCCGCGCGCTGCGCATCGTCCTTCTAGGCCGGAAGACCCTCCAACAGGCCGGCGAGCGCCGTACGCTGGCGCTCGGTCATCGATCCCACGGTCTTGTTCTCGGACATGGGGATCGACTGCAGGAGCTTGCGGCATCGGGTGCTTCCCCACCGCCGCTGGCTCGTCAGGAGGTCGGAGACCGTCATCGAGGCGGCCTCCCACGGGCATTCGAGGATGACGTGCGCGGCAATGATCTCGCCCTCCGCCACCTGACGCTTGAGCTCTGCGCGGGCGAGGCGGACCTCGTTCGCTCGAGCCAATGCGCGCAGGTGCTGTGGCGCAGGGGCGATCGTCGCTGCTGCGTTCATCTGTCCTCCCTACCGGCTCACCCTCAGCGTGAGACGGCAAATCGTTGTGTTGGTGCGTGGAAAGCGTGACGGCAGCCGTCACCGTGGGTCGACCACGTGCCACGGGGCGACGAGTGGGCGTCTCCTCAAACGACTCCACTCCTCGATCCGGGACATCCTGCCCACGGTGCGTCTGCCTGCAACGCGTGTCGAACGTATGCCAGGGCGGCAGGTTCGTTCAAGGTGTGAACGAGCGCAACATACGCTCAGAGCGCCTTTTTTCTTCTGGTCGGATCGGCTCGATGTCCGCGGCCTTGCCGAGCCGTTGAGCAGCCGTCACCGAACGCCGGCGACGTGCTACGGAGCGTTGCTTAAATCGACCTGAGCGGTGAATGGTGGGTGGCCGCTCAGGCGGCGCGGCGCCGACCATGCTCGCCCGGCCCAGGCAGCGGCCCATGCTCGGCCTCGAAGCCGGCCTTGACCGTCGTGAACGCTTCGAGCGCGCGATCGAGCGTCGGCCGGTCATGGGTCGCCATGACGCTCGTGCGCAGCAGCGCCCCGCCCGGCGGCACCGCGGGGTGCAGCGCGGTGTTGACGAAGATGCCGGCCTCGTAAAGGCCCTTCCACATCAGGCCCGCCTGCCAGTCGTCGCCGATCAGGACGGGGATGATCGGCGTGACGATGTCGGCGCCATAGGGGTGGCCGGCCGGCAGCTCTTGGGGTTCGACGACCGCGAATCCCCGTTCCTGGAGGCCGTCGCGGAAGTAGCGTGCGTTGTCCTGGACCTGTCCTAACAGTGTACGGCCTTCATCGGTGCGCAGGACGCGCAGCGCGGCCAACGCAGCACCCGTCGCAGCAGGGACGGCCGAGGCGGTGAACAGGAACGTCCGCGACTGGATGCGCAGGAATTCGATGACATCGGCGCTGCCGGCGACGAAGCCGCCGCAGGACGCCAGCGACTTGGAGAAGGTGCCCATCCGCAGGTCGACGCGATCCTCAACGCCGAAGAGCTCGCTGGCGCCGGCGCCGCGGTGGCCGAGCACGCCGGTGCCGTGGGCCTCGTCGACCATCAGGCGGGCGCCGTAGGCCTCGCAGAGGTCGCAGATGGCCGGCAGCGGGGCGATGTCGCCCTCCATCGAGAAGACGCCGTCGACGACGACCAGGACGCCACCGCCGTCTTCGGCTGCTCGCTGCAGCATCTTCTCGAGCTTGTCGAGCCGGTTGTGGCGGAAGGGGCGCAGCTTGGCGCGCGACAGGATGCAGCCGTCGAGGATCGACGCGTGGTCGCCGGAGTCGACGATCACGGTGTCGCCCGGCGCCAGGATCGTGCCGAGCGTGCCGACGTTGGCCTGGTTGCCGGTCGTGAAGACGATGGCGTCCTCGGTGCCCATGAAGTCGGCGATCTCGGATTCGAGCTCGAGGTGCATCCGCGTCGTGCCGTTGAGCAGCCGCGAGCCGGTCATGCCGGTCCCGTAGGTGTCCAGGGCGTCGCGCGCGCCGGCGATGACGCGCTCGTCCTCGGTCAGCCCGAGGTAGTTGTTGCCGCCGAGCATGATCCGCGGCTGGCCCTCCATCTCGACCACGGGCCGCGCCGGGCTCTCCATCACCCGGAAGTAGGGCACCATGTCGACCGCACGGGCCGCCTTCAGGATCTCGAGGCGCTCGTGGTTGCGAGCCTTCTCGAAGACGTCGGTTTGCGCTTTGGCCGTCACGGAAGGAGCGTACTGGGCGGCTGCGGCCGCTAGGGTCCGGCGCTGATGTCCGTCGCCGTGCGCCCCGCCCGCTCCTTCCGCGACGTCGGAGCGTTCATCGACCTGCCATTCCGCCTGCACGCCGGCACGCCGTGGGTTCCGCAGCTCAAGATCGAGCGCCGGATCTTCCTCAGCCGCCGCCGGCGGTTGGGCACCTACGCGTCGCGGATCGACTTCGAGCTGTTTGTCGCCGAGCGGGAGGGGCGCGTGGCAGGCCGGATCTCCGCTCATATCGACCATGCCTACAACCGCCATCACGACGAGCGCCGCGGCTGGTTCGGCTTCTTCGAGTGCGAGGACGACGCCGAGGTGGCGCGCGCGCTGGTGGAGACCGCCGAGGGCTGGCTGAGGGCACGGGGGATGACGCTGATGAGCGGGCCCGCCGACTTCACGATGAACGACGAGTCCGGCATCGTCATCGAGGGCCACGAGCTGGCGCCGATGGTCCGCCAGCCGTGGCATCCGCCGTACTACCAGCAGCTCTTGGAGGGCGAGGGCATCGGACTGCTGAAGGAGGTCGACCTCTTCATGTGGGAGCTCGACATCTCTGACCGTGAGCAGATGTTGCCCATCCTGCCTGAGCTGGCCAAGGACGCTCGTGAGAAGCACGGCGTGACGGTCCGGCGCATGACGCGACGCGGACTGCGCAAGGACTTCGACGTCTTTGGCGAGATCTACAACCGCGCTTGGCGGCGCAACTTCGGGTTTGTCCCCTTCGACAAGACCGACCTCGACCAGTACGCCGCCGAGTTCCAGATCGTCTTCGACCCCGACTGGTTCATGGTCGCCGAGGTCGGCGACGAGCCGGTCGCGATTGCCATCACGATCCCAGATATCAACCAGGTCCAACGGCGGATGAACGGCCGCATCCTGCCCTTTGGCTGGTGGCACTATCTGCGCCGGCGGCACACCATCGACAGGGTGCGCGTCGGCTTCCTCGGCGTCAAGCCCAAGTTCCAGCACACGGGCGCGGCCGCCGCGCTGTACGTGGAGCACTTCGACACCTCCGCGCGCCACGCCCGGATCAAGGGCGGCGAGATGGGGTGGATCCTGGAGACCAACCGCGCCATGAACCGCGGGATGGAGGCCATGAACGGCCGGATCGTCAAGAAGTACCGCGTCTATGGGCGCGAGCTGTAGCGCGTCCGGTCTTCAGGTTGCGCGTGCAATTAGGTTGCGGCGCGCGATAAGGTTGACCTAATGGCACGGTCCGACGAGCTCAAGGCCTCACCGCCGATGTTCGAGAGTCGGCTGCTGGACCGCTTCACGCGCGTCCACCCGTCGGTGCCGCCGCTGATCTTCGGCCCGCTGATCGCGGTGCTGCTCGTGACCGGTCTGGGCCGGGTGAGCACGCTGACGGGCGTCCTGCTGCTGGTCGCCGGCTATGTCTTCTGGACCCTGTTTGAGTACTGGCTGCACCGCGTGGTCTTTCACTTCGAGCCGTACTCCAGCCCGCTGGGCATGCGGCTGCACTGGATGATCCACGGCGTCCACCACGACCATCCCAACGACCCGCTGCGCTTGGTCATGCCGCCGTCGGTGAGCGTGCCGCTGGGTGCGCTGGTGCTCGGCGGGTTCTGGCTGGTGCTGGGCTACGACGCGGCGCTGGTCTTCGGCGGCGGCTTCTTCGTGGGCTACTTGGCCTATGACATGCTCCACTACCACGTGCACCACCACACGCCGCGCACGGCGCTGGGGCACAAGTTGCGCGAGCTGCACATGCGCCATCACTTCCAGGACGATGAGCGCGGCTTCGGCATCAGCGCGCCGTACTGGGATCGAGTCTTCGGAACCGCCACTCACGCAACCGGCAACCGGTCGGTCGGCGCAGCCCCCTCCGCACCTGCGCGCCAGCAGACCGGCGGACAGCGCGACACCGCTTCGGGTGCCACTTGAGGATTGGCATCGCGCCCGTCGGGCCGATGCGGCATCCTAGGGCGCTGTGACGGATCCCTTCGAGCAGGAGCTCGGCGCCGACGCCGACGACGCGGAGGTCGTGGACGCGCTGCCCGTGCCCGAAGGGGCCCCGCCACGCGAGGTCCCCGCACCCGCACCGGTGGGCCTGCGCGGCGGCCGCGGCCTGACCGTCGCCGGCCCCGTGGCCGTCCAAGCCGCAGCAGTGGCCGTCACCGGCTTTGCCGCCGGCGCCGCAACGGTCGCCGTCGTCCGCCACCGTCGCGCCAAGAAGCAGGTCCGAGGTCGGCGCAAGGACCGCAAGGCCCTCGGCGAGGTCCGCGCGTCACGGTCGTTCTTGGTGGACATCCACCTCTTGAACCGCAACTGACTCGAACCCTTTACCGTTCGCTGATACGGTAAAGGGCCATGAGCGCGGTCTCTCGCAAGAACCAGGTGACGATTCCGGCCGACGTGATGCGGGCGGCTGGTCTCGAGCCCGGCGATGACGTCCGGATCATGAGCGTCGGACCCGGCCGGGTCGAGTTGATCAAGAGCGATGAGCTGATCGACGAGTACGCGGGCAGCTTCGACAAGACGGTCTACCCGGACGGATATCTGGAGGAGGTCCGTGGCGGGTGGGCGTAGTCGTCTTCGACAGCGACGTCCTGATCGGCTTTCTCAAGGTCGATGACGTCCATCACGAGCAAGCTGTCGAGCAGGTGCGAACCTCGCTGGTGCCGGGTGTTCGCCGGCTCCTGTGCGCGGTCAATTACGCAGAGATCTTGATCGGACCGCTGCGGGCCGGGCGCGAGGAGCGCGTGAAGCAGATGCTCCTGCACTTCACGATCGAGACCGTCGACGTTGACAGCGCTCTGGCGGAGCGGGCGGCGACCGTACGCGCGCGGACCGGCCTCAAGCTCCCCGACGCCTTCGCGCTGGCCACTGCCCTTCACACCGAGCACCGCGGCTTGACGGACGTCTCGCTCGCGAGCTTCGACAAGAAGGTCCTTAAGGCGTACGCGGCGCTGCGCGCGCCGGAATAGGCGCGCGTCTGCCGTGGGGCGTAGCCTCTCGCGCCCGATGATCGAAGTGCGTCGTGAGATCCGGCCGGTGTGGCCGTTTCGCCTGCCTGGCGCTGGCGGGATGGATGGTGTTGCGCGGCGGCGGGGTGGGGTGCTGGAGCGGTTGCTCCATGTCGACGACGAGCCGGTGGTGCTGCGGGCGGCGCAGCCGTCGGCTGATCGCGTCGTCATCGGCGCGCGGGGTGCGCGGGCGGATCTGTGCGAGGAGGCGATCGCGCGGCTGCGGCGCGCGTTTGGCGTCGACGAGTCGCTGGCGCCGTTCTACGAGCGCTTCCGCGACGATCCGCTGATCGGGCCGTCGGTCCGGCTGCGTCCGCACCTGCGCGGCGCGCGGCGGCCGGAGCCGTTCGAGGCGCTGGCGTGGGCGATCTGCGAACAGCTGATCGAGTACGAGCGCGCCGCGGAGATCGAGCGGCGGATCGTGGGGCGGCTGGGCCGGCGCGCGCCGAGCTGGGACGGCAAGACGGTCCTGCGCGACCTGCCGAGTGCGGCGACGCTGGCCGCGACGTCGCCGGCGCTGCTGCAGTCCTTCGACCTCTCGGCCGCTCGCGCGCTGGCGCTGGTGAAGGTCGCACGCGAGGTCGCCTCGGGCCGCGCCGACCTTCACGCGCTCGACCACGAGCGTGCCTGGGCGCGGCTGCGCAAGATCCCGGGCGTTGGGTCGTGGACGATCGCCGTGCTCGCCCTGCACGGCCAGGGCCGCCATGACGTCCTGCCCGCCGGCGACTTGGCCTACATCAAGCTCGTCGGCCGCGCGCAGGCCGGCGGGCGACCGAGCGCGCGGGCCACCGAGGAAGAGGTGCTCGCCTACTTCGCGCCCTATGAGGGCTGGATGGGCCTCGCCGGCCTCCACGCACTGGGTGGCATGGCGACCGGCGGCGGCGCCGCGCTGCGGTTCGCCGCCGCGGCCTAAATCCCCCGACCCGGTAGGAACTCGTTGGTCAGCGAGGTCGGCGTCGGAAGTGACGCGACGAGCTTGTTGGACAACATCCACTGGCCGTAGACCTTCCACTCGTCGGCGTTCTGGTAGCCCCATGGGAAGCTGGCGTTGTCGGGGAAGAAGACCGGCAGCGTGGCCTTGACCGAGGCGAGCGTGAACGCGCGGTCGAGATCCGGGTCAGCCTTGACGAGCGCGTCGGCACCGACGTTCGGATCGGCCTTGACCGCCTTGGCGCCGCGCGCGACCGCCTGGAGGAAGCGACGCATCACGTCGCCGACGCCCTTCTCCTGCAGGCGGTCGGTGTCGGCCACGAAGACGAGCTCCTGGTAGGTCGGCACGCCGGCCTGCTCCATGCGGATGATCGTCGGCTGCTTGTGCTCGCGCTGCAACTGGACGCCCTCGACGTTCCAGAACGCGCCGAGCGTCGCGTCGACCTTCTTGGACAACATGCTGCCGACGAGGTTGAACCCCACGTTGATCTCGTGGATCGACGACGGGTCCACGGAGGCGTCCTTCGCAATGGTCTTCAGGTAGGCCGACTGATAGGGGATGCCCGCCGTCCCGACCTTTTTGCCCTTCAGCTCCTTGGGGGTCTCGACCTTGCCGCCGAGCGAGATGATCGACGTCAGCGGCTTCTGCACGAGCGCGCCGATCGAGGCCAGATGCGCGCCCTTGTCGCGCGCCAGCAGCAGCTCGGGCTCGTAGGAGATCGCGATGTCGGCCCGGCCGGCGGCAACGAGCTTGAGCGGCGCCGCAGGGTCCGAGGGCGTTTGGAGCCGCACGTCGAGCCCGGCCGCCTTGAACGCGCCGGTCGCCTGTGCGGCGTAGATCGGCGCGTGGTCGGCGTTGGGCAGGTAGTCGAGCACGACGGTGACGCGCTGCAGCCCGCCCTGGGTCGTCGTGACGTCCTTCTTGGAGCCGCAAGCCGACAGCGCGAGGGCGATCGTCAGGACGGCGAGGACAGCGGCGGCGGCGCGGCGGTTCATGCGTCGGGATCCTTTCGGTGAGCCCACGGCGCCAACCGGCGCTCGGCGAGGGCGAGGAGGGAGAAGCAGCCGATGGCGAGTGCGGCCAGGACGACGACCGTCGCCCAGGCGCGCGCGGTCTCCAGCTGGGGGATCGACTGCAGCAAGAGGTGGCCGAGGCCGTTCTCGGAGCCGGCGTACTCGGCGAAGACGGCGGCGATACCGCCGACGGCGACGGCGATCTTGGCGCCGCTGAGCGCCGCGGGCAGGGCGGCGGGCGCCTCGACCCAGCGGAACGTCTGCGCGGGGGAGGCACCCAGCGTGCGCAGCAGCTTGTGCTGCTCGGGGTCGACCGCGGCCAGACCGTCGAGCGTTGTGACGACGATGGGAAAGAAGCAGACCAGCGCGACGATCACGAGCTTGGGCAGCAGCCCGTAGCCGAACCATGCGGCCAGCAGCGGGGCGATCGTCACGATCGGGATCGCCTGGGTGCCGACCAGCAGTGGGTAGATGGCGCGGCGCAAGGGCGCGAAGTGGTGGAGGGCAAGGGCGAGCAGCAGGCCGGCGGCGAGTGCCAGCGCCAGACCGAGGACCACCTCTTGCGCGGTGACGAGCAAGTTATCCCACAACAGCCCGCGGTCCTCGAAGAGCGAGGCGGCGACCTGGTCGGGCGCGGGCAAGATGAAGTCGTCGATCGAGCCTAGCCGCGCGTACGCCTCCCAGCCACCGAGCAGCAAGATGATGACAAACGCGGCGGCCATCAGGCCATCGCTCCTCGGAGCGCGTCCAGCGCTCGCGCGCGGACGGCGACGACCTGGGGGTCGGTGGGCGAGCGGCCGGCGGGACCGCGCGAAACGTCGACCCGCAGGTCGGCGACAACGCGCCCCGGCCGCGGCGAGAGCACGAGGACGCGGTCGGCGAGGACCGCCGCCTCCTCGACGTCGTGGGTGACGAGCAGGACGGTGCGCGGCGTGCGGTCAATGATGGACGCCAGCCACGTCTGTGCATCGGCCCGCGTGATCGCGTCCAGCGCGCCGAACGGCTCGTCGAGGCAGAGGATCGGCGCGCCGGAGAGCAGCGTGCGCGCGACCGCCACGCGCTGGCGCATCCCGCCCGACAGCTCCCAGGTCCGGGAGCGCTCGAAGCCGTCGAGTCCGAGCTCTGAGAGCAGCACGTGGGCCTCGGCGCGCGCTGCGTCCTTCCCGGCCCCGGCGAGCCGTAGCGGCAGCGCGGCGTTGTCGCGGGCGTCCAGCCAAGGGAGTAGGAGATCGCGCTGGGGCATCAACACGGCTCGCCCCGCGGTCAGCGTGCCCGCATCCGCGCGCTGCAGCCCGCAGACCAGCTCCAGCAGCGTCGACTTTCCGCAGCCGCTTGGCCCGACCACGGCGACGACCTCGCGGGGCGCGACACGCAGCGTGACGTCCTGGAGCGCAACGACCGCACCGAACCGGCGGGTCACACCCTCCAGCAGCACCTCACCTTCGACATCGCGAGGCGCCTGCACCACAGCCCCGACCCTCGTCGCCATCTGCTCCCTCCGCGGGCATTACCCCGACCAGGTTCGAAGGGTCAGCGCCGGGATCCGAAGGCGCTATCTCAGCCCGCGTCCGCGAGCCCCCCTGTGTCTCTGCGGAGTGACCGTACCAGAGCCAAATGTCGGGGGTTCCAAGGCCCGGAGGGGCGAACGGTTCCTGAGCGAAAGCCGGCAATGATCGCTGAGCACCTTGCACTCGCGCCATACGGACTGGTAGAACGGCGGTGTGATCACTTTGGAAAGAGAGAAATCGTATGGTTCCTGAGTTCGAAACCCCTGAGGCGCCGTCACCGTTGACACCGGCCGTGACCCAGCCTCCGGCCGGTTCACATCGCTCGACCCCACTCGAGACGTTTCCGCTGCTGGACCGCGAGTCGCGTCGTAGGCGTGACACGGACGTTCACATGTCCTACGCGATGTATCTGGTCGTCGGGTTCTTCACCTTCGGCATCTACACGATCTACGCGCACTTCAAGATGATCCAGCGTCAGCAGGAGCACTTCCGGCGTATGGGCAGGTTCAACGACGATCTCTTGAAGCTCATCGAGGAGCGTGCAGCCGACATCGGTCAGTCACAACAGCAGGCCCGCGGGATCGACGAGGTCCGCGTTCTCAACGAGGACTACCAGCGACTTCAGCGCGGCAAGGAGCGCAGTCCTGGCCTCTGGATCGTCATCAGCATCATCACCTTGGGCCTCGGCTTCCTCTTCGTCCTGTGGTTCCTGAACGCCGACCTCCAGCAGCATCAGCGTGCAGAAGCCGAGTACATCGAGAAGGCCTCCACGCTGCTGAACAAGCTTGGGATCGGCAAGCATCCCATCGTGGTCGATGAGGTCGTTCCCGACCGCAGCTATCCGCTCTACCTCTTCTTGACCGTCATCACCTTCGGCCTGTTCGAGTTCTACTGGGCCTACGTGCGGATCAAGGACGGCAACACGCACTTCGGTGAGCACGATCGCTTCGAAGAGCAGCTCATGGGCACGATTCGCGCCGCGGCGTAGCGGCACTCGGTGACGCAGACCGGTCTCGGAGTCATCAACGCCGGATCGGCTGCGTCAGCGCCTTGACGAAGTCCTCGAGCTGTTGGGTCGTCCAGCACTCGTAGGCGTCGCAGTGCTGCTCGTAGGCCGAGATCACGGAGTCGCCGTAGTTCCAGTACAACTTCGGCTCGGGGTTCAGCCAGAAGGTGCGACCGGCCTTGGAGGCGATCTTGGCGAAGATGTCGGCGCGCGGGTCGCGGCCGTTGGTGCGCGCGTCGCCCAGCACGATCACCGTCGCGCGCGGGTGCAGGTCGTCCTCGACGAGCTCGCGGAACTCGGTCCAGACGCGTCCGTAGTCGGTGTAGCCGCTGATGTCGGCCACGCCGGAGTCGCGCCCGATCGCCTCCGAGACTGCCTTGAAGTCGCGCTCCTTGGCGAAGATCTCGGTCACCTCGGAGATGCGCTCGATGAAGACGAACGAGCGCATCTTGCGAAACGAGTCGTGCAGCGCGTGCAACACCGACAAGAAGAAGACCGACGCGCTGGTGACCGACGTCGACACGTCGCAGAGCACGTAAATCTCCGGCCGCCGCGGCCGCACCGGCTTCTCCTTGATGACCGCCGGCACGCCACCGAACTCCAGCGACGCGCGCATCGTCTTGCGCATGTCGACGGCCGCGTGGCGCTTTTGGCCGCGCTGCTCGTTGCCCTGGGTCTTCAGGCGCCGCTTGAGCTGCGCGACCACGCGGTGGACCGCGGCCAGATCCTGCAGCGGCCCGGACGGCAGCGCGCGGTCGAGCTCGTTCAACGGCCGCGCCGGACTCAGCTGCTCGGTGCGCTCGATCTGCCCGCGCTCGAGCTCCTGGCGCAGCATCGCCTCAAAGCGGCGGATCTCGTCGCGCGGTAGGCCATCCCGGCGCGGATCCTGCGGGGGCAGATCGGGCTGCGGGTCGCTGCGCAGCGCCAGCGATCGGCGGATGCGCTGGACGTCGACGCCGATCACGCCCGAGCCCTCGCCCTGGCGGCCGAAGGCCGCGATCGCGAGCCGCGCGAGGTCGCGCATCAGCGCCTGGTTGCCGTCGCGCACCGCAGCCGCGACCTGGCGGCGCAGCTCCTCCATATCCATCGCGCCGGCGTCGTCGGGCGAGATCCCGCCCTCCTCGCGCACACCCTCCTCGATGGCGGCCAGCTCGGCCGCACGGAAGAAGAAGCGATCGAAGACGAGCTCGAAGACGCGGCGGTCGTCCTGAGACTTGGCCAGCGTCGCGGCCAGCGCCTCGCGGAAGTCGACCTGCTCGGTCCACGGCACGTGCTGGAGCGCGGCGAACGCGTCGAGCAGCTCGCTGGTGCCGATCGCGACGCCCTCGCCGCGCAGCTCCTCGCCGAACTCCAGCAGCCGGCCGGCCATGCCGGGGCGCTCGAGCTGGGCCGAGCCGTGGACGCCCGCGCGGCGGGCGTTTCTATGAGGGAGCGGGGGCACCGAGCTTCACGCCGACGCGCTCGGCGACGATGTCGAGGTCCGTGCGGTGCTTGACGATCACCGAGATGGTGTCGTTGAACGTCTTGGTGTCGATGTCCTGGGCGCCGAGCAGCAGCAGGGCACGCGCCCAGTCAATCGACTCCGCGATCGACGGCGGCTTCTTGAGGTCGAGGTCGCGGACCATCGCGACGACCTCCACGAGCTTGCGGCCGACGGCCTCGGGCAGGTCGGGCGTGTGGAGTCGGACGATCTCGAGCTCGTGCTCGAGCTCGGGGTAGTCGAGCCAGAGGTAGAGGCAGCGGCGCTTGAGCGCCTCGGTCAGCTCGCGGGTGTTGTTGGACGTCAACAGCACAACCGGGTGTGACTTGGACTTCACCGTGCCGAGCTCGGGGATCGAGATCTGGAAGTCCGAGAGGACCTCCAGCAGCATCGCCTCGAACTCCTGGTCGGTCTTGTCGATCTCGTCGATCAGCAGCACGACCGGCTCGGGCGAGGCGATCGCGGTCATCAGCGGGCGCTCGAGCAGGAACTCCTCACCGAAGATGTCGTCCTGCACGTCGTCCCAGCCTGTGCCCTGGCGTTCGGCCTGGATGCGCAGCAGCTGCTTGCGGTAGTTCCACTCGTACAAGGCCTTGGCCTCGTCGAGCCCCTCGTAGCACTGCAACCGCACCAACTCGCGGCCCAGGTACTTGGCCAGCGCCTTGGCGAGCTCGGTCTTGCCGACACCCGCGGGGCCTTCGACGAGGATCGGCTTGCCGAGCTTGGCAGCGAGGTAGCTGACCAGCGCGGTGGACTCGCCGGGCAGGTAGCCCGTCGCGCGCAGGCCATCGTGGACATCGGTGACGGAGTTGGGCTCGACCGGCATGGACGCGAAAGTCTACGAGGCCCTAGGGTCCCACCCCGTGCTCATGCTCGGGGCCATCCCCGCCACACCCGTCTACGCGCTGATGGCGTTCGGCTTCGTCTTGGCCGTGATGGGCCACATCTTCCGCGATTACCGCATCGTCGGGATCGGGATCGCGGTGCTCTTCATCGCCACCGCGCTGCTGATCCTCGGCGCGTATCAGTCCTACCAGGACAGCGGCCCGCTGGACTTCTAAGCCGGGCGGTGCGTGGTGGTCGGCGCGTCGGCGCCGGTCTCGATCGGGCGCTCACCGACCGTGGTCGGGGCCTCGCTGTCGCGGCTGAAGCGCCGGCGGCGCGGCGCGTCGTCGAGGGCGGCGTCATCGCTTGCCGTCGCAGCCCCGGTCGCCACCTCGCGGCGGCGCGTCGTGCGCGGCATCAGGGCGTTGACGAGCAGGACGCCGCCGGCCACGGCAAAGCCGAGCTTCGTCCAGCCGTTGGCGGCTGCGAGGCCGAGAACGTCCTGGCCGTCGATGATCGCGATGACGGCGCAGGCCGCCAGCGCGAGGCCGACGAGCAACGACATCATCTTGGCCAGATGGTGTTGAGCGGCGCCGAAGAGCAGCAGCGCGCCGGCGGTGATCGCGAAGAACGCCGTCCAGCCGTTGACCTCGAAGCCGAGGAAGTTGGTGCCCTGCACCGTCCCGTCCGGGAAGCTGGAGGAGAACGACGGGAAGTCGTTGTTCTTCAGCAGGGCCGCGAGCCCGAAGGCGACCAGGAGCGACCCGGCGATCAGCGCGGGCCCCTTGGCGAGGGACGGTCCGTGCTCGACGATGACCTCGCGATCGCGGTCGATGTCCTCTGAGGTACGGCGTCGGCGCAGGAGCATGACCAGGGCGTTCCCGCCCTCGCCGCTCGTTACTCCTGCTCGTCGAAGCTCAACTGTGTGCCGCCGTCGATGTCGGGCCGGTCCGTGCGCGCCCGACGCCGGACCGTCGGCGCTGGGGCGGGAGCAACGGAGGTCGGCGACTCGTCGGCGCGGGGCGGCGGCTGCTCGGCGCGCGGCGGCCGCTCGCGTTCGGTCTGGCGCCGCGCCGTCGGCGCCTCGGGCCCTTCGCCCGGTAGCGGTGGCTCCGCCACCCGCGCCAGCCGCAGCCGCTGGCCGGCGTAGGCCAGCGCAAGGCCGCAGAGCAGCGTCACGAAGATGCCCCACGAGACGCCGTAGTCGACCTTCTGGAACGCGGTCGTCGAACCGGTCTTGTTGTCGATCAGCCGGTAGAAGCACAGCAGCGCGACCCAGGCGCCGGCCGCGAAGATCACGAGGCCGTCGCCACCCGGCAGATGAAACGCCTTGCGCTCACCCCGTTCGAACAGCAGCACGAGCACGCCGACGGCCACCAGCAGGATCGCCGCCTCAACGAACGAGAAGGCCTTGAAGGCCATCAGCGTGGAGCCCACGGTCTGCAGCTTGCCGCTGACCACCGCGGTCGTGTCGCGGGTGTACCACGGCAGGAACATCGTCAAGAACAGGCCGATCGCGCAGGCGCCGGCCAGGCGCTGCTCCGGCGCCAGGACGCCATAGGCGCGCCGCACGCGCCCGATCATGCCGATGCCTCCTGCGCCATCAGAGGCCGATTGTAGGCGGGCGGCAGGATCGGATCAGGTGATGGGGATGTCCTGCAGGCCGGAGCCGGACTCGCTCCGCGAATCAGCCCCGCGCTCGCCGGTGCCGAGGCGCTCGACGACCAGGTCCAGCAGCGCACGTAGCAACAGCAGCAGCTGGCGGACGATCTCGCGCACCTGCTCCCAGAGGTCGTCCGGGACGACGGCGCGCAGCGCCGAGAGGATGCTGACAAGCGCCTGGATCTCCTCGGCCGTCTCGTTGCGCGCCTGCGCCGACGCCCAGCCCTGGGGTGGGATCTGCCCGGCGAGCCGCTCGGCGGCGGCCTGCGTCTCGCGCAGCCGCGCGCGCAGCTCGTCGAGGCGGATGGGCTCGGGCTCAGGCATCGGCGGCGGCCACGGCCACGGGCTCGAAGGAGATTGTCAGCGCGCCATCCTCAAACGATGCGCCCGTGGGTTCGAGGTCGTCCAGCGCGGGCGGCAGCAGCATGGTGCGCTTGTGCCCATCCACGCGCACGATCAACTCTGACCCAAGGCGCTTGAGCGAGATGTCGCCCTTTTCGGCGAAGGGCAGCTCCAGCCGCAACGTCGCGCCGTCGGCGCGCAGCTCTAGGCGCTCGGAGACCGAGCGATGGTGCAGCGCGTGGGCCTCCTCACCATCTTCGAAGAGCGCGTCGCCGAGGCGGTCGAGCATCGCCTCGCCGACGACCTCCTCGTCGAAGTACGGCGCTTGCAGCACGGGCACCGGGGCGAACGCGTCGCGCACGGAGACCAGTTGCTCCTGCTGGCGCTCGCGCCACGCGCCGAAGTAGTCGCCGACCTCGGCCCCGAAGACGCGGTTGACCACGACCGCGTCGGTGAGGTACCCGTACAGGTTGAGGTAGGTGAACGTGCGCCGCGCCTCGTCGACGACCATCCGGTCAGGGGTCATCACCAGCCGCACCGAGACGTGCTCGTTGTCGCGCAGGATCTCGTTCATGGCAATCAGGTTGCGTACGAGGCGCTGGACGTCGTCGAAGACCTCGGCGCCCGGCAGCGAGACGTCGAGCACGGCGCGCGCGAAGGGGCGGGCGGCGTCGAGGATCCGGCCCTGCTGCGGGAAGACCTTGTCCAGCCACCAGCGCGCGACGTCGGGAAACGACAGCAGCCGCAGCGTCTCGCCCGTCGGCGCGCAGTCGACGATCACGGCGTCGTACTCGCCGGACTCGTGGTGGCGCTTGATCGTCAGCAGGCTGAACAGCTCGTCCATCCCGGGCGGGACGGTCAGCTCCTCGGCGCTGATGCGGTCGACCCCACGCGCGATCAGCAGGTCGCCGAGCCAGTCCTGCACGCCGGCCCAGTTGCGCTCCATCTCCTCCTGGGCGCTGACCTCCTGGCCCCACAGCAGCTCGCCGATTGCGGTCGGCTCGGCACCGAGCGACTGACCCAGCACGTCCGAGAGGCTGTGCGCCGGATCGGTGCTGAGGACCACGGTGCGCAGGCCGGCGGCCGCGCAGCGGCGCGCGGTGGCCGCGGCGACCGACGTCTTGCCGACGCCGCCCTTGCCCGTGTAGAGGATCGTGCGCGGGGCTCCCAAGAGGCGGAAGCCTAAACGCCCTTGTGCTTCTTCGCCGCGGGCGTGACGTGGATCGTCGCCTGCGCGCCACCGGCGTTGCCGGCGAGGTCGACCGCGCGGACGGCGATCAGCAGTGGGCCGGCCTGCGCGGGCGCCAGACCAACCTCGTGATCGCCGCGACCGAGGCGGGCCGTGCGGCGCAGGACGACCGACCCGCGACGCACCGCGGTGATCGTCACGGTCGAGACCTTCGAAAGCGTGAAGCGCACCGTGCCCGAGCGCTTGGCGCGCAGGACGGACGGCGGCGAGAGCTTGAGCACCGGCTTGGTCGAGAGGTCGACGGTGAAGCGCTGCGCGGTGTCGCAGTAGAGCTTGGGGTCGGGCGTGGGTGGGGCCGGGACGGCTCCGGCCGGAGTGCCGCCGGTCGACGGCGCGCTGGTGGTCGCCGATGACGGTGCGCCACGGGTCTCGTCCTCGGTCAGCCGGTCGCAGAGCCCGCGCAGGAAGTCGCGCAAGACCTTGTGGTAGCCGAGATCGGACTCGAGACCAACCCCACCCACCCTCGAATACAGCGACCACGCGCCCGTGTCGAAGCTCGGCAGCTCCACCCGCAGCTCCGCCTCGCCGGCGGCAAAGAGCGCGTGGCCCCCGTCGTCGTTGGCCAGCGTCGCGAAATCATGAAGGCCGTTGAGCGCCTGCGTGAAGCCGTTGGCGATGTGCAGCTTGCGTGCGTAGGAGTACTGCAGGTAGTGGGCGCCGGCGTCGGTCTTGTCCAGCACCCCCGCGGGCGGCGCCACCTTGAAGATCCCCAGCGCGGAGCGGGCGGCGTCGAAGTACTTGGTGTTCTTCAGACGCACGGCGCCGCGTGCGAGCGCCGACAGCCCCGTGCCCTGCGCCAGCCCGCTGACCCACGGCGGCCGGCCGCCGTCGAAGTGAAACAGGTACTCGAAGGCGATGCCGCCGGCACGCTGGGTGGCCAGGCTGAGCGCCTCGTCAAGCAGCCGGCGCAGGTCGTCGTCGCGCGTCTTGACCATCCACAAGGCGTTGGCCTTGCCGAAGGTCCCCAGCCACTGGATCTGCCAGCCCTGGCCGGGGTAGAACTGCCAGACGATCTGGCTCGGCGCGAAGGTCACGCGCTGGCCGGGGTAGGGCAGGGGAGAGGCAGACCACCACGCGCGGTTGCGCTGCAGCGTGAGGAAGACCGCGCGCAGGCGCGACGGGATGAACAGGTGATCGGCAGCGGTGGCGTCGACGTTGGCCAGGACGGCCTTGAGCTGCACGCGCCGGAAGCCGCTGAGCTTCTTGAGCGTGCGCTTTGCCGAGGTGTAGGACTTGCGATAACTGCCGGCGGTCGCCGCGTCGAGCTCGCCGGCCTGCTGCAGCCGCTGCAGCTCGGCCCCCACGCTCGGCCCCTTCGCCGCCCGCGCGGGCGCGGCGACACCGACGCTCAGCAGCGCCGCGAGGAGCAGCACAACCGGCGTCCGACGCACAACACCGATGCCGAGCATCGCCCGTGAGGGCATTTCAACCGGCGTTTGCGGCACGTGGGCGATGCTACGCTCGCCCATCTCCGGCGCCGCAATCACCCTTGCCGCGGTGCCCAGATGCCATGTCCCGCCTGCTCTCCCGCCGCCTCGCCGTTCTCACGCTCCTCGCCGTCCTGGCTACGGCCCTGGTCGCCTGCGGCGACAGCAACGACAAGAGCAGCGGTGCCGACACCGACGCCACGGCGCTGCTCAAGGACACCTTCGGCGCCAACCATCCGATCCGCAGCGGGCGCGTGGATGCGAACCTCGACGTCGACCTCAAGGGCCTCGCCAAGCTCACCCAGCCGCTGAGCCTGCACCTCAGCGGGCCCTTCCAGTCCAACGGCGGCAAGACGCTGCCGGACTTCGCGCTCGACCTCGACCTCCAGGGCGGCGAAAAGCCCGTCACCGTGGGGGCGGTGTTCGCCGGTGGTGGCGGCTACCTGACGATCGAGGGCCAAGCCTTTGATCTGGGCGCCGATCTCTACAAGACCTTCAAGACGGGCTACGAGAAGGCCAAGGCGTCGTCCTCCGCCAAGAGCGCGGGCGACCAGGCCTCGTTCTCTGCACTGGGCATCTCGCCGCTGCGCTGGCTGCAGGCCCCCAAGAACGTCGGCACCGAGGACATCGCCGGCACGCAGACCGTCCACCTCGCCTCGGGCGTCAACGTCGCCAAGCTGCTGGAGGACGTCAGCACGCTGCTGGGCAAGGCCAAGGGCGTGACGTCGGCTGGCGGCGCGGCAACCGGCACCGCGGTTCCGACGTCGCTGACCGCCAAGCAGCGCGATCTCATCACCAAGTCCATCAAGTCGGCCAAGGTCGACGTCTGGACCGGCGCCAAGGACCACACGCTGCGCAAGGTCGCGGTCAACGTGCAGGTCGACGTGCCCGCCGAGCTGCGCGCGCAGGCCGGCAACCTGCAGACCGGGCACGTGATCTTCCAGGTGACCTTCGCCCAGCTCAACCAGCCCCAGAAGATCGCCAAGCCCGCCGACGTCCGGCCGATCAGCGAGCTGCGCAGCGCGCTGTCAGACCTCGGTCTGCTGGGCAGCGGCTCGGCGTCGACCGCGACGCCCAGCACGACCACGACGCCCGCCACGCCACCGGCCACCGGGCCCCAGGCCGACTACGCGCAATGCATCACCAACGCAGGAGAGGACCTCGCCAAGGTCCAGGACTGCGCGCAGTACCTCGGCAAGTAGGCTGCCAGCGGTGCAGTTGCGCTCCTTCCTGTTCAGCGGCGAGGGTTGGCCGTACTTCCTGGTTCCCCTCATCCCGCTGGCGATCGTCCTGGACATCATCGGCGCCTCGCCGATCGCGATCTTCTTCATCTCGGCCGGCGGCGTGATCCCGACCGCCGCGCTGATGGGCCGCGCGACCGAGGAGCTCGCGCATCGCTCCGGGCCCGGCATCGGCGGCCTGCTCAACGTGACCTTCGGCAACGCGCCGGAGATCATCATCGCCCTGTTTGCCCTCAACAAGGGCTTGCACGAGGTCGTCAAGGCATCGTTGATCGGCTCGATGCTCGGCAACATCCTGCTGGTCCTCGGCGCGTCGATGTTCGTCGGCGGCCTGGGCCGCGACCGCCAGAAGTTCGACCGCACCGCGGCCTCCTCGCAGTCGGCGATGCTGCTGCTGGCGGCCGTCGCCCTGGTGATGCCGGCGATCTTCGAGCTGATCCAGGGCAACGGGCTGCCGCTGCCTGGCGACGAGATCCGCGACTACCCCTCCGACGTCGAGCACCTCTCGCTGGCCGTCGCGATCGTGCTGATGGCGACCTACGCCGCCGGGCTGCTCTTCTCGCTGAAGACCCATCGTGATCTCTTCAACCCCGATCACGGCGACGGCACGGCGCCCGGCACCAACGACGAGGGTGGGGAGCCGTGGACGATTCGCAAGTCCATCATCATGCTCGGGATCGCCGGCGTGGCGGTCGGCGTGATGTCGGAGATTCTCGTCGGGTCGATCTCCGAAGCCGCCTCGGGCGTCGGCCTGAGCGAGTTCTTCATCGGCGTGATCGTCGTCGCGATCGTCGGCAATGCGGCCGAGCACTGGGTCGCGGTTCTCGTCGCGCGCAAGGACAAGATGGACCTCGCGGTGAACATCTCGATCGGCTCCAGCGCCCAGATCGCCCTGTTCGCCGCGCCGCTGCTGGTCATGTGCTCATTCTTCATCGGCCCGCATCCGATGGCGCTGGTCTTCAACGGCTTTGAGGTCGGTGCGGTCCTGTTGGCGGTGATGATCGCCAACCACGTCACCAACGAGGGCGAGTCGACGTGGTTTGAGGGACTCCAGCTGCTGGCGGTCTACGTCGTGCTCGGGCTGACGTTCCTGTTCGCGGGCACCTAGGGGCTCAAGGGGCGGGTCGGCCCGTCCGACCACACGGTTAATGGACGCGATCCGCGCCACCGCTGCCGCAGCCACGCCGGCGACCGACACCTCGTCGACCGGCGCGTCGACGACCGCCGCGACCGACAGCAAGAAGAGCTTCGCGACGCTGTTTGCCGAGGCCAAGGCCGACCTGAAGTCCGGTGAGAAGCTGACCAAGGTCGCCGGGCACGAGTTCGCCCGCATCAAGGGCGGCAAACGCGACGACATGTGCGTCAACCTGTCGGGCAACGCCCGCAACGGCCAGGCCTTCGACCTGATCTGGCGCGACGGTCACCAGTTCCACGTTTACGGCGGCAAGGGCGCCGACCACAAGGTCGTCGAGGTCGGCAAGAAGGCCGCCACGACGACCGACGCCGCCCCCGCCAAGTCCCAGTAGGCCGGTTCTCCGGCCCGAATCGTCGTGGCTGACCTCGGCGGCTCAGCGACAGCGTGCGCTAGCACGTGAAGCGAGCTGGCGACCGTCAGGCGCGGCGAGGCGGCCCGGAGAACCGACCTACTAGAGCTCGTCCTCGTCGGGGTCCTGGACCTCGAACCCGTCGAAGTCGTCGGGATCGTCCTCGGGCTCGGCGAGGCCATCGCTGGTGGCCGTCGCCGAATGGCGCGTCTGGAAGCGCTCGATGAGGTCGTCGCGGACATGCTCGTCCACGGGCGCCTCGTCGGAGATCAGGACCCAGTCGGCGCCTTCGACCTCTTCCAGGTCAAAGATCTCGTTGTCGAGGTCCGGCGAGTCGTCGACGACGACGAGGACCTCGGTCTGGGGGTTGAAGTACGTCCCGGGTCGGTTGACGAGATCGTCGAGCTCGAAGCGCCGCATGGCCATGGAACGGGTTCTATAGGAAGCGGCGGATCGGCGGCAACTTGGCGCGCTCGCTTAGCTCAGCTCGCGGAGCTGGCGTGCCACTTCGGCCTCGACGTCCAGCGGCTCCTTGCCGGCTCGCTCGCGGCGGGCGTTGCGGGCAATCACGAGCTGGCGGACCTCGGCCACCAGCGCCGGGTCGGCTGCTGCGGTGCTCGGCCCGGCGAGCAGCTCGGCCAGCTCGGCTTCGACGTCGCCGGGCGCTTGGCCGCGGGCGGTGCGCCGCGCGTTGCGCGCCTCGAGCATCTGGCGGATCTCGGCCTCGCGGTCGCCGTCAGCCGAGGCCGACCCCGCGCGAGGCTCATAGGCCGGCCGATCGGTCCCGTCGTTGAGCGACAGGCCGCCACGGCCGATCTGCCGGTAGACCTCGGCGGTGCCGACGGCCGCCCAGATCGCGGCGATCACCGCCCCGACGAGCACCACCACCAGCACGATCACGAACCTATCCTGCATCAGCGCCCATTGTGACGACAGTCCAGGTTCGCTTGACGAAGTCGGGTCCTCCGCTACGCTTCCGGGGTAGTCATTGACTGACCAGTCAATCGCCCGATGACGCAGGGGCCGGGCCACGCCCGTTCTCTCCCTGCGCACCTCTTGGTTTCAAGGAGACGTTCAAGTGGTCGACTTCACGCTCAGCGACGAGCAGAAGAACCTTCGCGAGCTCGCCCATGACTTTGCGGAGAAGGAGATCCGCAGCGTCGCGTGGGAGCACGACAAGGACGGCAGCTGGCCTGCCGAGGTGTTTGCCAAGGCCCACGAGGTCGGGCTGATGAACACCCACATCCCGGAGGAGTACGGTGGACCCGGCCTCTCCTACCTCGACGGCTGTCTGATCGAGGAGGAGCTCTCCTGGGGCTGCTCGGGCATCACGACGTCGCTCGGCGCCAACGGCCTGGCCGCCGCGCCGGTCATCCTCGCCGGCTCCGAGGAGATCAAGAAGAAGTACCTGGGCATGCTCTGCGAGGAGCTCAAGTACGCCTCCTTCTGCCTGACCGAGCCGGGCGCCGGCTCCGACGTGTCGTCGATGCGCACGCGCGCCACCAAGAAGGGCGACAAGTACGTCATCAACGGCCAGAAGTGCTTCATCACCAACGGCACCTACGCCGACTGGTACACGGTCTACGCCAAGACGGACCCGGACGCCGGGCACCGTGGCATCTCGGCCTTCGTCGTGCCCCGTGACGAGACGGTGGTCATCGACAAGAAGGAAGACAAGATGGGCCAGCGGGCGTCGAACACGGCGACCGTGACGTTCAACGACACCGAGATCCCCGCCGACCACATCCTCGGCGAGGAGAACAAGGGCTTCAAGGTCGCGATGATGACCCTGGACCGCACGCGTCCGGGCGTCGCCGCGATGGCCACGGGCATCGCGCGCGCCGCGATGGAGTTCGCGACCGAGTACTCCAAGGAGCGCGTGCAGTTCGGCGTGCCGATCGCGATGCACCAGGCGATCCAGTTCATGATCGCCGACATGGCGACCAAGGTGCACCTGTCGCGCCTGGCCACCTGGCAATCGGCGGTCCTGCTGGACAACGGCATGCGCAACACGATCGAGTCCTCGCACGCCAAGCGCTTCGCTGCGGACTCCGCGATGGAGGTCGCCACCGACGCCGTGCAGGTCTACGGCGGCTACGGCTTCATTAAGGAGTACCCCGTCGAGAAGCTCATGCGTGACGCCAAGATCATGCAGCTCTACGAAGGCACGTCGCAGATCCAGCGCCTCGTCATCGCTCGCGAGACGCTGCTGCCGCGCCGTATCGAGGAGCCCGCGGCCGCCACGGCCTAAGCACCTCTCAGCACGTTGCAGGACCGGCGGGCCGCCTTTGGGGCGGCCCGTCGTCGTTCTGCGTGGCAAGCTGGAGGCATGTCCCGTCGTCGCACGCAGGAGGCGGTCGCAGAGGCGGCGCCGTTGGGCGCTGCGCGCGATGTCGCCGACGGGGCGGGCGGGCCGACCTCGTCCGGCGCCGGCTCGGCCGACCCGCTGGCCGGCGAGCTGCGCCGCGCCGGCGTCCTGCCGCTGCTGGTCTTGCACTTCCTCGGCGACGGGCCGTCCTACGGCAACGCGCTGATGGAGCGGGTGCAGACGCTGTCGCGGGGGCTGATCGCGGTCAACCCCAACACCATGTACCCGCTGCTGCGCCGGCTGGAGGCCGACGGCTTGATCGCGGGGGAGTGGGAGCATCCCGAGCGTCGCTCGCGACGCTTTTACCGCCTGACGGAGGCCGGCGAGGCCGAGCGCGCACGGTTGGCGGAGGCGGTCGGGCCGCGGCTGGACGCGGTCGCGCAAGCCCTGGCGGACATCAAGTCCTCGCTGGGCCTGTAGAACACGCGCCATGGGACGCGTGAGAGCCGAGGTCACCGTCGCCGCGCTGGCCAGCGCGGCCGAGGAGCTCTGGTACGACACCAACCGCTGGCCGACCTTCGTTGACGGCCTGGCGCACGTCGCCAAGGTCGAAGGCGACTGGCCACGCGCTGGCCGCGTGCTGTGGGACACCAGGGCCGACGGTCGCGGCCGCGTCGACGAGCGCGTCATCGAGCACGAGGCCCGCGTCGGTCAGACGGTGACCGTCGAGGACGCGAAGATCACCGGCAGCCAACGCGTCGCGTTCCAGCCGACCAGCGGTGGCTGCCGGATCATCCTGTCGCTCGACTACCGCCTCAAGATGGACGGCCCGCAGGCCTTCATCATCGACCGCTTCGCCCGCCGGCCGATGCGCGACTCCCTCAAGCGCACGCTCGCGCGCTTCAAGCGCGAGCTCGAGGTCGGCGACCAGATTTAGACGTGCAACTGCGGGCGGTCGCAGCCGCTCGCGAAGCAGGCGGCGGCGTTGCCTTGGGCGCCCTGGTGGAAGTGCGGGTGGTCAGTTCCGGCGTTGGCCGGGCGTGCGCTGAGGGCGCGGCCGACGACGGCGATGATGCGACGGGTCATGGGATCCTTCCGGGGAGATCGGGTCAAGCGACATTGTGACACGCTTGTAACACCGCAAAGGCGTTGCGTGACCCCACTCACAGCGCAGAACCGCTCCGCTAGCCCGATCTGGCTAGTCTTCCGCGTCGCAGCACGCTGAAACGCCGCCAATCAGAAGGGTTTCCGACACTAATGTTCGTGTTCAAGGCCGCCGTCGTCGGCGCCGGAACGATGGGTGGACAGATCGCGCAGACGATCGCCGCCGCAGGCTTCCCCGTCGTCCTCAAGGACGTCAAGCAGGAGTTCGTCGATGCCGGCCTCACCGAGGCCCGCAACGTCACCGCCGGCCAGATCGGCCGTCTGGTCAAGAAGGGCAAGCTGACCGAGGAGCAGGCCGCCGCCGAGGTCGACCGCATCGTCGGCCTCATCGAAGGCACGACGAGCTACGCCGGGTTCGGCGACGTCGACTTCGTCATCGAGGCCGTCCCCGAGCGCATGGAGATCAAGCAGGCGGTCTTCGCCGAGCTCGACGCGGTCACGCCCGGCCACGCGATCCTCGCCTCCAACACCTCGTCGCTGTCGATCACCGAGATCGGCGACGCGACCCTGCGCCCCGACAAGGTCGTCGGGTTCCACTACTTCTACCCCGCGTCGATCATGCCGCTGATCGAGATCATCGAGGGCGACGACACCTCCTCGGAGACCACGCAGGCCGCCGTGACCTTCGCGCAGGCCATCAAGAAGCAGGCGATCGTCTGCGCCGAGGTTCCTGGCTTCGTCGTCAACCGCATCCTGAACTCCGGCATCGCCGAGATCTGGCGCGACCAGGAGGAGCAGGGCCTCTCGATCAAGAAGATCGACGAGGGCGTCGGCGCCGCCAACGTCGTCCCGATGGGGCCGTACTTCCTCATCAACCTGCTCGGCCTCGACACGGTGCTGCACGTCGCCGAGCACCTGCGCGACTCCTACGGCGACCGCTTCTACGCGCCCGAGGGCATGCAGAAGCTCGTCGCCGACGGCAAGCTCGGCGCCAAGACCGGCGGCGACGGCTTCTACGACACCGAGGGCAACGCGAACCTCGAGGGCGAGGGCGAGCCGAACATCGAGGAGCTCGTCGAGAAGCTGGTGCTCAAGACCTTCGTCGAGGCCGCGCTGGTCCTCGAGGAGGGCGTCGCCACCCACCGCGACATCGACTTCGGGATGATGGCCGGCGCCGGCATCGACCCGCGCCGCGGCCTGCTGCCGCCGTTCATGAAGGCCGACATCGAGGGCCTGGACACGATCCTGGAGCGGCTCGAGAGCGCCGAGGAGAAGTGGGGCGAGCGCTTCGCACCGCCGACGATCCTCAAGCGGCTGGTCGCCCAGGGCCGCCTCGGCCAGAAGAGCGGTCAGGGCTTCTACGCCTACCCGCAGCCCGACGCCGAGCAGCCCGCCGGTGAGGCCGCCGTCGTCAAGCTGGAGTCGCGCGGCGAGACCGCGATCGCCTGGCTGGCCAACGGCCAGATGAACTCGATCGCGCCGCAGGTCATCGAGGACCTCGGCAAGGTCTGGGAGAAGGTTCAGGCCGACGGCGTCCGCTCGCTGGTCATTGCCTCCTCCAACCCGTTCCTGTTCAGCGCCGGGGCCGACATCAAGGCCTTCACGCAGCTCGACGAGAGCAGCGGCGCCGCGCTGATCCACAGCGCCCACGCGCTCTTCCGCGAACTGGAGACCAAGGGCGTCGCGACGATCGCCGCGGTCAACGGCCTCGCCTTCGGCGGCGGCTGTGAGCTGGCGATGGCCTGCGACGTGCGGATTGCGGCCCAATCGGCGATCTTCGGTCAGCCCGAGATCAAGTTGGGGATCATCCCTGGCTTCGGCGGCACGCAGCGCCTCCCGCGTCTGGTGGGGGAGAACAAGGCGCTGGAGATGAACCTGATCGGCGATCCGGTCGGCGGCGAGGAGGCCTACGAGTTCGGCCTCGTCAACCGCGCCGTGCCCGACCACGAGCTGCTGGACACCGCGCTGGCCTGGGCCCGCAAGCTGGCCGAGTCGGCGCCGCTGGCGCTGGCCGAGGTCAAGTCGGTCTCGGCTGCCGGCGACCTCGATCAGGGCATCGAGGACGAGAAGGCTGCGTTCGCGCGCGTCTTTGCCAGCGCCGACGGTAAGGAAGGCATCAGCGCCTTCCTCGGCAAGCGCAAGCCCAACTGGCAGGGCAAGTAGAGCGCCTAGCCTGATGGCGGTGAGCGTCACCCCCACCGTCGATCACGCGCGAATCGAGCGGCTCGCCTCCCTGATCCGGGAGGCCGAGTCGGTCGTCGCGCTCACGGGCGCGGGGATCTCGGTGCCGTCCGGGATCCCCGACTTCCGCTCGCCGGGAAGCGGGTTGTGGGAGAACGTCAACCCGATGGAGGTCGCGCACATCGACGCCTGGCGCGCCGACCCCGAGCGCTTCTGGCACTTCTACGGCAACCGCTTCCAGACGCTGGAGGACAAGGAGCCCAACGGCGCGCACCACGCGCTGGTGGAGCTGGAGCGTCGCGGCAAGCTCGACGCGGTGATCACCCAGAACATCGATCGCCTACACCGCCGGGCGGGGTCGCAGGAGCTGATCGAGGTGCACGGCTCGATCGACACCTCCTCGTGCCTGTCCTGTGGCTCGCGGTATCCGATCGGCGAGGTCCGGGTGCGGCTGGAGGCCTCGCCGATCTCGGTCCCGGACTGCGACTGCGGCCAGCCGCTGAAGCCCGACGTCGTGCTCTTCGGCGAGTGGCTGCCGGAGGGCGCGCTGGAGCGGGCCTACGCCCTGGCCGCCGGCGCCGACGTCCTGCTCTGTATCGGCTCGTCGCTGGAGGTCCATCCGATCGCCCAGCTGCCGGGCGTGACGCGCCAGACCGGCGGCGCGGTCGCGGTCGTCACCCAGGGCCCCACACCGTGGGACGCCCGCGCGGCGGTCAAGCTCGACGGCGACGTCGTCGCCGAGCTGCAGGCGCTCGTCGCCGCGCTGTAGCGGCCACTGCTCAGCGCACGCGCTCGGCGCCCGTGTAGACGTTGACGCGGCCGCCGCGTGCGAAGCCGGCGAGCGTTATGGCGCGGTCGGCGGCGAGATCGACGGCCAGCGAGGATGGGGCGCCGACGCCGACGAGGATCGGGCAGCCGGCGACTGCCGTCTTCTGCACCAACTCGAAGGAGAGCCGGCCCGAGACGCAGAGGATCCGGTCGGCGAGCGGGACATCACCATCGAGCAGCGCGCGGCCGATGACCTTGTCCATCGCGTTGTGGCGGCCGACGTCCTCGCGCACGCACAGCAGCGTGCCGGCGGGGTCGAAGAGGCCGGTGGCGTGGAGGCCGCCGGTGACCGCGAAGCCGGGCTGGCGCAGGCGGTCGGGGAGCGCGGCGAGCAGCGCGCGGTCGATCGACGGGCCGGGGCCGAGCCGCTCGGCGTGGACGGCGACCTCCTCCAGCGCGCCCTTGCCACAGACGCCGCACGAGGATGTGGTGTAGAAGCGCCGCTCGCGTGCTTCGGGGCGCAGCGGGGCGTCGATCTCGATGACGTTGTTGCTGAGATCGGGCGTCGGCCCGGCAGCGATGATCGGGCCCGCGAGCAGCCCTTCGCCATGGAGGAAGCCTACGGCCAGCTCCTCGTCGTGGCCGGGCGTGCGCATCGTGACCGCCAGAGCTCGGCCTCGCACGCGGATCTCCAGCGGCTCCTCGACCGCGACGCGGTCAGCGACCCCGTCGTCGCGCACGACGGGGGCGTGCATCCGAATCGTCGCGTCGCCGGCCATGAGGCGGAGTATGCCGCTGGCGCTAGTCGAGCCCGCCGGCCACGCGGGCGATCAGCGCGGCCTCAAGGCGGCCCAGGATGCGGCCGACGTCCTCGACCTGCTGCACGTCCAACCCGCCCTCCAGCGCGCTGTTAGCCGCCGCGCCGACCACGGCCCGCTCGTCGCGCAGCTCGGCCAGCCGCGTGGCCATCTCCTCGTGGTGTGACCACGCCTGTAGCTCGGCCAGCGCGGCCTCCAGCGCGATGCGCAGCTGCAACGCGGCCTCGCGCGTGCGCCCGCGATCCAGGTCCAACCGCGCGCGCAGCGTCAGCTCTTCGGCAGCCAGCGCCACGTCACGGCCGGCCAGGAGCGCCGCAAAGCGCTCCTGCGGGCGCAGCGCGCGCTCGCGCTTCTTGGGCGCCGTGGCGGCCGGCGGCAGCGCGCGGGCGTCGGCCCAATGACCGTGGGCAACGTCCTCGCCGTTGCCGATGCCGACGCGGATCGCCAGCGCCTGCTCGGCGGCGATTTCGCGCACGAACGGATCGGTTCGCACCAGCCGTTCGGCGTGGAGGACCGTATTCAGGACGGCAACCGCGGCATGAACCTCGGCGGTCAGGTCGGCGCCCTCCAGCCATGCCACGGCGACATCGTGGTCGCTGAGCGGTACCGCGACGATCAGGGTGGCGACCGTCACCGGGACGGTCGCGAGCTCCGGCTCCTCGGAGACGCGCTTGGCCCCGCCACGGCGGCGCAGGAGGCGCCGGCGCGGCTCGGCCCCGACGGTCTCCAGGACGAGCACGTGCTCGGGCTCACCCGCGTGGCCGCGCAGCACATAGCGCCCGTCGGCGGGACCGAGGACCCAGGGCAGCTCCAGCTGGACGAAGCGGAAGCGGGACCCGGGGGTGGGGGCGTCCAGGGCGCTACTCGCTGGCGTGCGCGTCGCTGGCGCGGTCGGCCGGCGTCGTGGCGGTCTTCGGGTCGTCGATCGCGTACTTCGAGGGCGACGTCAGGACCTTCGGGTTGTCGATCTGACCGAGGCGGTCGATCAGCTTGATCCACTGCTTGGGCTTCAGCGCCGAGTTGAGCTGGCGGCCGAGCTTGGAGTCCGAGCCGTACAGCGGGCGGAAGCCGACGTGGATGTGATCGTTGTGATCGGGCAGCGACAAGGTGTTGTCGGCGCCGTCGAAGGTCATGAGGCTGATGATCTGGTGGGGCTTCATCGTGCCCTGCAGCGTCAGCAGCCGGCGGATCGTCATGTCGGTGATCGAGCCCTCGCCCTGGTGGCCGAGGATCGGGATCCCGTTGATCGCGGCGATGTCGACGGCCGAGCCACTCGAGTGCTCGGAGATGTTGCCCGACGTCGTCATCAGGCTGTGGCCGCACTCCAGCGCGCTGACCGTGGGCTTGAGGCCCGAGGCGGAGAGGAACTCCAGCGTGGCCAGGACGCGACGGTCGATGTTGCCGGCGCGGATGTCGGTGCGGCCGCAGTCGTAGATCTGGATGCGGGAGTCGGTCAGCACGCGGCGCTGGAGCGACTCCTTGCTCATCAGCAGGATCTGGCCGATCGACGGGTTCTTGGCGTCGGGGCCGAAGAACGGGTTCTTGCCGGCGGCGCGGTAGATCGCCGTGGACTCCAGCAACTTCCAGCCGTCGAGGATCGGCTTGGGGTCGATCCGCGGCGCGCCCTTGCCGGCGGGGCGGATCTCAAAGAGGAGGTGCGAGGCAACGTGCTTCTGGGTCTTGCCGACGCGGCCCAGGACCGTTCCGGCCACGACCTTCGAGCCCACCTTGAGCTTCTTGATCGTGACGTTCTTGGCGTCCAGGCCCAGGACCTTGGTGAACTGGGCCTGGTAGCTGGTGCCGCCGGACTGGAACTCGCGGTTGAGCAGCTGCTCCTCGCCGCCTTGCTTGTAAGAAGCCGGGCGCGACGGGTTGGCAAACGCGCGCTCCTTGGTCACGTTGACCTGCGTCGAGCCGACGACGCTGACCTTCGCGCCGGCGGTCTGCGCGGAGGCGACGGTCTGCGAGGCGCTCTTCTTGGCGGCGGCGGCCTTCGGCTGCGAGCCGGCGCTGGCGGCCTGGGTCGGCTTCGGGTCCCTCTTGGGCAGCCCGAGCTCCTTGGCGACCTGCGCCTTGGAGACCTTCTCGGCCTTCGGCACAGCGTAGGCGATGGCGACCTTCTTGAGCTGCGCGTACGTGTAGGTGTTGCCGTAGACGTCCTGGATCTGGATGAACTGCCCCAGGCGCTTGGTCTTGCCGATCTTGACGACCCTGCCGTCCTGCGTGGCGATCGCCGCCGAGCCGGCCTTGGCGTAGATGTTGATCCCGCGGCGGCTCGTGTTGGCCTCGACCGGCACGGCCGCGTTGTGGCCCTTGGCGATCTTGGCGTTGATCTGACGCTCGGAGAGGTCGTCGGCGTAGGTGGCCTTAGCGCTGACGGGGAAATGGCCCTGCGTCAGACCGGTGAGCGAGCCGACGAGATCGGACGGGATGCCGCCGATCAGCCGCGCGCGCATGAGAACCGAGTCGACGTACCAGTCGGCGTGGTTGTAAGAGAAGATGGCCTTGCGTACGTCGGTGTCGGCGCCAGCGGCCTTGAGGTAGCGGGCGGCCGCGAAGATCGCGTCGACGGGGTTGAAGGGGTCCTTCTTGCCGTCGTGGTTGGCGTCGACGCCGTACTGCTTCCACGTCGACGGCATGAACTGCATCCAGCCCAGCGCGCCGGCGGTCGAGACGTTGAGGTTCCGGCCGTAGTCGGTCTCGATCTCGTTGATGCCCGCCAGGACTTCCCAGCGGATGCCGTACTCGATGCCGGCGGCCTGGTAGATCGGGAGCAGGAACGGCGGGATCCGGAACTTGTCGATGAAGAAGTTCGGGACGCCGATCGCCGCGGCACCCGGGAGGCCCTCGGAGAAGGTTGGGTTAGCCGCGGTCGGGACGCCGTCGGACTGGCGGATCGCGGTGGCGTCGGGCTTGCCGTCGGACGTGGAGCCGTCGGCGTTGTCGCCGGTCGCCTTGCGCAGCTCCTTACCGACCGTTTCCTGGCCCTGTTGGCCACCGGCCGAGACGGAGGGCGCGCTCTCGCCGAGGGCGGGCACGCTGTCGGTCGCCGTGCCGGCGGGCGTGGCGTCGCTGGGCGCTGGGGCGGTGCCGGGGTCGGTCGTCGCGGGCGCGGGCGTTGCAGCCGTCGGATCCGGCGTGGCAGCGGGCGGCGCAGGCGTGGGGGAGGAGTTCGTGCCGGCGTCGGTGGTCGTCGCCGGCGTGGTGGCGTCGGTCGTGGCGCTCGCGTCAGAGGTCGACGTCGAGGCAGCCGGCAGCGCGTCGGTGCCGGTCGTGGCGGCGTCCGGCGGCGTGTCGACCTGGACCGTGACGGTCTGGCCGCCCAGCAGCGTGACCGTGATGGTCCGTAGCTGTGCCGAGGCCGGGAAGACGGCAGCACTGAAGCCCGCCGTGAATGCTCCGGCGGACATGAGTCCGATCAGCAGCTTGCGCCGTCTCATGAAAAGTTGAAATCTCCTCCCGCGACCCGGTCAGGCCCGACCGCGCCGCTGGTGCAGCGTGACCCTAGCAAGGGGAGCCGATCGGGAATGCAGGACGGTACTTGCATGTTTCTGGTTGTGCAAACCGCAACCTCCTGCGGGCGTGTACCCAGGAGGGCACAGCTCCAGGAGAGGTGCGTGTCCCAGAGATCGGCCGGACGGCGTGCGGACTTGAAGACCGGACGTCCGTTGTCAGCGGCAAGTTGCGCCCTCAGGGTTGCGAATGTTGGGGCTCAGCCTCTGATCGAGGTTGAGTGTTTTGTCAAGGCGACGCCGCCGAGTACGGTGTGCGGCCGTCACGCGCTGCATCAAATACAAGAGAGACGACCGATGAGTGAACAGGCAGAGAACGACCCCAACGACGGGCTGCGCGAGCGCTTGCAGAAGCAGGGCGAGGACGCGCTCGGGCAGGTGGCCCAGCAATTACTGGAGAGCCCGCTGGTGCACCGAGCGCTCGCCGGGGCGTTTGACGCGCGCGAGAAGGCGGCGCAGGCCCAGGAGGCCGCGATGGGGGCGCTCAACCTGCCGTCGGCGGCCGATCTCGAACGGCTCACACGGCGCGTGCGCTCGTTGAGCCAGCGCCTAGAGGGCATCGAGGACGGCGTCGATCGCCTCGACGAGCGGCTCGTGGAGATATCGGCCCGGCCGTCGTCTGGCATCGAGGAGCGGCTTGGCGGGATCGAAGAGGCGCTGCAGAAGCTCGGCAACGAGGTCGAGGCGCTACGCAAGAAATTGCCGGCGACGCCGCCCAGGCGCACGGCGGCCAAGAAGGCCTCAGCTTAAAACGGACGGCGATACCCGCCGTCAGGCAAGCGCCGCGGCGGCCGCGCGACCGGCCGCGTCGCCGGCCGCGGCGAGCGCTTCGTCATCGCAGCGCGCGCCGCGGACGTCGACGGCGATCGTGACGATCGCGGCGAAGGTGATGCCGTGGCGCGCGGCGACGGCGGCCAGCGCGCCGGTCTCCAGGTCGGCCGCCAGCGCGCCGGCGGCGCTCCAGGCCTCGGTTAGCGCGACGGCGTCGGGCGCGTAGAGCAGGTCGTGGGAGGCGACGATGCCGTCGCGGTCGGCCGTAGCGACCAGCTGCTCGGTCACTGGGCCGTCAAGGACCTGATGCGCCGTGGCGCCCAGCGCGCGGCTCGTTCCGTCGTCGGCCACGACGCCCGTGGCGGCGAGCAGGTCGCCGCAGTCCAGCGTCGCGTCGACCGCGCGCGCCGTCCCGACCCGCACCGCCCGACGGACGCCGAGCGCCACGAGCTCTTCGAGCACGATCGCCGCGCTCGGGCCGCCCATGCCGGTGCTCTGGATCGTCAGCGGTTTGCCGTCGGCGGCCGTGCCCGTGTAGCCCCATAGGCCGCGATGGTGGTTGAACATCAGGCGGTCGTCGCCGAGCACCGACTGGGCGAGTGCGAGCGCGCGGCCGGGGTCGCCCGGCAGCAGCACGCGCTCGGCGAGCGCCGCGACGGGACGCAGGTGGATCGGCGAGGCAGCGGGGTCCGGCACGGGCGCGCCACGATACGGATCGCCGCGCTCCCTAGAATCGCTGAAGCGATGGCCAAGAACGCCGATCAGGACGGGCCGGAGGGCAGCGGCGGCGCGAAATCCCGCGCCGAGCAACTGCGCTCAGCGGTCGAGGGGGCCTTCGGCGCAACCGCGCAGGGGGCCGCGCCGGTGCAGAAGCGTGCGCAGGAGCTCGCCGACGAGCTGGTCGGCGCCGCCTCGCGCGTCCGAGACGTGCTGGAGGAGCTACGGCCGCCGTCGCCGGAGGAGCTCGACACGCTGCGGGCGCAGGTCGATGCGCTGGAGCGCCGGGTCGCCGAGCTCGAGGGTGCCGCAGCGGCGAAGCCCAAGCCCAAGTCGAAGCCCAAGCGCTCCTGAGCCCGGTGACCGCGCGCCGCGTCCTGCTGACGGGCGTGTCCGGCCCGCTAGGTGCGCGGGTCGCCACGGCGTTGGCTGCCGACCCCAGCGTCGAGCACGTCATCGGCATCGACACCCGCCGGCCGCCGGGCGCGCTGGCTGACCGGATCACGTTCGTCGAGGCCGACCTGCGCGGCGGCGAGCTGGCCTCGATCCTGAAGGTCGCGGCGCCCCAGGTGGTCGTCCACCACGACATCGTCCAGTTCCCCGAACCGGGCCGCTCGGTGCACTCGCTGCACGACCTCAACGTGATCGGGACGCTCCAGCTGCTGGCCGCCTGCGGCGAGCTGCCGGGCCTGCGGGCGCTCATCGTCCGTGGGTCGGCCTCGATCTACGGCTCGGCGCCCGACGCGCCCGCCTTCTTCACCGAGGACCTGGCGCGCAGCGCGACGCTGCGCACGCGCTTCCAGCGTGACGTCGGCGAGCTCGAGCGCCTCGTCGAGGCGTTTGCCCGCCGCCATCCGGCGGTGACCTGCACGGTCTTGCGGCTACAGCCGGTCATCGGCGCGACGGTCGACACGCCGATCATGCGGCTCTTTCGCTCGGCGGTCGTCCCGACGTTCCTCGGCTACGACCCGCGACTGCAGTTCCTGCTCGACGACGATGCGGTCGGCGCCGTGGCCGCAGCGGTCGCCGGTCCGGTGCGCGGCGCGGTCAACGTCGCCGGCGACGGGACGGTCTCGCTCGCGCGCACGCTGCGGCGGCTGGGCAAGCGCTCGCTGCCGATCGCCGCGCCGCTGTACGGGGCCACCGTCGCCGCGCTGGCGCGCACCGGCGCGCTGCCGCCGCTCAACGATGATGTCGTCCGCTACCTGCGCCACGGCCGCGGGGTTGACACCACCCGGATGCGTCGCGACCTGCACTTCGTCCCGACGCACACGACCGCTGAGGCGATCGATGCGGTCGCCGCGAAGATCCGCTCAGAGCCTGTGACGGCTGCCGCATGATCGGTCCGTTCGGCCTCGTCCGCGACCTGCGCCGCGCGCTCGATGCCGCGGGGCGCCGCCTGCGCGGCGACTACGAGGAGGACGAGTGGGGCTATGACCCCTCGTTCGCCGCAGCCGCCGAGCCGCTGTTGAGCTTCCTCTATGACCGCTGGTGGCGTGTCACCGCGACGGGGACCGAGCACGTCCCGCGCGACGGTCGCGCGCTGCTGGTCGCCAACCACGCCGGCGTCCTGCCGTGGGACGCGGCGATGATGGCGACCGCGCTGCGCCGCGCGGGCATCACCCGGGACCCGCGCTTTCTCGTCCTGGACTGGGCCTTCGGCCTGCCGTGGGCGTCGGTCGCCATCCGTCGCAACGGCGGCGTTCCCGCCTCGCCCTACAACGCGCTGCGCCTCTTGCAGCAAGACCACTTGGTGATGGTCTTCCCCGAGGGCGCCAAGGGCGTCGGCAAGCCGTGGTCGGAGCGCTACCGGCTCCAGCGCTTCGGGCGCGGCGGCTTCGTCGAGCTCGCGCTGCGTACGGGCGCGCCGATCATCCCCTGTGCGATCGTGGGCAGCGAGGAGATCTACCCCAAGTTGGGTGAGCTCCCCAGTGTGGCCAAGCTGTTCGGCGCTCCGTATATGCCGATCACGCCGACGTTCCCGCTGCTCGGACCGTTCGGCGCGATCCCGCTGCCGTCGCGCTGGCGGATCGCGTTCGGCGCCCCGATCGACCTCGCGCCGCTCGGCGCGGCGGCCGCTGACGATCGCGCGACGGTGCTGGAAGTGGCCGAGGACGTCCGCGCCCGCATCCAGTCCATGGTGTACGACAACCTGATCGAACGTCAGGGGGCGTTCCGATGACGTTGACTTCTGCCGGTCACGGGAGTACCCATGACGGACATAAGGCCGGAGAGTGGGTGGCTCGATTCCACCCGCAAGGTGCCGCCCCTCGCGGACGAGCACCGGCGGCCTCGTCGCGGGCCGTGCCCGCGAGCGGCGGGATCCGACACCGGGGTCTCGCCGCTTTTATGAGGAGCCCGCAACGATGAGCGGCGAGCACCCGAGCCTCGCCGAGATCGCCCGGCGCGTCGGCATCACCGCGCCGACGCTGCGGCGCTGGGTTGCCTCCGGCCTCGTGCCCGTCGATGGCGACGGTGCGCCGACCGCCGCCTCGCTCGCCCATGCGCGCGTGGTCGCGCGGCTGCGCGAGCGTGGCCACTCGCTGGCCGAGATCCGCGAGGCGACCGAGAGCGGCCGCCTGGCCTCCAGCTACATCGAGGGGCTGCTGCCGGATGCGCCCGCGACCTGGACGCTGGCCGACGCCGCGCGCGACACCGGCCTCGAGGCCGCGCTAATCGAGCGCATCTTCTTGTCGATGGGCTTCGGCGCCCAGAGCCTGGAGCGCCTCTCCGACGACGACGTGCAGCTGCTGCGCTACGCGGCTGCCGTGCTCGCTGCCGGGCTGCCGCTGGTTGCCTTCCTGCAGCTCGTGCGCGTCTACGGCCAGGCGATGTCGCAGATCGCCGATGCCGAGGTTCGGCTCTTTCACCTCTACGTCCACGAGCCGTTGATGCGCGACGGCGTCCCGGGCTGGGAGATGGCGGAGGAGATGGAGGGTCTCGCGCGCGAGATCTTGCCGCTGGCCTCGCCGATCATGGACCACGCGCACAACCGGTTCTTGCAGCACTTCATCGAGCAGGACGTCATCGGCCACATGGAGACCGACCTCGGCGACGGGCAGCTGGACCTCGGCCGGCTGCGCGTGGCGATCGCCTTCGCCGACCTCGCGGGCTACACGCGTCTGACCGAGGAGCTCGGCGACGAGGAGGCGGTGAGCACCGTCGAGCGGTTCGTCGAGCAGGTCGAGCTCTCGCTGCCCGAGGAGGCGCGGATCATCAAGACGATCGGCGACGAGGTGATGGTCGTCGGCTCTGACCCGGCGGCGCTGCTGGACTGGGCGGTGGCCTTCCAGGAAGACTTCAAGCAGCGTCCGCTGCCGCGCATCGGGATCCACTACGGCGAGACCCTCTACCGCGACGGCGACTACTACGGCCGCGAGGTCAACCAGGCCTCGCGCGTCGCGGCGCGGGCGGCCGGAGGCGAGGTGCTGGCGACGCGGCCGGTCGTCGACCACGCCCACGCCGGCCTAGAGCTCGAGCGCATCGGCGAGGTCCGCCTCAAGGGCTTTGCCGACACGACCGAGCTGTTTTTGGCCCGCAGCGCCGGACCGAAGGACTGACGCGATGGACGATCTGCTGGAGCGCGTCCGCGCCACCGGCATCGTCGCGACGGGCGGCACCCCGCTGGTCGTCCTGTTCTCGGGCGGGCGCGACTCGACCTGCCTGTTGGACATCTGCGTTGAGCTGGCGGGCGCCGATCCGGTGCGAGCCCTGCACGTCGACTACGGCCTGCGCGGGGCGGCGTCTGACGGCGACCGCGAGCATTGCGTCGCGCTCTGCGAGCGGCTCGACGTTGCGCTGGAGCTCCGGCGCGCGGGGACGCCGAGCGGCAACGTGCAGGGCTGGGCGCGCAAGCTGCGCTACGCGGCCGGGGCCGAGGCCGTCGCCGCGCTCGGCCCGGGCGCGCGCCTGGTCGCCGGCCACACGATCTCTGACCAGGTCGAGACGATCCTCTACCGGCTGGCGGTCTCGCCGGGGCGGCGGGCGCTGCGGGGCATGGAGGCCGAGACCGAGCGGCTGATCCGCCCGCTGCTGGCCGCCGAGGCCACGCGGACTGACACCGCCGCGTGGTGTGAGGCGCGCGGGCTGCCGTGGCGTGACGATGCGTCCAACCTGGATCGCGCCTACGCGCGCGCCCGCGTCAGAGAAGATCTGCTGCCGGCCCTGCGTGCCGTCGACGCGCGCGCCGAGGTCAACATCTTGCGCACGGCGCGTCTGCTGCGCGACGAGGGCGCGGTGCTTGACGAGCTGGTCGATGGCGTTCTCCGCGGCCGTGATCAGCTGCCGCGCGCCGAGCTCGCCGCGCTGCCCGGGGCGTTGGGCCGACTCGTGCTGCGCCGCCTGGCAGAGGACGCCGTCGGCGGCCTCTGCGGGCGCGCCGCCACGCGCCTAGCCGACGTGCTCGCGCTGGGAGACGACGGCGCGCTGGACCTCGGCGACGGTGCGCGCGCGATCGTGGCCGACGGCACCGTTCGGGTAGGGCGCACGCCCGCGCGGCCGCCGAAGCGTTAGCTTGCGCGTCCTATGCGGGACCCCCAGATCGGCGAGATCCTCGTCCAGCCCGACGACCTCAAGCAGAAGGTCCGCGACCTCGGCGCACAGATCTCGGTCGACTACGCCGATCGTGACCTGCTGCTGGTCTGTGTCCTGAAGGGGGCGGTCTTCTTCCTGGCCGACCTCATGCGCCACATCGACATCCCGTGCGAGGTCGACTTCATGGCCGTCTCCTCCTACGGGTCGGAGACCGATTCCTCGGGCGTCGTGCGGATCCTCAAGGACCTCGATCGGCCGATCGCCGGCCGCGATGTGCTCATCGTCGAGGACATCGTCGACTCCGGCCTGACGCTGCAGTACCTGATGCGCAACCTCGGCGCGCGCGAGCCCGCATCGCTGGAGGTTTGCGCGCTGCTCACCAAGCCTGATCGGCGCAAGGTCGAGCTGCCGACGCGCTACGTCGGCTTCGAGATCCCCGACAAGTTCGCCATCGGCTACGGCCTCGACGTGGCCGAGCGCTACCGCAACCTTCCGTACGTCGCCGCGTTGAGCGAGCAGTAGGCACGCAACCGTCCGGGGCGACAGCACCGCCCTGATACCCTCAGCGCCTTGCGCACGATGCGAAAGCCCCCCGCGCACCTCCTATGAGCCGGTTCTTCAAAAGCGCCGCATTTCCCATCCTCATCGTGGTGGTGCTGGCCTTCTTCGCCCAGAAGCTGATCTCGACGGGCGACCAGAAGGCGCCGCCGAGCTACGGCGAGTTCATCCAGCAGCTTCAGCAGCCGGGCGTCATCAAGTCGGTCGAGCTGAAGACCAAGGACAACTCGATCTCGGTCACAGAGGCCAGCGGCAAGAAGTACGAGACGGGCTTCACCGACCAGGGGTCGGCCGATCTCACCAAGCAGCTGCAGACGGCCAAGGCCAACCACAACATCCAGAACTACGACATCGAGCCGCGGAAGTCGAGCGCCCTGCTGGGGCTGCTGACCTACGTGCTGCCGTTCGTCATCTTCATCGCGTTCTGGATCTTCCTGATGAACCAGGTCCAGGGCGGCGGCTCCAAGGTCATGTCGTTCGGCAAGTCGCGCGCCAAGCGGATGTCGGTCGACTCGCCCAAGATCACCTTCCGCGACGTCGCGGGCGTCGATGAGGCGGTGGAGGAGCTCCACGAGATCAAGGAGTTCCTCGAGAACCCGAAGAAGTTCCAGGCCCTTGGTGCGCGCATTCCCAAGGGCGTGCTGCTCTACGGCCCTCCGGGCACCGGCAAGACGCTGCTCGCGCGCGCCGTGGCCGGCGAGGCGGGCGTGCCGTTCTTCTCGATCTCCGGCTCAGACTTCGTCGAGATGTTCGTCGGCGTGGGCGCCTCCCGCGTGCGTGACCTCTTCGAGCAGGCCAAGCAGAACTCCCCCTGCATCATCTTCATGGACGAGATCGACGCCGTGGGCCGCCACCGCGGCGCCGGCCTCGGCGGCGGGCACGACGAGCGCGAGCAGACGCTCAACCAGCTGCTCGTCGAGATGGACGGCTTCGAGATGAAGGACAACATCATCTTGATCGCCGCCACCAACCGCCCGGACATCCTGGATCCGGCGCTGCTGCGCCCCGGCCGTTTCGACCGCCAGATCGTCGTCGACCGTCCCGACCGCAAGGGCCGCGCGAAGATCCTCGAGGTCCACACGCGCGGCAAGCCGCTGGCCAAGGAGATCCACATCGACGATCTCGCCGGCCAGACCCCGGGCTTCACGGGCGCCGATCTCAGCAACCTCGTCAACGAGGCCGCGCTGCTGGCCGCCCGCAACGGCAAGCGCGAGATCACGCAGACCGAGCTCGAAGAGGGGATCATGCGCGTGATCGCGGGCCCCGAGAAGAAGACCCGCGTAATGGGCGAGAAGGAACGGCTCATCACCGCCTATCACGAGATGGGCCACGCGATCGTCGGGCACTACCTCGAGCACTCCGATCCGGTCCACAAGGTCTCGATCATCAGCCGCGGCCAGGCGCTGGGCTACACGATCTCGATGCCCCAAGAGGACAAGTTCCTCACCACGCGCGCTGAGCTGCAGGACACGATGGCGATGACCCTCGGCGGCCGCGCTGCGGAGGAGATCGTCTTCCAGGAGATCACGACCGGCGCGTCCAACGACCTCGAGAAGGTCACCGCGACGGCCAAGCAGATGGTCATGCGCTTCGGCATGTCCGAGCGCCTGGGCCCGCGCGTCTTCGGGCATGATCACGGCCAGCCGTTCCTGGGCCGCGAGTTCTCCTCTGAGCCCGACTACTCCGACGAGATCGCGCGTGAGATCGACGACGAGATCCGCCGCATCGTCGAGGCCGCGCACCAGCGCGCAAAGGACATCCTCGGCGAGCACCGCGAGTCGCTGACGACGATCTCCGAGATCCTGCTCAAGCGCGAGACGATCGAGAAGGAAGAGTTCATCGCGCTGCTGGACGGCAAGACCGAGGAGGAGACCTTCGGGCCCGACGAGGTCGCCGACGAGCAGCTGCCGCCCGGCAACGCCCCGGCAGATCGCGCCGGTCGCGAGGCACCGCGGCCGCTGCCGCGTCCTGGCTTGGCCGGCGGTGGGGTCGAGGCGCGCGGTCTCGACGCCCCCGAGCGTCCGAACCTCGCCTAGCGGCATCCCGCTCCGCTGCTCGTCCTGCTGCCGCCCTCCGAGGGCAAGCGTGCGCCCGAGACCGGCGCGCCGGTTGAGCTGACGTCGCTGGCCTTTGCTGAGGAGTTGGGCGCGCGGCGGGCCAAGGCGCTGGCGGCGCTCGTCAAGCTCGCCGGCGGCAACCGCAAGCGCGCGCTGGGCCATCTGGGGCTGCCGGTCGGGCTGAGCGCGGAGGTCGATCGTGACGCCGCGCTGCTGACCGCGCCGGCGGCGCCGGCCGCCGACATCTACACCGGCGTGCTCTTTCAGCACCTCGACCTCGCGACGCTGTCAGCGACCGCGCTGGCCCGAGCGCGCGAGCAGGTCCTGGTCGCCTCGGCGCTGTGGGGCGTCGTGGCGTTGGAGGACCGCATCCCGGCCTACCGCCTCTCGATCGGCGCCCGGCTGCCCGCGCTGACGCGCAGCGGGTTGGCCGCCTGGTGGCGCCCAGCACTCACCAAGGCGCTCCCCGACGAGCCCGGGCAGCTGATCGTCGATCTGCGCTCCGGCGGCTACGCCGCGGCCTGGCGGCCCAAGCGGGCGACGCTCGTCGAGGTCAAGGCCTCGACGGCAGAGGGCAAGCCGATCTCCCATATGGCCAAGGCCGTTCGGGGCACCGTCGCGCGCCGGCTGCTGCAGGCGCGCAGCGCCGCGACCGAGCCTGCCGATGTGGCGCGCGCCGCCGACGGTGAGGGCGTCGGTCGCGTCGAGGTGCACGAGCCCACGCGCCCCGGTGGCGCGTGGACCGTCGAGGTCATCGCCGCCTAGAGCGCCGGTGGCAAGGTCGCGTCGAGGAAGTCGACGAGCGCGGCCAGCTCGTAGTCGCGCAGGTCGCCGTCGCGTGCGGCGAGCTGCGCGATGTCCTTCGCACGGGCGACGACGATCCCTTCGATCTCCAGCGGGTGCAGCCGCGTGGCGGTCCCCTCGCCGTCGACGCAGAGCGCGCCTTTGACGACCGCCAGATCGCCGATCAGCTCCTGCACCGCCGTGACGCGTGCTCGGACAGTGGCCGGCTCTGCCGTGCTCCAGCCCCCGACGACCGTGACACCGCCGGGTCCGACCGCCAGGTGCTCGATCAGCGCGCCGTCGGGCAGCCGGCGGTCGTGGAGCATGACGACCGGCAGGTGGCGCAACGCCCGTTGCAGGGCACGAGCACTAAAATATCCCCGATCGGTTGTTGCCTGGACGCAACGATGAGCAGGACTGTCCATGCGGAAGCCCTTCGGCGCAACCACCCGATCGTATGAGTCGATGAGCTTGCCAGTGGACAGGTCGGCCGGACCACGGCCCGCCCACCCCGCCACGGATATCTTCTGCGGCCATGGCTCCGGAGCCCTACGAGATCATGGGCGTCCTCAACGTCACGCCGGACTCGTTCTCTGACGGCGGCGAGTGGTTTGACCGCGACGAGGCCGTCACCCATGGCCTGCGGCTCGTCGCCGACGGGGCGGCGATCCTCGACGTCGGCGGCGAGTCCACGCGCCCCCACGCCGTGCCGGTGCCCGAAGACGAGGAGCTGCGGCGGACCGAGCCCGTCGTCCGCGTCCTGGCCCGCAGCGCCGCGACGGTCTCGATCGACACGACCAAGCTCGCCGTCGCCGAGGCAGCGCTGGACGCCGGCGCACGCTACGTCAACGATGTCACCGCGTTTCGCGAGGCACCCGAGATGGCCGGCCTTGTCGCCGACCGCAACGCCCGCTGCTGTCTGATGCACATGCTCGGCGATCCGCGGACGATGCAGGACAGCCCGCGCTACGCCGATGTGGTCGACGACGTCAAGGCGTTCCTCACCGACCGTGCCGAGTTCGCGGTCCGCGAGGGCATCCGCGAGGACCGCATCGACGTCGATCCCGGCATCGGGTTCGGCAAGACGCTGGAGCACAACCTCGAGCTGCTGGCCCGCACCGATGAGATCGTCACGCTCGGCTTTCGTGTCGTGATCGGGGTGTCGCGCAAGTCCTTCATCCACAAGCTCGCCGATGTTCCGGATCCGCACGATCGCGTGCCGGGGACGATCGCCGCCAACGTGATCGCGTTGGAGCGCGGCGCGCGCGTCTTCCGGGTCCATGACGTCGCCCAGGCGCGCCAAGCGCTGATGGTCGCGAGTGCTACGTTCCAGCGCGATGGCGCCTGACCAGGAACCGGACGACGAGCTCGAACCCGACGACGCTGAAGAGGACGCGGACTTCGAGGATGGGGCCGACCAGACCGAGGTGACCATCGAGGTCCGCGGCCTGTCCCTCTACACGCACCACGGCGTCTCGGCCGCCGAGCGTGAGGTCGGCCAGCGGCTGGTCCTCGACATCCGCCTGGAAGTCGGCGACTGCGATGCGACGGTCACCGACATGGTCGAGGACACCGTCGACTACGGCGAGGTCTGCAACACGGTTTCGCTGGTCGCCCAGCAGCGCTCCTACAAGACGCTGGAGCGGCTCTGCTCGGCGGTCGCCGATCGTCTGCTGGACGAGTACTCGGCCGACGAGGTGTGGGTCAAGGCCGCCAAGCCCGAGCCGCCGATTCCGCTGCCCGTCGACGAGGTGAGCGTCGAGGTCTGGCGCCAGCGCGGCGGCGACGAAGACTGATCGGCGTTCCGTGACGATCACGCCGTCGACGACCCTGTTCGAGCAGGACACCGCCGTCACGCCTGCCGGCGATGGCGTCTGGCAGGCCACGATCTCTGATCGGTGGGCGGTTCCGCGCGGGCCCAACGGCGGCTACATCGCGGCGCTGATGCTGCGGGCGCTCGAAGCCGCGGTGGGGGACCCTGACCGGGCGCCGCGTTCCCTGACGTTGCACTACCTGCGCCCACCGGTCCCCGCCCAGGCGGCGCAGATCCACGTGACCGTCGAGCGCGCCGGGCGCACGCTGACGTCGCTCAGCGCCCGGCTCGTCCAGGACGAGCGCACGATGGTCATCGCGCTGGCCGCCTTTGCCGCCGAGTTCCCGTCTGCCGCGGACTACGCGACCCCGCCGCCGGACGTCAGCCCGCCGCCCGCCGAGCTGCACACCGTGCCGGCCGCGCCGGGGGTTCCGGAGATCGCGCTGCGCATCGCCGCGGCGCCGGTCTTCGGCGCCGGGGCGCTGGCTGGCGGCGACGAAGCGCTGGCCGGTGGCTGGCTGCGGCTGGCCGAGCCGCGCATCGCTGACGCGGCCGCGCTCGCGTTCTACGCCGACGCTTGGCTGCCCTCGCCCTTCGCGCTGCTCAAGGCGCCGGTGCCCGCCCCGACGATCGACCTCACCATCCACTTCCGCACGCGGCTGCCACATCCGGGCATGGCGCCCGACGCGCCCGTGCTCGCGCGCTTCTCCTCCTCGACCTCGCAGGGCGGCTTCTTCGAGGAGGACGGCGCAATCTGGGCGCCGGACGGCACGCTGCTGGCCCAGAGTCGCCAGCTGGCGCTGCTCTTCCCGGCCTCATGAGCATCGCCCACTTGGGCCTCGGGTCCAACCTCGGCGACCGGCGCGCGCTGCTGCAGGCGGCGGTCGACGCGTTGGCGCAGCGCGGCGTGGCGGCCACCGCTTCGTCGTCGAGCTACGAGACCGATCCGGTCGGCGACGTCCTCGATCAGCCGGCGTTCCTCAACGCCTGTCTCGCGGTGCAGACCGCGCTGGAGCCCGACGCGCTGCTGGACGTCGCCAAGGCCGTCGAGGGCGCGCTGGGGCGGACGACCGAGGGCCCGGACTACGTCCACCACGGCCCGCGGCCGATCGACGTCGACGTGCTGCTCTACGACGGCCGCGCGCACCGCTCAGCGCGGCTCACGGTCCCGCACCCCGCGCTCCTGGAGCGTCGCTTCGTGCTGATCCCGCTCCTGGAGCTGGACTTCACCCTGACGCTGCCCGACGGCGCGCGCCTCGCCGACGCCCTCGCCGCGCTGCCGGTTACCGAGGGCGTGCGCCGGGCGGGTCCGCCGCTGCGCCTGCCCTGACCACCGGCAGCCCCTCGTCGCAGCGGACCTCGAGCTGGACGAGGTCGCCGCCCTCGTGGTCCATCTGCAGCGTCGTGTGCTCGATCGCGAAGCGGTTGCGCAGGATCTCCTGAAGGCCCATCCGCGCTTGATGGCAGTCGCAGTCGCGACCGACGACGACGTGCGCGGCCAGCGACGGAAAGCCCGAAGAGACCTCCCAGACGTGGAGGTCGTGGACCTCGACCACACCCGGCGCCCGCGCCAGCGCCAGCCCGATCTCCTGGACGTCCATGCCGCGCGGTGCGGCCTCCAGGAAGATCCGGCCCGACTCGCGCAGCAGTCCGAACGAGGCGTACAACATGATCGCCGCCACGAACAGCGCGGCGATGCCGTCGGCCTCGCGAAAGCCGGTGAGCAGGATCACCGCGCCGGCGATCGCCGTGGCGATGAACGCTGCCAGGTCGGTCAGTAGATGCTGGTAGGCGCCCTCGACGTTGAGCGAGTCGCGGTTGGCGCTGGCCAGCGTCCACGTGGCGGCGAGGTTGACGACCACGCCGATCAGCGCGACGACGAGGACCGCGGTGCCCTCGACGTCGGGCGGGTTGATGACTCGGCGCACGCCTTCCACGGTGATAAGCAGCCCGAGGACCAGCAGCGTCGCGCCGTTGAACTGGGCCGACAGGATCTCGGCGCGCTTGAGGCCGAAGGTGAAGGCGCCGCGGGCGGGGCGGCGGGCCAGGTTGATGGCGACAAGCGCCAGCCCGATCGCCGCGGCGTCGGTCAGCATGTGCGCCGCGTCGGACAGCAGCGCCAGCGACGAGGCGGCGATGCCGACGGCGACCTCGACGGCCATGAACGCCAGGATCAGCCCAAGGGCGATCGCGAGCTTGCCGCGGTCGGCGTCCTGGGAGATCTCGTGGCTGTGACCGTGGCCGGCGGCGCCGTGTGCGTGATCGTGACCCACCCGCACAAGGCTAGTCTGCCGGCGCCGCGGATCGGCCTCAGGGCGCCAGGCCGTCGATCAGTCGGTCGATGATCTGCTCGATCTCAGCGCGCGCCGTCTCGGGGTCCTGGGAACGCGTGATGTAGAGCGCGCCCTCGTCCATCGCACCGAGCAGGAGGTGCGCCAGCGGCGTGATCGGCTGCTGGGCGATCGCGCCCGCGTCCATGCCGGCCTGTAGGACCCCGACGATCAGGCCGAGGCCGTGGCGGAAGCCGATCTCGCGCCAGCGCTCCCAGCCCAGGACGGCGGGGGCATCGAGCAAGATGATGCGCTCGATCTCCGGCTCGGCGCAGACGGCCAGGAAGGCGTGGGAGCCGGCGCGCAGCGCGGCGAGCGGGTCGGTCGCGCCGGCCAGCGCGCCCTCGGCGATGCGCTGCGTCGTCTCGGCCTCGACCTGTTCGAAGACCGCTTCGAACAGGTGCTCCTTGTCGCGGAACTGGTGGTAGAGCGCGCCGCGGGTCACGCCGGCGGCGCGAACGATCTCCTCGGTGCCCACTGCGCCGTAGCCGCGCCGTGCGAACAAGGCGCGGGCGGCGCTCAGCAGCGCCTCGCGTGTCGCGCGCGAGCGCTGCTCCTGCTTGTTGGCGGATTTGCTTTCCATACAGTCTGTATGTAAGTTACATACTGCTTGTACGCAATCTACCTGGAAGGCCTGACGCCATGCCCGAGCTGACCCTGCAGCAGGGGACGATCCGCTATCGCGACGAAGGCACCGGCCCGACGCTCTTCTTCGTCCACGGCGCGCTGGTCGATGGGCGGCTGTGGGAGCCGGTCGTCGAGCGCCTGCGCGATCGCTTCCGTTGTGTGGTGCCCGATCTGCCGCTCGGCTCTCACGAGCTGCCGCTGAAGGCCCACGCCGATCTCTCGCCGCCCGGCCTCGCCGCGCTGCTGGCCCAGATCATCGAAGCGCTCGACCTCGAAGACGTCACGCTGATCGGCAACGACACCGGCGGCGCGCTCTGCCAACTGCTGGTCGTCGCCGAGCCCGAGCGCATCGGTCGCCTCGTGCTGACCGATTGCGACGCGTTCGAGGACTTCCCGCCCAAGGCGTTCAAGGGGCTGGTTGCCGCCGCGAAACTGCCCGGCGCGCTGCGCGCGATGCTGGAGCCGATGCGCGCGAAGTCCGTCCGGCGCCTGCCGCTGGCCTACGGCTGGCTGACCAAGCGCCCGGTCCCCGACGACGTGATGGACGGCTGGACGCTGCGCGCGCTGAAGGATCCCGGGGTCATGGCCGACCTGCGCAAGGCGCTGAGCGGGCTCAAGCCAGAGATCTTGTTGGACAACGCGCCCAAGTTGTCGTCCTTCGAGAAGCCGGTCCTGCTGGTGTGGTCGCGCGAGGACAAGTTCTTCAAGGTCGCCAACGCCCATCGCCTCGCGGCGATCTTCCCGGACGCGCGCGTCGAGGAGCTGACCGACGCCTATGCCTTCGTCAGCTGGGACCAGCCCGACCGCGTGGCCGAGCTGGTCGGCGCGTTCGCCGGTCAGCCGGCCGGCAAGGTCGCGGCCTGAGCCGCGGTCTGGACCGGCAGCGCGCCGGTCGGCACGGAGGCCGTTAGGCGCGGGAACAGGCGGAAGGCGAAGGCCTCGGCGGGGCGCCCGTCGAGCAGCGGCCGCACGTCTTGGAGGGTGGAGAGGAGCCGGATCGACGGCGCGATCTGCAGGTCGGCTGCGTTGGGCTGCTCGCCACCGATGACGCCGTCGGCGATGTACTGATCGACCTGGTCGAGGTGGGCGGGCAGGGCCGCGAGGTCTGCGCGGATGATGCTGTCGTCGATGTTGTTGAGGCGGCGCTCGATTGGCAGGACGACCTTGGAGAGGGCGACCACGACCGGCGCCGGCAGCTTCGGGCTGCTGGCGCCCTCCTGGAAGCCGTGCATGGCGCGCGGGTACACGGTGAAGGCCGCCCACAGCAGGCGGCGCGGCACCGACTGCAGGACGTCGTTGCCCCAGCGCTCGGCCTCGTCGATCGCCTCGGCGCCGGCCGGGCCGTCGTAGAGCGGGGGCGAGGGGACGCGGCGCTCCAGCGCGCGGAGGATGGCCCGCGAGCCCTGGACCTTCTCGCCATCCTCGAAGCGCACGCCCGGCACGGTGCGATCGCCGAAGAGCGGCTTCATGACCGCCGGCTGCATCGAGATCGGGATCTCGAAGCGCTTGAGCGGGAGGCCCTTGATCTCAAAGGCCTTCTCGACGGTGTCGCACGGGTGGGAGCCGTGGAGGAGATACAGACGCGCGGGCATGGTCTGCCGACCCTAACCGCTCGCGCCGGTCGCCGGTGTTGGCATGATGCCCGCCGATGCTCCTGGTCGTCGACGTCGGCAACACGCAGACCCACTTCGGCACGTTCCGGGGGGACGAGCTGATCGAGCACTGGCGCTTTGCGACGGTGCGGACCTCCACCTCCGACGAGCTCGGCGCCGCGCTGCGCAACCTGCTGGAGCTGCGCGGGGTCGGCCTGGCGGATCTCAGCGCATCGATCGTCTCCTCCACGGTGCCGCAACTGGAGCCCGAGTGGCTGGCGATGGCCAACCACTACCTCGGCCACCGCATGCTGGCCGTCGGGCCCGGGATCCGGACCGGTATGCCGATCAAGATCGACAACCCGCGCGAGCTGGGCGCCGATCGCCTCGTCAACGCGGTGGCGGCCTTCGAGCGTCTCGGTGGGCCGTGCATCTCGGTGGACTTCGGCACCGCGGTGAACTTCGACGTCGTCTCGGTGCAGGGCGAGTACATCGGCGGCGTGCTGATGCCGGGCGTGGAGATCTCGCTCGACGCGCTGACCAGCCGCGGCGCCAAGCTCCCGCGCATCGACCTCGTCGCACCGCGGCGCGCGATCGGCAAGGGCACGGTCGACGCGATCCGCTCGGGTGTGGTCTTCGGCTTCGCCGCGGCAGTCGACGGGCTGATCTCGCGCATCCAGGAGGAGCTCGGCGAGGAGGCCTCGACGATCGCCACCGGCGGGCTGGCCGGCGTCGTCGTACCGCACACGCATGCGATCGACGCGGTCGACGACCTGCTGACGCTCAAGGGGCTCAAGCTCCTGCACGAGCGCAACGTGAGCTGAAACGCGAGGGGGCGAAGTTCGCCGGCTCCGGCCTAAGGAGCCATGGAGCCGCTGCCGATCGTCGTTGCCGACACGCCGCGCGCACGCCTGCGCGGCCTCCTGGGCCATCGCGTGCCGCCGCCCTTCGCGCTGCGGCTGGAGCGCTGCCGCTGCGTGCACACCGTCGGAATGCGCTTCGCGCTGGACCTGCACTGGCTGGATGCCGACGGCGCGCTACTGCGGGTCGACCGCGCGGTGGCCCCCGGTCGCGTCCGCGCCTGCTGGCGGGCGCGGGCCGTCGTGGAGGTCCCGGCGGGCGCGTCTATCCTGCGTCCTTCGTGACGACGCCTCAGCCCGCCCTCACCGACCCCTGGGAGCTTGCCGGCATCCGCGTGCCCAACCGCGTGCTGCTCGCCCCGCTGGCCGGCATTGGCAACTGGTTCGTGCGCCTGCAGGCGGCGCGTCACGGCGCGGGGATGGCTTACAGCGAGATGGTGTCGAGCTTCGCCATCCACTACGGCAACGAGAAGACGCTGACCGAACTGCTGCGCGTCCATCCTGACGAAGGTCCGACGGCGCTGCAGCTGTTCGGCCAAGACCCCGAGATCATGCGCTCCGCCGCGGCCTATGTGGCCGAGCATGTCCCGCAGGTCGACGTCATCGACCTCAACATGGGCTGCCCGGTGCCCAAGGTCTGCAAGACCGGCGCGGGCGCGGCGATGCTCAAGGACCCCGACACGGCCGTCGCGGTCGCGCGGGCGGCCGCCGAGGGCAGCGGCAAGCCGGTGACGGTCAAGCTGCGCTCCGGCTCGGTGCCGGGCGACACGAGCGGCGTCGATCTCGCCCACCGCCTGGTCGCCGAGGCTGGCGTCGCGGCGATCACCTTCCATCCGCGCAGCGCCAAGGTCCACCACGCCGGCGTGCCCGACTACGACCTCGCCGCCGAGCTGGTCGCCAGCCTGCCGGCGCCGGTGATCCTCACCGGCGGCCTGCACACGGTCGCCGAGGTGCAGGACGCCTATGAGCGCACCGGTGCGGCCGCCGTCATGCTCGCCCGCGGCTCGCTGGGCAACCCTTGGCTCTTCGAGCAGCTGCTCGGCCGTCGCGACGACGGGCCGACCGCGGCAGAGATCCTTGCCGAATGGCACTGGGTCATCGACCGCGCCGAGGAGCATCTCGGCCCCGAGCGCGCCGGCCGTTACCTGCGCAAGTTCCACCCGTGGTACGTCGACCGCCTCGACGGCGGCAAGGAGTTGCACATCGCGCTCCAGCAGACCCACACCGTGGCCGACGCCCGTGCGGTGCTCGCCGGGCACGAGTCCACGCTGCTGGTCACCTGATCGGTTCTGGACACGCTGCAGGCTGTGGTGCGGCGGTCCATCAGGCGTTAGGTGCGCCGCTATACTGCCGCGCTCGCTGGGCTCGGAGGGTCGCCGCAGGCGGTTCCGGGCCCGGACCGGTCTACCTCTCTCACTATGCCCCGAGACGTCATCCTTACCCCAGAAGGCCTCACGAAGCTCAAAGACGAGCTGTCGCACCTGCAGGCCGAGGGCCGGCGCGAGGTCGCCGAGCGCATCAAGGAGGCGCGGGACTTCGGCGACATCGCCGAGAACGCCGAGTACGACGACGCCAAGAACGCTCAGGCGATGCTCGAGGCCAAGATCGCCCAGCTCGAGGAGCGCATCCGCGCTGCGACGGTCGTCGATCCCTCCGAGCTGTCGAACGACGTCGTCGGCATCGGCTCGATCGTCCACGTCAAGGACGAGAAGACCGGCAAGTCGCAGAAGTTCACGATCGTCGGTTCGGCCGAGGCCAACCCGGCCGACGCCAAGCTCTCCAACGAGTCGCCCGTCGGCCGCGCCCTGCTCGGCCACAAGCGCAACGAGACGGTCTCCGTGTCGGTCCCCAAGGGCCCGGCCCGAAAGCTCAAGATCACCAAGATCGACGTCGGCGTCTAGGCTCTCGGACGATATGGCTGAGCGGGTGGGTGGGCCCGAGTTCCAGCCGGGCGAGACGCCTGAGCCTGAGGACCAAAACGCGCTCCTTGCAGTCCGGCGCGCCAAGCTCGACGCGCTGCGCGCCGCCGGCATCAACCCCTTTCCGCCCGACTTCCCCGGCGTCGTGCCGACCGCCGAGGTGCGCGCCGCCCACGAAGGGCTGGAGGCCGGCGCCGAGACCGGCGCGACCTACCGCGTCGCCGGCCGCCTCACCCAGCGCCGCGGCCAGGGCAAGATGGCCTTCCTGGATCTCGTCGACCGCTCCGGGCGCATCCAGCTGCAGGCGCGCCTCGACGTCCTTGGCGAGGAGCGCATGTCGCGCCTCCTCGACCAGCTCGACCTCGGCGACATCATCGGCGTCGACGGCACCGCCTTCGTCACCCGCCGCGGCGAGCTGAGCCTGCGCGTCGACGACTACACGGTTCTGGCCAAGGCGCTGCGCCCGCCGCCCGACGCCCACTACGGACTGCGTGATGTCGAGACCCGCTTCCGCCAGCGCGAGCTCGACCTGATGGCTTCCGAAGAGGCGCGCGCGCTCTTCATCACCCGCGCGAAGATCGTCTCCGCCGTCCGCCGCTTCCTTGATGAGCGCGGCTTCGTCGAGGTCGAGACGCCGGTGCTGCAGCCGCTCTACGGCGGGGCGGCGGCGCGCCCGTTCACCACGCACTTCAACGCGCTGGACCGCGACTTCTACCTGCGCATTGCGACCGAGCTCTACCTCAAACGGTTGATCGTCGGCGGCCTGGAGCGGGTCTACGAGCTGGGCAAGGACTTCCGCAACGAGGGCATCTCCTACAAGCACAACCCCGAGTTCACGATGGTCGAGTGGTACGAGGCCTACGCGGACTACGAGGACATGATGCGCGCGGTCGAGGAGTTGTTCCCGCGCGTGGCGGCTGCCGCCGGTTATGACGGCGAGATCGATTTCTCTGCGACGCCCTATCGCCGCGTCGGCCTCATCGAGATCATCCAGGAGGCGACGGGCATCGACGTCATGGCGCACCCGACCGGCGCGGAGTTGGTCGCCGCCATCAAGGCCGCGAAGATCGACATGTCGACCGATGACCTCGAATGGCCCGGCCTCGTCGACGACCTCTTCTCCAAGAAGGTCGAGCCCACGCTCATCCAGCCGACCTTCGTCGTTGATTATCCCAAGGCGCTGAGCCCCTTCGCCAAGGACCACCGCAGCAAGCCGGGGCTGGTCGAGCGCTTTGAGGTCTTCGCTAACGGGATGGAGGTCGGCAACGCCTTCACCGAGCTCAACGACCCCGACGAGCAGCGCGCGCGCTTTGAGGCTCAGGTGCGCCTCGCCGAGGCCGGCGACGAGGAGACCACGCCCTACGACGAGATCTTCGTTCAGGCGCTCGAGCACGGCATGCCCCCGACGGGCGGCATCGGCATCGGCATCGATCGACTGGTCCTCCTCCTGACCGGTCACCAGTCGATCCGCGAGATCGTGCTCTTCCCGGCGATGCGTGACTAGCGCGGCGAAACGCCCGCTTCGCAGGACGTTCGCGTCCGGGAGGGCTCCGACAGGCCCTGCGGTAAACTGCCTCATGCCCGCCGAACGGACCCGATTGACTCATCCTCTCGGCCCTAGTAGCCGAATAGGTGGGTAGATCGGGTAACTCGGTGACCTCCAGCACCGTTGTATTTCCTGTCGACGAATTTTCCATCCGGACCACCTCTTCGACCGACCGCTAGCGAATCTCCCCCCGCGCAGTAGGAAGGACGTTCCCCAAGATGTTCGAGCGATTCACAGAGCGAGCCCGCCAGGTGGTCGTGCTCGCCCAGGAAGAGGCGAGGACGCTCAAGCACAACTACATCGGCACCGAGCACATTCTGCTCGGCCTTCTCCGTGAGGAGGAGGGGCTTGCCGCCCGCGTCCTTGAGTCCCTGGACATCACCGTCGAGCGCGTGCGCGCGCAGGTGGTGCGCATCGTGGGCTCGGGCGAAGAGGTCACCTCGGGCCAGATCCCGTTCACGCCCCGTGCCAAGAAAGTGCTGGAGCTGGCGCTGCGCGAGGCGCTGAGCCTCGGTCACAACTACATCGGCACCGAGCACATCCTGCTCGGCCTGGTCCGGGAGAACGAGGGCGTCGCGGCTCGCATCCTCCTCGACTTCGACGCCGACTCCGAGAAGATTCGCAACGAGGTCATCCGGATGCTGTCGGGCCCGGGCGGTCGTCGCCAGGGCGGGCAGGCCGGAGCGGGTGCCGGTGCCGGGGCAGGCGCGGGCACGGGCGAGGGCAAGAAGTCCTCCAAGCTGCTCGACCAGTTCGGGCGCAACCTGACCAAGCTCGCCTCCGACGGCAAGCTGGATCCGGTCGTCGGTCGCGAGACCGAGATCGAGCGGATCATGCAGATTCTCTCCCGTCGCACCAAGAACAACCCGGTGCTGATCGGCGAGCCCGGCGTCGGCAAGACCGCCGTGGTCGAGGGCCTGGCCCAGCGGATCACCAACGCCGACGTCCCCGAGCTGCTCAAGGGCAAGCAGATCTACACGCTGGATCTCGCGGCCTTGGTCGCCGGTTCGAAGTACCGCGGCGAGTTTGAGGAGCGCCTGAAGAAGGTGATGAAGGAGATCACCCAGCGCGGCGACATCATCCTGTTCATCGACGAGATCCACAACCTCGTCGGTGCCGGTGCGGCCGAGGGCGCGATCGATGCTGCGTCGATCCTCAAGCCTGCACTGGCGCGTGGCGAGCTGCAGACCATCGGCGCGACGACGCTGGACGAGTACCGCAAGTACTTGGAGCGCGACTCCGCGCTGGAGCGGCGCTTCCAGCAGATTCGCGTCGATCAGCCGTCTCCCGAGGAGACGGTCCAGATCCTCAAGGGCCTGCGCGACCGCTACGAGCAGCACCACAAGATCGAGATCACCGACGAGGCCCTCGAGGCCGCGGCGGAGCTCGCCGACCGCTACATCTCCGACCGCCAGCTGCCCGACAAGGCCATCGACCTCATCGACGAGGCCGCGTCGCGCATGCGCATCAAGTCGATGACCTCACCTCCGGTCTACCGGGAGCTCGAAGAGGAGATCGAGGAGACGCGCCGCGCCAAGGAGGCCTCGATCGAGGCCCAGGAGTTCGAGAAGGCCGCCAACCTCCGTGACAAGGAGCGGCGCCTGACCAACAAGAAGCGCGAGCTCGAAGAGCAGTGGGAGGCCGGCGAGGCCGAGGGCGCCGAGCGTCCGGCTATCGGCGAGGAGGAGATCGCCGACATCGTCTCGATGTGGACGGGCATCCCGGTCTTCAAGCTCACCGAGGCCGAGACCCAGAAGCTGATGCGCATGGAGGACGAGCTCCACAAGCGCGTCATCGGCCAACACGCTGCCGTCGAGGTCATCTCGAAGGCGATCCGTCGCTCGCGCGCCGGACTGAAGGACCCGAAGCGGCCCACGGGCTCGTTCGTGTTCCTCGGCCCGTCGGGCGTCGGCAAGACCGAGCTGGCCCGCACGCTCGCCGAGTTCCTGTTCGGCGACGAGGACTCGATGATCCGCATCGACATGTCGGAGTACATGGAGAAGCACGCGGTCTCGCGTCTCGTCGGTTCGCCCCCCGGCTACATCGGCTACGACGAGGGCGGCCAGCTGACCGAGGCCGTGCGGCGCAAGCCGTACTGCGTGCTCCTGCTTGACGAGATCGAGAAGGCGCATCCAGACGTCTTCAACATCCTGTTGCAGATCCTGGAGGACGGCCGTCTGACCGACTCGCAGGGGCGCACGGTGGACTTCCGTCACGCGATCGTGATCATGACGTCGAACATCGGCGCCTCGGAGATCGCGCGCAACACGCCGCTCGGCTTCGCAGTGAGCGATGACGAGACCGGCATGACCTACGACGACATGAAGTTGCGGGTCATGGGCGAGCTCAAGAAGGTCTTCCGGCCGGAGTTCCTCAACCGCATCGACGACGTCATCGTCTTCCACAAGCTGCAGCGCGACGAGATCAAGACGATCGTCGAGCTGCTGCTGCGTCGCATCCGCGCGTCGCTGGCCGAGCGGGAGCTCCAGCTGGAGCTGTCTGACGACGCCAAGGACCTGCTGGTCGAAAAGGGCTGGGACCCGGCGATGGGCGCCCGGCCGTTGCGCCGCGCGATCCAGCGCTACATCGAGGACCCGCTGGCCGACTTCGTCCTGCGCGCCGAGCTGATGCCCGGCGGCACGGTGATGGTCGACAAGGCCCCCGAGGGCGACGAGGGGCCCGAGGTGACGCTGTCGGTGGTCGCGCCCAAGAAGGCGCCCAAGCCGGTCGGCGTGGGTGCCTCCGGTGGCGACGATGCCGCCGACGAGCCGGTCGAGGAGAAGGTGCTGCCGGGGGAGCCCGACGCATCGCACTCCGAGACGCCGGACGTCGAGTAAGCGTCTCCAGCAAGACCTGGAGTGGTGCGAAGGGCGGCCTGCGAAGGCCGCCCTTCGTCGTTGTGTGACGGTTCTTGCGACGCGGCGTGCCGGTTTCGGGAAGGATGCGCTCATGGACACCGCACGGCTGAAGCGCATCCCGGTCTTCGCCGACCTGGACGACGAGTCCCTCTCGAACATCGCGGCCCTCGCGGCCGAGGTCTCGGTGCCCGCGGGCAAGGAGCTCGTTCGCGAGGGCGACTACTCCTATGACGTGCTCGCGATCGAGGAGGGCACGGCGTCGGTGGAGCGTGGCGACGAGCACATCGCCGACCTCGGCCCCGGCGACGTCATCGGCGAGATGGGCGTCCTGGAGCGCTCACAGCGCAACGCGACGGTCGTGGCGACCTCGCCGATGCTGCTGGTGACGCTGACCAGCTGGGACATCCGCAAGCTGCGCAAGTCGACGCCCGCCGTGGTCGACCACCTGCGCGGCGTGGTGGAGCAGCGCAAAGATCACGCCTGATACACGGCCCAGAGGGCCGCGATCAGGTCGCGAGTGTTCGTCCAGGGGGCGAAACTCGCACCGCCCGGGGCATAGTCTGGGGTCATGGAAGCCCAGCCCGTTGTCGAGATCAAGGTCCGCGATGACGGGCCCTACAAGGTCACCGGACCGGTGCGGCTGATCGACGCCGATGGCGGGGTCTTCGATGTCGGTGCCGATCGCGCGATCGCGCTCTGTCGCTGCGGGCAGTCGCGCGAGAAGCCGTTCTGCGATGCCACGCACAAGAGCACGGGCTTTGCGAGCTGTCCGCGGGCGGCGCGCGCGTGAGCGACCTCGGCGATTCGACGCGCAGCACGCACGCCGGCCTTCCCGACGCCACCCAGGGCGAGCCGTTTTTGCCCGGCCCGACGTTCCAGGCCGCCAACCACTGGTCCGGCGACGGGGCGCCCGACGGCTACGGCCGCACCGGCAACCCCACCTGGGCGCGCTATGAGGCGGCGCTGGGCGAGCTCGAGGGCGGGGAGGCGGTCGTGCTGTCCTCCGGGATGGCCGCGGTCGCCGCCGTCCTGCTGCCGCTGCTCGGGCCCGGAGACGTGCTGGTGGCACCCTCAGACGCCTATCCCGGGGTGCGCACCATCGCTACCGACCACCTCGCCAAGCGCGGGGTGGAGGTCCGGCTCGTGCCGTCTGATGACGCGGCGATTCGCGCGGCGCTGCCCGGCGCGACCCTCGCGTGGATCGAGACGCCGAGCAACCCCGGCATGGCGTGTCTGGACATTACGGCGCTGGCGACCGCCACCCATGACGCGGGCGCGCTGCTGGCCGTCGACGGCACGGTCGCGACGCCGCTGCGCCAGCGCGCGCTAGATCTCGGCGCCGATTTCGCGATGGCCAGCGCGTCGAAGTACCTGACCGGTCACTCGGACCTCGTGCTCGGCTACGTCGCCACCCGCGATCCGGCGCGCGCGCAGGCGATCCGCGCCTGGCGCGGCCTGACGGGCGCGATCCCGGGGCCGTTCGAGGTCTGGCTCGCGCACCGCTCGCTGCCGACGCTGGCCGTGCGGCTGGAGCGCCAGGAGGCCAGCGCCCGTGCGCTGGTCGAGCTCCTGGAGGCACACCCCGCCGCCGGCGACGTCCGCTGGCCGGGCTTTGGCGCGGTGCTCGTCTTCACGTTGGCCGAGGCGAACACGGCCGAGAGCTTGTTGGGGTCCTTGAAGCTCGTGGCCGAGGCGACGAGCTTCGGCGGCGTGCACTCCACCGCCGAGCGTCGCGCACGCTGGGGCACCGACGACATCCACGAGGGCTTCATTCGCCTCAGCGTTGGGATCGAGGACACGGCCGACCTGCTCGCCGATATGCACGATGGGCTCGACGCGGTCAACATTGCGAGGTAGCGTCGCGCGCCATGGGACGACGCACGACCTACACGCCCGGGACGCCCTGCTGGGTCGACCTGACCACGACCGATGTCGCGGACGCGACGCGCTTCTACGGCGCGGTGCTCGGCTGGACGGTCCGTGAGGCGCCGGCGATCAACTACACGTTCTTCGAGAGCGAGGGCGCGGAGGTCGCGGGACTGCACGGGCTGACCGATGAGCAGCGCGAGCAGGGGATGCCGCCGTCTTGGTCGATGTACGTGCACACCGACGATGCCGAGGCGACCGTCGCGCGTGCGGCGCAGTTGGGCGCGACGGTGGTGAGCGAGCCGTTTCCGATCCCCGGGGCGGGACGGATGGGCGTGATCGCCGATCCGCAAGGTGGCGTCATCCTGCTCTGGGAGCCGGCGGAGTTCGCCGGCGCGGCGCTGGTCAACGCGGTCGGGGCCTGGGCCTGGGACGACCTGCAGACGACCGACCCTGAAGGTGCGGCGCCGTTCTACGAAGCGCTCTTCGGGTGGGCGACCGCCGAGGTGCCGGGCAGCGGCGGCGTCTACCGCTCGATCGCGCACCAGGGCCGGACGATCGGCGGGATCATGCGAGCGCAGCGGGAGATCGCCCAGCCCTACTGGACCGTCTACTTCGGCGTGGCCGACGTCGACGCCGCGCTGGAGCGCGTGGCGGCCGAAGGCGGCCGGATGCTGGTCGCGCCGATGGCCGTGCCGTCGGGGCGTTTTGCCGTCGCGCTCGATCCTCAGGGCGCGGTCTTCTGTCTCGTCGACGGCGAGTTCGACGACTGAGCCCGCACGGCGCTGACGCCGCCGCGTGGGGCATGCTGCCCGCCCCGTGGCCGTCCTCGCCCTCAAGCTGATCCTCGCGCCGGCGTTCGTCGTCGGCGCGTCGCTGACCGCGCGGCGCTTCGGCCCGCGGATCGGCGGGCTGGTCGGCGGCCTGCCGGTCGTTGCCGGGCCGATCCTGCTGGTGCTGGCGATCATCCACGATCGCGCGTTCGCGACGCGCTCGGCGACCGCCTCGATGCTGGGGCTCGTCTCGCTGTCGGCCTTCGTGGTGGTCTACGGGTTCGCCGCGCAGCGGCTGCGCTGGCCGGGCGCGCTGGGCCTCGCGTGGCTGGCGTTCCTGGCCATGACCGCGATCGCATCGGCCTTTCATATTGCGGCCACGCCCGCGCTCGTCGTGGCCTTCACGAGCTTCGTACTCGCGCGCGCCGTGCTGCCGCTGCCGGCAACCGGACCAGCGAGGACCGCCGTCACGCCGCCGTCCTGGGATCTCCCCGTGCGCGCCGCCTGTGCCGCCGCGATGGTCCTTGCCATCACCGCCGCCTCCGCCGGCCTCGGCCCGCGCCTCAGCGGTCTGCTTGCACCGTCGCCGATCATCACCACCGTGTTGGCGGCGTTCACCCATGCGCAACTGGGCTCCGACGCCACCTTGCGGCTCCTGCGCGGGATGCTCACCGGCTTCTTCGCCTTCGCGCTCTTCTGCTGGACGGTCGCGCTCTCGCTGCCCCACACCTCGATCGCGGTCGCCTTTGCGCTGGCGACCGCGGTCGCCCTGCTGACCCAGGCCGCGATCCTGGGGGGCGAAGTCGTCGGGTCCCGACCCTAGTCTCCGTGACCCTCATGGCCCGCCCGTCCACCATCCACGTCTGCTCTGCGTGCGGCCATGCCGAGGCGCGCTGGCACGGCCAGTGTCCCGGCTGCGGGGAGTGGAACACGCTGGTCGAGGAGCGGGCGCCGACGCGGAGCGCCGGCGGTTCCAACGGGGCGGCCCGCCGCGCCGCCGGCGCGCCAACACCTGTCGCGCTGCGCGACGTCCAAGCCGTGACGCACTCGCGGCTCTCCACCGGCATCGGAGAGCTCGACCGCGTGCTCGGGGGCGGCCTCGTCCCGGGCTCGCTCGTCTTGCTCGGCGGCTCGCCAGGCATCGGCAAGTCGACGCTTACCGGCATGGCGATGGGCAACCTGGCGGGCGCCGACCGCAAGACGCTCTATGTCTCTGGCGAGGAGTCCGCGGCCCAGATCCGGCTGCGCGCCGAGCGGTTGGAGCACGGCGCCTGCCAGGCGCTCGACGTCCCCGTGCTCGCCGAGACCGATCTCGACGCCGTGTTGGCAGCCATCGATGCCCACCGTCCCGAGGTCTGCGTCATCGACTCGGTCCAGACGCTGCATGCCCCCGACCTCACCGGCGCGCCCGGCTCGGTCGGCCAGGTCCGCGAGGTCGCCGCGCGGCTGATGCGCACCGCCAAGTCCGTCGGCACGACCGTCGTCCTCGTCGGCCACGTCACCAAGGACGGCGCGATCGCCGGCCCGCGCGTGCTGGAGCACCTCGTCGACTGCGTGCTGCAGTTCGAAGGCGAGCGCGAGCGCACCTACCGCACCCTGCGCGCGCTGAAGAACCGCTTCGGGTCGACCTCGGAGACCGGCGTCTTCGAAATGAAGCAAGGTGGCCTCGTGGAGGTCCTGGACCCGAGCGCGCGGTTCGTGGGGGAGGCCACCGGCAAGCCCGGCTCGGTCGTCCTCGCCGCGATGGAGGGCAGCCGGCCGCTGCTCGTCGAGGTCCAGGCGCTGGTCTCCCCGAGCGAGATCGTGCCGCCACGGCGTGTCGTCACCGGCATCGACCGCAACCGCCTCGCGCTCGTGCTCGCGGTCCTGGGCCGCCACGCCAACGTCGCCACCGGCACCGCCGATGTCTTCGTCAACGTCGTCGGCGGCGTCCGCGTCGACGAGCCGGGCGCCGACCTCGCGGTCGCGCTGGCGGTCGCCTCGGCGCAGCGCGGCATCGCCCTGGGCACCGAAGACCGCCCGCTAGCCTGCTTCGGCGAGCTCGGCCTGACCGGCGAGCTGCGCACGGTCGGCCATCCCGAGCGGCGCGTCGAGGAGGCCGAGAAGTTCGGCCTCCGCGACCCTGTCCATCCGGGCACCTCGCAGACCCTGCGCCACGCCCTTCGGGCGGCCTTTGCCGCTGCCGAGCCCGTCGCGGCCTGAACGGTTGTCCAGGCTCCGGGAACACGGACGACACGGTAAGGCCGATCTAAAGAAGCCCTGGTAGAATTGCCTTGATGGCGCAGCGATCCGGCGACGATCTGAACGAGCTGGAGAGCCGTCAGGAGCCGCGCCTGGTCAAGGCGTTGGAGATGGTGGCGCCCGGCACGGCGCTGCGCGAAGGCCTCGACAACATCCTCCACGCGCACACGGGCGGTCTGCTCGTGATCGGCGACCACGACGAGCTCAGCTTCCTGTTCTCCGGCGGCTTCCAGCTCGACGTCGACTACACGCCGGCGCTGCTCTACCAAGTCGCGAAGATGGACGGCGGCATCGTCCTCAACGCCAACGCGACCAAGATCGCGATGGCCAACGTCCAGCTCACGCCGGATCCGACCGTCCTGACGCTGGAGACCGGCACGCGCCACCGCACCGCCGAGCGCGTCTCCAAGCAGACCGACGCGGTCGTCATCGCCATCTCCCAACGGCGCGAGGTCGTCTCGCTCTACGTCGACGGCGCGAAGTACATCCTCGAGGACATCCCCGTCGTGTTGGCCAAGGCCAACCAGGCGCTGGCGACGCTCGACAAGTACCGCACCCGCCTTGACCAGGTCTCCACCCGCCTGACCGCCCTGGAGTTCGAGGGCGGCGCGACCCTGCACGATGTCCTGACGGTCCTCCAGCGCTCCGAGCTCGTGACGCGCATGGCCGTCGAGATCGAGCGCTACATCGTCGAGCTCGGCACCGAGGGCCGGCTCATCGAGATGCAGCTCGAGGAGGTCATGGTCGGCGTCGCCGCCGACAAGGCCGCCCTCATCCACGACTACTTGGCGGCGGACTCCGACGAGACGTTCGCCGCAGCGCTCGACCAGCTCGGTCGCATGCCCCATCAGGATCTGCTCGACTTCGGCCGCCTCGCCGAGCTGATGGGCTATGACCGCAAGCTGAACACCCTCGACTACCCGGTCTCGCCGCGCGGCTTCCGGATCCTGGGGCGCGTGCCCCGGCTCCCGAAGCTGGTCGTCGCCCAGATCGTGAAGGAGTTCGGGGGCCTCGACGAGCTGCTCGCCGCCACAGACGCGGAGCTCGAGACCGTCGAGGGCGTCGGAGAGATTCGTGCGAAGGACATCCGCGAGGGCCTTCGCCGGTTGCAGGAGATCAATCTCGTCGATCGGTACCTGCAGACCTGATCGTGGTCTCGGACGAGACCCGGCTGGAAACGTGGCCGCCCATCCCCCGGTAGGCGACCCAACCAAGGAGGACCATCATTCCCGCTAGCACCGAAGAGCAGATCCTAGAAGACCTCGACATCCCCGAGATCGTCAATATCGATTTCGAGATCGGCGACGATGTCGTATATCCGCATCACGGGGCCGGGCAGGTCCTCAAGAAGGAAGTCAAGAAGATGTTCGGTGAGGAGCGCGAGTACCTCACCATCAAGATCCTGCACAACGACATGACGGTCATGGTCCCCTGCGAGAACGCGGGCATCGCGGGCCTCCGTCGCGTCATCGACGAGGAGAGCGTGCAGAAGGTCCTCGGCGTCCTGCAGGACGAGCTGTCGGAGATGCCCAAGAACTGGAACCGCCGGTTCAAGCACAACCGCGACAAGATCAAGACCGGCGACATCTACGAGCTGGCCGAGGTCGTGCGCAACCTGGCGATTCGCGAGCACGACAAGGGCCTCTCGACCGGCGAGAAGCAGATGTTCACCCGTGCCAAGAAGATCCTCGCCTCCGAGCTGATGTACGCGCTGGAGAAGAGCGAGGACGAGGCGGAGGCCTACCTCGACGACTTGCTGAAGTCGTCGGCCGAGCGCTTGGCCGCCGCAGCGAAGGTGTAGGACATCATCTGATGTCAGCGGTCGCGCTCGTCGTGGCCGCCGGACGTGGCGAACGCCTTGGGTCCTCTGGTCCCAAGGCGTTTGTCATGTGTGGGGGCCGTTCCATGCTGGAGTGGTCCATCGACGCCCTGAAGGCGGTGCCCGAGATCGCGCACATCGTCGTCGCCACGCCTCCGGGCATCGAGGCGCCCGCCGGCACCACGGGCGTCTTCGGCGGCGACGAGCGCTCGCACTCCGTGCGCGCGGCGCTGCACCACACGCTCGCCGGCGACCCCGTCCTCGTCCACGACGCGGCCCGGCCGCTGGTGACGCCGGAGATCATCCGGGCGGTTCTGGCTGGCCTCGACGCCGATGCCGACGCGGCGATCGCCGCGGCCCGGGTGACCGACACGATCAAACAAGACGACGGCTCACCCACCGTCTCCCGGACGCTGGACCGCAGCGGGCTGTGGGCGATCCAGACGCCGCAGGTCTTTCGTCGCGACGTCCTGGAGCGGGCGTTGGCCCAGCCCCACGAGATCGTCGCCGCCGCCACCGACGACGCTTCACTGGTCGAGAGCATGGGCGGGACCGTCCGCCTCGTAGAGTCCCCGCGCGAGAACCTCAAAGTCACGACCCCCGACGACCTGCGCCTGGCCGACCTGCTGCTGCGCAGCCGCCGCTGAACAGACCCTTCCCATCACCTTGCTGACCGATTACCACGTCCACCTCCGCCCCGACGCCGAGAACACCACCGCCGCCGAGTACTTCACGCAAGACAACGCGCAGCGCTACCGCGAAGTCGCGGCTGATCGCGGCATCGCCGAGCTCGGGGTCGCCGAGCACGTCTACCGCTTCACCGCCGCGCTCGATGTCTGGCAGCACCCGTTGTGGGTGGAGAACGCCCGCGACGACATCGACCGCTACTGCGAGTTCGTCCGTGGCTCCACCGACCTCAAGCTCGGCATCGAGGCCGACTTCATCCCGGGTCGCGAAGAGCAGATGCGCGCGCTGCTGGAGCGCCAGGACTGGGACTACGTCGTCGGCTCGATCCACTTCCTCGCCGACGGCGCGCTGGACTACGATCGCTTCGACGTGTGGAGATCGGGGCGCAGCGCCGACCATGTGTGGAAGACCTACTTCACCTGGCTCGGTGAGCTGGCAGCCAGCGGGATGTTCGACATCATGGCCCACCCCGATCTCGTCAAGTATTGGGGTCCCGCCCACCCGGAGCGCCCCTGGCCCGAGAAGGACCTGCGCTTCTACTACGACCTTGCGATGGAGCAGATCGCCGAGTCGGGCATCGCGATTGAGCTGTCGACCGCGGGGCTGCGCAAGCCGGTCGGCGAGATCTACCCCGACCGCGCCTTCCTGGAGATGATCGTCGACGCGGGCAACCCCATTGCCTTGTCCAGCGACGCGCACACGCCCGAGCAGCTGGGCTTCGAATACGACCAGGCGCTGGAGTTGCTCAGCGACCTCGGCGTGACCGAGATCGCGGTCTTCGAGCACCGCAACGTGACGCTGGCACCGATCGGCGCGACATGAGCGGCGTGCGCACCGGCATCGGCTGGGACTCCCACAAGCTCGTCGAAGACCGCAAGCTGATCCTGGGTGGCGTGAAGCTCGAGCACAGCCACGGCCTGCTCGGGCACTCCGACGCCGACGTGCTGACCCACGCGATCATCGACGCGCTGCTCGGCGCTGCCGGCCTGGACGACATCGGGGCGCACTTCCCCGACACCGACGCGGCCTACAAGGACGCCGACTCGCTCGTGCTGCTGCGCGACGTGGTCGAGCGGATCGCCGGCGCCGGGTTCACCATCGAGCACGTCGACACGACGGTGATCATGGAGCGCCCGAAGCTCTCGCCCCACCGCGGCGCGATCCGCGTCACGCTCGCCGCGGCGCTCGGCGTCGAGGCTGGTCAGGTCAACGTGAAGGCGTCGACCGGCGAGGGGCTCGGCTTCGTCGGCCGTGGCGAGGGTGTCGCCGCGTTGGCCGTGGCCACGCTCAGCGTGAAGTAGATCCCGCCGCCCGCCTTCTACCCTTCCGCACTCATGCACGGCGACTTGGTGGTCCTCGCGGTCCTCGTCGGGGCCGGCGCCTTCCTGCTGCTCGCCGACCGGACGCAGATCCCGTACCCGATCCTGCTGACGGTCGGCGGAACCGCGCTCGCCTTCCTGCCGGGCGTCGACGAGTTCGTCCTGGATCCCGACATCATCCTCGTCGCGTTCCTGCCGCCGCTGCTCTACGGCGCCGCGTTCTTCACGTCGATCCAGGACCTGCGGGCCAACTACAAGCCGATCGGGCTGCTCGCGATCGGCCTCGTCACCGCGACGACGATCACGGTCGCCGTGGTCGCCCACGCCGTCGTCGGCCTGCCGTGGGGCGCGGCGTTCGTGCTTGGCGCCGTTGTTTCGCCGACCGATCCGGTGGCGGCCGCCGAGATCGCCGTCCGCTCGCACGCCCCGCGGCGGCTGGTGACGATCGTCGAAGGGGAGTCGCTGATCAACGACTCGACGGGGCTGATCGCCTACAAGTTCGCGATTGCCGCCGTGCTGTCGGGGACGTTCTCGCTCTCCTCGGCGCTGGGGGACTTCGTGCTCAGCGCCGGCGCCGGCGTCGCCCTGGGTCTGGCGATCGGCTGGGTCATCGCCGAGCTGCGCAAGCGTCTTGACGACGCTCCGACCGAGACGGCCATCTCGCTGCTGACGCCGTATATGGCCTACCTGCCCGCCGAGGCGTTGGGCATCTCGGCCGTGCTGGCGGCCGTCAGCGCCGGCCTCTACCTCGGCTGGCGCTCGCCTGAGCTGGTGACCCCGTCGACGCGGATCCAGATCGTGGGCTTCTGGGAGATCCTGACCTTCGGTCTCAACGCGGTGTTGTTCGTGCTCATCGGCCTGCAGCTGCGCACGGTGATCGACGGCCTCGACCAGTACTCGATGGGGGAGCTGGCCGGCTATGCGGCGGCGATCGCCGCGACCGTGATCGCTACGCGCCTGGCCTTTCTGTTTCCCTTCAACTTCCTCTCGCGGCTGCTCGTCAAGAAGCTGCCACGCCGCACCGGCGAGCCGCCGCCCGACTTCCGGCTGACCGCGCTGCTGGGCTGGTCGGGCATGCGCGGGGCGGTGTCGCTGGCCGTCGCGCTGGCGATCCCGCTGCACACCGACGCCGGCGATCCGTTCCCCGGGCGCGACCTGATCATCTTCTTGGCCTACGCCGTGATCCTCGTCACCGTGGTCGGGCAGGGGCTGACGCTGGGCAAGCTGATCGACCTCGCCGGCGTCTACGACGACGAGGAGACGGTCGCCGAGCAGGAGGCGCGTGCGCGTATCGCCGCCTCGCAGGCGGCGATCGATCGGATCGCCGAGCTCGAGCACCTGGAGTGGGTCCGCGAGGCGTCGGCGCAGCGCATGCGCCAGTCCTACGAGTTCCGCATCCGCCGTTTCGAATCGCGCCTGGACGAGGACGACGACGGGGACATCGAGGAGGGCTCGCAGGCCTATCAGCGGCTGCGGCGCAAGGTGTTAGAGGCCGAACGGGCCGAGATCATCCGCCAGCGCAACCGCGGTGACATCACCGACGAGATCATGCGCCGCATCGAGCGCGACATCGACCTTGAGGACGCGCGGCTGGAAATCTGAGGGCGCCGGCCGTCCGGCCGGCGCCCCCTGCGGGTTTCGCCCTCTGGGCGAACACCCGCGACCGAACCCGGCCCTCTGGGCCGGTGTTCGGCAACTACTTGCTCAGCGTCACCGATGCGACGCAGTAACTGCCGTCCGGGACCGAGAGGCCGGCGCGGCCGGTCTTGCTCAGCCGCACCGCGAGGGTCTTGACGACCTTCGCCTGGCCATCACCACAGGTGGTGAGGCCGATCGCGACCGTTCCGCTCTTAGGGCCGGTGGCCAGCAACGCGGTGCTCGTCTCGTCGCTGGTTGCGGCGACCTGCACCGTCTTGCTGCTTGCCGTGCTGGCGCCGGTGACCCGCTGGACGATGGTGCCCAGCGAGGACGACAGGCCCTGATCGTCGACGGCGCGGGTGACCAGCGTGTGGTTGCCGACCTTGACCTTGTCGGTGTTCATCGTGCCTGCATATGGGGCGCTGGTGTCATAGGCGAACCGCTTGCTGTCGAGCCAGAACTCGACGTGATCCACGGCGCGGTCGTCGGTCGCCGCGGCTGATGCCTTCAACGATGAGCGGAAATGCGTGCCGCTCGTCGGCTTCAGCAGCGACAGCGTCGGTGGGATCAGCGGCGCGGCCACGGGTGGCGGCGTGCTGTCGGTGGGCGTGGTGGTCGGGTCCGGAGCCGGGGTCGACGGAACCGGAGCGGGTGCCGGGTCCGGGGTCGGAGCGGGTGGCGCCGGCACCGCGATCACGGTCCACGATGCCGAGGCCGGCGCGGAGACGTTGCCCGTCGCGTCGGTGGCCGTGACCGTGAACGTGTGGAGCCCGAGGCCGAGGTTGTCGACCGCGGCCGGCGACGTGCAGTCCGCCGCGGCGGCACCGTCCAACGTGCAGCGGAACGTCAGCGCGTTGGCGGGCGTCCTGTCGTCGTCGCCGGTGAACGCGAAGGACGCGCTCGTCGACAGCGACGGGACGAGCGCCGACGGCTGCGAGGTGATCGTCACCGTCGGGTCGGTCGTGTCCGGCGCCACGATCGTCCAGGTCGCCGTGGCGGCCACCGACTGGTTGTGTGCGCCGTCGGTCGCCCGGACCGAGAACGTGTGGCTGCCGACGGCGAGACCGCTGTAGCCCTTCGGCGACGTGCAGTTGCCATAGGAGCCGCCGTCGAGCTTGCACCGGAAGGTGAGCGCGTCGGCCGGGGTCGTGTCGTCGCTGCCGCTGAAGCCGAAGCTCGCGGTCGTGTCGACCGTGCCCGATGTGGGCTTGGACGAGATCGTCACCGCCGGCGCCGTGGTGTCAGCGGGCGGGACGGCCGAGACCGTCCACGTCGCTGTGTCAGGCGAGGTGTCGGTGTTGCCTGCTGCGTCGGTCGCCCGCACCGAGAAGGTGTGGCTGCCGATGGCCAGGCTGTTATAGGCCTTCGGCGAGGTGCAGCTGGCGTAGGAGCCACTGTCGAGCTTGCACTCGAACGTGCTGCCGATCTCGCTGGAGGTGAAGGCGACCGATGCGCTGGTCGACTCACCGTCGGCCGGGGCCGAGGTGATCGTCGTCTCCGGCGCCGTGGTGTCAGCGGGCGGGACGGCTGAGACCGTCCATGTCGTCGTGTCAGGCGAGGTGTCGGTGTTGCCTGCCGTGTCGGTAGCGCGGACCGAGAACGTGTGGCTGCCGACGGCGACGTCGGTGTAGCTCTTTGGTGACGTGCAGGCCGCGTAGGCGTCGCTGTCGAGCTTGCACTCGAACGTGCTACCCGCCTCACTGGAGCTGAACGCGAACGCGCCGCTGGTGGAGGTGCCGTTGGCCGGGGCCGAGGTGATCGTCGTCTCCGGCGGGGTGGTGTCGGCCGGTGGCGGCGGGCTGCTGACGGTCCACGTGGCAGACGCCGGGCTGGTGTCGGTGTTGCCCGCGGCGTCGGTGGCGCGGACGCTCATCGTGTGGCTGCCGACGGCGAGGCTGTTGTAGGCCTTGGGCGAGGTGCAGCTGGCGTAGGAGCCGCCGTCGAGCTTGCACTCGAACGTGCTGCCGATCTCGCTGGAGGTGAAGGCGACCGATGCGCTGGTCGACTCACCGTCGGCCGGGGCCGAGGTGATCGTCGTCTCCGGCGGGGTGGTGTCGGCCGGTGGCGGCGGTGGCGGGGTGCCGATGGAGCCGGTCTCGTAGGCGCCGACGTCGGGGGCCAAGCCGGCGTAGCGGGCGTTGCCGAGGACGTCAGCAGCCGGGTAGTTGGCGCTGTCGCCGGCGTCGATCAATGGGCTGCCCGATTGTGGGCTGCCGTCGCTGTTGACCTTGATCGAGCTGACCTGCTTGTCGCTGGTGCCGCACTTCTGCTCGGTCCAGATGTTGTGGCTCATCGTGGCGCCCGAGGCGCCGCCGCTGCCACAACCGGCCGAGAAGCCGGCGCCGGCGTTGTTGGTCCAGGTCTGGTGGATCCCGCTGGTGGTCGGGGTCTCCTGAATTTCCTGGGTGCCGGGGAAGGTGTTGTTGCGGGCGACGATGTTCGCGTAGCCGACGTCGATGGCGTACCAGCCGCAGCCCGAGATGCCCTTGTAGGAATCGCCGAAGCTGTTGTTCTCGATCGTGACGTCGTCGCCGGGATTGGTGCGCAGGTTGATGCACTCGTTGTCGTAGAACTTGTTACGCAGGAGCTTGATCCCGGTATGGGGCTGCCCGTTGTTGTACAACTGGATCGCATCGGAGTGTGCGGTGCTCGTCGGCGAGCGCAACCCGTGCAGCGTGCTGTCCTGGATCGTGATGTTGTGATCCGGCGCGTTGTTGCGGTCGGGGAAGATGTCGACGATGTCGCCGTTCTCCCAGACCTGCCCGGCGGTGGCCGGCTCCCACATGATGTGGTCGAACACCATGCCGTTGGTGTTCTCGATGTAGGTCTGATTGTTGATCGTCGAGTTCGTGACCGCGACGTTCTTTGACCCGCTGGACATCAGGCCCGTGACAAACCGCATGCCCGTCACGGTCGGGCCGTTGGCCGCAGAGAAGTTAAGGTAGTTGACGACCGTCGCGACGCCTTCGCCTTGCAGCGTGACGGCCTTTGTGCACTTGAGCGTTTGCGAGCCGTAGGACCCGGCGGGGACGGTGATCGTGTCGCCGGCCGACGCCGCGCTACAGGCAGCATCAAAGGTCCGGCCATTGAGAGGGACAGTCGCGGCTGAGGCCGCGGAGGCGAAGACGGTGAGGACGGTTACCGTCAGGCCAAGGATGGGCGCAGGCAGCGGCCTACGCCTACAGCGGGAAAGCTGAAGCATGTGATGGAGTGGCGGCGTAGAGGGTCGGTCGGAACCCCTGCCAAGGACCTCGACCGGAACACTGAGAAGGTCGGTTCTCGTATCTCTCGGCGCGAGCGAACGCTCTAATGCTTGGACGTTTGTCCGGACGGGGACGGTGGGACTCGCGTCTCCGACCACCTCGCTGCTACCGCAGGTGACGGAGAGCCGCCACCCTCACACGGATGGGGTGGTCGTGTGTGGCCATCCGGTGCCAATGCACCGGCTCAGCCCCGGATAACGCCCGAAAGGCGCGGTAATTCCGGCTTTGGCTGCTAGCCGCGGTGCGGCAGGGGGCGGAGCCCGGCGCCTGCACCGGATTCCAGATCGGCGCGCAGCTCCTCGATGATCGCCGTCTGGCGATCGGCGAGCATGAGCGAACGCTGTGGGCCGGGACGTGGCGAGCCGGCGCGCTGGGTGCGCAAGGGCAGCTCCACGGTAAAGAGGGCGCCGCCCTCCGGAGCATCGCCGATGGCGACCGCGCCGCCGTGCAATTGCGCGATCTCACTCACGATGGCCAGCCCGAGGCCCGTGCCGCCCGAACCGGGGTCGCGGCGGTAGCGCTTGAAGATCACGTGGCGCTGGTCGGCTGCCACACCCGGGCCATCGTCGGCGACCTGCAGGATCAGCCGCCCAGGAGCGGTGCTCAGCGAACAGCGCACGACACCGCCGTTGGGCGCGTGGCGGATCGCGTTGGCGAGCAGGTTGCTGACGACCGAGACGATCTTCTCCTCGTCAGCGACGGCCGGGAGCCGGGCAGGCACGCCGATGCGGAGATCAAGGTCGCGCTGCGCGGCGATGCTGCTGAAGCCCTCCGCGCACGTGCGCACGATGGCGGCGACGTCGACGACGGCGGCTTCGAGCTGGAGCTCGACGCTCTCTAGGCGCGACACGAGCATCAGGTCCTGCACGCGGCGCAGCATCGTGTAGGCGTTGGCACGGATGCGCGCGACATCGTCGGCGTCTTCGGGCGCGAGGCGCCCGGCCTCTTCGAGGCGCGTGCAGAGGGCGAGCATGATCGACAGCGGCGACTTCAGCTCGTGGCCGACGTCGGCCAGCTGCTGGCGCCGCTCGTCGTCACCGGAGGAGGAAGCGGTCTCGCCGATCGCGTCGTCGACCGCGCTTTGCGCGCGGCTGCGCCACCAGCGCGATGACGTGCGCCGCCGGCGCTCGTCGTCCCGCGCGTCGTCGCCCTCCGACTCCACGTCAGCTTCGGTCCTCACGATTCGCTCAATCCCCGTTCCGTACGACGTCGTGTCCTCCGGAAACCTGCTCAACCCATTGAATCGGCAGTCCTGGCTGGCGTATGGGGGAACTTCCTGCCCCACCTGCCGCTGATGACCTCCCTCGCCCCGACGAATGCAAGTCACCCGCGTGTCGCTTGGCGTCGCCGTAGGTTTCGCTACGCACGGTCCGCCGGCAGGAGAGCCCTAGATCGTGCAACGCCGCGTGGAGCTGGGAACGCACCGGACGGTCCGTGCTCAGCGGCGCGTGGCCGCGTGGCGGTTCCCTTCAATCCCCAGGGAACCGCCTGCGCGGCCGCAAGCCTCAAGAACCGCCCTGATTGTCCGAATTCCTGCATGGGGGTCAAAAAATACCCCACGCTGCAACCGGCTTTGCTCTTTTCTATGTCGCTCTATAGCGAGAGGCACCGGTTGTGGACGAGACCGGGAAGGGCTCATGGGGATGGAATTCAAGGTAGAAGGAGACGCGCCGCTGCGCGTCATCGTGGCGGACGACGATCCGCTGGCCCGACGCATGCTGCGCGATGTGCTGCAGCTTGCTGGGATCACGGTGATCGCGGAAGCCGGAAGCGGAAGAGAAGCGGTTGAGCTGACGGCGTACTACACGCCGGACGTCGTCGTGATGGATCTGATCATGCCCGGGATGGACGGGCTGGCCGCCATGAGCGAGATTCGGCGCATCGCGCCGGACGTGCGCGTGGTCATCCTCACCTCCAGCGACGATGACGAGGTCGGCCTGATGACGCTGCGCGCGGGCGCCTCCGGGTTCCTGTGCAAGAACGTCGGGATCGACGCCCTGCCGCGGGCGCTGCACTGCGCCAAGAACGGCGAGGCCGTCATCACCCGTCGTCTGACGATGCGGCTGATCGAGGACCTGCGCCTGGTGCGCACCGATAGCGCGGGCCTGCGGCCGATTCGCAGCCAGCTGACGTCGCGCGAGTGGGAGGTCCTCGACCTCCTGTGCCAGGACCTGTCGACCGACGAGATCGCCGACCGCCTGGTGGTGTCGGTCGAGACCGTCCGCTCGCACGTCAAGAACGTCCTGCGCAAGCTCGAGGTGCGCTCTCGTCGTGATGCGGTCGCAGCCGCCTCGCGCCTTCGCGCCGGCATGCTCGAGGACGGGCTTCCGGCAGAGGAATGACCGCCGAGGAGCCTGCGCTCACACCGCAGGACAGCCTCGAGGCGTTCGCCGCTCTGGCGGCACATCAGCTCGGCGAGGCGATCGCGCTCATGCGTGGCGCCGCCGCCGTCCTCGAGCTTCAGCACGGCGGGGCCGGCGCCGGCCCCGGCGAGCAGGATGCGCTGCGTGCGTTGAACGCCGGCGGCGAACGCGCCCAACGCTACGTCGATGACCTCCTGGATGTGGCGCGCGCGGCCCCTGACCCCGACGGGCCGGCGCCCTCGGCCGATCTCGACCTGGCCTTCGATGCGGCGGCCGCCGAGCTCGAGAGCTTCCTGAACCGTGTGCCGGTGCACGTCCAGCGCGAGCCGCTGCCGCGCGCCGGGCTGGAGTCACGCGAGGCCCAGCGCCTGTTTCTCCATCTGCTGCGCAGCGCGCTGGCGGCCGGCGCCACGCGCCTGGGCCTCACCGGCCACACCGCCGGCGACGGGGTCGTGGTCGAGCTCTTCGACAACGGCACCCCCGAAGAAGCCGACCCCGACCCACCCGCTCAGGCCGCCGCAGGCCCGTTCGAGCCGTTTGCCCGCCCGCGCGGGCGGGGCGCGCTCGTTGGCGCCGGCGTGAGCCTGTCGGTCTGTCGCCGGCTCGTCGAGCGCCGCGGCGGGAGCATCGCCATGCAGGTCCGTGCCGACGGTGCGACGATCGTCACCGTGCACCTCCCAGCCGCTGCTCCATGAGCGCGCCGCTGCGCATCCTGCTGGCCGATGATGCCGCGGAGATGCGCGCGCTGTTGCGCTGGGCACTGCAGCGCCGGCCCGAGGCGGCGATCGAAGAGGTCGTCGTCGTCGGCGAGGCCACCGACGGGCGCGAGGCGCTGGCGATGGTCGCCGAGCTCGAGCCCGACGTCGTCGTGCTCGACCTGCAGATGCCGGGGCCGCCGCCCGGCGAGTTGCTGACCGCGATGGCGGCCGCCGCACCGGGCGTGCCGATCGTCACCTTCTCGGGCTTTGAGCCTGACCTGATTGCGCCGGTCGAGTCGCGGCTGGTGACCCTGCACATCCCCAAGACCACCGACCTCGCGCTCGTGCGCGCGGCGATCGTCGACGTCGCCCGCGGTGCGGGCGACGCATGACGGCGCTGACAGCGCCCTACCCACCCGCCATACTGGGCCGATCGTGGCGCGTGGCGCACAGGACGTAACCCAGCCCGCGCGCGTCGTCGTGGTCGACGACGACGAAGGCCTGCGCGCCGAGCTGCGCGCCGCCCTGCAGGAGGCCGGCCTTACCGTCATCGCCGAGGCCGACAACGGCCGTGACGCGATCGACCTGGCCGCCCACTTCCGGCCCGACGTGATGATCATGGACATCGTCATGGCCAACATCGATGGCCTGACGGCGACACGGCAGATCGTGGCGCGCGCGCCAAGCGTCCGGATCCTGCTGCTGACCGCTTCCGACGACGTCGAGCTCGGCATGGTCGGGCTGCGCGCGGGCGCCGCTGGCCACCAGGTCAAGGGCGTGGCGGTCGGTCAGATCGTCAGCGCGGTGGCGCGGATGGCGGCGGGGGAGCCGGTCGCCGGGCCCGAGCTGACCTGGCGGCTGATCGAGAGCCTGCGGGCACTGCCGGTGGGCGGTCAGGGCGTGCGACCGGTGCGTAGCAAGCTCACCCCGCGTGAATGGGAGGTCCTCGACCTGCTCTGCGCGGGGCTCTCCGTCGACCAGATCGCCGACGAGCTCGTGCTCGCGCGCGACACCGTGCGGACCCACGTCAAGCGGCTGCTGCGCAAGCTCGGCGCCCACTCGCAGGCCGAGGCGATCTCGATCGCCAACGGGATTCGCGCGACGTTCGCTGCCACGGAGGGCGACGCGCCCGACGAGCTGTAACCGCTGCAGCCCGCCCACTGAGCGGCGCCGTGCCAGCAATGGGCTCCCTAGCGCATCGGCTAGTGGGCGTGGGGGAGTGATCTCACCCACGGGGGTGGCGGTCCTGCCCCGCACGTTTGGGGGAACATCACCGTCGGGTTACCCCAGATATCCCCTGCCATGGAACCCCCTCGGGCCGCAAGATCCTGGTCGTAGGGCGAGCGTCGCCAGATCGCAGGAAGCAGGACGGCGGCGAACGTGGCCCGAGAGCAACGTGGGGTGGAAACGAATGAGCGTTGGGATTGTTGGACTCGGTTACGTGGGGCTCCCACTGGCCGTCAGTTTTGCCGAGGCAGGTGAGCACGTCGTCGGCATCGAGGTAAACGCACGTCGCGTGGCGCAGCTGCGTTGCGGCGAGTCATACATCGAGGACGTGCCGTCCGAGCAGCTGCAGGCGGTCGCCGACCGCTTCGAGCCGACGACGCGGATCGCCGCGCTGGCCAAGGTCGACGCGATCATCGTGTGCGTCCCGACGCCGCTGACGCCGAACCGCGAGCCGGACCTGACGCCGCTGGTCGACGCCTGCCAGGCGATCGCCACGGTCTTGCAGGCGGGGCAGCTCGTGGTCCTGGAGTCCACGACCTACCCGGGTACGACCCGCGAGCGGGCGCTGCCGATCCTCGAGGAGTCCGGCCTGCGCGCCGGGGTGGACTTCCACCTGGCCTTCTCGCCAGAGCGCGTCGATCCGGGCCGCACGGACTGGACGCTGAAGACGACGCCCAAGATCGTCGCCGGCCTCACCGACACCTGCGGCAACGCGGCCGAGGCGCTCTACGCGCTCGTCTGCGACCAGCTGGTGCGCACCTCCGAGCTGGAGAGTGCCGAGATGGCCAAGCTGCTGGAGAACATCTTCCGCTCGGTCAACATCGCGTTGATCAACGAGATGGCCGAGCTCGCCGACCGGATGGGCATTGACATCTGGGAGGTCATCGACGCGGCCTCGACCAAGCCCTATGGCTTCATGCGCTTCGAGCCGGGCCCCGGCATGGGCGGCCACTGCCTCCCCGTCGACCCGTTCTACCTCTCCTGGAAGGCGCGCGAGCACGACTTCGCCACCGAGTTCATCGAGCTCGCCGGCAAGGTCAACCAGCACGCGCCCTACCTCGCGGTCGAGAAGGTCGAGCTCAAGCTCAACGACATGGGCATGCCCGTCAAGGGCACGCGCATCGGCATCCTCGGCGTCTCCTACAAGGGCGGCGTCGGCGACATCCGCGAGAGCCCGGCGCTGAAGATCATCAAGCGTCTCGAGGAGCTGGGGGCCGAGATCGCCTACCACGACGAGTACGTGCCCGAGCTGACGCAGTTCGACCTCCAGAGCTCCACGCTCGATGAGGTCGCTGAGTTCGCCGACCTGCTCGTGATCGTCACCGCCCACCCGGGCGTCGACCACATCGGGATCGCCGACCAGCACGAGGTCGTCGACCTCCGCGGGGTCACCCGCCGCCAGCGCGTGCAGGCCCGTGCGCCTCAGCGCGTGTCCCTGAAGTCCGTCCAGGCGGCCTGAGGTCACACCATGAAGCGTCTGCTGATCATCGCTGACCACTCGCTGGTCGTCCACGCCATCCGCCTGGCCCTGCGCCAGACCGCCGGCTTCAAGGTCGTCGGCTTCTTCGACGGCCGCCAGAGCGCCCAGCCGCATCTGCTGGAGGCCCAGCCCGACATCGTCCTCGTCGACGACATGCACGTCCGCCAGCACGCGCTCGACCGCCTCCGCGAGGTCACCGAGCACGCGCCGAACGCCAAGTCGCTGCTGCTGTCAGGCCAGATGGACGAGGAGTCGCTCGACGAGGTCTTCGAGGCCGGCGCCACCGCCGTCCTCTCCAAGGCCGTGCACCCGGTCGCCCTCGGCACGCTGCTGCGCGAGGTCGTCCAGGGCAACATCGTGCACCGCCCGCGTCGCACGCGGTCGGCCGCGATCGCCGAGGACTGCCCGCTGACGACTCGCGAGCTGGAGATCCTCCGGCTCGCCGCGCAGGGCTACACCAACGGGCGCATCGCCCGTGAGCTGTGGGTGACCGAGCAGACGGTCAAGTTCCACCTGTCGAACACCTACCGCAAGCTCGGCGTCGCCAACCGCACCGAGGCCAGCCGCTACGCGCACCTGCACGATCTGGTGGTGCCGCATGAGCAGCTCGCGTCCTGACGGCGCGACGGTCGCTCTCGCGCCGCAAGCGGGCCGCCGCTCGGCGCGTCCCGAGCGGCAGCTGCCCCCGTTGGAGAACGGGCGGACGGCGCTGCTGGCGCTCACCGATGCCTTCGCGCTGTTTGTCGCGGGGGTAGCGACCTTCACGCTCGCCAATCAGATCGCCGGACCCGCGATCGTCTCGCCGCAGTGGGCGACGGGGCTGCTTGCCCTCGCCGCGCTGGTCGGCTGGGTCGCGCTCTTCACGATCTACGGCCTTTACGAGCGCCAGACGCGCGCGATCGTCGCCTCGACGCTTCGACGAGACCGCGACGATGCTCAACGCGCTGCTGGCCGGCTCGCTGATCATGCTGCTTGCCGGTCAGGCCTTCGAGAAGGTCGCCTCGATCAGGTCTACTCGCCGCTGGAGGCCGCGCTGTTCCTTGGCCTTCGCGCTGGCGCTGATCCCGCTCGGCCGCGCGCTGGACGTGCGCAACTGGCTTCCTGCACGGCTTCGTCCGCGCACGCCGCACGCTGATCGTCGGCGCCGGCGCGACCGGCGCCTGATCGAGTCGCAAGCTCGCCGCGCATCCTGACTACGGCCTGCAGGTCGTCGGCTTCCTCGACGACCGGCAGCGCGGCAACGGCGAGGACGTCCTCGGCTCGGCCGCCGACCTCACGCGCGTCATCGACACGCTCGAGATCGACTGGGTCGTCCTCGCGGGCGCCGACAGCGCACGACCACTACGAGCGAGATGCTCGACATGGTCCGCGCGCGTCCGCCGCCCCGACGTCCACCTCTCGATCGTCCCGACCTACTTCGAGCTGTTCGCGTCCAACGCGACGATCGAGGACCTCGCAGGGCATCCCGGTGGTCAGCCTGCCGCCGATGCGCCTCTCGCGCAGCGTCGCGCACCCTCAAGCGCGCGATCGACCTGGCCGCCTCGCTGCTCGGCCTGCTGGCCGTCAGCCCGTGCTGCTCGTCGCGGCGATCGCGATCAAGCTCGACAGCCGCGGCCCCGTCTTCTTCCGCCAGGTCCGCCACGGCCGCGGCGGGCAAGGCGTTCAAGATCGTCAAGTTCCGCTCGATGGTCGACGGCGCCGAGGCGCCAGCGCTTCGAGCATGGCCCACCTGAACGAGATGGAGGGCGGGCCCGCTGTTCAAGATGGCCAGGCCGACCCGCGCATCACCCGGTCGGCGCGTTCCTGCGCAAGTAGCAGCCTCGACGAGCTGCCGCAGCTGTGGAACGTCGCTGCGCGGCGAGATGTCGCTGGTGGGCCCGCGCCCGTTCGTGGTCCACGAGTCCGAGCAGATCACCGGCTGGGCGGGTCGCCGGCTGGAATCGACGCCCGGGATCACCGGCCTCTGGCAGGTGCTCGGGCGCAACGACATCCCCTTCGAGGAGATGGTGAAGCTCGACTACGTCTACGTGACCAACTGGTCGCTCTGGTGGGACATCAAGATCCTGCTCCGGACGATCCCGTGGTGCTCGGCCGACGGGGTGCTTACTGATGCCGGTCTTCGTGATCCCGGCCTTCAACGAGGAGGCCAACGTCCCGCGCCTGCTGCACGACCTCGAAGAGCGTCCGAGCTGTGGTCGGGCGGGCACGTGATCCTCGTCGACGACGGCTCCAGCGACGGCACCGTCGCCGTGGCCCAGGCCTACGAAGGCCCGCGTGCCGCTGAGTCCTCGTCCGCCAGATCCGCAACCAGGGCGCCGGGCCGCGCGTTCGACGCGCGGCTTCCGCTTCGCGCTGGAGCTGTGCGACGACGACGACCTGATCATCACGCTGGAGTCCGACACGACCAGCGACCTCGACGCGCTCGAGGCGATGCTGGCGGTGGCCCGCGACGGCGCCGACGTCGTGCTGGCCTCGCATCACGCCGACGGCGGCGAGCTGGTCGCGCGGGCAATTCCGCGCTTCGCTCTCGCGCGCCGCCTCGTCGGCGATCCGCGCGACCGCCGGCCTCGACGCCAGCACCGTCTCCTCGTTCTTCCGCGTCTACCGCGCAGGCGATGCTGCGCGACGCCTACGAGCGCCACGGCGAGCGCCTTCATCCGCGAGCGCGGCTTCGCCTGCAAGGCCGAGATCCTGATCAAGCTGTCGCGCATGGGCGCCGGCGTCGCCGAGGTCCCCGTGGACCTCGACTGGCTCGCGGCGCATCGGCGAGAGCAAGCTGCGGTGCTGCCGACGATGGCCGGCTACACGCGGCTGATGACGCGCCAGGTGGCGACCCGGATGCGAGCAAGCGCATGACGCGCCCCAGCGTCGGCATCGTCGGCGGCGGCCTGCTCGGCCTCGACGACCGCCTACCGCCTCGCGCAAGCCGGCATCGCGGTCTCGGTCTACGAGGCCGACGAGCGCTCGGCGGCCTCGCGGGCACGGCCGATCGGCGGCGATCCCAGTCGACCGCTACTACCACGTCGTGCTGCCCACCGACGACCGCGTTCGTTCGCTCGCGGCCGAGGTCGGCATCGGCGAGGACCAGTTCCGCTTGCGGCCACGCGGCGTCGGCTTCTACCAGCAGGGCCGGCTCACGTCGATGTCCACGCCGCGCGAGCTGCTGACCTTCCCGGGCCTGAGCCCGATCGACCAGGTGCGCCTCGGCGCGTTCGTGGCGCGCTGCCAGATGAAGAAGGACGGCAGCGACCTCGAGTCGATGCCGCTCGAGGCCTGGCTGCGCAAGCTCTGCGGCGACCGCCTCTGGGAGTCGCTGTGGCGCCCGCTGCTGGACTCCAAGTTCGACGGCCAGTACGACGACCTGCCCGCCACCTACCTGTGGGCGCGCACGCGCCGCATGTCGGCCACGCGCGACAAGGCCGCTCGCGAGGTCATGGGCGACCATCGACGGCGGCTACCAGGCGCTCGTCGACCGCGCTGGCGCGCGAGATCCGCGCGCTCGGCGGCGAGGTCTCGCTCAACACCGACGTGCAGTCGGTGCCGGCTGCCGGCGGTCGCGCCCTGGGCGTCGTCATCGACGGCACGCTGCGCCCCCACGACTACGTCGTCACGACGCAGCTGCGCCCCGGGCTACAGGGCCTGCTGGCCCCGGAGCTCGAGCGCACGCTCGGCGCCGACCCCAACCGCTACCTCGGCGTCGTCTGCGTCGTCGCGCGCGTGAGCAAGTCGATCAGCCCGTACTACGCGCTGAACATCACCGACCGCCGGATCCCGCTCACCAGCGTCGTCGAGACGACCCACGTCGTCGACCCTGAGCGCGCCGGCGGCACGCTGCTCTACGTCCCGAAGTACGTCACGCCCGACAATCCGGATCTCGACCGCCCTGCGGCCGACGTCAAGCGTGAGTACCTCGACCACGTGCGCACGATGTTCCCGGCGCTGCAGCCGTCAGACATCCTTGCCTCGCAGCTCGCCCGCGCTCGCGTTGCCGAGCCGGTCCACACGGTCGGCGCCGTGCGTCCGACCGCTGAGAGCCTCTTCCCGGCGCCCGGTCTGGCCACGGCGTCCTCGGCACACATCTACCCCGAGCTGGTCAACGGCCAGGCGGTGCTCGGCGTCGCCCAGACGCTCGTCGCCGGCCTGCTCGAGCGTGTCGGCTCCGAGCAGCACGAGGAGCAGGCCGCGTGAGCGCGCAAGCGCCACCCAGGACCATGCCTCGCCCAGCTGCCCCCACGATGGCGCGCGAGCGCGCGGTCGCCCTCACTTCCGAGCGCGTGGCGATCGCCGTCGTCGCGTTCGTCGGGCTGGCCCTGTTGGTCCTGACCTGGAACCGCTGGGGCGACCTGACGATGGACACGGGCTATGACCTGGTGGCCGCCGGCAAGGTCTCCCACGCCCACGCGCCCTACGTCGACTACGACTACTACTACGGCCCGCTCGGCATCTTCACGCTGGGCGCGCTGTACGAGGTGTTCGGGATCGCGGTATGGCCGTCGGTGGCCCTCGGCATCGTGCTGGCCGTCGCCGGCATCACGCTCGGTTACGTGCTGGCGCGCCGGCTCGTCGAGCCCGCCGCGGCCGCCGTCGTCGGCGTCTGCTGCGCGGTACCGGCGTTCTCCTCGGCCAACGTCTCCTGGGTTCAGCCGCACACGCTCGGCGCGCCGCTCGGCGTCCTGGCGTGCTTGGCCGCCGTCCTCTGCGCGGCGCGCTTCGCGCGGACCGCCGGGTCGCGCTGGCTGGTGGCGATCGGTGTGGCCATCGGCGCCGCGACGCTGACCCGTCCCGAGGCCGTCGGCACCGCGGTGCTGGCGATCGGCGGCTGGCTGGTCGTGCGCCTCGTGCTGGCGAGCGATCGTCGCGCGGTGGTGCGCGAGGCCGCGACCATCGCCGGCGTGGCGCTGGTGATCCCGGTCGTGGTCTACGGCGCCTTCCTGACCGGCAGTGGCCTCAGCCTCAACGCGCTGATCCACAACAACATCTTCCCGCGCGGCCTGCTCGACAAGTCCGTCTCGACGGTCTACGCCGATCTGGCGCCCCGCACGGCCAGCAGCTTTGCCGCGCTGATCGGCAAGACGCTGCTCTACGCCGCCGGCGTGGGCGCGACGATCGTGGTCGCGCGCATCATCGACCTCGGTGGCCGTCGCCGCACGATCGCGCTCGCGGTGCTGGGGACCGGCGTGGTCCTCTTCCTCGCCGTGCTTGTTGCACGGCCCGACACGGTGCGCTTCTACCTCAAGGCCATCTTCGCGTGGATGCCCGCCGGCGCGGCGATCGCCGCCGCCGTCCTGACCGTCGCCGCGCTGCGCGGCCGCCGCGACGCGCGCGGCTGGGCGCCGCAGGCCCAGCTCGAGCTGCTGCTCGCGCTCGCGCTCGTGGGTTTCTCCTACAGCTTGTACGCCAAGTTCTGGCCGATCCCGAGCAAGACGTTCGCGGAGAGCTCGTCCTACGCGATGCCGTTCATCGCCACGTTCCTGGTGTGGTTGCACGTCTCCGTGCTCCCGCGCCGGTTCTCCGGCAACGCCACGACGCTGCGCGCCGTGGGCCTTGGCTGGGTGGCGATGGTCGCTGCCGCGCTCGTCGTCATCCAGGTCTCCGATGCACGCGAGGAGACCTACACCGTCCACGGTCCCGGTGGCAGCATCCGCGCCACCGCGGCCGACGGCCCGGTCTACCAGCAGGCGATCGACATCATCGAGCGCAACACGGTCCGCTCGGAGCCGATCCTGCTCGCCCCGCAGATGACGGCCCTGTACGTCATGTCGCGCCGCGACGACGTGCTGCCGGCGCTCTCGCTGCTGCCCGGCGCGCTGCAGACGCCGGCCGACGAGGACCGCGCGATCCGCCAGCTCGAGCATCAGGACCTGCGCCTGGCGATCACCGATCGCACCCCCCTTCCGCGCTATGAGAGCGGTGCCTTCGGCACCGGCTATGACCGCCGCCTCGGCGCCTGGCTGCGCAAGAACTTCACGCACATCTCGACCCTCCGCGGCGCTGCCGACGGGTCGAGCGACCCTCGTACTCTCGACGTCTGGCTTAGGAGGACGCTATGACCAACCCCGCCACGGTGGGCATTACGGGTGTGGCCGGTTTCATCGGATCGCACCTCGCTGAGCGACTGCTCGCAGAAGGCCGTTCGGTCGTCGGCATCGACGACTTCTCGCACGGCTCGCCGAGCAACATGGACACGTTCCGCGACCACCCGAACTTCACGTTCCTGGAGCTGGACTGCCGTGACGCCCTGCGCGTCCGCCGTACGTTCGGCGACTGCGACGCGCTCGTGCACCTCGCGGCCGAGAAGATCCCGAGGTACGGCGGAGCGCTCAAGACGCTGCAAGCCAACGTCGCCGGCGCCGAGTCGCTGTACGAGGCCGCGCTGGCCCTCGACGTCCCGGTCCTGGTCGCCTCGACCTCCGACGTCTACGGCAACGCGACGCCGCCCTTCGCCGAGGACGCCAACTTGACGCTGGGCCCGCCCACCACGCGCCGCTGGGCGTACGCGACCTCCAAGCTCTACGACGAGCACGTCGCCCTGGCGATGGCTGCCGAGCAGGGTCTGAAGGTCAAGATCATGCGCTTCTTCGGCTCCTACGGCCCGCGCAACAACCCGTCGTGGTGGGGTGGCCCGCAGGCCGCCTTCTTCGAGATCCTGCTCGACGGCAAGCTGATGGAGATCCACGGCGACGGGCGGCAGATCCGCACGTTCACCTACGTCTCCGACACGGTCGACGGCGTGGTCCGCACGCTGGACTGCGACGAGGCCGAGGGCGAGATCCTCAACATCGGCGGCGAGGAGCCGACGACGATCTACCGGCTCGCCCACGAGTGCCAGGCGGCGCTCGGCATGACGGGCCCGCTGCGCGCGACGATGGTCCCCTACGAGGCCATCGGCGGCAAGTACCAGGACGTCCGCGTCCGCATCCCTGACACGACCAAGGCCGCGCGCATGCTCGGCTTCCGCGCAACCGTGGGCCTCGCCGAGGGCCTGGCCGTCACCGCTGACTGGCACCGCGCCCGTCGCGACGCGCTCGAGACCGCTGGTCTCGACGTGGCCAGCGTGGCCTAGCAGCACCAGCGCACCCTGAACCCGATTGACCGAGAAGGCGAACCTTATGAAGCGCTACCTGACGATCCTTTTGGCCGCGGCCGCGGCAGCAGTGGTCTTTGCACCAACGCTGGCGCATCCCGCGCTGACGGCACCCACGGGTGTCACGGCCTTCGCTCAGGATGGCTCTGTCACCATCGCCTGGCAGCCGGTCTCCGGTGCCACGGGCTATCGGGTCTATCGCGGCACGTCGGCGGGCTCCATCACCACGTTGGTGGGCTCGCCGACCAGCGCGAGCTACACCGACACCGCGACCAACAACACGACGTACTACTACGCCGTGACCACCATGGGCGGCGGTGAGTCGGTCAAGTCGTCAGCGGCGCAGGCCAAGCCAACCGCGCGCAGCTGTTCGACGGGGAACGCCGTCGTGGTGGAGAACTGCTACCCCGGCTCGACCGGGTGGAAGCTGACGAACGCCGGTCGCGCCTATGACAACGGCATCGAGGGCTTCGCGACCGCGACCAGCATCAACCAAGGCGGCAGCGTCGACCTCAAGGTCAACACGGGCCCCAGCGGCGACAACGTCCCGTACCACATCGACATCTACCGGATGGGCTGGTACGGCGGCAGCCACGGGCGCCTGGTCTCCTCGCTGCCCGGCCTCAAGGGCGTCGCGCAGGACTCCTGCCAGGACGGCAGCGGTAACACCGGCCTGCTCGACTGCTCCAACTGGGACACGACGTCGAAGATCACGACCACGGCCGCCTGGCCCAGCGGCGTGTACTGGCTGCGCCTCGTCCGTGACGACAACGGCGCCGACAACTCGATCCTGCTCGTCGTGCGCAAGGACGGCAGCACCTCGCAGGTCGTCTACGGCCTGCCGACGTCGACCTACCAGGCCTACAACAACTACGGCGGCAAGTCGCTCTACACCTGGAACAGCTCCGGCGACCCGACGATCTCGGGCACGACGCGCGCGGTCAAGGTGTCCTACGACCGTCCCTACACCGAGAGCTACAACGGCCAGGACGACTTCTTCCCCTACGCCGACATGCCCAACGTGGGCTTCCTCGAGCGTCAGGGCTACGACGTCACCTACATCACGAGCACCGACATGCACACGTCGGGCTCCCAGCTCAACAACCACAAGGCCTACATCTCGCCGGCCCACGACGAGTACTTCTCGGCCGAGATGCGCACCGCGGTGACCAACGCGCGCACCGCGGGCACGGGCATCTTCTTCCTCGGCTCCAACCAGGTCTATTGGAAGATCCGCTACGAGGCCAGCCCGTTCTCCAGCACCGCCAACCGCGTCGAGGTGGGCTACAAGACCACCGAGAGCGGCGCGACCGACCCGGTCTCGCCGACCGGCACGTGGCGTGACCCGGCGGGTGCCAACCAGCCCGAGAACGCGCTGGTGGGCAACGCATACGTCGGCGACGACGACAGCCACGTCTGGGGCCTGACGGTCACCGCCGCGCAGGGCAAGACGCGCGTCTGGCGCCACACCGCGCTGGCCAACCAGGCCGCCGGCACGTCGACCGACGTCGGCACCGGCCTGGTCGGCTGGGAGTGGAACGACCGCGTCAGCAACGGCGCGGAGCCGGCCGGGACGACGAGCTTCTTCTCGACGGCGACCACCGGTGAGATCCTGCAGTCCGACGGCCACACCTACGCGCCCAACGCGCCGGGCAAGTCGACGGGCACCTACTACAAGGCCGCCAGCGGCGCCTGGGTCGTCTCCACGGGCACCAACTACTGGAGCCGCGGCCTCGACGTCAACGACGCCGGGACCGGTGAGCCGCGCCTCGACGTTCAGCAGGCGACGACCAACATCCTGTCCGACATGGGCTCGACGCCGACGACGCCGATCTCCGGCATCGTCGCCGACACGACCGGCGCGCCGACGCTGAGCGCTTCGACCCCGACCGCGGGCGCCACCGGCGTCGCGCCGTCGGCCAACATCACCGCGACGATGAGCAAGTCGCTCGATCCGTCGACGGTGACGACCACCAACGTCTCGGTGACGCCCACCGCGGGCGGCGCGGCGCTGGCCGCGACCGTCAGCTACGACGACACCACCCAGAAGATCACGCTCGACCCGACCGGTCAGCTCGACCCCTTCACGGCCTACACGGTCAAGATCAAGGGCGGCAGCACCGGCGTCGCGAGCTGGACCACCCCGGTGGCCGCCGACATTACGTGGACGTTCACCTCGGGGAGCGGCACGCCGCCGACCGTATTGAGCACCACGCCCGATGCGGGCGCCTCGAGCGTCTCGATCGACGGCAACGTTACGGCGACCTTCGATCGCAGCATGGACGCGACGACCCTGACGGGCACGACGGTCAACCTGCGCTCGGCCGCGGGCACCGCGGTGCCGGCGAGCGTGTCCTACAACTCGAGCACCCGGGTCGTGACGCTCGACCCGACCGCGGCGCTGGACCCGACCACGCAGTACGTGGCGACGGTCACCTCGGGCGCGAAGGCCACCGACGGCACGGCGCTTGCCGCTGACGTCTCCTGGACCTTCACGACCGCGACGGCGCTGACGCTGACCACCCGCACGCCGGCGCCGCTGGCGACGGGGATCTCGCCGGGCACGCAGGTGCGCGCCGTGTTCTCCACGGCGGTCGACGCCTCGACGCTGACGAGCTCCAGCTTCAAGCTGACCAACCCCAGCGGCACGCAGATCGCGGCGACGATCGGCTACGACGCGACGACGACGGCAGCGACGCTGACGCCGAACGCCGCGCTGGCCCTCGGGACCACCTACACCGTCACGGTGTCGACCGCGGTCACGGCGACCGACGGCACGCACCCGGCGGCAGCGATCAGCTGGACGTTCACGACCGCGGCGACCGCTCCGACGGCGCCGACCGTGACCTCCCTGGACCCGGCGGCCTCGGCCACCGGGGTGGCGCTCGACGCGAGCCTGGCGGCGACCTATGACCGTGCGCTCGACCCGAGCACAGTCACCGGTTCCAGCGTCCTGCTCCGTGACAACCTCAACGCGACGGTCGCCGCGACCGTGTCCTACGACGCGGGTGCCAAGACGATCCGCCTGACGCCGCTGGCCAACCTGGCCGCCGGCAAGGTCTACACCGGCCAGCTGACCACGGCGATCCGCGCCGCCGACGGCACGCCGATGGCTGCCGCCGTCTCGTGGACCTTCACGACCGCCGACTGCCCATGCTCGCTGATGGGCTCGACGGTGCCCACGTCCACCAACAACGACGTCCGCGACGGTCGCGCCGGCACCGGGCCGTGGACCTATGAGATGGGCACCAAGGTGACGCCGTCGGTGAACACCTCGCTCGTCGCGGTCCGCTACTACAAGGATCCGGGCGAGACCGGCACGCACATCGGTCGCGTCTGGAACGCGAGCGGCACGCAGCTGGCCCAGGTCACCTATGACAACGAGAGCGCGTCGGGTTGGCAGCGTCAGGCGCTGACCAACGCGATCACGCTGACGGCGGGTCAGACCTACACGATCTCGGTCGGCCTCAACACGAAGTACGTGCTGACGACCAGCGGCCTGGCCACCCCGATGACCGCCGGTCCGTGGAGCAGCGTCTCCGGTTCCAACGGCGTGTATGCCGCCACGGCCGGAACGTTCCCGACGTCGAGCTGGAACAACAGCAACTACTTCGTCGACGGCGTCGTCAAGACGCCGGGCTCCAACCGCACGCCGCAGGTCACGACGCGCACGCCGGTCGCCGGGGCGACGAACGTCGACCAGGCCACCACGGTCACGGCGACGTTCTCGACGGCGATGGACGCGGCGACGGTCAGCTCCTCGACGGTCAAGCTGGCGACCGCCGGCGGCACCGCGGTGCCGGCGACGGTGACCTACAGCAGCGCGACGCGCACGGCAACGTTGACGCCGAGCTCGCTGCTCGACCCGTCGGCGTCCTACACGGCGACGCTGACGACCGGGCTGCGCTCCGACGACGAGACGCCGCTGCCGTCCGCGGTCAGCTGGTCCTTCTCGACCACGAGCAACGCGCGGCCGACGGTCTCGAGCACGGTGCCGGTTTCCGGCGCCACCGGCGTCGGGACCACCCAGCCGGTCAAGGCGGTGTTCTCGGTTGCGGTCGATCCGACCACGGTCACGGGCTCGTCGTTCACCCTGACGGGTCCCGGCGGGAGCTCGGTGCCCGCATCGGTCTCCTACGACGCGCCGACCAAGACCGCGACGCTGACGCCGACCGCGGCGCTCTCGGGCACCACGGCCTACACGGCGACGCTGAGCACCGCGATCACCGGAACCAACGGGCAGACAATGCTCTCGCCGGTCACGTGGTCGTTCACCACGTCGGCCTGCCCGTGCATGACGATGGCCTCGCTGACGCCGGCGGTGACCAACCTCGACGTCCGCGACGGTCGCGGCGGCTCGGGTCCCTGGACCTACGAGATGGGCACCAAGATCCAGGTCGTCTCGGCGGCGTCGCTGAGCGCGATCCGGTTCTACAAGGATCCGGGTGAGACGGGCACGCACGTCGGCACGCTGTGGGACGCCAACGGCGGCGTCGTCGCCCAGGTGACGTTCACCGGTGAGAGCGCGTCCGGCTGGCAGCAGCAGGCGCTGAGCTCGCCCGTGGCGCTGTCACCGAACGCGACCTACGTCGTCTCGGTCGGCTTCAACACCAAGTTCACGATGACCTCCGGTGGCCTGGCCAACATCCTCTCCAGCGGACCGCTGCAGACGATCGCGGGCGGCAACGGGGTATACGGCAACTCGGCCGGGACGTTCCCGACCGGCTCCTACGCGTCGAGCAACTACTTCGTCGACGCTGTGGTGCAGTGAGCGCGGCAACCCTCACCGAGATCGATCCCGCCCCCGACGCCGTCGCGAACATCGCGGCGGTCGAGGAGGCGGCGGCGAGCCGCGCGCCGGGCGCCCTGCTGATGTCGGCGGGGACGGTGGGCTCCGGCCTGCTGGCCTACGCGTTCAACGCGGTCGCCGCACGGACGCTGGGGCCTGACGCCTACGGGCCGATCGCGGTCCTGTGGGCGGCGATGTTCCTCGTCGCGGTCGTGCTCTTCCGTCCCGTCGAGCAGACGCTCTCGCGTGCGGTCGCCGAGCGCACCGCGGTCGGTCAGGACGCCCGACCGGTCGTTCGGCCCGTCGCGGCGCTGGCGGTGGCCACGGCGCTGGCGGCGATCGCCGCTTGCGCGGTGGCGTGGGGCGCGATCACCGACCGGCTCTTCGATGGCCAGTCGATGCTCACCGCGATGCTCGTCGTCGGCATCGCCGGCTACGGCGCGTCGTACTTCGTCCGCGGGCTCGTCGGCGGCCGGCGCTGGTACGCGGGCTACGGCGTGCTGCTGCTCGCCGACGGCGGCGTGCGGCTGGCGCTCGTGCTGCCGCTGTATGTGTGGGTGTCGAGCTCGCTGGCGGCGGCGGCGCTTGCAGCTGCGGCGATCGCCGGCGCGGTCGCGCCGCTGGTCCTGCGCGGGCGCACGACGATCACCCACCTCTCGGGCACGGTGGCCGGCGCCCCGTTCCGGCTGGGGAGCGCCGCGGGCTTCGCGGCGTCGACGATGGTTCTGGCGGCCGGTGACCAGATCCTGCTCAGCGGCGGTCCGGTCCTCGTCATGCTCCACGGAGGCGAGAACGCCAGCAAGGCGGCCGGCCTCGTGTTCGCCGCGACGATGCTCGTCCGCGCGCCCGCCTATCTCTTCCAGGGCGTGGCCGCCGCGCTGCTGCCCAACCTCACGACGATGCTCGCCCAGGACGATGAGCACGGCTTCCGCCGCGCGGTCGCGCGCACCGTCGCGATCCTCGCGGCGTTCGCCGGCCTGATGGTGCTCGGCGCCTTCGCGATCGGCCCGACCGTGATGGGCATCCTCTACGGCGATGGCTTTGACGCCGGGCGCACCGAGCTGGCGCTGCTGGCCGCGGGCGCGGGCGGCTACCTCGTCGCCGCGACGCTCTCCCAGGCCGCGCTGGCGCGCGACGAGGCCGTCGGCGCCGCCGCGATCTGGGCCGCCTCGGCCGCGATCTTCGTCATCCTCGAGCTCACGCTCTCCGGCGACGCGCTGATGCGCGTGGCGCTGGCGTTCTGCGTGGCGACGCTCTGCAACGCCGCGGCGTTCTGGGCGCTCTCGTTCGTCCGCCGCACCGGAGCACGGACCGCTCCGAACCTGCGCCTTGCGGCCGCAGATGCCGATCAGTGACCATGGAACAAGGACAGTGACCATGCACGTCTCCGTGATCATCCCCACCAAGAACGGCGCACGCCGCCTGCCCGACCTGTTCGCTGCGCTGGCGGCGCAGACCGTCGGTCGTGACGCCTTCGAGGTGCTGGTCGTCGACGACGGGTCGACCGACGACACCGCCGCGGTTGTGCAGGCCAGTGGGATCGCGCGCGTCGTCAGCGCCGGCCGCTCGCTCGGCCAGGGTGGGGCGACGAACCTAGGCATCGAGCACGCTCGTGGCGAGATCGTCGCGTTCACCGACGACGACACGGTCCCGGCGCCCGACTGGATCGAGCGTGGGCTGGCCGCCGTGGCGGCGTCGCCGTCGGGCCTGGTCGCCGGCCACGTCGAGCTGATGCTTGAAGACCAGCCGACGGTCCCGGCGCTGATGGACTTCGGGCGCGGGTACCTGGACCAGCGCTCCTACGTCGACGACGGCTTTGGCGCGACCGCCAACCTCTGGGCGCGCCGTGAGGTGCTGGCGCAGATGGGCGGCTTTGACGCCGGCGCTGCCTGGCAGACGCACGACCGCGACTTCGGTGAGCGCGCGCGCCTGGCGGGTCTGACGATGGTCTACGCGCCCGATGCGATCGTGCGCCATCCCACGCGCGACCGCGCACGCGACCTCGCGAAGGTCGCCTACCGGCTCGGCCTGGGTGCGGCGTGGCTGCGGGTCAACGGCCGTGGGGAAGTTCGCGAGCGCTCCCCGGAGTGGACCCGCGTTCGCTACTGGATCCCGTGGCGGTCGATCTGGGGCATCGAGCGGCTGCAGGAGCGCGGGCACGCGACCACGCGCCGCGAGCGCCTCCAGCTGCGCGCCGTCCAGTACGCCTGCCTCCAAGTCCCGCTCGTTGCCGGCTCGCTGCGCGGGTCCTGGCAGCAGACGCGCGGCGTTCGCTGACCGCCGTCTCGTTCGATGCCTCGCTCTCGCTCCCTCCTGGTGGTGGGCCTGCTGGCCATCGTCGCCGCGGCCGTCGGCGGCCTGGCCGGCGCGCGTTGGCTGGCCGGCGACTCGTCGCGCGAGATGCCGCCGATGCCCGTTACCACGCCGGCCGACGACCTGTCGGCGGTCCCACGGAACCTGTCGCCGGCCACGCTCTTTGTCGCGCCCGGCGGCGACGACGGGGGCTCGTGCAGCGCTGGTGCCCCGTGTGCCACGTTCGACGCCGCCTATCACCGGGCGCGCCCGGGCCAGGTGGTCCAGTTGGCGGGCGGCAACTACCGCTCTCAGACGCTGACGCCGGACCCCACAAAGCGCGGCATAGGGTGCGAGAGCGACGGCGATCTCGACGCGTGCGTGATCCTGCATCCGGCGCCGGGGGCGCACGTGGTCGTCGACGACCTCGACTTTGGCGACAACTACAAGAACGCCGGCCCTGCTGGCCTGGCGATCGTGGCCGACCGGCCACGGGCGCTGACGACCATCTCCACCAACTTCAACCAGGCGCGGGAGATCGCGCTGTGGGGCATCGACCACCGCAACATCTACGTCACCGGTGGGCGCGACATCGCGATCCGCGGCGGCCGCATCGGCGGGCAGACCTCGCGCGACGGCCTCCATCCCGAGATCCAGGGCGTCTACGGCAGCGAGCCGGCAATCGTGCCGACGCGGCTGACGATCGAGAACGTCCTCTTTCACGACATCAACACGACGAGCCCGACGGCGCACGTCGACTGCCTGCAGATCGAGAGCGGGACCGACCTCGTGATCCGGGGCAACCAGTTCGTGCGCTGCGGCAGCACCGGGCTGCGGGTCTCCTACGGCGGTGGGGCCAACGAGAACCCGCCACGCCACCTGCTGATCGAGGACAACGTCTTTCGCAGCTGTCTCGACACCCCCGTGTCGGCGTGCTACTACGCCGCGCAGGTCGGGATCGGCCACGACGTGCTGGTGCGCCACAACACCGCCGAGCAGGAGTTCCAGCCCTCGGGCGATCCGCAGCTGGCCAGCGACGTGCGGTATGTCAACAACCTCGCGCCGGGGGTGGCGTGCGAGTCGGGCGTCTCCTACGTCGGCAACCGCTGGGTCAAGGGCACCTGCTCACCCAGCGACCGCACTGTGGCGATGAGCAAGATCGAGGCGGCGCTGCGCTGGCCGTCCGCCGACCGGCCGGCCGGCGCGCGCACACCGCTGGCGGTCGGCTGACCGGCGTAGTCTGCGCGGCCGATGAGCAGCACCGTTGACGTCGTCGTCGTGGCCCACGCCAGCCGCGACACGCTGCGCACCTGCGTCGCGCCGCTGGCGGGCGCGCCGGGCGTGAACGTGATCGTGGTCGATACCGCGTCGGCCGACCCGGCGTTCGACACGGTGCAGGGGCTGCCGGGGCTGGATCTCGTCCACGCCGAGCGCAACGGTGGCTTCGCCTACGGGTGCAACCTCGGAACGGCGCGGGGGAGTGCGCCGTATGTGCTGCTGCTCAACCCGGACGCGGCGCTGGAGGCAGCTGAGCTGGCCAAGCTCGTCGCGGTGCTGGAGGCCGAGGAGTCCGTCGGGCTGGTGGCGCCGCGGATCGTCGACGAAGCGGGCGAGCTCCAGCGCAGCGTCCGCCGCTTCCCGCGGCTGCGCTCGGCGCTGTCGAAGGCGCTGCTGCTGCATCGCTTCTGGCCGAATGCGGCGTGGAGCGACGACCTCGTGCACGCGGCGTCGGCCTATGAGCACGCGTGGGATCCCGAGTGGGTCTCGGGCGCGTGCATGCTCGTGCGCCGGGACGTATTGGCGGCGCTCGGTGGGTTGGACGAGGGCTTCTTCATGTATGCCGAGGACACCGATCTGTGCTGGCGGATCTGGGACCGCGGGCTGCGGGTGCGGTTCGAGCCGGCGGCGGTGGTCGTGCACGGCGGTGGGCACTCGGCGCCGCGCAGCCAGCTGCGGGTGGCCGATGTGCGCAGCCACATCCGCTATGTGGTTCTGCGCGATGGTGAGCTCGCCGCGAGGTGGGTCGCGTTGGCGGTGGCGTTGGACGAGCTGACGCACTTGCTGCTGCGGGCCCGCCGGCCGGGTTATGCGCGGGGCCATTGGGCCGGGCTGCGCGCGGCGCTGGCGGCGGCGTGGTCGCCGGGGCGCTGCGCGAAGCTGGCGGGGCGCTCGCCGTTTGGGTGAAAGCGTTCGCGGCTAGGCGACGGCCGGCGACGCCGGTGCCGTCGACGAGGCGCCCAGCACCAGGTCGAACGTCTCCGCCAGCCGGCGCGTAAGCTCGCGGCGCTCGTAGGGCGCCACCGCGTCGGGGTTCGCTTCCGGCAACGCGGCACCTGAGCGGGCGCGCTCGATCGCCGAGCGCAGGAGCGCAGCCATCTCGTCGACGTCCGCCGGCCGGCAGAAGTCCGCCGTGCCGACGGCGCCGAGGATGTCGCGGACGTCGCCGTCGGGGACCGCGGCCAGTATCGGCCGCCCCGAGGCGAGGTACTCATAGGCCTTGCCCGGAACGAGGCCGGCCTTGTGGCCCGGCGCCAGGTCGTGCATCGGCAAGAAGAGCAGGTCGGCGGTGCGCACGAGCGCCAGCGTCTCCTCGTGGGAGCGGTAGCCGAGCAGCCGCGGGAACTCCGAGCCTTCCGCGATCTCGCGATCGGCATCGGTCAATACCCCCGCAAGGTGGACCTCGACGCCCGCGACGAGCGCCGGATCCGAGGCCTTCAACTGCTCCAAAGCCTTGAGCAGGTAGACGTGCGAGCGCGGCAGGAAGTCGACGTGGGGGGTGACCCCGCCCAGCCAGCGGCGTACGCGTTTGCGGCGGCGCAGCCGCAGGCCGGTCGTCGTGTGCATCGTGCCGGTGTGCACGATCCGGAAGGTGCCGTCGTCCTCGCGCGCCGGCATCGGACCGTCGAAGTCGGCGGCGTCGAAGCCGTTGGTGATCGACACGACGATGCGCGAGGCCAGCTCCGGGAACTCGCGCGTCAGCCGCGCGGCGGCCTCGGGCGTGTTCATCACGATCGCCGCGGCGGTCGCCAGCTGCCGGCGCATCCGCCGCTTGTCGATGCGGTGGTGCAGGCCGGTCGGATACAGCCACATCTCGTCCAGCGCCCACGGGTCCTGGAGGTCGGCGATCCACGGGATGCCGAGCCGCTCCGACAGGGTGATCGCCGTCTGCGCCGTCTCATACGGCACGAGCGAGGCGAGGATCGCGTCGCAGGAGCGGCCGGCCTCCAGGCCGGCGCGCAGCGAGCCGTCCAGCCACCAGCGCAGGTGCGGATCGGGGCGGTCGATGATGCCGTTGACCAGCCGCGACATCCCGGTGTCGCCGCCGGGCTCGGGGCCCTGGACCCGATGGGTCTCCAGGTCGGCGAGCGCCGGGTCGGCGATCGTCGCGTCCAGCGGGCTCCAGCGTGCGTCGCGCGTGCCGGTGCCGGTGACGACGACGGGGTCATAGCCGTAGCTGCGCAGGTGCTCGGCAAAGCGCCGATTGCGCTGCACACCGCCGCCGCCGACCGGCGGGTAGTGGTAGGCGAGGAAGAGCAGGCGGCGCATCAGGCAGTTGCCGTCAGCCGTTGCAGGGTGGCGCGCAGCTCGTCGACCAGTGGGCCGTTGACCGGGCCGGCCGCCGCCCGGGTCAGCAGTCCGTCGGCCTCAGAGAGCACGGCGCGGTGCAGCGCGGCTTCGTCCTCGACGAAGGTCACCTCGCCGCGCTCATGCAGGCGCCGACCGAGCTCGATCTGATGATCGTCGACCGCCTCGCCGAGCCCGACGCGCCGCGGCAGGACCACGGGGCGCTTGCCGCAGCGGTGCGCGAGCAGGATCGAGCCGACGCCGGCGTGGGCGACGACGATCCGGGCCGCGGTCATGTGGCGAGTCATGTCCTCCCACGGCATGAACGCCTCCCAAAGACCCCGGCCGTGAACCTCGGTCGATGAGCCGTGCTGCACGATCAGATCCTCGTCACCGGGCATGTCACGAGCTGCGCGGACCAGACGGTCAAAGCCCTGCTCGTTGGTTCCGGTCGTGACGAAGATCATGCGGCGGTGGCTAGGTTGCTGCCCTCGTAGCGGGCCCCGCGCACAGACTCGGCGAGCTCGGGCCATTGGACGAAAAGATCGGACGCGACGGGCTTGATCATCCGGCCCGACAGCGAGAGCGAGCTGATACGCGTGACGCTCTCAATGTAGACGACGGGGATGCCCATCAGCTTGCCCAGCCACGCGAACGGGACGGCGACGCCGGCGCCGGTTGAGACGATCGCGCGCGGGCGCTCACGGCGCAGCACCCGGAAGGCCAGGTAGGAGTTGCGCAGCAGGTTGGAGATGTTGCGGTTGGTCGGTCCGAAGGCGTACAGCACGCGCTCGTCGGCCAGCAGCGCGCGGGCATCGGGCTTGTCGAAGGTCACCCAGACACGCGGGAACGCGGCGAACGCCTCAGTCAGCCCCACGAGCTGCAGCAGGTGGCCACCGGAGGAGCACACGAGCAGCAGCGGGCGGTGCTCGCAGGCAGGACGGGATCGGGACAGTCCATCCATCAGGGACATACCACCCATCATCCGCCCTCTCGCGCGCGCGGGCCCCGGGACTTCGGGGGGGTCGGGACTCCCCATTCGTCTAGGCCTCGGCGGGGACGGGTAGGGGTGCGGGGGCCAGGTCACCGCGGCCCTTGCGACGCGCTCGGAGATCCTTGATCTCTTCGAGGATCTCCGGCTGGCGCCAAGCGGCCAGGGCGGCGAAGACGACGGCGCCGATGAGGACGCAGGCCAGCAGCCGCAGTGGACCGGGCACACCGGCCTGCACGAGGCCGTAGTGGGCACCGAGCACGACGAGCCCCATGCCCGCCGAGGCCTCGAAGACGCCCGCGACCGCCTCCAGGAAGCGCCACGGCGACATCCCGACCGCGCGCGAGGTCAGCACCAGGTAGGACGGCTCGATCAGGGTGGTCGAGATGCTGTAGCCGACCGCGACGCCGACGATCCCCCAGTGCAGGCCGACGACGAAGGCCGTCAGGTGGGCGACGAAGAAGACGACCGTCCACCGGAAGATCGCGCGGGCGTGGCCGAGCGCCTCCAGGATCCCCGTGTTGAGGCTCTGCAGCGACTGCAGGATGCCGACCCACGCCAGCACCTGGATGACCGTCGTCGCCTCGTGCCACTTGGAGCCGAGCACGAGGTTGACGAAGTCGTCGGCGACGATTGCCAGGCCGACCAGCGACGGGACCGTCACGGCCGCGACCATCCGCGTGATCCGGATCCAGCCGTCGCCGATCCGCTCCTTGTCGTTCTGGATCCGCGAGAAGGCGGGAAAGACGACGTCCTGGATCGGCGCGGCGATCCGGCTGAACGGCACCAGGATCACGTTGTAGGCGATGGCGTACGCGCCCAGCGGCGCGGCGCCGACGAAGCGTCCGATCAGCAGGTTGTCGCTGTTGCGATGCAGGTAGTACAACAACCGATGGCCGAAGATATAGGTGCTGAAGCTGGCCATGCTCTTCAGCGAGGCCATGGAGAACCGGAACCGCGGCCGCCACGGCGACATCGTCCACAGCAGCAGCGTCGAGAAGATGCTCAGGCTCAGCGCCTGCAGAATGATCGCCCACGGGCCGCCGCCCATCGCGGCGGAGGTGATGCCGACCGCGGCGCCGCCCACCGTGGCGATCATCATCCGCGTCTCGAGCACCTTGAAGCTCAGTTCGCGGTTGAGCAGCGACTCCTGGACCGTCGACAGCGACGTCGTCAAGAAGATGAAGGACATGACGCGAAACAGCGGTTTGACCTGCGGCTCGTTGTAGAAGTCGGCCAGCGGGCCGGCGCAGACGAAGCCCAGGGCGGTGAAGAAGACACCGAAGAGCGCGCAGGCCCAGAAGGCCGTGTTCTTGTCGAGTTCGGAGATCTCCTTGCGCTGGATCAGCGCCGCCCCGAAGGCGAGGTCGGCGAAGACGATAACCAGCGAGGAGACGACCAGCACCTCGGCCGAGACGCCGAACTGCTCGGGCGTCAGCAGCCGCGCGAGGATCAGCGCGACGATCAGCCGCGAGCCCTGGCGGAAGGCCTGGGAGATGATCTTCCACATCACGCCCGAGAGCACCTGGGCGCGCAGGGCCAGCGACGAGACGGGCGCGTCCGGGGTCGGGGAGGGCTCCGGTCCGGCGGCCGGAGCGATGAGGGTTTCGGCGCTCATCAGGCCGGAGGCTCCGCGTCCTCGGGTCGCAGCGTTGCGACGCCGAGCGCCGTGATCAGGAACAGCAGCATCGTGACCTGCACGAAGTTGAAGGCGTCGAAGGTCAGCATGCCGATGGCATAGGAGGCGATCGACGCTGCGAACGCCGTCAGCAGCCAGCTGTTCTCGGTTTGGTCGCGTTTGGCCAGCCGCCCGAAGCGGCGGACCGCCACCACGAAGAACCACAGCAGCGCCACCACGCCGAAGACCCCGAGCTCCAGCAGCGACCACAGCCATTGGTCATCGAGGATCGGCGCGTTCATCTTGGGGTCTTCGAGGTCAGAGACCCGTGTGCCTGCACCCTGGCCGAAGAGCGGTGTGATCTCCCACTCCTTCAACGCCGGTCCCCATTCGCCGACGCGGCCCTTGCCGTAGTTGCTGTGCCAGGAGACCTCCGCGTTGGTCTCGGCGCTGAGCACGCCGCCGCTGGGAAAGAACGCGCTCTTGAAGGTGCCCAGCGTGCCCGGCATCGCGATGTGCGCGACGACTAACAGCGGCAGGATCAGCTTGGGGACCATCCGCCGCGTCTCGACCGGCTTGAGGATCCACAGCACGATCAGGATGACCGTCAGCATGATGATCGCGGTCCGCGACTTGGTGGCCAACGCGCCGAGGATCAATAGGCCGCAGCAGAGCCACCAGCGGCGCTGGCGCGTGCTGTGGCCGAGGTAGATCGCCAGCGGGAAGACCAGGGCGAACGCGGCGCCCATCGCGATCGGATGCTGGGCCGACGCATAGGCGCGCACCCCGCCGCGATCGGTCGTGTAAGGCACGCCCTGGAAGCGCAGGATGGGGAAGTACTGCTGGAGGTGGTCGAAGAAGTTGTAGTGGCCCCACTCCTCGATCACCGCGGAGACCGCGACGATCGCCGCGCCCATCACGAGCAGGCGCAGCAGCAACTCGACGTCGCTGCGCCGCCGGACCGCCAGCGTCACGAGGTAGAAGACGATCAGGTAGGTCGCAAAGAAGCTGATGCTGCGAAACGAGTACTTGCCCAAGCCCTCGCTGAGGACGTAGCCCGAGCGCGAGAGCACCGACAGCGCCATCGCCAGCGCGAGCATCGCCAGCGGCCCATCGAGGCCGGTCCTGCGCAGCTGCAGCCGCGAGTCGATCAGCAGCGAGGCGAGCATGCCTGCGCCAACTCCGAGGACCAGGAGCCGGTAGGGCTCCAGTTGCATCGGCAGGGTGACCGGCAGCTCGTAGCGCTTGATCGGGATGAAGAGGATCGTCAGGACGATCGCCCCGAGCATCGTGCGCCAGGACAGCAGCCAGGTGTGGGCGGCCGCGAAGGTCAGACAGCCCGTGATCACCAGCAGGATCGGGAGCGTGTGCACGCCCGAGGCCGCGGCGGCCAGCGCCAGCAGGACCGCCAGGGCCAGACCCGAGTAGGTCAGCCGGTCGACGCGCCGCAGCGGCGGGCGTCGGCCAGCAGAGCCGGCGGCGGCGCCGGCTGGTGCGAGCGAGGGGGCCTGCATGAGCCCGGGTCAGCGCAGGTTGCGCTTCGGTGCGTCGGAGAGGGAGGCCGAGCCACCGAGCGTCGGGTGCTCAACCAGGGCGCCGTGCTCTGCCGCCTTGGCGGCATTCTGGCGGCTCAGGCGCAGGCTCTCCAGGACGTAACTTGCGGCGATGCCGCCCGCACCTGCCAAGAAGATCAGGGCGAAGCCGAGCGCGATGCCGTGCGAGGAGGTCATCGTCGCCTCAGGCTTGTTGAGCACCGCGAGCTTGACGCGCTGGCCGTCGGGGACGTCGTTGGCCTCCTGCTGGCGGGCCAGGTAGCTCGACAGCGCCTTGCTGCGATCCACGTTGAGCGCGGTCGCCGCGGCCTTGCTGTAGCCGGTCGTTGTCAGCTCGATCAGCGGCAGGCTGCCCGACTGCTGGTTGTTGAGCGGCAGCGCGGTGACGGTGCCGCCCGGGGGCAGGCGCGTGCCGGCGATGTCGTGGATCGTGTTGGACTGGCTGATGAAGGAGTAGATGACGGCCAGCAGCGAGAGCCGCGACGGGTCGGCGTAGTCGGGCGTGGACGGATCGGCGTTGGCCTTCTTATCCGCCAGCGGCGAGTTGAGGTCGGCGCTCGTGCCGCCGGGGAGCGTGGTGCGGCCCCAGGGGAAGCCGTTCTGCGTCACGAGGATGCGCGACGTGCTCTGCCACTTCTCCGGCCGGCGCCAGTCCACCTTGCCGTCCTTCGGTGGCACTTTGATCGTGAAGAGGGCAGCCAGGATCACGCCGAGGAACAGGCTGGCCAGGATGACCTTGCGCCAGCGGCCGAGGACTGCGAGGTGCTGGGTGATGTCCACGGCTTCGACTGTACGCAGGGATCGGCCGAAAACCCGCCGCCAAACCCCCGATCCCCGACCATCGGCTAGGTGCCTCCTGACCGTGCTGCGGGTGCCCTTTTGCGCCGGTGAGAGGACGATGGTTCCCGATGAGCGATCTCAGCACGAACCCGGTCCGCGTGGCCGCCCTCGGCCTCGGATACTGGGGTCCCAACCTGGCTCGCGCCTGGAGCGGGCTCGAGGACACCGAGCTCGCGTGGCTCTGCGACCTCGACGAGACGCGCCTGGACCGCATGGGCCGCCAGTTCCAGGAGGCTCGCACCACCAGCGACTTCGACGAGGTCCTGGCCGACGAGACGGTCGAGGCGGTCTCGATCGCCACGAGCGCTCCGACGCACGCCCAGCTCGCGCTGCGCGCCATCGAGGCCGGCAAGCACGTCTTCGTGGAGAAGCCGCTGGCGCTGACCAGCAGCGATGCCCGCGCCATGGCCACCGCGGCCGAGCGCGCCGGGCTGTTGATGGTCGTGGGCCACCTGCTCGTCCACCACCCCGCGGTGGCCAAGCTCAAGGAGCTCGTTGACTCCGGCGAGCTGGGGCGCACGCACTACCTCTACACCAACCGCCAGAACCTCGGCCAGGTCCGCAGCGACGAGAACGCGCTGTGGTCGCTGGGCGCGCACGACATCTCTGTGCTGCTGCACCTCGTCGGCGAGCTGCCCGAGAGCGTCTCCGCCCAGGGCCAGTGCTTCATCCACGAGGGCATCGAGGACGTCGTCTTCGGCGTGCTGCGGTTCCCCAGCGGCGTCATCGCGCACATGCACCTTTCCTGGATGGACCCGTTCAAGATGCGCAAGATGACGATCGTCGGCTCCGACAAGATGGCCGTCTTTGACGACATGAACCCCGACGAGAAGGTCAAGATCTTCAACAAGGGCGTCACGCACTCGGGCAACGGCAACGGCCAGGCCTGGCAGCCCGCGTCCTACGGCGAGTACGTCCAGCTGCGCCACGGCGACACGTCGATCCCGCGCATCACCAGCGAGGAGCCGCTGCGGATCCAGTGCCGCCACTTCGCGCGCTGCGTCCGCGGGCTCGAGGAGCCGCGCAGCGGCGCCGCGCAGGGCCTCGCGGTCGTCGAGGTGCTGGAGGCGCTCCAGCGCTCGCTGGAGAACAACGGCGCCGTGCAGCCGTTTGACAGCTCGCTGATCACCACCGCTTAGCCGCTCTCGGGCTACAGCTCGCGCAGCGGACGCACGGCGAGCCCGTCGGCGCGCGCGGCGACCAGCAGGCGCTCGGTCACGTCGAGCACGAAGTCGATCCGCTCGGCAGGCCGGGCCTCGCTGTGGTCGTGCAAGAGCACGACGCCGCCGCCGTCGGCGCGGACGCGCTGCACGGCCATGTCGGGCGCGGGCAGCTCGCCGAAGGTGTCACCCGAGTCGATCGTCCACCACGCCACGGGCGCGCGGCGACGGCGCAGGGCACGGCGGGTCAGCAGCGTCTGCTTGCCGCTCGGCGGCCGGAAGCGGCCGTCGGCGGCGACCCACGGCGCCAGCGCGGCGTAGCCGCCCGCGATGTCGGCCAGGGCCGTCCACGGCGCGGTCTTCCACGCGTTGTGGTGCAGGAGCGAGTGACAGCCGATCTCGTGGCCGTCGGCCGCGACGCGGTCGAGGATCTCCGGCGCCACCTTGGCGCGGCGGCCCAGGGCGAAGAAGGTCGCGTGGGCGTCGTAGCGCTTAAGCAACTCCAGCAGGCGCGGGGTGATCTCCGGGCCGGGGCCGTCATCGAAGGTCAACGAGATCACGCCCGCCTGGCGGCAGCGCGCGCGGAGCGCCGCGATCTCGCGCCGCTTGGCCGCGTAGGTGGCCGCCTCGCCGGCGACCGCGGCGCCACCCGCCGCGACGATCGCGCCCGCGATCAACGCCGGTCCGCTCACGTGCGCGCGGGGAAGCCCTCGCGCAGCAGCGTCGCCAGCGCCTGGCGCTGGCGGACGGCGGCGACGACCTCGGCGTCGGCGCAACGCGGGCTGCGCTTGGCCGCCTCGGAGAAGTAGCCCCAGATCATCGCCACGGCGGCCGGGTCCCGGCGCGCGCGGTGCAAGGCACGCAGGATCAGGAAGCTCGGGCGGTAGCCCATGAACCACGACGCGCGGCCGCTGACGGCGCGGGCGCGCAGACGATGACGCTCGCGACCACCCTCGGGCCGGTAGTGGCGGAAGGCGATCTCCGGGAACTGCTGCGTGCGAAACCCGCGCAGCTCGGCCTTGACCTCGTCCAGGCCGTCCCAGCCCATCCGCGGCTCCAGCGCGCGGATGTCCTGCACGAGCGTCCAGCGGTAGGCGCGCGAGGCGCCGCGCGGATGCGACGCGGCGGTGGAGCGCAGGACCCACTCGCCGTCCTCGCACTCGTAGCAGCCGCCGCCGGCGATGCCGAGGTCGGGCTGCTCGGCGAACTTCGCCAGCAGGCGCGCGAAGTAGTCGGGCTCGAAGGCGGTGTCGGCGTCGACCTTGATGACGACGTCGGCCGGGGCCGGCAGGGCGTCGAGCCCCGCGCGGAAGGCGTGGAGGTCGCGGGCCTCGCGGCGCCCTTCGGAGAGCGCGCCGGTGTTCGGGCCCTCCCACGCCTTGGCGTGGATGAAGGCATGCTCGGCGGCGAGCCCCTCGGTCCAGGCGAAGCTGCCGTCGTCGGAGTGGTCGTCGACGATCACCCATGCGGCGGGCGGCAGCGTCTGGGCGATCACTGACTCGGCGAGGCGCGGGAGGTTCTCGGCCTCGTTGCGTGCCGGCGTGACGAGCGCGTAGGAGAGGTTCACGAGGAAGGCTCCGACGATAGGGAGGTCATGGTCGGGACACGGCGCGAGCGCCAGCGGGACTTGATCTTGGCGACGCGGTCGCGGCCGGCGGCCCGCCGTGCGGTGCGGTCGGCGCCGACGATTGCGGAGTGCAGCGCGTTGATGGCCAGCGGTCGAGCCCGCCTGGCATAGACGGTGAGGTCGGCCTCGTCCCAGCCACCGTCGCCGAACGAGCGCTTGTAGTCGGCGTCGCCGAAGCCGAAGTCGATGCGCTGTGCGGAGCCCTCGCCGATCAGCTCGGCCAGGACGTGCAGGGCGACGTAGTTGCCCAGGCTCTTGTCGGCCATCTCGGGGATGTAGCCCTTGCCGCCGAGGAAGTAGGTGCCGCCGTGCAGCTCGCCGTACTCGAAGGCGACCGGCGCGCCGTCGATCGCCAGCACCCAGGCGTTGTAGCGGCCCGCGGCCAGCCCGGTGCGGACGATCTCGCGATCGCGCTCGGCATGGAAGCCCGCGTCCAGGCCGCGCTGGTAGGTCCGGTGCGCGACGGCCTCGACATCGGTCAGCAGCGTCTCGAGCTGCTCGGGGCGGTGCAGGCGGGTGAGCGTGACGCGGTCGCCGTACTCCTTGTCGAGGCGGCGCATGTAGTACTTGAAGTGCTTGCGGCGCTTCAGCGACGACAGGAACGTGTCGTAGCTGTCGGGCAGCTCGCGCGTCCAGTGACGGTCGACGGCCAAAAAGCGCTGGCGCCGGCGCGGCGGCACGGCGCGCAGCACCGCCTCATGCAGCGGCGAGGCCAGCGCGAGCTTGTGGAAGAAGAGCGCGTCGGCCTCGCGCGCGTCGACCGCGGCGACCAGGGCGGCGGCCAGCGCATCGATCACCTCGGCGTCCTGGGTCTCGCCGACGACGCCGCCGTGGACGAGCGTCAGCGTCCTGAGCCGTGCGCGGTGCAGCGTCGCGTAGCCAAAGCGCGCCTCGGCGGTGCGGTCCTCGATCCGCCCGACGGCCAGCGCGACCGGCGCGCCGTCGCGCTCGGCAACCACCACATGGGCGGCCTGCACCTCGTCGCGGCCGTCGAGGACGGCGCCGAAGACGTCGGGCAGCGCGTCGATCGACTGCGGCTGGAGGCCGAGCCAGACCTCGCGCAGCGCGTCGAGCTCCTCGTGTGTGCGGGCCACGCGGACGGCAACCGTCATGGGGTTAAACCTCGACGCTGAGCGCGCGTTCGAAGATGTAGTTGCTGACCAGCACGTCGGCGGCGCGGATGCCCGTGCACCCATCCCAGAGCGGGATCGGGTCGCCGGCGACCTCGGGGGCGGGCGCGCCGTCGAAGTCGACGAGCATCAGGTCGGCCGGGTCGTGGCCGATGAGGACGTTGGTGCCGTCGGTGACCGTCGCGACGCGCTCGGCCGTATCGGCCAGCGTGAAGCTGCGACGTCCGAGTGCGGTCAGCTCGTCCTGCACGGTGATGCTGTCGGTGATTACGCCCGCGGAGCGGAGCTTGAGCGACAGCAGGTCGACGTAGCTCAACGGCCCGACGCAGAGCAGGCCGAGCGCGCGCAACTGCTCGGCGCGGCCGTCGCGGCGGAACTGCGGGTTGGCCCAGCCGGGCACGGCGAAGACGACAGGACAGGTGCGGGCCGTCACGGCCAGGGCCTCGATGATCGCGCTCAGGCGCTCGTCGTCGGCGAGGTTCTCACGCCGCTCCAGCACGACCAGCGCGTACTCGTCGGGGCGCACGCCGATGCGGTTCCAGACGGCGCGCTCCTCGGCGCGGCGGCGCCAGCGGTCCAGGAGGTCGACGGCGAGGTTGCCGACCTCGTGCACGCGGCTGTTCAGCGTGCCCTCGTGTTCCAGGGTGCGGACCTCGGCGGGGCCGCTGACCAGCACCGTGTCGGCGAGGCGGTCGATCAACGTGCGGTTGATCTCGTCCGGACGGCTCCAGTCCCCGGCGCGCATGCCGCCGTCCAGGCGCAAGATCGGCACGCCGGCCTTGGCGGTCGCCAGCGCGGCGGCCAGCGTGGCATCACCGGCGCCGACCAGGACGACCACGGCCGGGAGATCCTCGTCGAGGATCGCGCCGAAGGCGTGCAGCGCGACGCTCGTACGCTCGGTCGGGTGGTGGGCGCCGAGGTCGAGCGTGCGCTGCTCCGGGCGCAGGCGCACCGAGCCCATCAGCGCGAGGTCGTTGAAGGTCTCGCGCGCGGCGGCGCTGGTGAAGATCACGACGGGGTTGACGTGCGTCTGGCGCCGCAGCGCGTGCAGCAGCGGGACGACGTGGATGCTGTCTGACGGCTCGTCGACGACGAAGAGCACGGAGTCGGCGACGGCTCCTGGCGATTCGACGGCGGCGAGGCGCAGCCCGGGGGTACGAAGGATCTCGGTCACGTTTCAGTCAGCCCTCGATCGAGAGCCTAAGTCCGGAAGGGGGCCCCGCTGGCGTCCTGGGCGCCAAACCCCGAACCATCGGTTAGGTCGGACCATCCTTTGGTGATCGCTGGGCACGCGTTGCGCTTCGTTAAGGCGCACGGGAGATCGTCCCCTGTCGGGCATACCCTCCTCACCGCCGTGCTGGTCGAGGAACGCTCCGCCGTCATCGAGGTCCCCCCGACGCCGTCCGGTACGGCGCTGGCCGGTGCGCGGGCGCACGCGGGCCTGCTGCTGGTGGCCGTCTGCGTCGCGCTCGCCGCGCTGACGCTGTTGCTGCCCAGCGCCCCGACCTACGACCCGTGGTCGTGGATTATCTGGGGCCGCGAGATCACCCACCTCGACCTCGTCACCACGCAAGGGCCGTCGTGGAAGCCGCTGCCGGTCCTCTTCACCACCATCTTCTCGCTCTTCGGCTCGTGGGCGCCGGACCTGTGGCTCGTGGTCGCCCGTGCGGGCGCGATCGCCGCGGTCGTCCTTGCTTTCCGGGTCTCGCGCCGACTCGGCGGCGGGATCGTGGGCGGCGTCGCCGCGGCGGCCGCTTTGGCGATCGCGCCGTGGTGGATCCGCAACGCGGCGCTGGGCAACTCCGAGGGGCTGATCGTCGCGTTCCTGCTGGCGACGATCGACCGCCACCTGGCGGGCGACCGGCGCGCGGCGTTCCTGCTCGCGGCCTGTGCCGGGCTGCTGCGGCCCGAGGCGTGGCCGTTCCTGGGGCTCTATGGCGTCTGGCTGCTGTGGCGCCGCGAGCTGCCGGCGCGTCTGATCCTCGGCGCCGGCGCTGGCGTCGTCGCGCTCTGGCTGCTGCCGGAGTGGTGGGGCTCGGGCGACCTGCTGCGCGCCGCCCACCGCGCCAAGGACGTCAACCCGGGCGCGCCGACCTATGCCGACAGCCCGGTTCGCGCCGTGCTCGAGGACGCGAGCGAGATGCTGACCGCCCCGCTGGTGGCGGGGCTGATCGCCGCGGTGGTCATGGTGGTGGCGCGCCGCGACCGTGTGGTGGCGTTCCTCGCCGGACTGGCGATCTGCTGGCTGGGGCTCGTCGCCTACATGACCTCAGACGGCTTCTCGGGCAACCAGCGCTACCTGATCGCGCCGGTCGCGCTGCTGATCGTGCTCGGCGGCGCCGGCGCAGGCTGGGGCCTGGAGCGGATCATCGAGCTTGCGAGTCGGGCCGTGCCGGCGCTGGGGCGCAAGCACCAGGCACGCGCGCTGGTGGTCGTCGTCGCCGCGGCGATCGGCCTCGGCTTCGCGGTTCCGAGCTTCCAGAACCTCGCGCCGACGATGCGCAGCCTGCGCTACCAGGCCGACCTGGCCGACGAGCTGCCCGGCCTCGTGCGCGCGGCGGGTGGTGCGCACCAGCTGAAGGCCTGCGGCAGGCCGTTTACCGGACCGTTCTTGGTGCCCGTCGTGGCCTGGAACCTCCATGTGCACACCCAGGACGTCTCCCTCGCGCCGACCCGCCCGGCCGTCGTCTTCCGCGTCAAGACGACGGGCCATAGCCGGCCCGTGCCGACGCTGCGCGGCGTCGGTGATGAGCGAACGGCCGCGACGGGGTCGAAGTGGCGGATCGTGACCGCATGCGGGAGCCCGACGGCGTGAGCGCAGTGGCCCAGGAACGCGCCGGCGCAGAGGCGTCCGGCGTCGCGCCGTGGCGCCGCCCCGCGGTGCTGCGCACGCTCGGCGTCCTGGCGATCATGGCGCTGTCGGTGTGGCTGCGCACGCACGCGATCACCGCGAAGTTCTGGATCGACGAAGGGCTGTCGGTCGGCATCGCGCACCACCCGCTCTTCGACATCCCGGGCGTGCTGCGCAAGGACGGCTCGCCGCCGTTGTATTACATGCTGCTCCACGTCTGGATGAGCGTGGTCGGTGGAGATGGCGAGTCGCGCACGCACGCGCTGTCGGTGCTCTTCGCAACGCTCACGATCCCGGCGGGCTGGCTGGCCGGCCGCCGCCTGTTCGGCGAGCGCGCCGCCTGGGCGACCGCGGCGCTCTGCGCGACGCTGCCGTTCCTGACGTATTACGCGCAGGAGACCAGGATGTACGCCTTGGTCGCCTTCCTGGGGCTGGCCAGCAGCGCGGCGTTCGCGATGGCCTACGCCGTACGCGATCGGCGTTGGCTGGTGCCGTTCAGCGTCCTGACGGCCCTGACCGTCTACGCCCACAACTGGGGGCTGTTCCTTGGCGTCGGGATGGGCGTGGCGTTCCTGGTGCTGTGGCGCACGGCGCCGGAGGCGGAGCGCAAGCCGCTGCTGCGCGACGGGCTGATCGGCTTCGGGGTGTTGGTGGTCTTGTACCTGCCGTGGCTGCCGACGCTGCTCTTTCAGGCCAAGCACACCGGCGCGCCGTGGTCAGACACGCCGCCGTTCAACGGGTTGATCCAGGGGTTGCAGAACCTCGTCGGCGGCGTGTCGACCGCGCTGCTGCTGACGGTCGTGGCCGCCGGGGGGCTGGCGGCGCTGCGCGGTGGGGAAGAAGGTCCCGCCACCCGCGAGCGGTCGCGGACCGTCGTCGCGCTGGGCGTGACGCTTGGCGTCGCGGTGGCGCTGGCGTGGCTGGCCTCGCAGGCTTCCCCGGCGTGGGCGACGCGCTACTTCTCGATCTTCGTCGGGCCGGCGCTGCTGCTGGTCGGCGCGGGGATCGTGCGCTTCGGCAAGGTCGGGCTGGTCGCGCTGGCGATCGTCCTGTTCTTGTGGTGGAACCCGCACGAGCGGTCGATCCGCGGCAAGAGCGACGCCTACCGCGTCGCGCGCACGCTGCAGGAGAACGGGCTGATCGCGCCGCGCGACCTCGTGGTCGCGATCCACCCCGAGTACGGCCCGACGATGCGCTACTACCTCGGTGACGGCTACCGCTGGGCCGACGCGCTGGGGCCCGTCAGCGACAACCGCGTCTTTGACTGGCGCGACGCGCTGGACCGGCTGAAGGCGGCAGGGCCGAAGCGCACGCTCGACAAGCTGGCGCCCGAGGTGACGCCCGGCCAGCACCTGGTCTTGATCCAGCCGATCATCCGCACCGGCCGCTGGGGTGCGCCGTGGACCGCGGAGATCCGCCACCGCGCGCCGCAATGGGAGCGCGCTCTGGACCACGATCCACGCTTCCAGCGGGTCGCGCCCGTGCCGAAGTTCGGGCGCCACGGGCTGCCCAAGGGCGTGCGCGCCGTGGTCTACCTGCGGCGCTAGCGGCTCAGGAAACGCCCAGGCTCAGTTCAGGACGACTTCAGGTCCGACGTCGATCCTGACGTCATGCCCCAAGAGCCTGCCACCCCACAGCAGCGCCCGCCCCGTCGTCGCCGCCGCCGTGTTCCGAGCGCTCGCCGCTTTGCTGCGGGTGCGATCGCGAGCTTTGTCGCCATCTTCGGCGTGCTGGCGCTGCGGGTTCATGATGGTGATGACCCGGCGCTGGCGAGCGTGGCGAAGAAGACGACCTCGACCGCGAACACGACCTCGTCGACGTCGACGTCGACGTCGAGCGACCCGTATGACCCGTCGTCCTCGAGCGACGACTCCTCGTCGAGTGGGTCCGACGACGGCCTTTCCTCCGGCACGTCAAGCGACAACTCCTCCGGTGCCGTCTCCTCCACGCCCAGCCCGAGCACGAGCGCGTCATGAGCCTGCTCGACCGCGGCTTCCCGGTGATGGGATCGCACGGTCGTCTCGTGCTCGCCGATCGGGTGGCGGCCCCGGAGCCCTCACCCCGCCTGGAGCATGCGGCCGCCGACGCGCAGTCGCTGCTCGTCGAGCTCGAGCGCCGCTGGACGCGCTTCGATTCGGCCTCTGACCTCAACGCGCTGACCGACGATGCGCGTGCCGAACTGCCCGCCCACGAGCACGTCCGCGCGTTGATCCGCGCTGGCGCGTGGGCGGGGTGTGTCTCCGGCGGCCTGGTGGATATGACCTTGGGCGCGCAGCTCGCCCAGGCGGGATACGACCGACACTGGGCCGGTGAGACGGCTCCGCTGTCTGAGGCGCTGGCGGCCGCTCCGCCCCGAGCGGCCGCCTCGCCCCATCCCGCCGCACGCTGGCAGGCCCTCGGCGTCGACCGCCGCGCCGGCACGATCCGCCGGCCGCCGGGCGTCGTCCTCGACAGCGGGGGCCTCGGCAAGGGCTTGGCCGCCGATCTCGTCGCCGCGCGCCTCGTCGGCCTGCGCTTCATCGTGGATGTCGGCGGCGACCTCGCGCTCGGCCACGGTGGCGGCGGGCCGCACGAGGTGGTGGTGACCCATCCGCTAACCGGTGAGACCGCTCATCGGTTCCACCTCGGCAGCGGCGGCGTCGCGACCTCCGGGATCCACCGGCGGCTGTGGCTCGACGAGCACGGCGTGCCGGCCCACCATCTGCTGGATCCCTCCACCGGCCGGCCCGCGTGGACCGGCCTGCTGACCGCGACGGCCGTCGGACGCAATGCGCTGGAGGCCGAAGTGCTAGCCAAGGTCGCGATGCTGCGTGGGCCGCGCGGCGCCCGTCGGGCGCTGGCCGCGCTCGGTGGCGTGCTCGTGCACGAAGACGGTGTCGTCGAGGTCGTTCCCGCCCTGCAGCGCGCTGCCCGACGCGCCGTCCGCAACCGCGCCGCTGTGGCATAAGGGAAGGCCATCATCATGCTCAACCCCTTCAACTACACCTGGTGGCTGGCCAGCCGCGCCGCCGGCATCGTCGGCTTCACGGCGCTGGGCATTGTCGCGATCCTCGGCCTCGTCTCCGCGCTGAAGCTCGTCAAGCCGGCGACGGCGGCGCGCATGCGCCCGTGGCACGAGCGGTTGGCGATCACCGGTCTGGTCGCGATCTCCGCGCACGGTCTGCTGCTGCTCGCCGACCCATGGCTGCACCCGGGGGTGACGGGCATCTTCGTGCCCTTCACGATGGGCTACCGCCCGCTCTGGACGGGCCTGGGCATCATCGCCTTCTACTGCCTGGCCGCCTTCGGCCTCTCCTTCTACCAACGCCGCCGCATCGGCGCCCGCCGCTGGCGCTCGGCCCATCGCTTCGCGTCGCTCGCCTTTGTCCTCGGTGGGATCCACGCCCTGATGGCCGGCACCGACGCGCGCAGCCCGCTGCTGCTCGGCCTCATTCTCGGCTTCGGCGTGATCATCGCGATCCTCGTCGCCGCCCGGGCCTTGGGGTTGCCCGCAAAACGGGGGCGTCCCGAAGTTCGGGCGCAAGGGGCTGCCGTAGGGCGTGCGGGCCGTGGTCTCCCTGCGTCGGTAGCGCCGCGTCGTGTTGCGCCGGCCCCTCGGCGACACTGAACCCGCGATCACGTGTTGCAGTGCTGTTGCGGATCGACCACACCAACAACACGGGGACGTCCCCCCGGGACGGGTAACATCGGTCCCAGCGAGATGCGTTGTCTAAGTCGACAGTCGGGCCTCTCGGACCTTCGCCTGCGAGATCCGGGTCGGTTCGGACGTCACATGGCCGTCAAAAACGACCCGGGCCGCTCGACCCTCATGGCCCGGGGCGTCTGGCCCCTCATATATGCGAGGGATAGGCGACCCGGATCGCGCGGCGATCGTCGCGGAGCGCCGCCCATCCAGCCACGCCTCGTCGAAGGACCCCGGCACCGTTCGCCCCACGGCTTCATCACGCCAAAACGCTCCCTTCCAACGGGCAGATCGTTCGGTTAGGAAGTGTTACGAGCCGTTAGCAAGCGGCCGGATTCGCGCGCGCAACGGGCAAGGTGCAGTCCATGACGCTTGTCGACGCACCGCCGACACCGCCCACCCACGACGACGACGATCACGGCGACTCCCGCCCGTACGTCGTCATCGGCGGCGGTCCTGCGGGCCTGTCTGCCGGATACCTGCTGGCTAAGGCCGGCCGGAAGGTCATCGTGTTGGAGGCCGAGGACCAGGTCGGTGGCCTGGCCAAGACGGTCGTCGACCCTGACGGCTATCGCTTCGACCTCGGCGGCCACCGGTTCTTCACCAAGAACAAGGAGGTCAACGACCTCTGGCTCGAGATTATGGGCGACGAGTTCCTGATGCGCCCGCGCATGTCGCGGATCTTCTGGCGCGGCAAGTACCTCGACTACCCGCTCAAGGGCACCGACGTCATCAAGAAGCTCGGCCCCGTCGAGCTCGTGCGCTGCGGCTTCTCCTACCTGTGGGCCGCGGTCAAGCCCAAGGGCAAGGAGGAGACCTTCGAGGACTGGGTCTCCAACCGCTTCGGCAAGCGCCTGTTCACCCACTTCTTCAAGTCCTACACCGAGAAGGTCTGGGGCGTCTCCACCAAGGAGTTGCGCGCCGACTGGGCCGCCCAGCGGATCAAGAACCTCAACTTCTTCTCCGCCGCCAAGGCCGCCTTCTTCGGCAACAAGGACGACATCACGTCCTTGATCGACAAGTTCCAGTACCCCCGCTATGGCCCGGGCCAGATGTGGGAGATGATGACCAGCCGCATCGAGGAGATGGGCGGCGAGGTGCGGCTTGAGTCGCCCGCGCAGCAGATCGACGTCGAGGACGGCCGCGTCGTGCGCATCCACACGCCGCAGGGCATCATCGAGCCGCGCGGCACGGTGTCGTCGCTGCCGCTGCGTCACATGGTCGGCCTCACGAGCCCCGGCGCCCCCGCCGAGGTCCAGCAGGCCGCTCAGGGTCTGCGCTACCGCGACTTCATGACCGTCGCGCTGGTGATCGACGGCAAGGACCTCTTCCCCGACAACTGGATCTACATCCACGAGGAGGCCGTCCGCGTCGGCCGTATCCAGAACTACCGCTCCTGGTCGCCCTGGATGGTGCCGGACCCCGACACTGCCTGCGTCGGCCTGGAGTACTTCGCCTTCAAGGGCGACGACCTCTGGATGATGGACGATGACAAGCTCATCGACCTGGCGGTGCGCGAGCTCGACCAGCTCGGCCTCGCCAAGCCCGAGCAGGTGCGCCGCGGCTACGTCGTGCGCGTCCCGCTCGCCTACCCGATGTACGACGAGACCTACGCCGAGCGCGTCGAGACGATCCGCAGCTGGCTTGACCCGCTCAAGGACTTCGTCCAGGTCGGCCGTAACGGCCTGCACCGCTACAACAACTCCGATCACTCGATGCTGTCGGCGATGCGCGCGGTCGACAACATCTTGCACAACGAGGGCCACGACATCTGGGCCGTTAACGTCGAGTCGGTCTACCACGAGACGCAGACCGACGCCGACACCGAGCAGCCCTACGCCAAGCTGCCGACGACGGTCTACGAGACCGAGGCGCTGGTCGCCGACTAGCACCACGTTTGACGCCGCGCGCGCGGCGGGTACATCGCCGATCGTGCGTGCAACGCGACGGGCCGCTGAGCAGCGGCCCGTCGCTCGTTAAGCGCCGCCTCCCGCCGTCCCGTAGGCCGACAGCGGGCAGTCACTGTAGGTGTGGCCCGTCGTCCAGGTCGCGGGCAGCGCGGTCAGCGCGGTCGACGAGCTCGTCTCGCTGCGGCAGCCGCTCGCACCGTCGCGGAAGCGGATCGTCCCGCCGCCGCTGCCCAGCAGCGCGATCCAGTACTTGGTCCCCGCCGACAGCGCGGTCGACGGCAGCGTGATCGTGTTCCAGGCGCCGGGCGTGAGCGTGGTGCTCGAGCCCTGCGCGAGCAGCGTGCCGGGGTGCGTCGAGGCGCCGTCGGCATAGATCCCGATCGTCGCCTTGGCCGCGTTGGAGCCGGCGTCGAGGTAGAGCGACATCTGCGTGACCGAGCCGCTCGCGTTGGCGGTCGCCTGGTAGGCCTCCGCCGTGCCCGAGGTGTTCTGGTCCTGGTTGCCCTCGATCAGGCTGTCGCCGATCAGCGGTGTGGGCGGTGGGGGCGGTGCGATGCCGGGCTTGAACGCCTTGATCGTCCCGGCCGCCGCGGCGGTGAAGCCGTTCCAGATGCCCTGGTAGACGGTGCCGTTGGCGACCGTCGGGGCGGCGAAGCCGGCGCCGCCGCCCGCCGAGGTGTAGAGCGACGCGCCGGTGAGCGCGTCGTAGGCGGCGAGGCGGCCGGAGAAGCCCTCGGCGACGTAGACGACGCCGTTGGCGACGGTCGGCGTCGAATCGGGGTTCGTGCCGCCGCCGAGCGGCTTGCTCCAGGCGACCGACAGCGTGCAGTTGGCGTTGACCTTGAGGCCGACCACGCCGCCCGCCGTCGAGCCCAAGCCCGGGCCGACGTCGGAGACGAAGAGCATCTGGTCGGTCGGATCCCAGGCGGGCACGCCGCCGACGCCGCCGCTGCCGAGCCAGTCGTTGGCGGGGTTGAGCTGGATCGCCTGCTCGGGCGTGCCGCTGGCGGCGAGCGTTGCGGTGCTCGTCACGTAGAGGACGCCGTTCTTGTTGCCCGCCGAGACCATCGTCGGGCAGCCGATCGGCGTGAAGACGACCGGGGTGGCGCCGAAGTCGACGTCGCACGGGTCGCCGGTGCAGGGGTAGCTCGTGGGGTGGAACGGCTCGATCGAGCCGAGGACGTCGAGGTTGCTGCTGAGGGCGACGAGCCGGTCGGCGTACAAGGTGTAGGCCTCGACCGAGTCGGCGCCGGTGGCGGTGTAGACGCGGCCGGTGGCCGTGTCGACGGAGACGCCGCCGTAGCCCCAGATCCCGCCGCCGCCCGAGGGCGCGGCGATGCCGGGCACGACGTCCCAGGTCTTGGTCAGCGACGGCGTCGCCCCGGAGACGTCGACCTTCAGGATGCGGCCGCGCCACGGCGGCGAGTCGCAGCCGTCGCTGGCGGTGGAGACGTAGAGCGTTGAGGAGCCGATCAGCGTCGGACCGCCCCAGACGCGGTTGGTCGCGGCGCCGGTGATGATCGCGACGCCGGGCGCGGCGTCGGTGCCGTCGGCAAGCGACAGCGTGCGCAGCACGCCATCCTCGCTGACGGCGTAGATGCGGGCGCGGGCCTTGTCGATCGCCGGCGGAGCGACGAAGCCGTAGCCGCCGGGGATCGCGCAGTTGTTGGACGGGGTGCCGACGTTGCGCCGCCACAGGACAGCGCCGGTGTCGGCGTCGAGGGCGTAGATCGAGGCGCCGGAGGTGGCCGCGATCACCACGTTGCGGGTCTGGCCGCCGACGCTGACACTCGCCGCGTAGAGCGGCTGCGCGGTCACCTTGCCGTCGACCGCGGTCGACCAGCTCGGAGCGAGGTTGCGGGCCTGGGTCGGGCCGAGCACCGTCTCGCCGGAAGCGAAGCCGGTCCGGGCCGCGTCGTGATCAACCTGGAGCCAGTCGGCGCCCGAGGGCGGTGGCGGCGGTGTCGGGTCGGTGACGACGAGATGGACCGCGACCGTTGCGGGTGAGCCGGTTGCGCCGGTGGCGGTGACCGTGACGGTGCCGTCGTAGGTTCCGGCGGTGAGGCCGTTGATGTGTGGGGAGACGGTGACGGTGGCCGGCGCGGTGCCGGATGCGGGCGTGGCGGCCAGCCAGGTGGCGCTCCCGGTCGAGGTGGTGAAGCTGAGCGTGCCGCCGCCCGTGTTGGAGATCGCGGTGGTCTTGCTTGCGGGGTCCGACCCGCCGGTGGTCGCGGTGAAGGAGAGCGTCGTCGGCGTCACCCCGAGTGCGGGCGGCGTCGGGGCGCTGACGACGAGGTGCACCGCGACGGTGGTGGGGGAGCCGGTGGCGCCGGCGGCGGTGACCGTGACGGTGCCGTCGTAGGTTCCGGCGCTCAGGCCGCTGATGTGTGGCGAGACGGTGACGGTGGCCGGGGCGGTGCCCGACGCTGGGGTGGCGGCCAGCCAGGTAGCGCTCCCGGTCGAGGTCGTGAAGCTGAGCGTGCCGCCGCCCGTGTTGGAGATCGCGGTGGTCTTGCTCGCGGGGTCTGAGCCGCCGGCGGTCGCGGTGAACGAGAGCGTCGTCGGCGTCACCTGGAGGACGGGAGCCGGCGGCGTCCCGCCGCTGTTGGACCCGTAGGCCGACAGGTTGCCGTCGGTGTAGCTCACGCCGGTCTGCCAGGTGCTCGGCATCGCGGTGAGGCCGCCTACCGCGTAGGTCTCGGCCTTGCCTGCGTTGACCTGGTCGCGGAAGGTCAGCGTGCCGCCGGTCCCGAGCAGGGCGATCCAGTAGGTCGCGCCGTTGGTCACCGATGCCGAGGGGACCGTGATGTCGTTGGTCGCGCCCTTGGCCGGCGAGGTCTTGGAGCCTTGGGTCAACAACGCGCCTGGATGGCCGTTGTTGTCGGCGTAGAGCCCGACGGTGAGCTTGGTCGCCGCTGAGGTCGCGTTGACGTAGACGGTCATCGCGTCGACGGTGCCGGTCGCGGTCGCCGTGGTGCGGAACGCCTCAGCGGCGCCGGAGGAGTTCTGGTCGACCTGGGGGCGCACCCCGCTGGTCCCGACGATGATCGTGGCGGCCGGCGCGGCGGCGGCCGTGGCGGCCAGCAGCGCGACGATGACGAGCGTGAGGCCCGCGAGCTTGGACATCCCCCGAGCATCCCTGCGGGTGCCGGCCAGAGCTACTGGACGTTGGCCCAGGGTTACGCGTGCCCGACGAGCACGCCGACCACGGAGACCAGGATGCCGCCGAGCGTGACTTGGACGAGCGAGATCCGCAGGGGGACGTCCATGAACCGGCGCCGGACGAGCGCGATCGCCAGCAGTTCGAAGGCGACGACGACGTAGGCGACGGCCAAGGCGGTGGTCACGTCGCTGATCAGAAACGGGAGCGCGTGGAAGGTGCCGCCCAGGAAGGTGGCGCCGCCGGTGATGACGCCGCGGCTGAGCGAGCTGCCGCGGCCGGTGACCGAGCCGTCGTCGGAGAGACCCTCCGAGAGGCCCATCGAGATCGCGGCGCCCAGGGCGCTGGCGAGGCCGACGAGCAGCGCGGCGCGCGAGCCGGCGAGGTAGGCGGCGGCGAAGATCGGCGCGAGCGTGGAGATCGTGCCGTCGATGAGCCCGACGAGGCCGGGCTGGATGCGCTGCAGGACGAGCCGGCGGCGCTCGGCGTCGTGGCTGGTGGTCGCCGCCGGGGCGGGACGGGCGGTAGAAAGCGGGACGGCTTGATCGCTCACGGCGTCCATAATACAAGCCATTTAAAATAAGGATGCCCTAACATGTGCGAGACGGTATGAAGGGCACCCAAACACCTGCAGAGGAATCGGCCGCCGAGGCGCGCCTTGTCGCGGCGCTGCGCGAGCGCGGTCAGCGGGTCACCTCGCAGCGGCTGGTCATCGGCCGCCTGCTGCGCGAGCTCGATCGCCACGTGACCGCCGAGGAGGTGCTGCGCCGCGCTTCCGAGCAGTTGCCGGGCGTGTCGCTGCCGACGGTGTACGCGACGCTGGATCTGCTGACCGAGCTCGGCGAGGCCCGGCGCGTGAGCGTTGGCGGGCCGGTGCTCTACGACCCGCGCGTGGAAGACCACGCGCATGTGCGCTGCCGTGAGTGCGGACGGGTCGAGGATCTCGACGTGCCACTGGACGCGGCGCGTGCGCTGGGGGCAGCGCGGGCGGCGGGGTTCGAGGCGGAGACGGCGGAGCTGGTGGTCGAGGGGCGCTGCGCGGCGTGTGCTGACGCTTAGCCGCTGACGTTTGTGGCGCGCAGTGCGGGCGTTGGTCCTTTTCTCGCGTCAGAATGAGATGCGTGTCGAGCAATGGTTGTCATGGACCCTTTGCTCGACACAGACCGCCGGCCTCGGCGCCAGCGGACGACCTGCGGCGCTCCGAGGCGCCACTCCGCTCTCACTCCTTCGCTGCCAACGAACCACGCTGCGCACCACGATCAACGCGGCGCACTGAGCGCCACCAACGCAGGCGCGACCCTCACTCCACCCGCGGCATCGACGGCGCCCCCGCCGGCGCATCACCCGCCGCGTCCTCGTCACCCACTTCGCCCTCGCCCTCTGACCCCCGCGGCATCTCGATTGGCAGCGTCAAGGCAAACCGCGCCCCGCTCGCCGCCGTCTGCGTCACTAACGCCAGCTCGCCATCCAGCCTCCGCGCCAGCTCGCGCCCGATCGCCAGCCCCAGCCCGAAGCCGCCCTCGCCGCCCGTCCGCGTCCCGCGCTGGAAGCGCTCGAAGATCAGGTCGCGCTCCTCCTGTGGCACGCCCGGCCCGTGGTCTTCGACCTCGAGCGTCGCGCGGTCGCCGTGGTAGGCGGCGGTGATGCGGATGGTCTCGCCGGTGGGGGAGAAGCGCAGCGCGTTGTCCATCAAGATCCGCGCCACGCGTGCGACGGCGCCCGGGTCGCCGGAGGCCCAGACCGGGCCGGTCGGTGGCACGACCTCGAGGTCGACCGCGCGATCGCGGGCGCGCAGGGCAAACTCGGCGGCGACCGCCCGGCAGAGCTCGCCGACCTCGACCGGCTCGCGGCGCAGCTCGACGCCCGCGTCCAGCCGTGAGAGATCCAGCAGCTCGGAGGCGAGGTTTGCTAGACGGCGCAGCTGCTGCTGACCGCCGCGCAGCACCGAGCTCGCCTCCTCAGCGTCGAGATGGCCGGCGTCCAAGTCCTCCAACAACAGCTCCAGGTTGCCCTGCAGCGAGGTCAGTGGTGTGCGCAGCTCATGGCTCGCCGTCGCGACGAAGGCTCGGCGCGCCTCCTCCTGGCGCACCAGCGCCTGCTGCATCGAGGCCAGCGCGCGGGCAAGATCACCAACTTCGTCGGCGCCGTCATCGCGCGGCGGTGGTGGTGCGTTGACGCCATCACGCGCCAGCGCCAGCGCGGTCCGGCGCAGCCGGCCGAGCCGCCGCGACAGGCCCGTCGACAGCGCGATCCCCAACAGCAACGCGACGCCGAGGCCGATGACCGCAGCCGTCAGGAACGCGCTGCGCACGACGTCGACCGCGCTACCGCCGGGGTCGGATTTGCGCACGACGAGGATCCGGAACTGCGCGTCGGTGCTGAGCTTGTCGTTGGGGATCTTGGGAGCCGAGGGGCGGATCGCCACCGCGACGCCGCTGCCGTCCTTTGAGGCGCTGGGTCGCGTCTGGCCCGTGACCGCGACCCGCCAGATGTCGTCGACGTTCGGATCGGTAATCCCGCCGAAGGGGTACAGGTTGGTCGGCGTGGAGTCGAACAGGCCGACGCGGGCGTCGGTGCGCTGGGCGAGCGTGGCGAGGATGTCCTGGACGTCGGCGTCGGCCCTCCCCTTGCTCCGCGCCAGCGCGGTCGCCAGCGTCGGGCGCGTCGCCAGCGCGGCGGCCTCGACCGAGGCGCGGCTCTGCTTGTCGAGCCGGTCCTGCAACGGCGACAGCAGCGCCAGCGCTGCCACGCAGAGCGTCACCACGCTCGTCGCCAGCAGGGCCAGCAGCAAGCGGGTGCGCAGGCTCACCGAACGGTCCCCGGAGGTTGGTCAACCCGAGCTTTGGTGCCGTTTGGCGACATCCTCAACGATCCCGGAACCGGTAGCCCGCGCCGCGCACCGTCAGGATCAACTTGGGGTCCTGTGGTTGCTCTTCGAGCTTCTCGCGGAGGTGGCGGATGTGGACGTCGATCGCGCGCGGGTCGCGGTAGGCGCTGTCGCCCCAGATCGCGCGCAAGAGCTCCTGGCGGTTCTGCAGCCGACCCGGCTTGGCCATCAAGCACTGCAACAACTCGAACTCGGCGAAGGTCAACCGCACCGGCTTGTCGTCGACCGAGACCTCGCGCTGGCGTTGGTCGAGCACCACGTTGCCGATCTCCAGCAGGCCGTCATCGAGCAAGTGGCCATGGGCACGGCGCAGCACCGCGCGGATCCGCGATCGCAGCTCCGCCAACCCGAACGGCTTGGTGACGTAGTCATCAGCGCCGGCCTCCAGGCCCTGGACGGCGTCGGCCTCGGAGTCCAGCGCGGTGAGCATGATCACCGGCGTCACGTTGCGGCGTGCCCGCAGCGCGCGCGCGACGTCGTAGCCCGTCGGTCCCGGGCCAAGCGCGACGTCGAGCAAGATCACGTCGAACTGCCCGCGACCCGCCTCCTCCAGCGCCCCGTGGCCATCGGCGACGGCCGTGATGCGATGGCCCTCGCGCTCGAAGGAGCGCGTGAGCATGTTGCGCAACGCGTCGTCGTCATCGACGACCAAGATGTCCAGCGCGGACCCGGGCGGCATGGCTGGTCCGCAGGTTAGGCGACGCGGGCCGCGCGGCGGGCCGCCGCGGCGCTGCGCAACTGCTCGTGCTCGACCTGGCGCTTGAGCTGCTGCAGCGAGCGGCGCAGGTGGCCGCGGACGGTCGGGGCGGCGACGTGGTCGGCGAGCCAGCCGAAGATGCCAGAGCCGGCGACGCCGTAGGAGAGGCGCAGCTCGACCTTCGTCACCGGTGCGACGCCAGCCGAGCCGGTCTTCTCCCGCAGCCGCCAGCGCCCGCGCTGGTCGATGCCGACGACCGACACCCACGCCATGTCGCAGCCCGCGTCGTGCTCGACGACCTCGACCAGGCCGCCGACCTCGGCCAAGCCGACGTGCATCAGCATCCGGTAGCGCGCGCCCAGCCCGGACGCCTGGTCACCGACGACCTCCCAGCGCGTGATCCCCGACATGAAGTGCAGGTAGCGCGAGGGGTCGTCGACGAAGGCCCAGATCGCCTCGGCCGGCGCGTTGACGTCGATCTCGGCCCCGACGCGCATCTCAGCCGATCACCGGAAAGCGCCGCTCGGAGGTCAGCGCGTCGAGCGTGTCCTGCATCAGCGCGGTGACGTGCTCGTGGATCTCGTCGACGTCGGGGTCCTCGCCGAACTCCTCGCGCAGCCGGATCGGCGGCAGGACCTCCACCACGATCTTGGACGGCAACGGGATGTGCCCCAACATGTCGCCGATGTTCAAGCCCCACGGCGGTCCGAGCGAGATCGGCAAGACCTTCAACCGCAAGAGCTTGTCCAACATCAAGAGCTTGGCCAGCCACTCGCCCTGCGACAGGAAGAGCGCCGTCTCCTGGCCGCCGATCGCGACGACCGGGACGAGCGGGACATCCTCTTCCAGCGCGAGCCGGATGTAGCCCTTGCGGTCGCCAAAGTCCACGCGCCCGCTCTGCCACGACGGCCGGTGGACCTCACGGTCGCCGCCGGGATAGACGAGCACGGCGGCGCCACTGCGCAGCGCCTTGCGCGCGTTCGCGGGCGACGCGGCGACGGTTCCGTACTTGCGCAGGAAGCCGAGGCCCGGCATCGACAAGACCAAGTTATGGGCCAACTGGTGAAACGGTCGCTCGACGCCGAAGTAGGCGTGGAAGGCCAACGAGAAGACCGTGGTGTCGGGCGTGAGGTTGCCACCCGAGTGGTTGCCCACCATCAGGACGGGGCCGTCGTCGGGGACGTTGCCCAGGCCGCGGACCTCGCCGCGGAAGTAGAGGCTGGACAGCAGCCACATCCGCGGCAGCGTCTCGCGGATGTAGTCCGGATCGCGCTCGTCGAGATCGGCGGCCGGGACGCGCCGCTGAACCTGGGCGGCGAGGCCGCGCAATGCGCGCTCAGGGACGGCGGCCATCGGCGCAGCGTACCCCGGTAGCCCGCTACGCAGCGCGGGCAAAGCGGCGCGTGCCCAGCGCCTCGGTCTGCATGAAGAGCCGGCGCAACATGCCGACCGTCTGCTCTGGGCGCTCGACCTGGGGGACATGTCCACAGCCTTCGAGCACGACCTGCTCGGCGCCCGGCAGCACGTCGGCCACACGGTGGCGGAAGCCGGCGGGGATCAGCTTGTCGTGAGTGCCCCAGACGAAGAGCGCCGGCGGCTGCAACTCGGCCAGCCGCGGATAGAAGCCGCCGCGCCCGAAGGGCCGGTCGAGGTAGATGTTGCGCGCCGAGGCGTAGAAGGCGACGCGCGCGCCGGCGCTGGCGTAGTGGCGCTGGAACTCGTCGACGACGACGTCGGCGACGCTCGGGTCCAGCGCGTCGGGGTCGCAGAACATCGACCACAGCTGGCGCTCGACCATCCCGCGGCGCAGTTTGTGGGGCAGCAGCCCGAGCTCGGGGCGCAGGAGCCGCACGAGCGGGTGAAAGTCGCGCTTGATGAACGCGACGGCGGGACAGAGCGCGGCGATTGAGCGCACGCGCTCGGGCCAGCGCAGGCCGATCTCCAACGCGACCCGGCCGCCCATCGAGTTGCCGACGATATGCGCGGACTCGATCTCCAGCGCGTCCATGACGTCGCGAACCGCCTTGGCGAACCACGGCGCTGAGTACGGCGCGGTCGGCGGCTTGGAGGAGCCGCCGAAGCCCGGGAGGTCAAGCGCGTGGACGCGGTAGCCGTCGCGTGCCAGCAGCGCCGCGCAGTCAAAGAACGAGGACTTGGCCGCGCCGAGGCCGTGGATCAGCAGGACGTCGGGGCCCTCACCGGTCGACAACGTTGAGACGTGGAGGGGTGGGCGGGATCGGGTCAGTGGTACGTCGCGGACCAGCATCAGCGGGTCGCGCCCATCGGCGAGCCGGAAGAGGCTCTCGAAACGAACCGCGTTGTCGAGCTCCCCGCGCGCGTAGAGCGAGCGATCGCGGAACGCCTCGACCGCGCTCAGCTCGCCGGCGCGCAGCCGCAGCCAGGTGCGGGCGTCGGTGCCGATGACGACGTCGGCCGGGCGAGCGGTGACGCCCTTGCGGACGCGTGCGGTGTGCTCGGTGCAGCGGACCTCGAACGTGTGGCCGAGATCGCCGAGGCGCACGTGGTAGGTGACGTCAAAGCCCTTGGGCGCTCCCAGGTAGCGCTCGGGCAGCGTGTGAAATCCCTCTTCGACGAGGGCGAGCGAATGTTCTTGCAGGGAAGGCGCGGGCATCTCGGGGGGCAGCAGGTTATGGCGTGCCCAGGACCGAAGTGGATCAACCACGTGTGTGTCTGAGACCCTCGACCAGGACATCACCCCTGCCCGGATAGGCTGCGGGCCGTGCCCGAGATCCTGCTTCACGACACCCGCAGCGGCGAGAACCGGCCGCTCGTCGCGCGCGAACCCGGGAACAAGGTGGGCATCTACGCGTGTGGCCCGACGGTCTACAACCGCATCCACATCGGCAACGCGCGCCCCTACATCGTCTTCTCCTGGCTGAAGCGCTTTCTGGCGCACGAGGGCTACGACGTGACGTTCGTCGCCAACGTGACCGACGTCAACGACAAGATCTATGACGCTGCGCGCGCCCGCGGCGTCGGCTCCGAGGAGCTCGCGCGCGAGATGACCGCGCACTACGTGGCCGACACCGACGCGCTCGGCCTGCCGCGGCCTGATCACGAGCCGCTGGCGAGCGAGACGATCGACGGCATCGTGTCGTTGATCAGCGCGCTGATCGAGCGCGATGCCGCCTATGCGGTCGACGGCGACGTCTACTTCCGCGTGCGCTCCGATGCGCAGTACGGCGCGCTCTCGCACCGCCACCTCGACGACCTCGACCAGGGCGAGGGGATCGAAGGCGCCGATCGCAAGGAAGATCCCCTGGACTTCGCGCTCTGGAAGGCCCAGAAGGAGGGCGAGGACACGGCGTGGGACGCGCCGTGGGGCCGCGGCCGCCCGGGCTGGCACATCGAGTGCTCGGCGATGGCCGAGGAGTTGCTGGGCGTGGGTTTCGAGGTCCACGGCGGCGGCTCGGACCTCGTCTTCCCCCACCACGAGAACGAGGCCGCCCAGACCCGCATGGGCCGAGGCGCCGAGCTCGCGCAGATCTGGATGCACAACGGCATGCTCGAGATGCGCGGCGAGAAGATGGCCAAGTCGGTGGGCAACATCTCGCTGCTGCCCGAGGTCATCGAGCGCTGGGGGCGCGAGACCGTTCTGCTCTTCTTCGCCACCGGCCACTACCGCCAGCCGATCGTCTTCGCCGACGACACGCTGGAGGCGGCGTCGGGGCGGCTGGCCCGGATCCGCGAGGCCGCGCGGCGGCTGGTCGATGGGCCGTCGCCGGCTGAGTTGCGCGAACACCGCGACGCCTTCTTCGCCGCGCTGGCCGACGACTTCAACACGTCGCGCGCGCTGGCGCCGCTGGCCGCGTGGGTGAGCGAGGCCAACAAGCGGGAGGCCGTCGGTCGCGATGACCTGGTCGAGATGCTCGATGTGTTCGGTCTCGCCGACCTCGCGCGCGGGGGCGTCGATGGCGATGGGCCTGACGAGGCGGCGCTGGCGCTGCTGGCCGCGCGCAACGCCGCGCGCGACGCCAAAGACTGGGCGGAGGCCGACCGCCTCCGCGATGCGCTGCGGGCCGCGGGCTGGACGGTCCGCGACGGCCCGGCCGGCGCCGAGCTGGTCCCGGCATGAGCGCGAAGAACGCCGGCCGCGGTGGCGGGCGCGGGCCACGCGGGGGTCGGAGCAAGGGCGGCGCCGACGACGAGGACGCGCGCCCGCGCAAGCCGAAGCCGCCGCGCGACCGCGACCGGCCCAAGCCGCGCACGCCGGGGCGCGGCAAGCCGGTGCCGCGCGGGGCGGAGGCGACGACGGGCGCCAGTGCCCCGCCCACGCATGAGCCGCGCCGGGAGCGTGACCGCGAGCACGCCGAGGTCCTCTACGGCCGCAACCCGATCTTCGAGGCGCTGCGCGCCGGGCGACGTGAGATCAAGCGCATCTGGGCCACCAGCGGCGCGGCCAAGGAGCCGTGGCTGGACGGCGTGCTGCTCGAGCCCGCCGACGGCGACTGGCTGACCCAGCGTTGCGGCAGCGACGCCCATCAGGGCCTCGTGGCCGATGTCGGTCCCTACCCGTACGCCGACCCCGCGTCGCTGCTGCACGGCTCCGCGCCGCTGATCGTGGCGCTCGACGAGATCCAGGATCCGCAGAACCTCGGGGCGATCGCTCGCTCGGCCGAGGCCGCGGGCGCCAGCGGGATCGTGATCCCCAACCGGCGCAGCGCCGAGATCACCGCCGCGGCAGCCAAGGCGTCGGCCGGTGCGGTCGAGCACCTCAAGATCGCCCAGGTCCGCAACCTGGCCGACTACCTTGGCGAGGCGAAGGGCGCCGGCTGCTGGGTCTACGGCGCGGCGGCCAAGGGCCGCCCGTATCGCGAGCCCGATTACACCGGGGGCGTCGTCCTGGTTATGGGCGCCGAGGGCACCGGCCTGCGCCCACGCGTGCGAGCGATGTGCGACGACGTCGTCTCGCTGCCGATGCGTGGCCGGGTCGATTCGCTCAACGTCTCGGCGGCTGCCGCGGTGCTGCTCTACGGCGTCATCGACGCCCGCGCGGCCGCTCGCTGAGTCGCCGCCGACGCAAAAATCCCTGCAACGGGTTGACGGCGCTCCATAACTGTGGGAGGGTCCCGCCCACATAACGGTCGACTAGAGGTTGAGGAACCTCCGGTCGAGAATTTCAGATGGCGCCAGGGGAGGAGTGCGCCACTGAGCAATTTCCCCTGCATTCGTGCAGGAAAGGATCGCTCGTGGCTCGTCTCTCCTTCAACCCTCAAGGCCAGGTTCAGGTCGATGATGGTTACCTGATCGCCCTCGCAAAGCAGGGCGACGCGATCGCCTACGACCGGATTGTTCGCCGTTACTACGGCTTCGTCCGGCTCAAAGCCTCGTCGTACTTCCTGGCTGGGGGCGACTCCGATGACCTCATCCAGGAGGGCCTCGTCGGGCTCTACAAGGCCGTGCGTGACTACCGCACCGACCGCGAGTCGAGCTTCCGGAACTTCGCCGAGCTCTGCATCACGCGCCAGATCATCACCGCGGTCAAGACGGCAACGCGCAACAAGCACACGCCGCTGAACCAGTACGTCTCGTTCTCTGCGACGCCCGCCTCCGCTCAGGACGGCGAGCCGACGCTCGACGAGGTCATCCCGGGCTCGCCCGTGCACGACCCGGTCAACCAGGTCATCAGCTCCGAGGAGCTGCAGTCGCTGGTCGCCTGCCTGTCGACCGCGCTGTCGGAGCTCGAGTCCCGCGTGCTCTCGCTGTACCTCGACGGCTACAGCTACGAGCAGGTTGGCGAGAAGCTCGGCTGTGACACCAAGACGGTCGACAACGCGCTGCAGCGGGTCAAGCGCAAGGTGGGCGTGCACCTCACGTCCCGCAACGTGATGCTCTAATCATCCTGTGATCCTCGGCAGCTTCTCTCTCGTCCTCGGCATCGTCGCCGGTGTCATCGTCATCCTGGCGGTGCTGCTCTTTGCGGGCGGCCTCTATGCCAGCGGCCGCCGGCGCGACAAGCTGGGCGACAGCCTGCTGGCGCGGATCGAGGCCGCCGATGCCGCGCTGGCCGACGCCCGCGCCCAGGACCGGGGTTGGGAGCGCGCGACGATCGAGGCGGCTGCGCGGGCGGCCGTCGCTCCGCAGGACGTGCGGGAGCTCCAGCTCGTGCAGGTAGTCGACAAGCCCGGCACCGACGCCGACCAGGCGGTCTTTCGCGTGGTCAGCGCCGATGGCGCCGAGCGCACCGTGACCCTTGGACGCCGCGACGGCGCCTGGGTCGCTGTCTAGCGTCGCTCGACCAGCCCGACCAGCAGCGCGCGGAGCACCGCACGCAGCTCCGCACCCCGCAGCGGCTCGTGGCCGGAGGCCATCAGACGCAGGCGCAGCCCGTCGATCGCGCAGATCAGCAGGATCGCCGAGGTCTTGACGTCGGCGGCGCCGAGGCTGTGCATCGCGGTCTCGGCCAGGTCGTCGGTGCCGTCCTTCCAGGCGGCGAGAATGGCGCGCGCCTCCGGACGGCGGGCCGCTTCGAGCTGCAACTGGTACTGGGCCAGCATCGCGACGCGACCCTCCGGCGTCAGCTGCTCCTCGATCCAGGCGCTGAGCGCTTGGGCCAGCGTCTCGATATCGGCGGCGCCGGCGCCGAGGGCGTCGCGGCGCTCCCGCAGGCGCTCGATCTCGCGCGTGGCGAGCGTGTGCAGCGCCTCGTCGATCAGCTCGTCCTTGGAGCGGAAGTAGTAGCTCGTCGATGCGGCCGGCACGCCGGCCTCAGCGGCGACGGCGCGGTGGGTGACGCCGTCGAGGCCGTGGGCGCCGATGAGGTGGATCGCGGCCTCCAACAGCTCCGCGCGGCGGAGCTCGCCGCGCGGGTCGCGCCGCCCGCGCGTCGGCGCGCGGGTCGCTGCGGGAGGACCGGCCATGGCGGCACCGTACCGCAGTGTTGTGCGTTTGTCTTGGACAAGTGTCCAGGTCGTGTGTAGGATCACGGCCGCTGCCGAGGAGAGCCGCCGCTCACCTGTCCCGTCCTCCGGCACCCTGAACGCCACATGACGCCGGACCCGCTCGACTCGCTGAACCCCACGCTCGGCCGCCGCCGCTTCCTGCAGGTCGGAGCGGGCGCCTTCCTGTGCACGATCGGCGGCGAGCGCATCTCGGTCGCCAAGCGCGGCGATGCGGCCAAGGCCGACGCCGCGGCGGCGAAGATCACGCGCCCCAAGACCACCGAGGCGACCGAGCAACAGACCTACGTCACGCCCTCCCCGCAGCCGGGCGGCCAGGTCGTCGAGCACTGGATCCAGGCGACGACCGCGCGCTGGACGATCGTGCCGAGCAAGCGCGACGACTGGCACGACATGGCCATCGGCGGGAATACGACGTTCACCGCGACCGTCTACCAGGAGATGACCGAGGGCTTTGCCGCCGCGCTCGGCCCGGCCGCGATCCCGGGGCCGGCGCTGCACGCCGAGGTCGGCGACACGTTGGTGGTGCACTTCCGCAACGGGCTGAAGGGCAAGCTCGCCCAGCCGGTGACGATGCATCCACACGGCGTGAAGTACAACCCGGAGTACGACGGGGTCTACCTCGGGCAGTACACGCGCGCCGGCGGCTTCATCGCCCCCGGCGAGGAGTTCAAGTACACCTGGGAGTGCGTCCCCGAGAGCGTCGGCGCCTGGCCCTACCACGACCACGGGCCCAATCACACGCTCAACACCTTCCGCGGGATGTTCGGCTCGATCATCGTCCGGGAGAAGGGCGCCACGGTCCCTGCCGTCGAGCAGTCGCTGTTCTTGCATCAGCTGCAGCCGCCCGTCACCGGGTTGAGCCGCGCGTTTCAGTGCATCAACGGGCGCGCTTATGCGGGCAACACCCCCATCTTGCGGGCGAAGGTCGGCCAGGAGGTCGCCTTCCACGTCTTCGGGATGGACAACAACTTCCATGACTTCCACATCCACGGCCACCGCTGGAAGAACGACGCCGGTGCCTTCGTCGACACGCCGCCAGTGGGTCCCAACGAGACCACGTCGGTGCGCTTCGTCGAAGACAACCCCGGCCGGTGGCTCTACCACTGCCATGTCTTTGCCCATCAGGACATGGGCATGGCGGGCTGGTACCTCGTCGAGTAGGAGGAGTACGCACGTGTCCCAACGCAGGTCCGTCACCATCATCGCGGCGATCGTCGCTTCCCTGGCCGCTGTCCCGGCCGCCCACGCCGTCAACTACCCGCCGCCGTCTAATCCCTCAGGCGCCAAGACCGCCAAGCCCAAGGGCCCGTTCAAGCACCTCAAGGTGTGTAAGAACAAGAAGTCCTGCTTCCCCACGATTCAGGCTGCGGTCAACCGGGCCAAGCCGGGCGACACGATCAACGTCGCCAACGGCACCTACAAGGAAGGCGTCAGCATCAGCGGCGCCGGCAAGCGCTACATCAAGCTGATCGGCAACCCGAGCGACCCCAGCAAGGTCGTGCTGGAGGCCAAGGGCGCCAAGACGAAGTCCAACGGCGTCGCGATCAAGGATGCCGTACACGTCACGGTCAACGGCTTTACGGCCCAGCACTACAAGGCCAACGGCTTCTTCGCGCTGCGGGCTGACAACTACACCTTCACCAACCTGAAGGCATTCCTGGTCGGCATCTACGGCATCTACGCGTTCCACACCGTGGGCGGGTCGATGACCAACTCCGAGGCGGCCTGGAACAGCGACTCCGGCTTCTACATCGGCGAGACGCCGCCGCAGGCCAAGCCGGTCCGCTCGATCGTCAAGAACATCACGTCCTACGGCAACGTCCTCGGCTGGTCGGGGACCAACATGCGGTACGTGACGATCTCGAAGTCGAAGTTCTACAACAACGGAACGGGTGTCGTCCCCAACGCGTTGAGCTCGGAGAAGTACCCGCCGGCCGAGGACAACGTCATCACCGACAACGACATCTTCTGGAACAACTTCAACTACTACGCGGGCGCGCCGTTCACGGTCCGTCCGCCGGCCGGTGACTCCACCGCCTACCCCGTGGGTGTCGGCGCGCTGCTGTTCGGTGGTCGCGGCAATCGGATTGACAACAACCGCATCTACGGCAACTGGCTGGCGGGTGCGGGCATGATCGAGCAGTTCCTGCTCAAGCCCAAGCTGCCCGACGCGTCCGAGTTGGTGGGCAACCAGATCACCAACAACCAGTTCGGGCTCAACGGCACCGACCTCAACGGTCGTGACATCACCTATGACGGCAACGGCACCAACAACTGCATCGGTGGTAACACCGGTGTAGCGGTGACGGTCCCGGCTAACGCGTCGACGTTCGCCGCATGCCCGTTCACCGGTGCCAACGCGTTCTCGGGCGACGTCCAGGGCGAACTCGTCCAGTGGGCGCTCGACAACTCGCACGAGGCGTTCCTGGTCAAGTCCCCGCACGCCCCGCAGGCGGGCCTCACGCCGCTGGAGCACTACGTGGCGGGCACGGTCAAGTGACAGGCCGCAAGGCCACCCTTGCGCTGATGGGCGCCGCGGCCTTCGCCGCGGCGCCCGCGCTGGCGCTCGGCGCCACGAGCGGCAAGACGCGCAAGGTGTCGGTCAACGACAACTACTACGGGCCGTCGAAGCTCACCGTCCATGTCGGCGACACCGTCAACTGGGTCTGGGGCGACGACGTCACCGACGAGCACGACGTCGACGTCAAGTCCGCGCCCAAAGGCGCAAAGAAGTTCCACTCCGACCTGCTGGTCGCCGGCGAGTCGTTCAAGCGCAAGCTGACCACGCCCGGCACCTACAAGATCATCTGCACCTTCCACGAGGAGGAGATGAAGATGACGATCACGGTGAAGAAGAAGCCGTAGGCTCCGGGGCCGATGGCCGACGCTGACGGACTGCGCTGCTTCGGGGCCGACGACCCGCTCTACCGCGCCTACCACGACGAGGAGTGGGGGCGGCCCGTCCGCGACGAGCGCGGGCTCTATGAGCGGATTTCGCTCGAGGCGTTTCAGTCCGGCCTGGCGTGGATCACGATCCTGCGCAAGCGCGACAACTTCCGGGCCGCGTTTGCGAACTTCGAGCCCGAGGCCGTGGCGGCGTTTGACGCCGACGACGTGGCGCGGCTGATGGCCGACGTCGGGATCGTGCGCAATCGCTTGAAGGTCGACGCGACCATCAACAACGCCCGCGCGGTCCTCGGGCTGCGCGACGCGGGCACCTCGTTGCCCGAGTTGGTGTGGTCGCACCGGCCCGATCCCGACCGTCCGGCACCCGCCGGCTGGGGCGACGTCCCGGCGCTGACGCCCGAGTCCACGGCGCTGTCCAAGGCGCTCAAGCGCGAGGGCTTTCGCTTCGTCGGGCCGACGACGGCCTACGCGGCGATGCAGGCCTGTGGCCTGGTCAACGACCACCTGGCCGGGTGCGTGGCGCGGTCGGCCACCGAGGCCGCGCAGGCTGCCGCTTGATCGCCGTGCGGGTGCGATCTGCCGGCCGGCTGTTGGATCGCGGCGCCGGTGTCGATACGGTGCAAGGGCACATGAAGCACATGCACCACACCCCTTCTCTTTCGTTCGGGCCCGAGCCCGGACCGCCGACGCCCGGACGGGCGCGGCACTTCGGACCGTCGGGCGCCGCGTGCGCCCGGCCCATGCACTAGGGGGCCAGGCGCATATGGCCCCCGTGCACATCGCGGGGGCCCCACGCCGGGGCAAGACCCCGCAGTGGACCCCCGAGTCCGTCATCACCGAGATTCAGCACTTCGTGCAGGCCCACGGCGAGGTCCCTCGGCTTGCCGACCTCAACCCCGGTCAGGCGAAGATCACCGGCCAGGTCTGGCGGATCGACCGCTATCGGGCCGGCTGCCCGGTCTGTGGCTCGGCCTACCCGTCGGCCAACGCCGCCCGGCGTTGCTTCGACGGCTCGCTCGAGCTCGCGATCCGCGCGGCTGGTTTCGAGCCCGCCAAGCGGGGACCGCGCCGCCGGACTGAGGTCGACCTCTCCGAGCGCGCCACCGCGCGGCTCGAGCACGACGCCCGGGTGGCGGTCGACGCCGCGCTGGCGCGCGCGGCCGATGCCGAGACGCGCGCGCAGCGGCTGCAGACGCAGCTCGACCGCGCTCGTGCCCGTGCGGCCGCGGCGCCGAAGGTCAAGACGAAGGTCGTCCGCGAGCGCGTCACCGACGCCGCTGCGCTCGCCCGGGTGCAGCGAGCGCGCGAGGCCGCCGAGGCACGTGCCGCCGCCGTGAAGTCCGAGCTGGCCGAGGCCCGCATGGACGCCGCGGAGGCCCGTCGCACCGCCGTCAAGCTCGCCTCGCGCCTGGAGCGCGCCGAGGCCACGGTCACCGAGGCACGTGCGCAGAAGCGCGGGGTCGGCGCCGAGCTGGTCGACGCGCAACTCGCCGTCGAGCGCGCCGAGGCGCATGCGGCCGAGGCCGAGCGTCGGCTGGCTGCCGCGCAGGGCACCCCGATCCGCGTCGAGCACGTGGTCGCAGCCTCGCCTGAGCAGACGGTCGTCGACGAGGCGCTGGCCCGCGCGGCCGCCGCCGAGAACGCGGCGCTGCGCGCCGAGGCACGCGCGGCACGGGCCGAGCGCGACTACGCCGAGGTCGCCGTGGCGGCGACGGGCACCTCGCGCAAGCTGACCTCCTCCGAGCTGGACGCGCTACGCGCCGACGGCCCGGCCGGGCCCGCGCTCCTCGCCGACGCGCTCAAGTCCCTCGCCGTCGCACGCCGGGCCGACAACCGCTTCAAGCTGGAAGAGGCGCTCGCAGCCGTCGCCTCCGCCGCCGTCACCTGGCGCGACCGGCTCTAGGAGGCGCACCCAGTCTCAACCTGCGAGGAGCGCCGACAGCGTCGCGGCGACGGCGTTCGGATCGTCGACGATCTGCCGGTGCGTGAAGCGCACGGTGCGGTAGCCGGCGACGGCGAGCGCCTGATCGCGCGCTCGATCCTCCTCGAACGCTGCCCGCGTGCGGTGGCTGCCCCAGCCATCGGTCTCGACCACGAGCCGTGCATCGATCCAGAGGAAGTCCACGCGGAACCCGAGCGGTCGCGCGTTGACGGCGGGGTGGGGCAGGCGGTGTGCGTCGCAGAGTGCGCGGAAGCGGATCTCGAGCTCGCTGAGCGTGAGCGTTAGCCCGCGACGCGTCGCCTCATCGAGCAGTCCGGCGAGTGTCCGGCGCCCCGGATGCCGTGGATGCGCCGCTACGACCGCGCGCAGCGCAGTGAGGTCGAACAGCTCCAGGACATCCGCCTGCTTCAGCGCGGCCTCGACATGATGTGGCGCGAGGACGCCGGCGAGATCAAGAATCGTCCGTGCGGGCGTTGTCACCGGGAGTAGGCCGATCGTCGTCACCTCGAGCGGCCGCGAGGTCAAATGGAGATTCGTCCCGTCTCGCTCCGTGGCCGAGCGCGCCGGCACGGTGACGTCGATGTTACCTCCGCTCGACGCGCGAAGGTTCCAGGCGACTCCCGCCGCGCGATGGCTCGCCACTGCCTTCGATCCGTACGCCCAAACTGCTCCGAGTCGGCGACCGGTCATGCTGAGGCGGCTGTGCCCCACGGCGTAAACCCCACGATGGAGGTCGACAAGCCAACCGATCTCTCGTCGATGCCGGATCGCGCGCGATGTGAGTCCGAGCTGGCGCAACTGCATATGGCGGACGACGCCCTCTTGGCGCGCAGCGAGCGTTGCGATTTGACGGTCTGACTCGAGAAAAGGACCCATCGAGTCCTTAAGTCGAGTCAGACCAAAGTTCGCCCCCGGGTGGGGCGGCTACTCCGGCCCCACAACGCCGAGGACGGGATTCGAACCCGCGACACCTGCTTTACAAGAGCAGTGCTCTACCTCTGAGCTACCCCGGCTTGCCAGAACGGCAAGTTTAGGCGGCGCCCGTGATGGCGTGCTCGATGTTGCCGTGGCCGTTGGTGGAGACGACGTGCTCGTAGCTCGGAAGCTCCTCGTCGGGCTCGTCGTTCAGGCGGCGTTCGAGCTCGCCGAGGATCAGCCCGAACAAAAGGTGGCGCCAGGTCGCCTGGGCGAAGGCGCGGGCTGAGGTGCCGAGCGTCGGCAGCTCGTCACGGGCGGGGTGGATGCGGTCGGTTACGAGCACCAGCGGCCACGTCAAGACATGCTCGCCCAAGCCCGCCGCCGGTCCGCGCGACCAGGACGGCAGCGGCACGCGGCGCACGACGCCGGCGTAGACGGCACCGAAGACCGCGCCGTTGGCCAGGTGCATCGCCAGCCCGACCACCGGCCACGCGCGGCCGCGGGTCACGGCTTTGCCAAGCAGCTCGGTGTCGTCGTACTTGACGCCGAAGAGCTTCTGATCGAGCGGCTGCTGCGCCGCCCAGACCCCGGCGGCGACGGCGCCCGCGAGGGCTCCACGGGCGGTGCGGGCACGATCGATGGCCATGGACGCACTGTAACCCTCGTGCCCCGGCAGGTGTACGCCAGATCAGATGGAGAGCAACCGCCACCTTGCCCGCGCGCGCACCAAGGGTGTCAACCCGTTCGTGTACTGGATCGTCCGGGCGCTCTTCCAGCCGTTCTTCCACATCTACTTCCGGATGTCGCGGATCGGGCGCGAGCACATCCCGGTCGACGGGCCGGTCGATCTTCGCGGCGAACCACCGGTCCTTCCTCGATCCGTTCGTGATCGCGTGCATGTCGCGCCGGCCGCTCTACTACGTGGCCAAGAAGGAGCTCTTCCGCCATCCGCTGACCGCCTGGTTCCTCAACAGCCTCGGCGCGTTCCCGATCGACCGCGGCAACGCCGACCAGGACGCGATGAGCACCGCTCGCGAGATCCTCGAGCGTGGCGATTCCGTGCTGATCTTCCCGGAGGGCACCCGCACCCGCCCGGGCACGCTCGGCGCGCCCAAGCGGGGCGTCGGCCGCCTGGCGCTGGAGACCGGCGCGCCGGTCATCCCGGTCGCGGTCATTGGGACCGAGAACATCCGCCGCGGCTGGCGGATCCGCCCGCACAAGGTGTCGATCCGCGCTGGCGCGCCGCTGCGCTTCCCGAAGGTCGCCGCGCCCTCCGGCCAGCTGGCCGGCGCGGTCACCGAGCGCATTTGGCCCTGCGTGATGCTGCAGTGGGAGTGGCTGGGCGGCCTGCCGCCGATCCGTCGCGCCGCCGTCATCGGCGCCGGCTCGTGGGGGACCGGTCTCGCGGTTGCGCTGGCGCGCGCCGGTGTCGAGGTCGAGCTCGGCACCCGCACCGCGGCCCAGGCGCAGTTGCTCAACGCGACCCGCGTCAACGACCGCTACCTGCCCGGCGAGCTGCTGCCCGAGACGGTGAGCATCGTCGAAGCCGGCGACCTCGAGCTCGGCCGCCACGATCTTGTCGTCCTTGCCGTCCCCGCCCGCGCGCTCCCCGAGGTCATCGCCGCTCACGGCGCTGCGATCACCGCCCGGGCCGGGCTGCTCGTCGCCTCCAAGGGTCTCGTTCCGCCGTACGGTGCGCTGCCGAGTGTCTACGTCGCCGAGCGCTCCAACGTGCGCGCGATCGCCGGCCTCGGCGGCCCCGCGCACGCCGCCGACGCGCTCGATCACGGTGCCGCGCTGGTGGTCGCCAGCGCCGACCGCGGCTTCGGCCGCCAGATCGCCGACCTCCTGAGCAAGGCCGACCTCTACGCCGAGACCTCGACCGACACCGTCGGCGTCGAGCTCGCCGGCGCCGCCAAGAACGCTGCCGCGCTGGCCGCCGCGACCGCCGGTCCCGCCGGGCCCAACGCCGTCGGCGCCGCCGCCGGCCGCGTCTTCGCCGAGGTCGACGCCTACGCCCGCACGCAAGGCGCGCACGCCGAGACGTTCGCCGGCCTAGCCGGCACCGGCGACCTCATCGCCACCGTCCTGGCCACGGGCTCTCGCAACCGCCGCGCCGGCGAGCTGCTGGCCGCCGGCACCGCGCCCCAAGACATCGAGGGCGCGCTCGGGCAAGCTGCCGAGTCGCTGGACGCGCTCCCGCTGCTGGCCCTCGCGCTGCGCGAGGGCGGCGTCGACGCACCGGCCGTCTGCGGGCTGGCCGATGTCGTCGAGGGCCGCGTCGATGCCGGCGACTGGGCCTCGGCGATCACCGCACCGCCACGGCGCACCAAGAGGTTCGTCCGGGCCGCGTAGGCGGCGGATAGGCTGCTGTGCGTGGGGGACGCCGACAAGGCCAAGCTGGATGCGGACTTCTCGGAGCTCTACCGAGCGCATCTGAAGGACGTCTACTCCTACGCCTACTACCGGGTGGGCAACCACCACGATGCGGAGGATCTGACCGAGCAGACCTTCCTGCAGGCCTATCGGCACTTCGAGCGAGCGGTGGCGGAGTCCGACGGGCGCCCGCTGCGGCCATGGCTGATCCGGATCGCGCACAACCTCGCAGCGAACCTCTACCGGGACCGCTCGCGCAAGCCGCAGACGCCGATCGAGGACACCGACACGCTGCGCTCGGTCCACACCACGGAGGATCTCGTGGAGGGTCGGGACGAGTTGGCGCGAATCTTGGAGGGTGTCAAGGAGCTGCCCGACGACCGCCGCGAGGCGTTGATCATGCGCTTTGCGCTGGGCATGGACAACCGCGAGATCGCGCGTGCCATGGGGCGGACCGACGGCGCGACCAAGGTCTTGCTGCACCGCGCGATCAAGCAGCTGGAAGAGATCGTCGCGACGAGGCAGAGCGGGTGAGCGCGCGATGAGCGAGACCTTTGGGGACTTCGAGGGCCTGCTGCGACGGGCGCTGGCGCCGGTCGAGCCGCCCGAGCAGCTCAGCTTGCGGCTGGAGTCGACCCTGACCGAGCTGACCGAGCTCGCCCAGGACGAGCTCGAGAGCTGGGAGCTGTCGACGATGCGCGATCCGCGCAACTGGGTGCGCCCGGTCGCGGCGGCGGCGATCGGGACGACGGCGGGCGCGGCGCTCGTGCTCCTGCGCGTGCGCCAGCAGCACCGGCGGCGCGCCTCGAAGGCCTCGGGCCCGATCGATCTCGCCGAGCGCACGCTGCACGCGGTCGCCGACGAGACCCGCAAGATCCTCGATCGGTAAACACACCGATCGGTGAACGTTCTTTGGCGCGTGCGCGATGATCCGATGCGCGGGGTGACGCGTAAGAACACGCCGTGGCCGCCGCAGACCCCAACCGCACGCGCATGACGCTCGCCGACGAGGACCTGATGCAGCTCATGCGTCAGGGTGATGCACAGGCCTTCGAGGTCATTTACGAGCGCCATGCCAACGCCGCCTTCTCCCTTGCCTACCGGATGACCGGACGCCGCGGTGCCGCCGAGGACGTCGTGCAGGAGGCCTTCCTGTCGCTATGGCGCTCGGGCGCCCGCTACGACCGCACCCGCGGCAGCGTGCGCACGTGGGTGCTCGGGATCGTCCACAACCGGGCGATCGACTCGCTGCGGCGCAACTTACGCCACGACACGCATCGCGCCAGCGACGAGGGCATCGAGGAGCGCTTCGAAGCCAAGGAGCGCACCGAGATCCAGGCAGCACACAGCGAAGAGGCCGCCGAGGTGCGCACCGCGCTCCAGGCGCTGCCCGACGAGCAGAGCAAGGCCATTGAGTTGGCCTACTTCGGCGGCTTCTCCCATTCGGAGATCGCCACCATGCTGGAGATGCCGATCGGGACCGTGAAGGGTCGCATCCGCCTCGGCCTGGAGAAGCTCCGCGGGCAGCTCGGTCAGTTCATGGAGGTGCCGGCATGACCGACGACTGCCGCCACCGCGACGACGCCGGCCCGTGGGTGCTCGGCGCGCTCGACGAGGCCGACGCGCGCGCCTTTGCCCTCCATCTGGAGGAGTGCTCCATCTGCCGCGGCGAGGTCGCCGAGCTGCAGATCGTGGCCGACGTGCTGCCGATGGCCGCGCCGCAGCTGGTCCCGCCGCCGGCGCTCAAGAGCCGGATCATGGGGATCGTGGAGTCCGAGGCGCAGCTGCTGCGTGCCGCGGGTCCTGAGGCCGACCGGCCGCCTACGGCTGCGTCGCCCCGCGAAGGCCGGCGCTTCGGCTGGCTCGGACGCCTGCGCCCGCTGCCCGCCGCCGTGCTGGCGACGGCGTTGCTCGCCCTCGGCGTCATCGCCGGCGTCTTGCTGTCGGGCGGCGACAGCACCACCTCGCACCCGGGCTTCGGCCCCAAGGGCACGCAGGTCGCGCTGCGCGTCACCGGCGACCACGGCGAGCTGGACTTGCGCGGCATGCCCGCCGCGCCGGCCGGCCACGTCTACCAGGTGTGGCTGATCCACGGCAAGGACAAGCCGCGCCCGACGCACACGCTCTTCACCGTCCCGTCCGACGGCCGCGCGCGCGTCGAGATCCTGGAGTCGCTGAAGGGGACCGATCAGGTGCTGGTGACCGCCGAGCCGCCTGGCGGCAGCCAGGAGCCGACGAGCCCGGCGTTGATGGGCGCCAAGCTCACATAAGTCGCACCTGATCTCGTCTTGATGGCCCGCTGCTAGCGTGCGGCGCCCACATGGCCACCTGCTACCGCCATTCCAACCGCGAGACGGGCGTCTCCTGCTCGAACTGCGGTCGGCCGATCTGCCCGGACTGCATGACGGCGACGTCGGTCGGCATGCGCTGCCCGGTCTGCTCCAAGCAGCGCACCCAGGTGCGCACCGCGGCCACGATGAACGCCGAGCCGCGCGTGACGGTGGCGATCATCGTCACCTGCGTCGTCCTCTTCTTGAGCTCGGGCGGCGGCATCGGCCTGAGCAGCACCAGCAGCGGATGGATCTACCAGCACTTCGCGCTCTACGGGCCGCTCGTCAACGCCGGCGACTACTGGCGCCTGGTCACCAGCGGCTTCCTGCACAGCGGGATCTTCCACATCGGGTTCAACATGTACCTGTTGTGGATGCTCGGCCAGCAGCTCGAGCGGTTACTCGGCTCGGCGCGCTTTGGGGTCCTGTACTTCACCGCGCTGCTCTGCGGCTCGTTCGGCGCGCTGGTGCAGACCACGACCTCGGTCGTGGTCGGCGCGTCGGGTGCGGTCTTCGGCCTGATGGGCGTGCTGGCCGTCGAGCAGTGGCGGCGTGGCTATGAGGCGTTCGGCGGCGGGCTCGGCGGGCTGATCCTCATTAACTTGGTGATCAGCTTCATCCCCGGGTTCAACATCGCCTTCGGCGGCCACATCGGCGGGCTGATCGGTGGCCTGCTGGCGGGGCTGGCCTTCCACGGCGCCGATCGCCTGCGCCAGCCGTGGCTCGGCTACGCGGCGTGTGCGGCGCTGTCGATCCTCGCGGTCGTCGGGTCGATCGCCGTCTCGGGCGATCTGCACAACATCAGCGTGTGACGCCCTCGCGCCCTCCTGCCCTTCGGTAGGTTGCGCGCCGTGCGCCGACTCAGCCGTGTCCTGTTCCTGACGATCGCGGTCGGGGTGGCCGTCGTGGGGCTGCCCACGACGAGCGCCAGCGCCGCGCCGACGCTCGGCATCAACGCCGCCGGCATCCCCGTCGGTCCCCAGCTCGACGAGGCGCTGGCCACCGGCGCGCACGAGGTCCGGATCTTCCTGCTGTGGCCGAGCCTGGAGCCGGGCAAGGGCCGCTTCGACCCCAACCTCGTCACGGCCTACACCGACATCGTCGCGCGGCTGAGCGCCGCCGGCGTGCGCGCCGACTTCGTCTTCACCGGCTCGCCGCCGTGGGCGTCGGGCTCCTCCAACTACAACGCGGCGCCGCGCAACCCGGCCGACTACGCCGACGCGCTCGCGCGCTTCGCGGCACTGCCGGGCATCGCGGGCCACAACATCGCCTACGAGATCTGGAACGAGGAGGACGCCGACGAGTGGTGGGCGCCCAAGGCTGACCCGGCGGCCTACACCGCCCTCGTCAAGGCCGCCGCGCCCGCCCTGCGCGCCGCGGATCCGACCGCCGAGGTCGTGCTCGGCCCGGTGACCGGCAACGACTACCCGTGGCTGGAGCAGCTCTACGCGCACGGTGTTCAGGGGAACTTCGACGCGGCAGCCGTCCACCTCGACACCGGCTGCCTGGTCAACGGTCCCGCGACCGTGTTGCGCGACCGCGACGGCCGCATCTCGCAGTACGTCTTCCTCGGCATCCGCGAGGTGCTGGCGACGCTGCGCGCCCACGGGGACACCAAGCCCGTGCGCGTCACCGAGTACGGCTGGAGCTCGACGCAGCCGGCCTCCGGCGGCGGCCCGTCGTGTGAGCGCGGCGCGTCGGCCGGTCTCAAGCCCTCCGGCGTGACCGCTGCCGACCAGGCGACGTTCCTGGCGCAGGGGTATCACTGCCTGGCCCAAGAGCCCGGCGTCGAGGTCGCGACCTGGTTCACCCTGCGCGACGCGCCGGCCGCGGAGAACCCGCTCGACGAGTTGCGCCACTACGGCCTGCTGAGCACCGGTGGCGCGCACAAGCCCGCATGGGACGTCTTCCACACGATCGCCACCAGCGGCGACACGCTCTCGGGCGCCTGCGGCGACTTCGACGGTCCCGCGGTCACGATCGTCACGCCGAAGGTCGGCCAGGCCTATGCCGGCAGCCTGCTGATCTCGGCCTCGGCACGCGACACGTCAGCCCCGCGCCGGATCACCTTCGCCGCCGACGGTAAGACGATCCAGAACTTCGGCGACGGCCTGGCCAACGACAAGGTCGTCTCGCTGGACTGGCAGGGCGCCAAGCAGCTGTCGATCGGCGTCCACACGATCACGGTCAGCGCGACCGACGCCCAGGGCAACGTCGGCAGCCAGGACGTCCAGGTGCGCAAGGTCTCAGCGAGCCAGCTGATCGCCATCGGCCCGGCCAAGTTCACGCTGAAGGCCGTGACGTGCACCAAGGCCGCGAGCTGCCTGCTGAGCGGGCAGCTGCTGAGCCCCTCGGGCTCGGCGCTGCCGGGCAAGGTCCAGATCCAGTGGCAGTGGCGCACCAAGGCCACCAAGAAGCACAAGGCGCGGTGGAAGACCCTGCACAAGGTCACCAAGCCGGCGGGCAAGCCGTTCAAGGTGCGTCAGAAGCTCAAGCGCTCCGGCGCCTGGCGCGTGCGCGTCCGCTACCTGGCGCCCAAGCCGCTGAAGCCGTCGTCCTCGAAGTGGACGTACTTCAGCGTGAAGCGCAAGAAATAGGGGCCTACAACATCACGCGATGCACACGGCCCGGCGCCTCGGTGACCCGGTCGGGATGCAGCGCGTGGGCCAGCGTCTCCAGACCGTCGACCAAGCGCGGGCCCGGCCGGCTGAAGTAGGCGGCCGCGTCGAGGGCGACGACCTCCTTGGCCTTCAGCGCGCGGAGGCGGTCGCTGAACTGCTCGGCCTCGGCCAGCGCGCGCGGACCGTCGTAGCCGCACGGGATGCAGACCACGACCTCGGGCTTGGCGGCCTCCAGGAGCTCCCAGTCGAGCTGTTCGGAGTGCTCGCCGGCAAAGCCGAGCAGGTCGGTGCCGCCGGCCATGTCGATCAGCTGCGGCGTCCAGTGCCCGGCGATGAAGACCGGATCGAACCACTCGATCGCGATCACCCGCCGCCGGCGCGCACCCTTGAGCGCGAGCCGCACGCGGTCGACACGAGCGCGTTGACGGGCGACGAGGTCCAGCGCGGCCTCGCGCGCGTCGGTCGCCTGGGCCAGCGTCCGGATGTCGCCCATCGTCTCGCCGAAGGTCTTGGGGTCCAGCGCGATGACGGTGGGGCAGGGGTCGAGCTTCTTGGCAACGTCGCGGACCTCCTCGTAGGAGACCGCGCAGACCGGGCACAGCTCCTGGGTGACGATGAGGTCGGGCTCCAACTCGGCGAGCTTCTCCTCGTCCAGGAGGTAGATCGCCTCGCCCTTCTCGGTGCGGTCGCGCACGGCCGCGTCGATCTCGGCGGGGCTGAGGCCAGCCGGCAGGACATCGCGGGTGATCCGGGGTAGCTGCGCGGTCGCGGGCGGGTAGTCGCACTCGTGGGTGACCCCGACGACGCTGTCACCAAGGCCGAGCGCGTAGAGCAACTCGGTAGCGTGGGGCACCAGGCTCACGATCCGCATCGGAGGCGAGGATATGGCAGAGCTGCTGGCAGCTCAGGAGATCGACGAGCGCCTCGGCGCGCTGGAGGACTGGCACCGCGACGGCGACATGATCGTCCGCGACGTGGCGTGCAAGGACTTCGCGGCCGCGATCGCGGCGGTCAACGCGGTGGCGACCGTCGCCGAGGAGGCCGATCACCATCCCGACATCCTCGTCCACGGCTGGAACAAACTGCGCCTCAGCGTGACCAACCACAGCGCCGGCGGGCTGACCCAGGCCGACTTCGACCTGGCCGCCCGGCTCGACCGTTTGCCGGGCATCCAGCAGCGCTGATACGGTTGACGCAGTCGCTCCATGAACGACGACCCCTCTCGAAGTAGCGCCGGGCACGGACCCGGCCCCCAAGCGTGACCGCACTGCTGCTTCTGGCTGTCGCGGTCCTGGTCCTCGTCAACGGCTTCTTTGTGGCCGCCGAGTTCGGGCTCGTGCGCTCACGCCGCTCCTCGCTGCAGGAGCTCGCCGAGAACGGGAACGCCGGCGCGCGCCGCGCGCTGGAGCTCCACGACGACCTCAACCAATACCTGTCGGCGTGCCAGTTCGGGATCACGCTCGCCTCGCTGGGTATCGGCTTCTTGGGCGAGCCGGCGATCGCGACGATCTTCGAGCCGATCTTCGGGAGCTTCTCGCACGGCGTGAAGGTCGGCATCTCGGTGGCGATCGCCTACGTGATCGTCACGGGCGTGCACGTCGTCGTCGGCGAGCAGGTCCCCAAGATCTACTCGATCATCCATCCGGACCGGATCGCGATCTTCGTCGCCCGCCCGCTGCGGGCCTTCAACATCGCGATGAAGCCCTTCATCTCGCTGCTGAACATGGTGGCCAACGGGATCCTGCGGCTGCTGCGGGTGGACCCCGAGGCGGCCTCCGAGGAGGGCGCGACGCCTGAGGAGCTGCGCATCCTGATCGGCCAGGCGCGCGCGGGCGGCAAGCTCGACGCCGGCGAGGCCGGGATGCTCAGCGGCGTCTTTCACCTGCACGAGCAGGAGGCGCGCCAGGTGATGACGCCGATTCCGGCGGTCGTCACGGTCGATCTGTCAGAAGACGTCGAGACGGCGCTGCGCCGCTGCATCTCCTCCGGCCATACGCGGCTGGTCGTCACCGAGGATGACAACCGCGACCGCGTACGCGGCATCGTGCACTCCAACCGGCTGGCCCAGTCGCTGATGGCCGAGGGGCCGCACGCGTCGCTGGTGCCGCTGGTGCGCGAGGCGGTGATCGTCCCGGAGACCAAGCCGCTGGACGACCTGCTCGCCGACCTGCAGCGCCAGCGCTCCTCGATGGCGGTCGTCGTCGACGAGTACGGGCGCGTCGTCGGGATCGTCACCGTCGAGGACATCATCGAAGAGGTCGTCGGCGAGATCGACGACGAGACCGACCCGGCCGGCGGCCAGATCCGGCGGCTGGCCAACGGCGACTGGTTCGTCCGCGGGCACGTCGCGATCACCGATCTGCTCGACCACGGCGTCGAGCTGCCGGTCGACACCGACGCCTACAACTCGGTCGGGGGCTTCGTCTTTGCGGAGCTCGGGCGGTTGCCCAAGCGCGGCGACCAGATCACCGCCGACGGCTACTCGATCCGCGTCGAGTCGGTCCGCGAGAACCGCATCGAGGCCGTCCGTATCCGCGAGCGCCGCGCCCAGCAGGGTGCGGTGTCTGGCAGCGAACAGCGCGACGGCTAGAACACCCGGCGCCAAAGGCGCAAGTTCTGCCCGCGGCACGCGTTGGAGGCTTCTGGAACGGGCTCCGGAACGTGGACGGACTGACCGGGGCTCCGCCGCCTCTCGCTCGTGGGACAGCTGATGCGGCGACCGTAGAGGCGGGTGGGTCCGGGGTGGGTCCATCCGCAAAACGCCTTACGGGCGGTCGGCTCTGCCGGCCGCCCGGAGCGTTTTGGGCTCAGAAATCGAACCGGCCCGCCTGAGGAGCGGGCCGGGTCGTGCTTCTGGGAGGAGGTGCACGTGCGAGTACGTTCGCGAGAGCGATTCTCTGCCCGCTTCCTGAAGACGCCTTAAAAGTTCGGAGGGAGCGGCAACGCCGCCATGCGATCGATCCATGCGGCCAGCCGCGGGGTGGGCTCGAGATGGTCGATCAGGACGCCGTGGAAGAGGTCGTCATCGTCGGGATCGGCAGAGGTGGCGAAGCGCAGGAAGGGATAGGCACAGATGTCGGCGGCGCCGGGCGCGTCGCCGAAGAGGTAGTCGCGGCCGTACAGGAGGCCGTCGAAGCCGTGCTGCCAGCCGCGCAGCTGCGCGGCCCAGGCGGCGATGCGCTCGGTGTCGGCTGCGGAGCCGTGGCGCTGGCGCTCAGCGTCGATCGCGTTGGGTGGCACCTTCCACACGTGGTTGAAGAACGTGATGAAGCCCTCGACCTCGCGGCGCGCGGCGGGGTCGGCCGGGTAGAGCGCCGGCGCCGGCCACATCTCATCGATCCACGCCACGATCGGCATCGAGTCGACGAGCACCTGCCCGTCATCGGTCTCGAGCACCGGAACGAGATCCTGGCCGGAGACCGCACGGATGCCGGTGCGGTCCTCAGGCGTGTGCTGGACCCACTCGTCGACGGCGACGCCTTTGAGCCCGAGGGCGAGCGCGACGCGGTGGACGTTGGTGGAGTGGGGGATGGTGTGGATGCGCATGGCGCTTCAGTTGTACGTGTAGAAGCCGCGGCCGCTCTTACGGCCCAGCGCGCCCTCGCCGACGAGCGCCGTCAGCGAGGCAGGGACGGCGGCGCCGATCGCCTCGCCGATCGCCTGGGCGACGTCGAGGCCGACGAAATCCAGCAGCGCGAGCGGGCCCATCGGGTGGCCGGCGCCGAGCTGCATGCAGGTGTCGATCGATTCGGCCGCCAGCCCGGTCTCCTCCTGGAGCGCGACGGCGGAGAAGAGATAGGGGAAGAGCAAACGGTTGACGACGAAGCCCGGGATGTCGGGCACGATCACCGGCGTCTTGCCGAGGCCTTCACAGAGCGCGGTCGCCCGTTCGCGGGTCTGCGCGCTGGCCTCCTGCGGGAACGCCAGCTCGACGAGCTTCATCTTCGGGACCGGGTTGAAGACGTGCAGGCCGACGAAGCGCTCGGGCGCGCCGCTGGCGCGCGCCAGCTCGGCGACCGACAGCGACGAGGTGGTCGAGCCCAGCAGCGCTGTGTCGTTGGCAACCTGTGCCAGCTCGCGCCACAGCGCGGCCTTGGCGTCGACGTCCTCGACGACGGCTTCGACGATCGCCGTCGCGGTGTTCAGCGCGCTCAGGTCCTGGACGATCCTGACGTGCTCGGCGTTGACTTCGCCGCTGAGCCGGCCGCAGTTCTTGTCGACGGTCGTGCGGGCCCGCTGCGCTGAGCCGTCAGACCGCGCCCAGAGCACGACCTCCCCGTGGCGAGCGGCAGCAGCCGCCAGCCCACAGGCGATCGCTCCGCTGCCGACGATCCCGAGGCGCTCGTGCATAGGGCGGGAGTTGTACCGGCTGGGGCTTGGGGTGGTGGGTGCGGGCGCCGGTGGCGGTCAGTGCGCGGCGCGATGCGGAGCCGAATCGCCGTCAAACGCGTGGAACCCGCGATATATCGCGGGTTCCACGCGCTCGATCGCACCTAGACCGTGCATATCGCCGTCTGGGTGCGATCGAGTGTCATTCGGTGCCGAATCGTCCGCCCGGGCGCAAGCGGACGACCGCGGGCGCCGCGAACCTCGCTCCCGCTCGCTCTCCTCGGTGCCGACGAACCACGCTGCGCAGCACATCCAACGCTGCGCACTAGGCGCCACCGACGCCCGGCCCGACCGCCCCCTACCCCCAGCGAAAGCCCGTCGCACTCGCCGCCACCGGCAGCGGGCTCGACGGCAACCCGGCCGGCGGGTCGACGTCGTTGTAGCCACCCGGCGCCACGTCGTTCGGCCCGTCCGGATGGAAGATCGACGCCAGATACTGGATCTGCCCGCGGCCGACGCCGAGCTCGAACTGGCCGCCGCCGTACATGGCGATCCCTCGGTCTTCGCAGTACTCATAGGCCTTGAACAGCGGACGCAGGCCGCCGAGGCGCGAGGGCTTGACGTTGACCATGTGCGGTGGGAACGGCAGCGAGATGATGTCGTCGACGCTGTGGATGTTGCCGTCCCAGGTGATGCGGTCCTGATAGGGCTCCAGCGCGGGCCAGGTCTCGTCGGTGATCGCCGGGTCCTCGATCCAGGCGTCGGGGAAGCCCTCGGCTACCCGCCGATAGAGCACCGGGTCCGCCGGGTTGTCGACGATCGACCCCTGGTACAACCCTTTCAAGTCCACCGTGTCGATCGCGCCGGTCTCCACCAGCTCGGCGACGAGCTCATCGGTCCACGACGGCGTTGGGTCCAGCTTGAAGCGCAGGCCCGGATAGCGATCCAGGCGCGCCCGCAGCGGCGCCGTCGTCGCCGGCTCGCCGAGGCGCAAGGACACCACGAACGTCATCGGGCGGGCCTCGCGGCCCAGCACCTCGGTCAGCGACAGGCCCGCTTGCCGCAGCGCGAGGTCCAGCGCGGCCGACTCATAGGCCCACACGCGGTAGAGCACCGACGCGTCGTGGCGCGCCGGCTCGGGCCAGAGGTCGAGCGTTGCGAGGTGGTCGCAGAAGGACTCCAGCGTCCACGTGCCGGCCAGCGGTTGCGTCGGGCCGGCGGCCTGCAGCGCGTCCTGATCCTCGGCCTCGTAGCTGACGTCCTCGCCGAGGCCCTCGTGGCCGTCACCGCGGAAGCGCAGCACCGTGGACACGCGGGTAAACGCGCTGGAGACGTCGCGCTGCAGCCGCTCCAAGGCATAGTCCTCGATCTCCAAAGGCAGATCGGCGACCTTCTCCCAGAGGCCGCTCATGAGGCGGTCGCCGGAGCATCGCCCGACGGCCGCTGCTCCAGCCGCGCGACGAGCTCGTCGAGGCGCAGCTCCTCCAGCCCGCGGCCGACGGCGTCCAGCTCACCGGCGCAGAACTCGACGAGCCCGCGCCCCTCCTGGCAGAGGTCGAGCGTCTCGCGCAGCCCCGCCTCACCCGAGTCCAACCGCTTGATGATCTCCTCGAGCCGCCCGGTGGCGGCCTCGTAGCTCTGCGTGGTGCTCACGCGCCCTCCTCGGGGTTCTTAGGGTCCTTGTCGATCTGCGCGTTCACGTTGCCGTCGCCGAAGAAGAGGCGGACGTCGCCCAACTCGCGGGCCTGCTGGGCCGACGTCACGATCCCACCCGCGCCGTCGTCGACGATCGCGTAGCCGCGCGCGACCGTGCGCTCGGGGTCGTGGGCGGCCAGCGCGGCCGCGAGGCTGTCCAGCGCGGTGCGCCGCGCACGGTCCTCGGGGCCGGCAGCGGCGCCCACCTTGCGGGAGAGGACGAGCGCGCGTCGTGCGATGCGCTCGCGATCCTCGACCACCCGCCGCCGCGACGCGGCGCGCAGCTCGCGCAGCCGCTGGTGCAGCGCGGTGCGGTGGCGCTCGATCGCCTGAGCGGGCGCGCGCGACAGCGCGGCAAGGTGGCGCGCGCGGCCGACCACCGCCCGGCGGCCGTGGGCCTCCAGGCCCGCGGCGCGGCGCGCCAGCGCCTGGCGCGCCTCCAGCGGATGCGTCGGGACCGCCGACTCGGCGGCGTGCGTCGGCGTCGAGCAGCTGACGGCCGCGACGTCGTCGATCAGCGTGCGGTCGGTGTGGTGGCCGACCGAGGCGATCACCGGCACCCGCAGCAGCGCGACGGTCCGGCAGAGCGTCTCGTCGCAGAAGGCGAACAGGTCGGCCAGTGAGCCGCCGCCGCGGGCGACGATGACGACCTCGACCTCCTCGATCGCCGCGAGATCCTGCAGAGCACGGGTGATGGCCGGCGCCGCGTGGCGATCCTGCACCGGCGCGAAGGCCCAGACCAGGCGGCCGGCCCAGCCGCGGCGGTGCAGCCCGGCCAGCACGTCATCGCGCGCCTTGCCGCCCTCGCCGGTGACGACGCCGATGCAGCGCGGCAGTGCCGGGCGCGGCAGCGTCTTCTGGGGCTCGAACAGTCCGGCGGCGCCGAGCGCGCGGCGCAGCGCCTCCATCTGGGCGAGCAGGTCGCCCTCGCCGGCAATCCGCAGGCCGGTGACGTCGAAGGAGAACGACGGCGACGAGGTGCGCGATCCGGGGTAGTAATCCGGGCCGCCGGCGACGACGACCTGGCATCCGTCGACGAAAACGCCGGGACCGAAGCCCAGCCGCTCGAAGTCGTTGCGCCACATCGCGCACGGGACCGCGCCGTCGCCGTCGCGCAGCTCGAAGTAGACCTTGGCCTTGGACAGCCGGAAGTTCCAGACCTCGCCGAAGAGCTGGACCCGCGCGCGCTTGCGCAGCTCCTCGCGCAGCTTCTCCGCGTAGGCGCCGACGGGGAACGGGCCGGCGAGCGACGAGCCGGCGATGCCGTCGGGGCGGGGAGCAGGCACGGCGCTCATGTCCCCACCGCCGCGGGAGCGAGCCTCTGGGCGAGCTGCCGCCCGGTGATGAGCCCTCTGGGCGAACTCACCGCGTCACCGTCGCTGCCGCCAGCGCGCGCAGCACGCCGGGCTTGTCGTCGCCGCACGGCACCGCCACCAGCGTGGTGACGCCCGCGCGCTCGTAGATGGCCAGCCGCTCGTCGAGCCCGGCTGGTGTCGTCGCGATCGCGCCTGCGTCGACCAGGCCGTCGGTCACCGCCGCGACTGCACCGAGGCGGTCGCCGGCCAAGCCCTTGTCCTGGACCTCGCGCGCGGCGGCCCCGTGACCCTGGCGCTCGGCCAGTTCGACGTAGAAGTTCTTGCTCTTGGCGCCCATCGACCCGAGGTAGAAGGCCAGCCACGGGCGAACCGCGTTGCGCGCCGCGTCCAGGTTCTCGTCGATCGCCAGCGGCACGACCGGCGCGATGTCGATGTCGGCCAGCGAGCGTCCCGCGGCCTCCGCGCCCTCGCGCAGCGGGCCGAGCAGCAGCTCCGGATTGGTCGGGTCGAGCATGAACGGCAGCCAGCCATCGGCGATCGCGCCCGTCTGGCGGACGGCCTTCGGCCCGATCGAGCCGAGGTAGATCGGCAGCCGCTCCTGGACCGGCCGCGCCAGCAGCTTGAGCGGCTTGCCGAGACCGAGGCCGGCCTCTCCGCCTTCCATGTCCATCAAGATCGGCTCGCGCGCCAGCGCGCGGCGCACGACGTCGACGTACTCGCGCGTGCGCTTCAAGTTATTGGTGAACGGCACGCCGTACCAGCCCTCGCTGACCTGCGGCCCGCTGAGCCCGAGCCCGAGCCGGAAGCGTCCCTCGCTCAGCACGTCCAGCGACACGGCCGCCATCGCCGTGGCGGTCGCCCGGCGGGCCGGGATCTGCATCAACCCCGAGCCCAGGCCGATCCGCTCGGTCTTGCCGGCCAGCAGCCCGAGCACCGAGACCGCATCCTGGCCCCACGCTTCGGCAACCCAGGCGGAGTCCAGCCCGAGGCGGTCGGCGAGCATGGCGAGCTCGACCTGCTCGGCAGGCGTGAACCACGGCCAGTAGGCGAGGAAGACTCCCGCGCGCATCAGCTCTGAGGGTATCGGCGGTTCAGGCGGCCAGGCGCCCGCCGACGAACTGCGTCAGCCCGGCGATCCGCTGGCGGACTTCGGCATAGCCGCGGGCCTTGAGCCCGTCGACGATCTCGTCGGGCTCGAAGATCCGCATGCCGCTGCGCGCGCCGACCAAATCGTTGACCGTCCGCCCGGCTGCCGACTGCAGCCGGCAGCTGGTGAAGATCGCGATTCGCCCGCCGGGCGTCAGCACGCGCGTCATGTGGTCCAGCGCGGCGTCGGGATCGGCGAAGAGGTTGAGCGCCGCGAAGCAGCAGACGGCGTCGAAGCTCGCGTCGCGGAACGGGAGCGCCTCGGCGTCGCCGCGGACGTAGGCGACCTGGCCAGTTGGTGTGTCGGCGACCGCGCGCGCGAGCATCGTGGCCGACGCGTCGATCCCGACGGCCAGACCACCGACGCCGACGATCTGGGCGAACTCGCGCGTGAAGTTGCCGGGCCCGCAGGCGACGTCCAGGACGCCGTCGCCGGGCGTGAGGCCGAGCAGCAGCCGGGCGATCCGGTGCTCGTCGCGCATCCCGCCGGCCAGCGCGCCCTTCAGCACGCGGCCCCACGCGGGCCGCCACCAGCGCTCGTAGACCAGCGGCAGCGCGCGCGAGCGCATCAGCCGCTGCGCGACGCCGGCGTCGTCGGGCAACGCCTCCTCGTCGCCGCCGCCGAGTAGGTCGAGGTAGCCATGGCGCAGGTCCGGAAAGCCGGCCTGCTCGCGCACCTCGGGATCGAGCAGCGGCAGGGCGCGGGCGAGCGCGTCCGGCAGCCCGGCCTCGTCGCGCGCCGCCATGGCCGGCCTAGTGGTCCGCGGTCGTGTGCGGCTCGGGCGTCTCGGCGCCCACCCCGCCGATGGCCACCGTGTCGGTGACCGAGCGCAGCGTGCGCATGCCGGCCTCGGCGTGGTGGCCGCGGGTCTCGCCGTCGAAGCCCAGCGCGGTCAGGCGCGTGATCTCCTGCTCACCGAGCACGCGTGCGGGGTGGTCGGCGGCCAGCGGATCGATCAGCCGCGCGATCCGGTTGCGCAGCTGCAGCGCGAAATGGGGCGTCGAGGCGCCCATGAGCTGGCGGACGTCATCGACGGTGACGTCACGGTTGAGGCGATCGGGGCTCTCGGCCTGGCTCATGGTGTGGGGGCGCTTCCGCGTTCGTTGACGGGGACGATCTCCAGGAGAGCGTCGATCTGCGATTGGACGGCGACCGAGAACGCGCTCTCGTCGCCGATGATCCAGCCGTGATTGTAGACGCCGCGCACCGGATCCCTGGTGTAGCCGGGCTGCACGTCGAGCAGGTAGCCCTGCAGCGCGGTCGGCACCTTGGTCGCGTCGTCGGTGACCAGCAACGGACCGTAGGTGCCGCTGGCCGACAGCGGTGCGGCGGCGCCGGCATCGCCCGGGCGGTGAGTGTCGGCGAAGACGAAGCCGTGGCCAGGATCGACGACGCCCCAGCCGAACGCGCCGTCGACGAAGCGCGCGAAGGCGACCGAGGACGCCGCAGGGTTCGCGCCGGCGATGCGCGTCACGCTGCCGAGCTTCTTGAGCTGGGTCACGACCTTGTCGGAGACCGCGCTGGGCGGCCCGAGGACGTAGATCTTGGGCTGCTGATGGGCCGCGATCGCCGCGCGGGTGTCCTCGGGCACGCTCTCGCGGCGGGTGAAGAGGATCGGGTCGCCGGACTTGGCCGCCCAGGCGGCAGCCGGCATCGCGTACTCCGGTGCATCGGCGCCGACGACGACCACGCGGTCGCTCGTGGTGCCGTGGGCAGCGGCCTGGAAGGCGTCGATGGCGCGGGCCAGCGCGAAGGCACCGTCGCCGCGCAGGTCGGTGGTCTTGGTGCCGTCGAGCTCAGGCACGTCGCCGACGCGGATGACCTGCGCGCCGCCGGCGTCCTTGGAGCCCGTGGGCGCCAGCGCGGCCAGGGCGTTCTGGGTCGCGGCCGGGAGCTTGTCGGTGCCATGGGCGTAGAGCAGCGGCGCGCGAATCGGCGCGCTCATCAGCACCGAGGCGGCGAGGCCGACGCGCCAGTCGCTGTCGTCGGCGAGCACGACGGCCTGCGGGCGCGTGATGCGCGACGTGCCGGTGTAGACCGCGCGTGCCGCGGCGGCGGCGTCGGCGATCGGATCGGCGCCGCCGATGCGCGTCGTGTTCTTGGTGGCGAACGTTGGGAAGCCGAGATCCTGGGCGGCCGTCGTCTCGGTGCCCTTGGCACCGGTGGTCGGCGTGGTCGGGGTCTGGCCGTTGTTGTCGGTGTCGGAGCCCCGGCCGCAGCCGGCCACGACCAGCGCGACAACGAGCACCGCGGCGGCGATTCGCGCGAGACGCATGGCCCGGCAGGCTACGTCCTCGGTCCGTCGGCACGCGTCGATCAACTCGCGCCGCCCAATGGGTCATCCGTCCGGAGGCGAACCATTGGGGTGAGGATCGGGCCGCCGCTCGTCGAACCACGGGGTTGCAACCTGCATTGCGAGACGCGGATGTGCATCGTTCCGCCCCGTCGTGTAGGTTTCCGACCACGCCGAACCGCTGGTGAGGATCCAGCGGGCGGGGGACCCAGGTTGTTTGGGGCGAATCACACGGTTATCCGTGAGAAGCGCAGGCTCTTTCCGCGCTAGCCCGTCAGCTAACCCCGTAGGCCGACGAAAGAGGATTCGACCTTGCGGGCATCTGCCCTTGTGCTGACGATCGTTGCATCGCTGGTAGCCGCTCCTGCGGCGCTGGCGCAGTCGACGACCGGTGGTACAGACCCTTCCAGCACGATCCCGGCCACGGCGACCACGCCGGCCGACACCGGCGGCGCCACCTACGGGCAGCCCAACCCGGCGACCACGCAGCTCACTCCCGAGCAGACCGCGACCATCCTGCCGACCGGCTACGCCGCCGCGCCGCTCTCGGCGCCGCAGGAGGTCAAGGACGCGATCGCCGCCGCCAACGAGATCATCGGCAAGCCCTACGTCTACGGCGGCGGGCACAACGCCAAGTTTCTCTCGCGCGGCTATGACTGCTCCGGCACCGTCTCCTACGCGCTGCACGGCGCCGACCTGCTGCCCCGGCCGCTGGACTCTTCGTCCTTCATGAAGTGGGGCGCGAAGGGCCCCGGCACGTGGTTCACGATCTACACGAACCCGGGCCACGCCTTCGCCGTCATCGCCGGCCTGCGTCTTGACACGAGCGCTGCGGGCGACCCCGCCGGCGGCAAGGGCCCGCGCTGGCGCCCGGTGCTGCGCAGCACCAAGGGCTTCACCGCGCGTCACCCCGTCGGCTTCTAGCCGACGTTCGCGGGCCAGGGGCTAGGCTTAGGCCGAACCCCTTTCCCACGATCTGTACGGAGGCCCGATGCCGGGCGTTAGTGGCCGTTTCTCGACGGTCGTGAAGGCGAAGATCTCGAAGCTGCTGGACCGCGCCGAGGATCCAGCAGAGACGCTGGACTACAGCTACCAGAAGCAGCTGGAGTCGCTCCAGAACGTCAAGAAGGGCATCGCGGACGTCGTTACGGCGAAGAAGCGACTGCAGATGCAGTCCTCCAAGCTCGAACAGTCCGTCGTCAAGCTCGACACCCAAGCGCGCCAGGCGCTGTCGCAGGGCAACGAGGAGCTTGCCCGCGTCGCGCTGGAGCGCAAGAACGTCGCGCAGACCGAGCTGCAGGGGCTCGACTCGCAGGTCGCAGAGCTCGAGGCCCAGCAGCAGAAGCTGATCGACTCTCGAGCAGAAGCTGACGACCAAGATCGAGGCCTTCCGCACCAAGAAGGAAGTCATCAAGGCGCAGTACTCGGCCGCCGAGGCGCAGGTGCGGATCTCCGAGGCCGCGACCGGTGTCGGCGAGGAGATGGCCGACGTCGGCCTGGCGATGCAGCGCGCGGTCGACAAGACCGAGCAGATGAAGGCCCGCGCCGACGCCGTCGGCGAGCTGGAGGCCTCCGGCGCGTTCGAGGACCTCACCCAGCTCGGCGAAGGCGGCGACGACGACATCGACCGTCAGCTCAAGGAGCTGTCGAGCACCGCGACGGTCGACGACGAGCTGGCCAAGATGAAGGCGGAGCTCGGCCCACCCACCCCCGGCGCGGCGCCTGCCGAGTCCAAGCAGCTCGAGGAGGGCCAGGCATGATCGTCCGCATCTCCGCGG